>JANLTO010000175.1:0-47537 GCA_031362985.1 Lysobacterales bacterium | reverse complement strand
GCCACGGGGCACTTGACTCCTAATGGCATGGTGGTGCTTGCAGGTTCACAGGCCGTTTTGAACGACCGTCCTTCCTCGCAGAAATATCCGTGGCCACTAAACATGCGGCAAAGGCTTCAAGAAGAAGGTGCTCTAACCATCAGCGCAGATCACCTTTTATTTGCCCAAGATATCGAGTTTTCTAGCCCAAGCGCCGCCGCATCTGTGATACACGGAGGTCACGCAAACGGTCTTACCGCTTGGAAGAACAAGAACGGTAAGACTCTCAAGGAACTTGAATCCGAATAACAGCAAGAAGCACAAAGCGGGTCGCATAGGCTTTACCAAACTTCCAGTCAGTTCGTGGTCTGGAATAGCGTAGGATAATCTCTATAGGCGCATGTTTTTGATGGATTAATGTTCAATAATACTATATATTTGTATAGCCTTCTTTGAACCGGAAATCCATCATGAATCCATCCCATTCCCAAGTCATTACCAACACCAATTCTGTCTCCTTTCGGGAGGCTCACATGGCCGCTGCCGAACTCCGCCAGCAACACATTGCACAATTGGAAGACCGCATCACCGAGTTGTCCGCACATATCCATGCCGCTACCTTTCGCCTGCTGGAACTGATCCGCGAATACGATGAGTGTAAAGGCTGGGCAGGCCCGGGTTTGTTGTCCTGCGCGCACTGGCTGAACTGGAAATGCGGGATCGCGCCGGGTGCCGCACGCGAAAAGGTTCGTGTGGCACACGCCCTGAAAAACTTGCCCCAGATCAGCGCCGTATTCCGTGAAGGGCGCATCAGCTATTCCAAGGTGCGCGCCATGACGCGGGTAGCCACGGTGAAGAACGAAGAGTACCTGTTGATGATTGCCACCCACGGCACCGCCGTTCACGTTGAGCGCCTGGTGAGCAATTACCGCAAGGTCAAGCGCATTGAAGCACTGGAACACGAAAACACCCGCCATGCCCAACGTGAGCTGAGCTGGTTTGTCGATGATGACGGTTATTGGGTAGTACGCGGTCGCTTTACTTCGGAGCAGGGTGCTTTAATCCAGAAGGTACTGGAAGAAGTGATGGAAGAAACCTTCCGTGAGCAAAGAGACGTTACCGCGGGTACGTCTGAGGAATATCTGGCGGATGAGATCAAAGAACGGCCCGAGCCTGTCGCACTGCGCCGGGCCGATGCGCTGGTGCGCATGGCACAGGGTTATCACGTCGGTCAGTCTACTTGTAGTGGGGGTGACCATTTCCTGGTGCATGTGCACACCGATATGGAAACGCTCAAAGCCAACGGCACTGGTGCAGAAGCAGAACTTGAGGACATGGGCAACGTTCCAGCAGAAACCGCTCGCCGTCTGGCCTGTGACGCTGGTGTCGTGCACTGGCTGGAGCATAGCGGTGGGCGTGCGCCCGATGGACAGGGTGGTGAACAGCATGCACTGAACGTTGGCCGTAAAACCCGAAGCATCCCTCCGTCCATCCAACGCGCCTTGCAACGTCGCGATGGTGGCTGTCGTTTCCCAGGCTGTACATCATCTCGCTTTGTGGATGCGCACCACATTCACCATTGGGCCGATGGGGGCGAGACTTCGATGAACAATCTGGTGCTACTGTGTCGCCAGCACCATCGGCTGGTGCATGAGGGTGGATTTGGCTTGGGCAAAACTGTCGGCGGCGAGTTTCACTTCAGCGATCCGGCCGGAAAGATCATCCGAACCGGCCCGGACACGCGTTCCCGCGGGAACGTCCTGAACCTGTTCACCGATCATGAACAATTGGGCATCTGCATTACGCCCAAAACCCAAATTCCGAACTGGCTTGGAGAAAAAATGGATGATCAGCTGGCGGTTGAGGGGTTGTTATATCGCGAGTGAAACGAGAGTGCCCCAGCGAGCGTGCACGCGGCCTTCGAAAGGATGCCGAATCCGCGCTACCAAGCCGCCGGCTTGGTGAACTGGCCATGGGCGTCGGTAAGTGTGGGTGTGAATTGTGACGCGGCGACTGCCCCTGGCCGGATTTTTTTGATGAAGTCGATGTGAGGAAGCAGTGCACGGCTCGGGTGCTTCTGGGGGTTCAAGATACCCACCTTTTTGCCAAGTTGATAACGAACGATCTTGATCGGCGGAAGCAGATCTGAATCATTCGTTATCAGGACGGCGACCTCGAAGTTTCCCAAGTGTGCATCATTCATTAGCTCGGTCGCCAAGGCCACATCGGAACCTTTCTCCTCGGTCTTGATGACCTTCACGTATGTCTGCGGCTGTCCGGGCTGAACCGCCAAGGGCATCGTGACTTCGTGGGAAAGAAAGTGCCCAAGGTACAAGGCAACCTTGGGGAGCGTGCCCAACGCGCGGAGGTAGGTTTGCTGACGGACCGGTTGGTCAGGATCGCTCGGACGTGCCGAGATCAGGGCGGTGAAATATTTGATCTGGACGATCTGGTTTTTGAGAAGAAGAAGTGTGCAGAGCTTATCGATATCGAGCCATCGATGGGGCGTCTTTCGCAGTGCACCGTAGTAGAGATTGAATCCGTCGACATAGACAATCGTGATCAAGTGCATCCTCCAGAAATGCAGAAGCCGCCTCGCGGCGGCTTCGCGCCCGGCCACCGAAGCGACCGAGGGGATGTGGCGCCAGTATAGGGATGTGGATATCTCACGTCAATTGAAAATATCGGGTTTTTTTCGAGGCGCGTCGCTGCTCAAAGTGCCGATCAGGATAGCTGATTGTGCCCCAAAAGAGTGTAGGAAAAACACTATGAAATCATGTTTGTGAAGGATTAATGTTCATTGGCGATTGCTTATGGCAAAGCATAGAATGGAATTTGCATTTCCCTTGGAGTTACGGAGCCATCCATGAAAGTTATGAGGATCAAGCCATGACTAACACCATGTCCTATCGCGACTATTTAGCCAGTATGGTGTTCGACGCCGAGGACAAGATCATCGTTGGGCGCGTGCTGGACATCGATGACATCATTTCCTTTCATGGCGAATCAATCGGCGAGTTCGAGGCCAACTTCCACACCGTTGTGGATGACTACATTGCCGCATGTGAAAGCCTGGGCGGGGCACCTGAAAAGCCGGCAAGCGGCAAGCCGTTAGATCTTCTGATCTTGAGGAAGGGATGAGAACATGCCACTGAGAAGTGACTCCTGCGTATGAAAACATTCCTGATTGCACTTTTCGCAAGCGCTTTCATCGCCGCTCTCATCAAAGCATATATTTTTGTTTTATGGAGCAGGAGGCAGCGTCTGCCTGCACAGGAGAGAAGCCCCATGCGCACCTACATCAGAGTGCTGATTGCAGTTTCGATGGTGGCCATTCTGACGGGCACGGGACTTGTTCTGGGTATCGTGTATGGCATTTTTGATTTGGTTGTGGTTGAAGGCGGGCTCGGCGCCGGCGGCCACGCCATCAATTCAGATTTGGACGGTCCGACTGTGATGTATACCGGCACAGCCATCGGCGCGGTGCTGGGCATTGGCGCTGCCCTGTTCTTCTGGCATCACAGCAAACCCGGGTAGAAAAACTCAAAGAGGATAGAAAATGCTGCTCCTCAATCGTGAAGATGTAACTGCCCTGCTGAGCTTGCCGGACTGCATTGAAGCCGTCGAGCAGGTGTTTCGCCAGCACGCTTTGGGCGAGCTACCCATTGATCCCGGTGTCCTCGGGGCGCATGTCACCGGTGGGGGCTTTCACATAAAGACTGCCGCGCTGGCTGGTTCCCCCGGCTACTTCGCAGCCAAGGTCAACGCAAACTTTCCCGGCAATCCCGGGTCCTTCGGGCTTCCCACGATCCAGGGTGTCATTGCACTGTTTGACGCCGTATGCGGCCGGCCACTCGCGCTGCTTGATTCCATCGAGATCACTATCCTGCGGACCGCAGCGGCCACTGCCGTTGCGGCCCGCTACCTGGCCCGCGCAGACACCACCACGGTAACTATCTGCGGTTGCGGGATGCAGGGTCGCATCCATTTGCGGGCTCTCATGCACGTATTGCCAATAAAGCATGTATTCGCCCTTGATGTGGATCCGGCGCGGGCACGCCAATTTGCGCAAGAGCTGGCGCCAGAACTGGGCGTGTCAATCACAGCAAGCGATGAGCTCGCCGCGGCAGTTGCTGCCAGTGAGGTCTGTGTTACCTGTACCCCTGCACGACAGCCCATATTCCCGGCCGCTCTGCTGCACCCGGGATTGTTCATCGCTGCCGTTGGCGCCGACAGCCCGGAGAAACAGGAACTGGAACCGGCCGTCTTGCAGCACTGCCTGGTGGTTGTCGACATCCTGGAGCAGGCCGCCATCATGGGCGAACTGCACCACGCAATCGCCGCGGGCCTGCTCTCACCCACCGATGTCCACGCCAACCTGGGGCAGGTCATAGCCGGCCAGCGACCTGGGCGCACCACCGAGGAAGAGATATTTGTATTCGACAGCACCGGAACGGCCTTGCAGGACGCAGCGGCAGCTGCCCTGGTTTATGAGCGTGCGCAAACCACCGGACGGGGCGTTCCGTTTATACTTGCGTAACGTGAGCAACCTGGGAAAATTTCCTTGTCGTCAATTGCATCCACACCCAAGCCACCCTATTACGTGGTCATTTTTACTTCGCTGCGTACCGGTGGAGACGATGGTTATGCCGCAATGTCAGACAGGATGGTTGAGCTGGCCGCGCAGCAAGCCGGATTTTTAGGCATTGAATCTGTAAGAGACGTCTTGGGAATAACGGTTTCGTACTGGGATAGCCTTGAGGCGATCAAACAGTGGAAGGCCAACCTTGAGCATATGGAAGCGCAAAAATCCGGACGCGAGCGGTGGTACTCAGCCTTCAAAATCAGGATAGCCAAAGTTGAACGTGACTACGGCGCGTAAACCCGTATTGAATGGGGATTGAGTTTCGTCATGAAAATTGTGTCAATCAACATCGCGCAACCGCGCGAGGTGGAGTACCAGGGTAAAACGAAGCGCAGCAGCATATGGAAAGAGCCGGTGCATGGGCGCGTCGAGGTTAGCGAGACCAACCTCGCCGGTGACAGGCAAGCGAGCACGTTGACACATGGCGGCATTCACAAAGCCGTTTATGCGTTTTCACACGACCAATATGCCTGGTGGGAAGCGGAACTCCAACGCACCGATCTCAACCCGGGCATGTTCGGCGAAAACCTGACGGTTAGCGTGCTGGACGAATCGCAAACCCGCGTCGGTGATCAGTGGCAGGTCGCCGACGTTCGATTCGTGGTTACGGGTCCACGCATACCCTGCTCCAACCTGGCCATGAGGTTTAGCGACAATTCCATACCACGCCGTTTCAGTGAGTCCGGCAGGCCCGGCGTATACCTGCGCGTTCTGCAAACCGGTTCCGTGGCAGAGGGCGACGCGATCACGCAAGTGTCGACGGGAGATGGGGTAACGATCCAGGAACTGTTCCAGGCCTACACCAGGCCGCATGACCCGGGTTCACGCGAATTTCTGCAGCGGGCCCTCACTGATGAATACCTCGACCCGGACATGGCTAACGGCATTACCAAACGACTTGAAGCGGAGCCGGCAAGCGCTACCTACGAAACCCTGGACCCGGAAAACTGGGATGAGATGCGGGCGCTTGCACACCGCATGATCGACGATGCAGTCGATTACATTCAAAACGTGGCCGAACGCCCCGTGTGGCAGCCGGTACCGGCTGAAGTCAGGCAACGCCTGCAAGCACCCGCTCCGCAACTGCCCGAAGGTCCCGGCCCGGCATACGAAGAATTCAAACGCGACATCCTGCCCTACCCCATGGGTAATATTCATCCCCGCTTCTGGGCCTGGTACATGGGTAATGGCACCTTCATGGGCGCCATGGGCGATTTCATGGCCGCCATCATGAACCCCAATGTCGGTGGAGCAAACCACGTAGCACCCCTGGTCGAGCAGCAGGTGATAGCCTGGATGCGCGACATGCTGGGCATGCCGGCAAGCAGCAGCGGTCTGCTCACCAGTGGTGGTTCGATGGCCAACTTCATCGGCATCACGGTAGCGCGCAACACCAATTGTGGTTGCGACGTGCGCCACCTGGGCGTGCGCGCAGCGCCTGGCCCGCTGACGGTATACGCCTCCAGCGAAGTCCACAGCTGCAACAGGAAGGCAGTCGAAACACTGGGGCTCGGCAGTGAGGGCCTGCGCAGTATTCCGGTAAAGCCGGACTACACCATCGACATCAAAGCCCTGCAGGAAAAAATAAACGCCGACCGTGCGGCCGGCATGGTGCCCTTCTGTGTCATCGGCACGGCCGGCACCATCAACACCGGCGCGATTGACGACCTCAATGCCCTGGCCGACCTGTGCGCGCGGGAAAAACTCTGGTTCCATGTCGATGGCGCCATTGGCGCCGTGGCCATTCTTGCCAAAAACGTCAAGTCACAACTGGCCGGCCTGGAGCGCGCCGATTCGGTTGCACTGGACCTGCACAAGTGGATGCACATTCCATTCGAAGCGGGTTGCGTGCTGGTGCGCAGTGAGTCGGCGCATCGCGAAGCGTTTAGCTTGACCCCGGAGTACCTCGCGCGTGAAGTCGAGGCCAAGGGCCTGGCTTCGGGCACACACTGGTTCAGCGATTATGGCCTGCAGCTAACGCGGCAGTTTCGTGCACTCAAGGTTTGGTTGTCGATCAAGGAACATGGCCTGGAGCGTTTCGGCCGCATGATAGAGCGTAATGTCGAACAGGCCCACTACCTGGGTCGCCTGATCCAGAAACATCCGGACCTGGAATTGACCGCGCCGATTGGCCTCGACATTGTTTGCTACCGTTTCAATCCGGGTGGCCTCTCCGCAGAGAAGCTCGAACGGTTAAACCGTGACCTGCTGGCGGAACTGCAGGAACAAGGTATTGCTGCCCCGTCCTATACCACGCTCAATGGCGTTTATTGCATGCGCGTGGCCATCGCCAATCACCGCAGCCGTACCGCGGATTTCGATGTGCTGGTGCAAGAGACGGCGCGCATCGGGCATGAACTGGCTGCGACCAAGCCAAATAATTAACTATGCATTGAAAGAAATTTTCAATCTGGCACAATGGTGCTTGCCACCACAACAGGCGCGTAATGTGCAGATCGGCTAAACGCGCATTCAGCCAGGGTCCCGCGGTGATGGCTTACAGGGTCCAGGCAGCTTACAGAAAGAGGTAGTCATGGGTGAGAAAGTAGAAGGAACCGTTAAATGGTTCAACGATTCGAAAGGATTCGGTTTCATCGAACAGAAAGGCGGCAAGGATGTGTTTGTGCATTTCAGTGCGATCCAGGGTGAAGGCAGAAAGACGCTGCACGAAGGACAGCGGGTCACCATGGAAATCGTGCAAGCTGATCGGGGCCCGCAGGCAGAAAACGTCTTACCGCTCTAATCTTTTTTTGTGTAAGTCCGGGGAGCCAAACGGCTCTCCGGAAGCCCTCGGGCTCCCTCCCCCGTTCGTCGCAGTTCCGGGCCAGGTTTGTTTGCGCCCGGGAACGGCTACTTTTCTTGCTGGGTCAGTTCGGTGAACCGTCTCTGTTCTCACTACCGTCTTTATTTTCAGCGTCATTGTCTGCGCCACCCAGCAAGCCACGCAGGGTGTCGCCCACCTTCTTACCGTTAATGCCTTTCAACTGTTTCTTGGCCTGGGCCTTGAGTACTTCGGTAGCCGCTGCGGAACTGAGTTCTGCAACCACTTCACGCGCAATTTGATCGGCCAGTTCTGCAGGCGTTCCGCGCAAATTATTCATTTCGATGGCATCCATCTCGATGTTGCTGTAACGATCGAGGGAGCGCGATTCAAACACTGCCCGGGTTTCACTAATGCGGAAGTGTTTGATGGAGATCACCTGCTCAGTACCTTGCACACCGCTGCTGTTCGCTCCGTCCGCGGTAGCCTGGCCAGGTTGATTTCCCCTGCCCCCTTGGAGGGCTTGCAGGATCTGCTCGAAATTGGTTGTGCCGCCTGCCTCCTCAATAATGAATTCGGGGTTTTCAATCACCACGTGCCTGATCTCGCGGGCGGAATAGTCCACGGCCGCATGCACCTGGTGAAATCTGACCGCGTAGGCATTCTCGAAGCCGGGTGGGTTGGCGACCGAGATTTCGGCAATTTTCAGTGTCCCGTCCCGCAAGTTAGTCTGCACCCCTCCAACTTCAACGCGCGTGCCCAGGGCCATGGTCGCAGCTCTCTCAATCCGCGTTTCAACTACACCGTCAAGGCGGTAGCTGATGAAATACAGGGCGGCCGCAATTGCCACGAGCATAATCAAGCCCAGGGTCAAAAATAACTTACGCATGATTCAGTCCTCGTTTATCCGCAGGGCGCTTTTAAGGCAATTCTACCAACTTGTTCCGTCAGCAGCCGTGCCAATCACGCGGAGCAGGTAAATGCGGTCGTCTTGCGCCAGTGACGGTACAATACCTGCGCCAGAATCGGAAGCGCACACCGCGCCCACAAGAGCCGGGAACCATGCCTGAAACCACGCCAAGCACCACCCACTTCGGTTATCGCGAAGTGGCACCACAGGAAAAGGCTGCACTCGTGCGCGAAGTGTTTTCTTCCGTAGCCGGCAAATACGACCTCATGAATGACCTGATGTCGCTGGGCGTCCACCGTCTGTGGAAATGGGATTTTGTCGCCAGCAGCGGCATCCGCACCGGTCACAAAGTTCTCGACCTGGCCGGAGGTACGGGGGATATCGCGGCCCTCGCCAGCAAGCGCGTGGGTGAACGGGGGCGCGTGGTCCTCAGTGACATCAATGCCGACATGCTGGGGATTGGCCGCCAGCGCCTCGAAGACCGCGGCATATGCGGCAATGTTGAATACGCGCTGGTCAACGCGGAGCAATTGCCGTTTAACAGCGGCACATTCGATGCAGTAACCATGGCCTTCGGCCTGCGCAACGTGACGGACAAAGACGCAGCGCTGCGCGAGATGTATCGGGTGCTGCGACCGGGCGGATCGGCCCACATATTGGAGTTCGCCACCGTGCGTAGCGCCAGCCTGAAAAAAGTATACGACGGATACTCGTTCAGCGTGTTACCCCTGCTCGGGCGCCTGATCGCCAATGATGCGGACAGCTACCGCTACCTGGCGGAAAGCATCCGGCGACACCCGCCACAGGAAGAACTGGCAGACATGATGCAGCGGGCAGGGTTCAGCCAGGCACGATTCCGCGACCTGTCTGCCGGAATCGTTGCGATTCACCGCGGCCTGCACGCCTGAGCTTGCCCCCAAACCAGCCATGACGACGTATCGCACCCCTCTTCCCGGCATTCTTGCGGCCACCCTGGAAGCAGCCATCAACCAACTGCTTGCCATGGACGATGGCACACCCAGGCGCCTCGGGCCCCTGGACCAGCGCCTGGTCCGCCTGGAACTTGAAGGCCTGGACATCGTCCTTGATTTTTCTTTTACCCCGCACCGGGTGAAGGTCAGCCTGCGAACAGAGGCTACGCCCGACACGGTAGTCAGCGGCACTCCCGCTGCGCTGTTTGCCATGGCCATACCTGATGCAGACGGAAGTTGGGGTAGGCCCGGTTCGCAGGTGCGGATATCTGGTGACGCTACCCTGGCGCGCGATGTTGAACGGCTGTTCTCACGCCTTGATCCGGACTGGGAAGGCAAATTGTCCAATTGGTTTGGCGATGTCGCCGCGTACCAGTTGACCGCTGGAGCTCGCAACGCCGCCACCCACTTGCGCTCTACCCTGGCCACCTTGGGAGATTTCACTGCGGACTTTCTGCGCATGCCATCCAGCCCCCTGGCCCAAACGGTGGACATCAGGGAATTTGATCAATCCGTGGACGCATTGCGTGACGCCACGGACAGGCTGGAGGCACGCCTGCGCATAGTGTGTGAACGCAGGGCTGAAGCTGCTGGTAAGGGCGCTGACCTGGTCTCTGGCATGCCGGAACAGCAAGCATGATTCGCGCCTTGCGCCAACTCGGACGCTTGCTGAAAATCAGCACCATCCTGGCCCGTTACCGGCTGGACGAATTCCTGGCAGCTACCCATTTGTACCGCCCCATGCGGCTGGTACGGGTCCTTGCACCGTGGGCCATCGACAAAGAAATGGCTGCCCGGTCGCGCGGCGAACGCCTGCGCCTGGCCCTGACCGAAATGGGGCCAGTGTTCATCAAGTTCGGGCAGATTGTCTCCACTCGCCGCGACCTTGTACCTACGGATATTGCCGATCAACTGGCCTTGCTGCAGGACCGGGTTCCACCGTTTCCGGGCGCAGAAGCCCGGGCGATTGTCGAGCGGGAACTGCAACAGCCCGTGGGTGAACTGTTCTCTCGTTTTGATTTGCAACCACTGGCTTCAGCTTCAATCGCCCAGGTCCACGCTGCAACCTTGCTCGATGGCCGCGAAGTGGTAGTCAAGGTAGTGCGGCCGGGAATCCGCCAACAGTTGCAGCAGGATATCGACCTCTTGCTGACCATCGCCGGGCTCGCCGAAAAGTACTGGGAGGGCGGGCCACGGGTTAAACCGACGGGGTTCGTGCGCGAATTTGAAACCTTCGTGTTTGATGAACTGGACATGTATCGGGAAGCGTCCAATGCATCCATGCTGCGCAGCAATTTTGCCGGCTCGAAGGAACTCTATATACCTGAAATATACTGGCCGTACTGCCGCGAATCGGTGCTGGTGATGGAACGGGTTGCCGGTGTGCCGGTTCGCGATATTGCCGCGCTGAAGAAACACGGGGTCAACCTCGAGCGCCTGGCCAAACGCGGCATCCGGGTGTTCTATACCCAGGTATTCCGCGACAACCTGTTTCATGCTGATATGCATCCAGGTAACATCCTGGTCGATGTCAGCAACCCGGAAGACGCAAGTTTCATTGCCCTGGATTTTGGCATTGTTGCCAGCCTCACGCCCAAGGATCTGTACTACATTTCCGAAAATTTTCTTGCTCTGTTCAAGCGCAACTACAGGCGGGTAGCCCAACTGCACATCGACGCGGGCTGGGTGCCGGCAGATACACGCATCGATGAACTCGAAGCGGCCGTGCGCACGGTGGGCGAGCCGAATTTTGCCCGGCCACTGAGCGAGGTTTCCTTTGGTCAACTAATGCTCAAGCTGTTCCAGGTTGCCTACCGGTTCAAGTTGAACATTCAGCCCCAGCTGATCATGTTGCAAAAAACCCTGCTCAATATTGAGGGGCTGGGACGTGAACTCCATCCCGGACTGGATGTGCTGGCTGTTGCCAAGCCGGAACTGGAAACCATACTGCGCGAAAAGCACGGCCTCGACCAGGCCGCCAAAGACCTGCGTGAGCGCCTGCCTGGCTGGCTCAGCAAGGCGCCCGACATGCCAGAGCTGCTACACGACTACCTGAGGCAGGCTACCACGGGCCAGCTCACCTCCCGCATGGATTCAGCGGAGCTGGGTTTGCTGCGCGCAAACCTGGAGCAGTCCCAGCGCAAGACTCAAGGCACCTTCGTGGCTGCAGCCGTGCTGCTGGGAGGATCCATATTGACCGGACTGGAGGCAGGGCCCTGGCGATTTTTGGGGCTATCAACCATAGGCCTGGCGTTCCTGCTCACCGGCGCCGGGCTACTGTTGCGCCAAAGAAAATGAACCCGCTTGCATGAACCCGCCAGCATGAACCTGGAGCTTTCCACTCCCGGCTGGCACCTGTATGACCTCCATTTCCCGCAGCAGCAAGCGACTCTGCTGCAGCTTGATGAATCCGCTTACCGCGCCGCCAGTTTCCTCGACCAAAGGGCTGCAAGCCCCACCAGCCCAAGACAAGAGCTGGCGCTGAGCGATCTGCAGGAAGCGCTGACAGCAGCAACCAAACCTGCGCACTGCATATTCCACCTCGGCCATTGTGGGTCCACCTTGCTGTCGCGTGCGCTGGCCGCAAGCCCGAATGTACTGCCTCTGCGGGAACCGCTTACGCTACGGCGTCTGGCCGCCGAACCCGCTACGCAGCATCTGCTGGTGCTGGTGCTGGCGGCACACACCCGGGTATTTCATCCCGCGCAGGTGGCCGTGATCAAGGCCAGCAGCATGTGTAACCGGTTGATCGAACCGATAGTGTGCCAGCATCCTGCTGCGCGGGCCATCCTCCTGTACGTACCGCTGGAAACCTATCTCGCCGGCATGCTGGGCAAGCTGACCCCAGCGGCTGACCTCCGCACCCAGGCGGAGGCCAAACTGGCCGACTGGCAAGCGATCCCCGGCGCAGCGCCGCTGTCAGTCGATGCCCTGGACACTACACAACTGGCCACGCTGGCCTGGCTGAGCAGCATGTATTTCCTGCTGGCAGCTGCCACTACCTTTCCCCGCCAGGTTTTACTACTCGACTTCGAGATGCTGCTGGCCGATGCGGAAGCCAGTCTCGCTCTCTGCGCGAGTTTCATGGGGCTGGAAACGGAAACCGCCGTGATTCTCGACGCATGGCCCGACATCTCCGCCGGCTATTCGAAGCAACCCGACCTGCCCTACTCAGCATTCAACCGGCGCGCGACACTGCAGCGCGGACGCACGGCCCGCTCTTGCGACATTGAACGGGGTATGGCCTGGGCCGGAGCACTGGCCAGAGAAATCCGCACGCCAGCGGGCAGCCAGGCCGTGGAATTATTTTTTTCCTGAGGCTTGCATCGTTCAATAAATTGAGTATACTTACCTGCAAGTAAGCTAAGGAATGACCATGACTGAAGCAATCGCCACCAGGGACCAGATCATCAGCAAGGCATTTGAGCTGATGTTGCAGCGCGGTCTGAATGGTTTCAGCTACCGGGATATTTCCGGGCCATTGGGCATCAAGAACGCGGCGATCCACTACCATTTTCCTAACAAGATGGACCTGATCCGCGTCCTGATCGAAGAAAACCACCAGGTACTGCGTAAAAGCACCGCCGAGTTCATGGCCTATGGTGGCCCGGCCGTTCCTCAACTTGAAGGCTTGTTCGCATTTACCCTCAAACAACACAAAATTGGCCGCCCGATCTGCATGGTGGGCGCGCTATCCGTTGACTACGATGAATTACCCGATGAGATTAAACGGGCCAATGACCAGTTCATGAAAGATACCAATACCTGGTTAACACGCGTGCTGCAAACCGGTCGGGAGCAGAATGAATTTACCTTCCAGGGTGAACCCGGAATTAAAGCCATGTCCATTCTCGCCACCATCCAGGGCGGCCGCCAACTGGCCAGGATTCACGGCGTAAGCATCCTGGAAACACTGTTTAGCCAGATTCGTCTCGATCTGGGAATCACCCCTTAAAAAAATTTGCTTTTTACCCTTACTTATTAGTAGGTACAACAGGAGAACATCATGACAACGCATACCATCAGAACAGCCATCACATGGCCCAGCAGCCAAACTGCCAACCCCCCCGACGGCTGGAATGCAACAGGTGCCGGCACATTCACCGGCAGGATGCGGGCTGCTTTTCGTTACAGTTCCCGCATGGTTCTGGCTGATGCGCCGGCGCTGGCTATCATCGTTGCTGCGGCCCTGGCGATAGACGGTGAGCAATCAACCAGCGTTCTGCAAGCTACTCTCTGGGCCACGGGATTCGTATTCCTGGCTCTGGCAGTAGAACTCGTCGACACGCAACACTTTGTCAGCCTGTTGTTGACCGGCGTGGCCCTGCCCGCGTTTGCGCTACTTAGTTACCACGTCGCAGTGGAGTTCGCTGTCTTTGGCGCAACCCTGGTAGCCGTGTGGGTGGTTGTGACACTATTGAAATACCAGTTGCCGCGTCGGGGTATTCAGTCCGATGTATCAAATAGGATGTCGAAGGAAAACACCAGTCGTTCCTCGTCCCTGGCAAAATGCGGATGAGCGAAATGTTGCAGCCAGCCCGGAAATACAAGGCAGGTGCCGTCCATCGGGAAGTAATGCCGGTCATAGGCCCAGTTCTTCATCGCGGGAAACGTGGACTCCACGTGCGGCGTGATAAAACCAATCGCGCCTTCGGGCCGCGGCCTCACCGGCACGCGGGCGTAGTACGTAAGTGCGCAGGAAATATCGCGGTGCAGGTGCGGCGTCTGGTAAGCGCCAGCGGGATATAACACGGCCCA
This sequence comes from Lysobacterales bacterium, assembly GCA_031362985.1. Lineage (GTDB taxonomy): Bacteria > Pseudomonadota > Gammaproteobacteria > Xanthomonadales > SZUA-36 > SHZL01. The sequence continues at coordinate 33,513 of JANLTO010000175.1, read as the reverse complement.
GCTGGCGGAGATATGCCATGGCGTACCGTTCACTGGCCAGGAAGCGAGGCGCTGATGGGCTGCCATGTAGGCGGCTACTGAAGGCTCGACAATTTCCAGCAGGAACTGCAGCCAGGCCGGATCCGCAGCGCAATACTCATGCAGTACTACCTTGGGCTGGTAACCGCCCACCGTGGTAATGCTGTCGCGCGCAACCCGGTTGACTACAGACGGGTCTGCCTGCAAAGCCTTTACCAGCCGAACCAACTGTTCGTTCAGTAGGCTGTTGCCGTATTCGCGATGCTGCACGACCACGGGGAAAAGCGATTCGACTGTGTCTTGTAGCGGTTTGCGCATGGTGTTTGCAACGATTACCGGAGAAGTGAAAAGCTTACCCCAGAATGCTGCTAAAAAACCGGTTCGAGAAAACCGAAGAACGAACCCAGCAGCAAAACATTGAACTGCCGCCGCGTTTTCACTACGCCAGGGAAGCTGCCCACGGAATAGTAGTTACGGTAGAAATCTTCTGATCCGGGTGGCACTACCTCTTTGCCAGGGATGAGTTCAAACGCTGAAGTCGATCCGTAAAAATAGTAGTCGTATGTCGGCTCAATCCTGTCGCCATACTCCAGTCTCAAGGCTTCCATGGTTTCCTCGTCAGGCCTCATTGCCACTACCCAACTGTTTTGTGGTTCGATGTCTTTGCGTATCAGAGCTTCCAGCGTTTGCGCAAACGCCCGGTCCCAGACAATCAAGCCATTTTCGGTGTTGAAGTCTTCCGAGCGAGGGTCAAAGTTATGCGACCCAATCATGGCCACCTCTCCATCGACCACGAAAGACTTGGAGTGCAGGCCAATGCGCGGCACCGGCACACTTGCGGATGCATCGTCGGCCTCGGCCGCTGCCTGGCTGCCAGTGTCGCCGGCCCTTTCCATGGTCAAGAGAGACCAGCGCGGAAAGAATGACGCTGCATCCGGTGGATATGGTTTGAACTCGTACATCTCGAAACCCAGTTTTTTCACATAGCGCTTCTTGTGCTTGTGGGTATTGGCATAGACGGTGTCTGCATCCGTTGACGCCAGCGAGTTGGTTGAAAAAACCAGTTCAATTGCGGGATTTTCATCCTTCAACGCGGCAAATACGCGGCGCAGGCCTTTCGACAACACCATGTAAGGAGACTGAAGAACTACCGAGTGTTCTGCATCTTGCAACACTGTGAGCAACGCATCTGTGGGGTCTTTATTCTCACTCCCTTTCGGGTAGGCCACTTTGCGGGGCAGATCGGAGTAATACTCCAGTCGCGCAATCTTGAACGCCGGCCGAATGAACAAGTCACGCATCAGCTGTCCATCTCCAAGCTGCTCCAGCAAGGGCAGCAATCGTTGTGGTGGCTGGTAAGGCTCCAGGCTGGGATCTCCGTCGTTCAGCAACTCCTTGGCCACATCGCGCAAATGCTGCACCGGTACGGACCTCGGGCCATTCCAGAACACGTCGAAAGACTGCTCCATTTGCTTCACGGTTGAGCCGTACACCACAACGTCGCGATCCTTGAAATCGTAGCGCGTGTCGAAATCAAAATAACGATCAGCAATATTGCGTCCGCCCAGGACACCGACCAGCCCATCCGCCACCAGCAACTTATTGTGCATGCGCTGGTTAAACCTTCTAAAACAGCAGGCCACTGCGCTGATCCAGTCGCGCCCATCCATTTTTGCCTTGTTGAAGGATGGGTTGTAGAACCTGATCTCAAAATTGGCATGGGCCATGGTTAAGCCGACCAGGTATTCAATGTCCGAAAAAGTAAACATCTGGTCCAGCAAAACGCGAACCCGCACCCCGCGCCGTGCTGCGTCCAACAATTCGTTCAGTACCAGGCCACCTGTATCGTCACGCCGCAAAATGAAGTTCTGCAGTTCAATGTTTTCCCTGGCTGCGCGAATCAGGTGGATGCGAACCATGAGCGCAGGCTCGCCCACATCCAGCAAAGTGAGGTGATTGGTGCCGTTGCGAATATCCTCGACAGAAAAAGCCAGCAAGGGGGAGTTTTCACTGCAGCGATCCACCCGCTCCGCATCGCAACTGAGGGCCTGCGACCTCGCTTCTGCTACCCGTAAATCAACCCGCTCGACCCTCAAGCGTGACAGGGAGCAGGCTGAAAGTGCCAGCAAAAACGACAGCATCAGCAGCCGCCGGCAAGCAGAGATCATGAGGCGAACCCGGTCACTACACTTATGCAGGCAGTCATAGGCCAGCCAACAGTTTGAAGCAACTGACCTGGGTGAGGAGCTGGCGGGTCGCGACTGCACCGATGAAATCTGCGCATGGCCTGATCATTGCCAAGGACCAGTCCCCGGCCCGGTCGTTCTCGATATCCAGCAGCGCGGGCGGCAGGTCGGGATCCATCTGCACCGTAAAGCGGCACAACTGGTTGGCAATGCCGAGGCCGGACGCCTTCACCACTGCTTCGTTACACGCCCATGCGCGCAGGAAAGCTTCGTCCAGCCGGGCTGCGGGCACTTGCTGCAAGGCGGAAAATTCTGCCGCGCTAAAGTACCTCTGTGCCAATCGCAAAGGATCACGCGCCCTGCGCCAACGCGGCTCCAGATCCACACCGATGTGCCGTGAAGCCGAGATTCCGATCAACAAACGGCTTTCACTCTTGGCCATGCTGAATTTCAGCTGGCTGTCATGCGCTTGCGCATCCAGCACTGGCTTCCCGCGGTTGCTGCGATTGATAACCACGTCCTTGCCCGGCAGGCCAAGGTAAGCGCCCAGCAACAAGCGTAGATAAAACCGACGGGCAAAACGCAGGCGTTGGACGCCCATGTGTTGATCTGCTGGCGGCGCCGGACTGCCCCGGGACTCGCCACCCCTGGGCCCTCCATCCATGGGCTGGCCCCCCAGCGCCTGCCGCAATGACCCACCCAGGTCTGCCAGGTCCAGGTGCCAGAGGTGGAGGTGCTGCTCAGCCGGCTGGGTCAGCTGATACAGGGGCATGCGCACCGGCGCAAATTCGCCATGCCCGATCCAGTCCCCGGCCCAGCCCCCAGTCCGATCCTGCTCGGTTATTTCACCCATGGCCCCGTTGTAACCCCAAGGAATTGTTGCCCACGCTACACAGCGAATACGCCCGGCAAGTCTAGCTTATCGGCATCCGTGTTTGAATTGCAGCCTGGCCAAAGCGGCGTTGCCGCACAGCCGGCCCTTGATCGCAAAGCCATGTGCCTATACCTTAGTAAGGTTACCAGCCTCACGAACCCCCCGATGATCTTCAAAAACGTAGTCATACAGGCCATTGCGGCCATTGAGCCGCCTATTCGCGTCACTTCACGTGAGTTGTCGGAACGGCTGTTGCCCACGTTGCAGCGCCTCGGGATTCGCACCGACCTGCTGGAAGAGTTCTCCGGGATCGTCGCCCGGCGTTTCTGGAACCAGGGAACACAGCCCTCAGACGCTGCCACGCTGGCGGCTGAAAAAGTGCTGGAGCAAAGCAAAATCGATCGTGATCGCATTGGAGTCATCATCAATACTTCGGTGTGTCGTGACTACCTCGAGCCGTCCACTGCCTGCATCGTGCACGGCAATTTGCGACTGAACGAAAATTGCCTCAATTTCGATGTCGGCAATGCCTGCCTCGCGTTTCTCAACGGCATGGATATCGCAGCCCGAATGCTCGAAAGGGAAGACATCGATTACGCCTTGATCGTCGATGGTGAGTCCAGCCGTCCAATCACGGATGCCACCATTGAGCGCCTGCTTGGACCGGATATCGGTGAGCAACAATTCCGCGCGGAATTTGCCTCGCTGACCCTGGGCTCGGGTTCAGCCGCTATGATCATGGCGCGTCGCGAACTGGCACCGGATGGCCACAGGTATGTGGGCAGCGTTTCGCGTTCGGCAACCGAATTCAACGGCCTGTGCCGTGGCCAAATGGACCAGATGGTCACCGAAACCAAGGTGTTGCTGCAGGAAGGCCTGAAACTGGCGGCAAAAACCTTCAACGCCGCAGTCATCGCACTGGGCTGGGTAGCCAGTGAGTTGGACCAGTTCATCATCCACCAGGTGAGCAAGGTTCACACCGAAGCCCTGGTCAAGTTGCTTGGGTTGGACCCGAAGAAGGTCCACGCCTTCTATCCTGAACTGGGCAACATCGGGCCGGCGTCCGTGCCCATGGCCCTGGCCAAAGCCATTGAACTGGGCAAGATTCGCAGCGGCGACCGCGTCGCCTTGCTGGGTATCGGCTCAGGCCTGAACTGTTCCATGGCGGAGATTGTGTGGTGAATGCAGATGTGATGAACTCGCGCCCGGTGAACTATCTTCTGCGTGGCGGCCGTAGCTGCTGCTGAGCACCATTTATACCCCCGCAAAATCGCTCTACCCTTTTGCAAGCCAGTATCTGGACCTGGGTGGGATGCGTATGCATTATCTCGATGAAGGCCCACGCGACGCCCCCGTGGTGCTTATGCTGCACGGCAACCCCACCTGGTCCTTTTATTATCGAAACCTGGTATTGGCCCTGCGCGGCACGCATCGCTGCGTGGTCCCTGACCATATGGGTTGCGGACTCTCCGACAAACCGGATCTCATGCAGTACGACTATCGCCTGTCCAGCCGGATCAACAATATTGAGTCGCTGATCGATCATCTACAGCTGCCCCGGCAACAGCCACTCGCCCTGGTGCTGCACGACTGGGGCGGCATGATCGGAATGGCCTGGGCCGTGCGGGCGCATGCGCAGCTAAAGCGCCTCGTGATCATGAACACTGCAGCCTTTCCTTTGCCGGCTGGCAAGAGTATGCCGTTCGCTCTCAGGCTGGTGCGCAACAGCACTCTCGGCGCCTGGCTGGTATTACGCTGCAACGCCTTCTCCCGCATTGCAGCGCGCGTGGGGTTCAAGCAACCGGTCAGCAAACAGGTCCGGGCGGCCTACACTGGCCCTTACGACACCCCGGCTAACCGCATCGCAACCTTGCGCTTCGTGCAGGATATCCCGTTGGGGGAAAACGACCCCGGTTTTGACATTTTGCTCAATACGGTGGAGCATTTAGGCCAATTCAGCAAAGTGCCATGCCTGATTGCGTGGGGAGCACGGGATTTTGTGTTCGACGACAATTTTCTACGCACGTGGCTGGAACTGTATCCGGGCGCCGAGGTTCACCGCTTTCCAGACTGCGGTCATTACGTCCTGGAAGATGGCGGCCCGGGACTGATCCAAACAATCAAGGCATTTATCGAAATCAAGGATGATTCGACTTATGGACAAACAAGCGAGTAAACCCTGGCATACCGATTCGGTTTGTAATATCGCCGGCGCCCTTGCGTGGCAGGCCGGCCGGCAACCCGATGTAGCGGCCATTCACTACCCCACCCGTTCCCTGTTCAGGGGCTGGCACTATCGGGTCCGCAGCTATTATCAACTGGAAGAATTGAGCAATGCCTATGCGCGAGGCATGGCGGAACATGGCATCGTCCCCGGCACGCGCACTGCGCTCATGCTCAAACCCGGGCTGGAATTCTTCGCGGTATTCTTTGCCTTGTTCAAGGCAGGTGCGGTCCCCGTTTTGATCGATCCGGGCATTGGGTTTGATGCCATGACCAGGTGCCTGGCGGAGGCCCGGCCGGAAGCCTTCATCGGCACAGCCAAGGCGCAATTTGCCCGCAAGTGGTTTGGATGGGCCAAGGATACCTGCCAGAAGTTTGTTACTGCAGGTCCCGCGTTGGGTTTCGGCGGCATTTCGCTCAAGCAACTCAAGGCCATGGGCGGTACCAGCAGGGATGCGGTCCTGCATCCGTCCCAACCCGAGGATATGGCCGCGATTCTTTTTACCTCGGGCAGCACGGGCACACCCAAAGGCGTGGTGTACCGGCACCGGCACTTCACTGCCCAGGTGGACATGCTGCAGAAAACGTTCGACATCGAGCCTGGCGAAGTGAGCTTGCCAACCTTCCCGCCATTTGCCCTGTTTGACCCGGCTCTGGGCATGACCACCGTGGTGCCGCGCATGGACCCGACCCGCCCGGCCGACGCCAACCCGGAGTGGCTGGTAGCAGCCATTGATAAATTCCAGGTGACGCATATTTTCGGATCACCTGCTTTGCTCGATACCTTGAGCCGCTACACCGAGCAAGCCGGCAAGCGGCTGTGGAGCGTGAAACGCATTGTTTCTGCCGGTGCTGCGGTGCCGCTGCGCGTAGTGCGCCGCATGCAAGGTGCACTGGCCAATGATGCATTGATCCACACACCCTACGGGGCAACCGAATGCCTGCCAGTGAGCAGTGCGTCCAGTGACATGCTGGACGCCAGGGTAGAGTCCATGACCGAATCCGGCGAGGGCATTTTCGTTGGGCGCCCGATAGCGCCAAACCAGGTGCGCATCATTGCCATCAGCGGCGATGCTTTCAGCGAACTGTCTGAAACCACTCCCATGCCCCCCGGCATGCCCGGAGAAATCATTGTTTCCGGCCCCAGTTGCACGGATATGTACTTCGGACAGGCCGATGCAACCGCCATGGCCAAGATACCCGACGGCACAGGTGGTAGCTGGCATCGCATGGGCGATGTGGGCATCCTCGATGGCAAGGGCAACCTGTGGTATTGCGGCCGGGTGGCGCAACGGGTGGAAACCGGTTCGGAAACACTGTTCGCGGACCAGGTTGAAGGCGTGTTCAACCAACACCCGGATGCAGTGCGTACCGCGCTGGTGGGTGTAGGCGCGCCGGGGCGGCAGATTCCCGTATTGTGCGTGGAAGTTCGTGGCAAGCTGGCACCGGTTGATTACGAACGGGTGCACTTCGACATGCTGCAGTTAGCCCAGGCACATGGCCTGACCCGCAGCATACGCACCGTTCTGTTCCACCCGGGTTTCCCGGTGGACACCCGGCACAATTCCAAGATACGTCGCGAGGAGTTGGCCCTGTGGGCAGTCAAGAAAATGCAGAAATAATGAAACTGCTGGTGCAATGAAGATATTGGTGAGCGGCGGTGGCGGCTTTCTCGGTTCAGCGATTTGCCGCCGCCTGCTCCAGCGTGGCGACGAGGTCGTGGCCTTCCAACGCAGTGCAGCAGAACAATTGCGCAACATCGGCGTGCACATCCACCGTGGCGACATTGCCGATGCAAGGGCACTGGGTGAAGCAGCGCGCGGTTGTACTGCCATCATCCACACCGCGGGCAAGGCCGGAATCTGGGGCGATCTCGCAGACTATCAACGTTGCAACGTGACCGGAACACAGAATGTCATCGCCGTATGTCGCACCCTGGCCATTCCCCACCTGGTGCATACCAGTTCGCCCAGCATCGTTCACGCGGACGGAGATATCGAAGGCGGCGATGAATCCCTGCCCATTTGTACCCGGTTTCTTTTCCACTATCCCGCGAGCAAGGCGGAGGCAGAGCGCCTGGTGCTTGCCGCCAATGGGCGTGAGCTGAAAACAACTGCCTTGCGCCCGCACCTGATCTGGGGCCCCGGTGATCCACACCTTCTGCCGCGGCTCGCCGCCAAGGTGCGCAAAGGCATTCTTGCACTTCCCGGGGTGAATAAACGCATCGACACGGTATTTGTGGAAAACGCCGCGCTGGCCCATCTCAATGCCCTGGATGAATTGCAGGGTTCGGGCAGATGCGCAGGCAAGGCTTATTTCATATCCAACGATGAGCCACTGCCGCAGGGCGAAATCATCCAGCGGCTGTTGGCTGCAATCGGCATCAAGGCAGAAATCCGCGCTATCCCGGCCTGGCTGGCGCACGCTGCAGGCGCCGTGTGTGAAGCCGCATGGCCCCTGCTGGGCATCAAGTCAGAGCCACCGGTGACGCGTTTCTCGGCCAATCAACTCACCACGGCGCACTGGTACAACATCTCGGCGGCCAAGCGGGACCTGGGTTACCGGCCGGAGATGTCGATCGCTCAAGGGCTGTTGGACCTGCAAAAATCGATTGGTTGAACTGCCGTTCTGGCAGGTAACATTCCTGCATCTCGCGGCCCACGAAATTCCTGAAAACCGAGTCATTGCCGGGTTGCAGGATGTCACTCTTTCGGAGGCCAGGGGTGCTCAGGGACACCATTGACCGGCTCACCGAGAAGAGGGCTGCCCAGCGCGTACATTCCGTGGTTGGTAAACATCCAGATTACGTTCCGGTCGTATTCGGCGAATAGTCCATAGGCCAGATTACCATTGACAAACTCGGGAACCTCGTCGGGTTTGGGAAAACGCGGTACGTAGTAGCCTGCGATTTGCGGGTGTACTGGATCATGCACATCGAAGAGTTGAATCCCGGCGTTGTAGAAAGCATAAGGTATGTAGCCTTCACGCGACTCTCCAGGCTGCCCCATGTAGCCTGGTCTTTTGGGACCAAAACTTCCGCGGCGCTGACAATAGTCAACATAAGGCGCATCTGCAGGCGGGATTGGACGAGGGAAGGTTGTTGCAACGCTGGGGTGCTCCAAATCACGCACATCTATCACGAAGACATCCTTATACGGTTCATAGCAATCATTGTTCATCGGATAACCGTTCATGAATACATATCCGGTCCGATTGTATTGGCTGACATCAATATTATCGGCCTCGGTACCAGCAACCTTCGGTGGGAACGCCAGGTGACTTATGACTTTCATTTTTGCGGGGTCAGAAATGTCAACAACGTAGAAGCCGAGTCCACCCATCGCTGCAAAGCCAATCTTGCCCCCCTTCTCGACCGGGGTGGGAATGAACAGCGGCATGCGCGAACCCATCCAGGATGTCCGATTACCCGCACGTGGATTCATAAGGTAGGCAGCCTCATGCTCCGGGTCGCCGACAATTTGTCCAGGAACCACCAGCTGATCAAGAAATTGCGGATTCGCAGGATCAGACATATCCCAGGATTGGTAACCGGGTGAATGCAAATAATTCGGATATTCTGTGAGCGCATAGGAATCGTCCGGCGCCGCGGAAAGGAACATATACCGTCCGCCATACCAGGACACGGTATCCAGAGCCCCCGTTCCTCGTTGCTCACCCGCCGGCACATCAGGATGCATGAAATCCGTTGTCCGTGTAGCAATTAGATCCCATTGGGAGGGCAAGGGGCCGTTCATGGCATACACGGTAAAGCCCTTGTTGTATTTCCAATTGCGTATCTGGTCCACCCCTTCCGGTTCGTGCAGTTTGTCCTCGAAAACACCGAATCGCGGATATTCGCCTGATTGCACAAGCACCAGTTTTTTAAGTGCCGGGCTCCAACGGATGATGATGCCACCCATAGTCTGCCCAGGTTCGAGTTGTTGCTCATTCGTGACGGGCCCCTTGGACCCCCAGTAATTACCATATTCTGTGATCAGTTTTGCATTGCGGGGATCAGTAATATCCCAAACCGCCAGGTTAAAACGATATGACACATACATATAACGTCGACCATCGAAATCCGCGATGGCTTGCCAGCTCTGAAACGGAGTCGTTATGTGTGAATAAAACGCAAGCACGTCCATATTTTTGGCATAGGATTTCTGTTCCCAATAATCAAGTTGACCAGGAAATGGGCGAGGTGCCTCATCTTCATCCAGTGGAGTAGCTTTAGGATGAACGAAACCTGAGCCTGTTGGGTCCATGCCATAGTCGACACCAGCCACCAGGTCGGGTGGTTTCTGATCGTAGACCAAATCGTGCCAGGCATTGACATAAGGATCCTGAATGTCAGTTTTCTCAGGTTCGCAGCTGTGCTCATCTTCAGCAGCGGAAACTGCAGTCGTCAGCATCACCGTGGCCGCGATGCAAATCAACGCACCAAAGGTGCGGGTAAACCTCTCGATCCAGCTTGCAATACCGAATTCTGCCGTACTCTTCATCATCTCATCTCCATATAACTCACCCAAATTTCCTTGGATCATCAATCGAGCAGGTAGGTCACCAATACCGGTTGCCAACTGATGATCAAAAGGACCGCCAAAGTGGCAAACAAGTAGGGTAAAAGCGCCATGAACAAACGTGCTATCGAAACGTTGCCAACTGACGACGCAAGATAGAGGCCGACTCCCACAGGGGGAGTCAGCAAACCCAGCACAACGTTGATGCAAACGATGACGCCAAAATGAATTGGGTCAATTCCGTAGACTGACTGGGCGACTGGCAATAGTATGGGCACGACCAGAATCAACGCAGCAATGCCATCAATGACCATCCCCACGGCGAGCAGAAAAATATTGACCAGCAGCAAGAAATAGAAGGGGTCACTGGTCAAGCTGGTAAGCCATTCAGCCATTTTTTGAGGCACTTTTTCAAAAATGATGACCCAGCCAAAAACGTTGGCCGTAGCAATCAGAAAGAGAATCATGGATGATGTCAGTGCCGCGCGAACGAAAGCCTGCGCCAGCATATTCCACCTCAATTCCCGGTAAAAAAAATGGCCAACAATAAAGGCGGTCAATGCCGCAAGTGCGGCCGACTCCGTTGGGGTGGCCAAGCCAGACTTGATGCCCCCTACAATCACCAGCGGCACCAACGCTGCGGGTAAACCGGCAGCAAGATGATGGAACGCTTCCTTGACGTTGTACCACTTGCCCCGTGGAAATTGCTGGCGCAAGCCAATCAGGGCAATGACGATTAGAAACCCTGCAGACATCATCAGACCAGGGATGATGCCGGCAATGAACAGGTCACCTATCGGGACCTGTGCCAGCACGCCATAAATAATGAACAGCATGGAAGGCGGAATAATCGGTGACAACAGCCCCCCAGCAGCGGTGGCCGCGGCTGCAACTGCGGGGGGGTAACCCTGCCTTGTCATTTCCGGGACCATTGCCCGCGTCATAATGGCTATCTGCGCGGTGCCAGATCCAATGATGGAGGCCATCATCATGTTGGCCAACAGACTGATGTACATCAGGCCGCCCCTGAGACCGCCAACAAAAATGGCCGCAACGGCAATCAATCGCCGGGTGATGCCACCCTCATTCATCAGTTCACCCGTAAGAATGAACAGCGGAATCGCCAATAAGCCGTAACGCTCCAGCCCGCCAAACAACTGCATCGGAAAGGACAGAAACAACAACGAATTGTCACTCAGAAATATGTACGCAATTGCTGAATCCGCCAGCACCAGTGCAACGGGCAGACCCAGCAACAATAACAAGAGGAATATTCCGATCAGCATTTTGCCAATGCCACATTGCTGAAGTTGTCAAGCAGGTTCGCCATTGCATGAATCGTCATGCTGACCGACACGAATGGCAGCACCAGCCATATCCAAAACTTTGGAAACCCCAAACTATTCGTTGGCTCCTGGTAAATGAAATTGTAAGTATCGGCTGCGAATTCTTCAAAATGAAACCCATGCTGGACCACGCCCAAAGGGTCGTACCAGAACCAACACATGACGCATAATCCAGCCGCGAACAGCAAGATCAGAACGTCTACAGTCACGCTTATCCGTCGCTGCAAATTGATCGAAAGCTTCTCAAGTCCGAGCCGCACGGAGACATGCCCTCTTTTTCTGACCAGCACCGATGTGCCAATAAAAGCCATCCAAACCATGACCTGAATGGCAAGCTCATCTACCCAGAACAAGGCGACATTGAACGCACGCGTGATTACGTTCAGGAGTATCAAGGCCACAAGCACTGCTACGAGCACGCCGCAGGCCGCGGTTTCAATGCGGACCAATCTGTCCGCCAGGAGGTCAAGTCCTTTGTAGCTCATGGGGGACCCCCGTCACGGTTAGCAGCGTTCGCAGCCAAATCCTGGCCGGCTTTCCGCAGCTTCACCAGAATTGGCGCTTGCTCAAGCCATAAATCATCCCACTGCTGAATCGCATTGCCAAAGAACTCCGCTCCCACCGGCACAACGTCAATCCCGGTCTCAAGCAACTTCTCCTGGTAGCCGATTTCTTCCATTTCGGTGATCGCAATGATGGAATCCAGCTGCTGTTTCATCAGGCGCCGGATCAGTTCCTGGTCCTTGGGAGCAAGCCGAACCCATACACGCGCCGAAATCAGGCCAACCATTGGAAACATCATGTGATTGGACAGCAATATCGTTTGCGCCAACTCGTAATACTTGAGCTTGACGATCAGTTCCAGATCCATGTCAATGGCGCTAACCTGCCCATTGGCCAAAGCATCGTATACGGACTCAAGAGGCATCGGCGTAGGTGCCGCTCCCAGCAAGCGGTAAAAATCCCGCACCGGAGGAAATGGTGTAATGCGGATCTTTCTCCCGCGCAGGTCGCTCACATTGAGGGTGTTTTGACGGGTTAGTATCTGGCGCATACCGCCCATGCCATATGCAATTCCCACTACCCCGGCTTTACGGGGTAAAAGTTCCAGCAAGGCGATCGCTTCAGAGGACTGGAGCAGGGCTGCAGCGCCGGAAATGTCCTTGACCAGATAAGGCGCATAGAACGCGCCAAACTCAGGTACTCGATTCGAAATCTCGGCGGCCGTCAGAAAGGCCATATCCACAGCGCCCGTTTGCAGTTGCTGGAGCACTTGTGCTTCATTACCCAACTGTTGTGACGGGTAGACCGTCACGCCGTAACGGCCTTGTGTTTCCTTGGCCAGCGATTCGCCAAATGCCTCGGCATGCCGTGTCCAGTTGTGAGCGGACGGCGTGACCAAAGCCAGTCTGAATTCCCGGGCCGCCACAGGTGTCGTCAACAGGGTCAAGACGCCAAGCAGGGCGACACGAATATGTCTCACCACACAGTTGCTATTGGAAGTCCGCTTCATTGCATCAACCAGGACCCCTTTCCCTAGTCGCGCTTTTTTGCAGTAAATCTTGCTGGTGGCGGCACCACAAATTTCTCAAAATTCCATCGATCGAAGCTTTCTACGCCGTCTTCCCAAACCTCGGGCTGGTGTGGTTCATTTGCGGGAATCTGTTCCATGTCGCAGTAGAATTCCACATTGTTGCCATCCGGATCCTTGAACACGATGAAACAGTTCTCACCCGGCCCATGCTTCCCCGGACCTCGGTCAATTTCGATGTTACGTTCCTGCAGCATGTGTACTATCTTTTCGATTTCTTCGTAGGAGTCAACCAGGTATGAGAAGTGCTCCAACCCGGGCGTGCCTGCTGGTCGCGAAGGAGCGCCTTCCGCCAATTGTGCAAGAGCAAGATCATGGTGGTCAGTTCCCGATCGCAGGAATACCATGCGATCTGAAATCCAGTCAGACACTTTTAGACCGACAATCTCCTGGTAGAACCTGGCAGATTCATGGATATCGCGTACCAGAAGCACAATATGTCCCAGTTTTCGTGGTATCGGTGTATACATATTCAACCTCCCAAAGAAATATGCTGACGCAACAGATCCCGGAATGCGATTTGAAACCCCTGCTAAGCCGAAGCTTCGTGCACTGATATGCGATCAACAATGGCGCGAAGCTGCTCGCGCTTGTCTGCTGGCAGTGCCGCGATAGGGGCTCGGGCAGGACCAGCGCTGTGGCCTACCAGTGTCATCGCTTCCTTGATCACCACGGGAAAAGAGCCGAGTGACCAGGCGATTCGCAAGGGTGCCAGGATGTCACCCAACCTATAAGCTTCAGCCAAGTCACCTTTGATTGCGGCCTCGTATAAACGGATCATCAGTCGTGGAAATACATTGGCAGCGGGAGATATGGCGCCTACGCCGCCTATCGTTATGGTGGCCAACAACAGGGTGTCTCGACCGGCAAACAACAGCGTGTCTCGACCGGCCAGACGGAGGTACTCACTCAGTTGGGTAACATCGCCACTGCTGTCCTTGATGCCGATAACGTTCTCAATGGCCGAGCAGCGGGCATAACATTCCGGACTGACATTGACGCCCGTGCGAGGCGGGTTGTTGTACAACAGGATGGGTAGCTCCGTAGCAGCGGCAACGCGGGTGAAATGTTCAAGCAGTTCGTCAACTGAAGGCGAAATAAAATACGGTGTAATGACCAGTGCAACATCCACCCCATTGGAAGATGCTGCCCGGGTTAACTCCACCGCCTCTCTGGTCGAGGCACCACCGGTTCCAGCATACAGCGGGACCCGGCCGTTAATCTCCTCCGCCGCAACCTCGATCAATCGCAGTCTTTCCTGTTGCGACAGTGCAAAAAACTCCCCCTGGCTGCCTGCCACGGATATTCCATGAACACCGCTGTCGATGTACCAATTGATCAGCCCACGCAAAGCCCCTTCATCCACACTCTGGTCGGCATTGAACGGCGTGGCGTTTGCGGTGATGATTCCCCGGAAAATGTGTTTCATGCATGCCTCACGTGGTGCGCCTCTGTCACGGCTATCAAAGCTGCTCGGCTTCTACCGGGTTGACGAGTGTTCCGATATTCTCGATTGTGGCTCGCATAACATCACCCGGTTTCAGAAAAATGCCGCGGCCCGCTCCAACCCCGGTCGGAGTTCCAGTCGAAATTATATCGCCCGGTAGCAGCGTTAGCATGTAGGACAGATAACTGATTTGTTCGCTGACAGTGAAAATCATTTCAGCTGTTGTTCCGTCCTGCATCATTTCATCGTTAACGGAAAGATTAAGCCTGAGTGACTGGGGGTCTGGAATCAGACTGCGAGGTACGATCCAGGGGCCGAGCGGGGCGAAGGTGTCGTAGCTTTTTCCCTGGAACCAATCAAACTTGAACGGGAAATCATCACGCTTGTTCAGATCACGGGCGGTTACATCATTGACAATGGTATAGCCCGCAACAACGTTCAAGGCTTCGCTGACGCTGACCCGGCGTGTGCGCTTGCCGATCACCGCACCCAGTTCTACTTCCCAATCGGGTTTCTGAGTTCGGGCAGGAATTATGACTGACTGTCCATGGCCAATTACCGCAGTAGACGCCTTGATGAAGATATACGGATTGCTGTTGGCTTTCGTAGCCAGCACAGTGCCCATTTCCCTTGCGTGTTCAACATAGTTTGAGGCCGCAGCAAAAATCCTTGGGGCTGAAATGGGCTCCATGAGCCGGTCGAGTCCGCCTTGCACCGGCGTCAACGTACCCGACGTGGCCAGCGCGGCGGCCGACTGTGCAAGGTCACCAACTGGAGCCATCAGCTGCGGGAAATCTGCAATGATCGTGGTCAGCGAGCTCGCGACCCAGTCGGGACGTCCACCGGTTGGATGAACCGCGTCGTAGACCTGGCCTAGATCGTAGACCTGGTGGCTGCCTTCCACCATCAGCACCAGTGCCGTTGCCGATCCGGTATTCATTCTGTACGTCGCAAGCGCATGCCAAATCACAAATTTATTCCTCCACAATAGGATTCCGAAAGCATGGTGGGTCGTGCGTATAATTCAAAGATATAATATACGTAATTATCTTTATGCATGCAATAATATAATATTGTGTACCTAAAGTGAGATCGAGTTTGCAAATCTGATGAAATCCAAACCTCGTAGCAGAATCCCGGCCTCCCAAACCAAAATGCAGGCCGCGATGGATGAATCAGCGCTGACGCGAGGTGTTGAGCGTATTTGCGCAGCCGAGCCGGCCTGGACCGGCCTGGCTTTGGCTGCCGAGCGTATTACCATTCCCGATCGCACCGTGTTGCACGCTGGACCACCCTATCAGAGCCTGGACAGTATCCCGGCGCCCGTACGTAATTCCGCAGCAGTTGCGGCCGTTTATGAGGGTTGGGCCAGAGATTTCGAATCGGCGCTGGCGGCCATCGTCGCAGGGGAAATTTGCTTTCTGCCTTCAAGGAACTTTGATGTCGTGGTTCCCCTGGCTGCCGTGGTGTCGCCTGGTATGTGGGTGCAAATTGTCGAGGACCAGAGTGGCCAGGGTTCAACCACTTATTCTCCGATCAATGCCGGCATGGACCATGACTTGCGATTTGGGCTGGCCAATCCTGAAATTCTGACCTGTTTGCACAAAATCAACAACCTGCTAGCGCCGCAACTCCGCGACATGATTTCCACCCCCATAGACTTGATACCGATCGCGGATCAGGCTTTATATTTGGGTGACGATTGCCATGGCAGTTGTACACATGCGACACGGATCCTGCACGAACAACTCAAGCGGAGTGTTTGTTTGTCCAAGGCCGTATCGTCCTTTATCTCGAATACCCAGAGTTTTTTCCTGAACCTGTGGATTTCTGCCGCACGTTGCATGCTATCAGCTGCACAGGGCGAACAGGGCTGTCCCCTGGTCACGTCCATGGCTGCGAACGGCGGTACATTTGGTATCCAGCTGGCGGCGCAGCCAGATATTTGGCATGTCACAAATAGTGAATCACCGGTACCGCGTGGCAAGTCAGCATGGAGTTGCAGGCCACTTCGCGCTGTTGGAGACAGCCCCAACGTGGAGGCTGCCGGTTTTGGTGCAATGACCTGGTCGGGCAAAGAGCGCAGGGAGCGCCATCCGATGAACCAGGCAGAACTGGCTTGGTGTACTCAAGCTGCAGCATCGCTGATGAGCCCACATCCCCGGATCACCCACACAGTGGTGCGCACTGGCCTGAATGCAGCGCACATTGCCAAGACTGGACATGTGCCTGTGATCAGTCTTGGAGTACTCGATTCACAAGGGGCTAATGGGCTGATCGGGCGCGGCTTGTATATGCCGTCGCTGGAGGTTTTTCTGACCGCGCTCAAGTCCATCGAAGCAAATGTACCAGCCCAAAAAAAGCATGACTGAGCACATCAAGTGGCGAATATGTGGCCGTCACTTCGAGGATCTGCCGCACCCTCCGCCATGCCGTTGGAGTGCCGTACCACCGCACCAGCATGCCCCATGACGTCATCAAAACTACCCACCCATTCGATGTCATGGCCGGCATTTGAAAGCTGTTCCGCCAGTTCCGGTGCAATGCGCGACTCGAGTTTGAGGCTGGTGCTCTCTTGCCCCCAGGTCCGCCCCAACAGCCAACGTGGCGCAGAGATCGATTGCTGCAACTTCTGGCCAAAATGAACATAACGGCTGTACACAGCTGCCTGAGTCTGGGGCTGACCATCACCACCCATGGCGCCGTAGGCCATAACCCGACCATCGTCCAAAAGCGCCATCGCGGGATTCAGCGTGTGAAATGGCTGCCTGCCTGGCGCCAGGCTTCTGACCTTCCCTGGCAGGAGTGAAAAACTACTTCCGCGGTTTTGCCAGAGGATCCCGGTTTCCGGTAGTACGACACCAGAGCCAAATTCCCAAAACAAACTCTGAATAAAGCTGACAACACAGCCCTTGGAATCCGCTGCGCCCAACCAAACCGTGTCGCCTTCAGAAGTGCCCGGTTGCCAGGGCGCTGCTCGCTCCTGGTTCACGTGGCCAGTACAGCGATCCAGGGTGGAGTTGGTCAACCAGTCACTGACCTGTGACTGCATGACGCCGGGGTCTCCCAGAATTCGGTCCCTGATTAAAAACGCCTGCTTGGTTGCTTCCACGATTCCATGAACGTGCTGAAAGCCCTCAGCATGGGTAACGTTCAGGCGCTCAAAAATTCCCAACAGCATCAGGGAAGCGAATCCCTGGCTGGGTGGCGGCAGATTGTACAGCCGGCCATTTCGAACCGATAGCGATAGAGGCTGCACGCGCCGGGCGTGATAACCCGTGAGGTCCCCATGATCGAGCAGACTGCCAGCAGATTTAAGCCCGGCAGCAATCCTGCGTGCCAGCTCGCCCCGATAAAAAGTGTCCAGGCCCTTTGATGCAAGGCAACGAAACGTGTCGGCAAGTGCCGCCTGATCCAGCACGTCACCAGCTAATGAGGCTTGCCCCCGCTGCAGAAACTGATCAGCGAATCCCGGTACTTCTTTCAGGGCAACCAATTCCTTGCTGCACAAGCGGCTGTGACTGGCCGAGACAGGAACTCCATGTTCAGCATGATATATGGCGCTTTCGAGCACCCGGCCAAGCGGTAATGTTGTTTCACTGCCACCAGCCAGGCTGAGCGCGAGGGCCCAGCCGGAAATTGTTCCGGCAACGGTATTGGCAGCCATCGGACCGCGGGGTGGAATTTCATCGTGCCCCTGTTGCCGGTAGGCTTCGATTGAAACGTTTGCACCTGCGTAGCCACTGGCATCGATACCATGCAGGGTTCCGTCAGGCAGGTGAATCAGCCAGAAGCCATCACCGCCGATGCCGTTCATGTGCGGATAGGCGACTGCGATCGTCGCAGCAGCTGCCACGGTGGCTTCAATTGCGCTACCACCTTCTGCAAGTATTTCTTGCCCAGCTTGCGTTGCCAGGTGGTGGGGTGTAACCATCATGTGCCCTGCTTCGGGCACGGACTTCATTTCGTGGCGCCTACCCACCCGTTTTTTGAGATGTCAAAAATCACACCGTTGGGATCACGATATTTCTTTTCGTAGTACAGCGACTCCTCTTCCATGGGTAAATCGAGGAAAAAAGTACCGCCATTTTTCTCGATGGCTTCTCCGCTCTCTTCGAGGCTATCAACCCAGAAGCCAATATGATGAACGCCAACGTAATCCTTACCTCTCTCTTTGCCTGCAGCTTCGTCTGTCTTGTACCTGATCAGGGCCAGGCACACGACCCCATCGGAAAGATAAAGACCAGTGGCCAGCTCTGATTCGGTTTCACCCACCATTTTGAGCCCGAAAGTCTCTTGATAGAATTTAGCTGAAGCTACCGGGTCTTGCACTGCCATTGCGATGTGTCTCAACTTTGCCATTGAGTGCTCCTTCTAGTTGGGCCGGATGTTAAATTCATTGGTGTAAACAGCTTCCGCATCAACCGTTTTGGCCAGTGAGTAGACCGTGTTCAGAAACTCAAGCGTGTGCTGCATACGGTCGGGTTTGAACAGGCCAAGAGATGCAGGATCGCCAAGCAACTGGATCGTTTCGTTGA
The DNA here is from genome assembly GCA_031362985.1 of Lysobacterales bacterium. Lineage (GTDB taxonomy): Bacteria > Pseudomonadota > Gammaproteobacteria > Xanthomonadales > SZUA-36 > SHZL01. The sequence continues at coordinate 14,770 of JANLTO010000175.1, read as the reverse complement.
CCTGCTGCAGCGTGACACTTCGGTCAAGTACCGGGAACCGCCGCTGCACGAGATCCGCAGCTTCTTCAGGGTGTGAGATTACCCATGCGTAGCCCCTGAATGTTGCTTGCACAAATGCCGCAACGATATCCGGATGCTCAGTTAGCATTCGTTCCGAAGTCACCAAGCCGCTGCCGTACAGGTCCAACCCAAAACGCGAGTACTCGATCCAGCCAATGGCTGCATCAGCCGCTGCTGCCCGGCTTTCAACAACAGCCTTATTGCTTCCCTTCCAGCATTCACCGGCATCGATAGTGCCTTCTACCAGAGCGGCATCGACCACGGCGGGATCCATCTGCAGCAGGACAACGGAATCGCGGTCCACGCCATTCATTTCGAGCCATTGTGGAAGGATCACCTGAATGGGCGAGCTTTGCCCGCCGCCGACGGTCAACCCGGCCAGGTCGGCAGGGCTTTCAATCTGGTGCCGTCCAATCACGAAACACAAGCCTGCTGGCCATTGTGTGTTAATGCTGCCAACCATCCGCACGCCCCCACCGTTGGCCCGGTTGAGCAATACTGAGAGCGGATCAGCATAGCCAAAGTCAAACATACCCTGGTCAACTTCATTGGCGGTTCGAATGGCGCCGAAGCCGCGCGCCAGTTCGACTTCAAGGCCGGCTTCACGATAGTACCCAAGCTCGACTGCTGCAACGATACCGGCCTGGCTACCTTGGGGTAGCCAGGCCATGTTGTAGGTCACTTTATTGGAGGCTTGATCAGAACTGCAAGCCGTCAACACTGTCAGCGCGATCAGCCACTGCAACCCGATACATTTAATCATCGCTGCGCTGAATCATGGCCACCTTTCAGGCTAGAAATTACGCCTGTAAGTGACACCATACGTGCGCGGTGCGGCGTAGTTGTAGTAGACCGTACCAAACAGCTCCAGAACATTGGCAGTGTTGAGTTCATCGGTGAGATTCTTGGCCCAGAGATTCACGCTCCAGCTGCTATCCTGCGCACTCACACCAACGTACATGTTCAGCGTAAACTCGCTTCCGACTTTCTCTTCTTCAGTATTTTCGTTATTGAAGAAATACGAACTCTGCCACTGGTAGTCACCACCGAAGTTCAGCAAGAGATTGTCCGAAACCGGGGTTTTATAATCCGCCCCAACGTTAAATGCGTTCTCGGGTGTCCTGCGGCAGGTATTGCCGTCGATATCCGTTCCCTGGTTATCGATGATCAACTCACCCTTGAATTCGCACTTTGTGTAGGCATAGTTTGCAAAAACCATGAATGATTCAGTGAGCGCGGCCTCGAAGTCGACCTCCGCCCCATAGGCTTGCGTACCGTCTTTTGCATTAACGACGAAATTATCCGGCGGACGGGTCGGATCTGCCGCCAGGAATTGCTGGGTTTGCAAATCCTTGTAGTCAGTAAGGTAAATCGCGGTATTCAACCTCACACGGCGATCGGCCAACAAGAACTTTGCACCGAGTTCGTATGCGTTGGCGTATTCCGGGTCAAAAGAAACCAGCGCCGTCGATGGCTGGCCAGCGCCTTCCCCCGTGTATCCACCCGGTTTGTAGCCGCGCTCGTACCGGGCATACAGCGTGGTTGCATCAGAGGGAGTATAGGCCAGGGAAATGGCCGGCAGCCATTCAGTCCAGCTTTGCGATTCTGCGGTTTCAAATTCTCCTTGCACCACACAGCCCTCCGGCAGCTGACCACTGTCATCAGGCTGACAAATCGCTTCGTCAAATGAATCACCCGACCTCAATACGCTGAAATCCTTGTCATCCTTGGCGAAGCGCATACCCGCATTCAGACTGAGTTGATCCGTAAGGTCGAAGTTTCCCTCAGCGAAAATCCCAAGGTTACGCGCCTTGGATTTCGTGGTCGCGAGACTGACCCCCGCAGTCTCCACTTCGCCGCTCGGTGTGCCGCCGTATGCACCGGCAAATGCCCAGTCAGTTATGACATTGAAGTCGGGAAAGCTGAATGAAACATTCTCTGTTCGTTCAATGTCTTCGTCCAGGAAATATACCCCACCCGCAAAGCTTGCCCGACCACCGTTATCCCAGGTCATACGAATTTCCTGGGAAAATGTATTGACATCGTCAGTCTTGAGTTGGTCAAACCAGCAGTCGGGCACATCGTCCAGATAAGTGTAAACCGTGCCGTCCGAGATGCCAGAGCTCGCATCCGGCAGCAGTAAACCGTTCTCTTGAGGAATCATCGGGTAGTCCCAGAAAATTCCACAGCCGTCATCCCGCGCGAGAAGTTCGTTGTTCCGATAGGCCGTTATCGAAAGCAGCGACCATGCGTCGTTGATACTCCAGTTAATGGTTGATGAAGTACCCCAGATATCGGAGTTGTTTTCCCCATTTACGTTTCGCGGTCCCTTGCGCGGATCGCTATTCTGAAACGGTGCATTTCGATCAGGCAGGACAAAGCCGGGCAGCCCTGGTATGGGTGGCGCGAAGAAGCGGTTGTAAGTTACTGCGTAGCTGTCGCCAGGAACCTTAATGTCCACCCAGCGGCCACCCCCACGCGTGCGGTTCACATCGGCTGCGAGCAGGATACTGAATTCGTCGGACGGGCTTATTTCCAGTTGTCCACGCACTGCGGAGCGACTCAAATCTTCGGACTCACCGCCCAGCGTGTTCTTCGCATATCCATCGTGGTTCAATGAACCGGCCGCAAGGCTGTAATTGACCGTATCAGTCATCGGGCCGCGCACCAGAGCGGTGACGTCGATCTGGTGGTAGTTGCCAGCGGTTACTGATGCCTCACCCTGAAACTCATCGGTAGGTTTCTTGGTTATGTATTGCACCAGGCCGCCTACTACGTTTTTGCCAAAACGTAAACTCTGCGGGCCCTTAAGGACTTCTATCTGCTCCAAATCAAAGATGGGAAGTGCAGCACCGGTATTGCGTGACATGAACACGCCATCAACGAAAATTCCCACAGGGTTGTCTACGGCAGCACCTTGTATGTCCGTGCCAATACCGCGCATAAAGATTTCCTGGTCCAGAGGCGTAGAAGAACTTAACACCATTCCGGATGTTCGATTAGCGATTTCCTCAAGACTCGTGATGTTCGCTCGCTCAAGATATTCGCCACTGAATGCCTGAACTGCAACCGGTACGGATTGCAAGTTTTCATCTTTCCGGCGTGCTATAACCGTTACCTCATCAAGTGTCACCGATTCAGGGTTGTCATCGTTTTGCGCGAGACCAGTTATTGGGGTAAGGCCAAGAAACAGGGGTGCCACAACTAATACCAGGCCGTTCAAGAATATAGAAAATTTGCTCATTTCAATGTCCTCGTTGGAACTTCGATTGCTACCTGCCGAATGTGAGAATCCTTTCCTTTTTATTCGACTTTTTCCTACCCTCCCCACAGAGAGGTGCACACAATAGTACACTAATGTATACTTAAACTCTATCTAAGTATACATCAAAGCAGTATTTGTCAATTATTTAATTCTGGTTAAATAGAGTCCCGGTCAGAACTGCCCCAGGATGAATAATCCGCCTGGCGCGAGTAAGCTGGGGCACTCGTGACCAAGGCACTCGCATAATCAGGACATGGATACAAAACGGTGGACGGAAACAGTCCTGCCCAGACAAGTTCCGGGCCCGACTACCAAAAAAGTCTCGCTATCGATATATGGTGGCAAGTTTCTGGATGGTTTTTTGAGGCGCAATCATCTCTAACAGTGAAGAGTAGAAACGCTACGTAGCTGATGAAGCTGATGAGTTCTGGTGTTCAGACTGTCACGTTTGTATGCAAATTACATATTTTGTATACTTTAGTCTGTGTACTTCCGCTCCAGGCTCGGCCAGCGCTTTTCTAATGTGAAGACGATCGTAAGCAACAGCACATGTATCAATGAAAGAGGTGCAGAAGATTGGGTAAATCAATGAATTCAACTGCGGACCGCGACTCAACGGGTTTTCTACTTAACTCAAGCACAGTAACTCTGTCTGCAGTCCTGTTTATTGCCACTTGCGCTGGCTGCGGGCAAAAACCGGTCGTGGCGAGCACCAGCCCATCTGCGCAATTGGCACAGCTCGCGGACGAAGCAACAGCTCCGCCATCCATTTCCGACCAATATGTTCTGTTTTCTGACGGCGTTTGTGCGGACTCTGAGCCGACTCCCCCTCCCCCGGGAAGTTATGGCATGGACGCAACCGGCCAGTTCATCCACCCAACTGCGACACCGGAACAACACTCCAGCCAGCCTTTTCCCGGCGAGCTCGATTACTGGGATGAACGGGAGTACAGCCACAACATGGAAGTGCTGGCCTATTACCCTTTCATCGTGGAGCCATTCCACACCTGGCAGAACATTGTTGATTTCAATGGCCGACGCTACCTGTACCAGTATGTGCGGCGTGACCTGAACATCTATGACATCACCGATCCGCTAAAAGTGGAACTGCTGCTCAAGAAAGGTGCGGTGTGGGGCCCTGAAGGCAGCGGTGAGGAAGTCAATCCGTACGATGAAACGGATTACTTCGGTGCCGCCAGCATTCAATGGGATGAAGCTCGCAGCGCCTACGTGATGGTGCAATCTTTTGAAGTCCGCCGCTTCGGTGTTCTGCATGACAAGCGCCACGAGCAGGATAAAATTGACCAGATCCGGCATTCGAACCACCTCAAGGGTTTCAAGGTGTATGAAATGCGCGGTCCCTTACCCGGGGACTGGACCCTGCTGAGTGAGCGCACCACCGACCTGACCAACCCGAATGCACCGATAGGACAGCAACAGGGATCCGGTGTCCGCGACATACCTGCCTGGTTCGGCGGCAAATACATGTTCGTCTCCGCAGCGCCGGATGACCGTCATGCGTTGACCGAATATCCCAATGACCTCTATTCAGCCGGTTATCAGTCCTGGGACATGAGCGACCCGGCCAACCCGGTTTTTCTCGACCAACTTACCGTGCCCGGCCAGACCATTGATGACACTGCGGCCTTTGCCGCCAACCCTCGTTGCGGCAACCGCACCTCCTGGTTTGGTTCGCGCATGCCCCTGTTCATCCCCAAGCCGGTAGAGCAAGGCGGCAGGTACGGTTACGCCGCCATGGGCGGACTGGGATTTTTCGTGGTGGATATTTCCAACCCGGCAGAGATGAAAGTCGTGAGCCACCTGGACTTTCCCCCCAGCGTGGCCGGAACCGAAGGCGACTCTATCGATGTTTCACAAGTCGAAAAAACCGGCATCGTTTATTTCAGTGGCTATCCACTCAACGAAGACTGCTGGGAACCGTATAAAGACATCTTCATGATTGATGTCAAGGATCCAGCCCAACCGAAGGTCATCGGTACATTGCCACGTCCGGCTGCGCCACCCGATGCACCTTTCACTGACTTCTGCCAGCGCAAAGGCAGTTTCGGCCCCAAACGCAGCGGTTACTACACCCAGCCGGGAACCCCGCGCGACGGCATCATTCCATATGCTTTCTATAACGCCGGGGTGCAGATTTTCGATGTGAGCAATGCCGAAAAACCTGAAATCGTGGCCTACTTTGTGCCGAAGTTCGATACCGAACACGTGGTGGAATGGGCTCGCGGCAACCTGGCCCATGGTATATACGTGGAATACGACCGTAACATACTGTGGCTGTTCACCAACCACGGCATGTATGCCTTGAGCAGCCCGGTGCTCGGCGAACCCGACTTCAGCCGTATTCCCAACCACGTGGTTAAGCCAAAACCTTGATTGATTTGATAATGTGAGTAATTGATATGTCCAAACCCAAGCTCAGACACATAGCCCTTTCCGTTGATGATCCCTTCGCAACAGCGGATTTTTATATGCAGGCATTCGATATGGAAAAAGTCGGGGAAACAGACTCGCCACTCGCCCGCGGAGTGTATCTTTCCGATGGCACCATGTGCCTGGCCATTTTAAAGTTCAAGAGTGGCAAGTGGGCAGGCGAATCCGGCAAGGACTACCAGGGCCTGCATCACATGGGCTTTTGGGTGGACAAGTTGGAAGATTCCCACGAACAGATTATCGCAGCCGGAGGGACGCATTTTGCCGGCCGGCCTTCAGAAAGTGACGGCGATATCAGCAATACCCACTACGAGGTCAAGTATTACGACCCCAACGGCGTCATGGTTGATACATCGTCAAAAGGTTGGAAAGGCGCAAAGCGCGACTGATCCCCGGCCACGGGTCCACCTGCGGGTCGAGGCGTTCAGGATCCAACCTTCAAGGTCTGCACCAGGCCACGCAAAGTCGTGACCACGCTCAGCGCTGTAATTTTGCCCGTCCCGGGATTCGATTCGGTGGGGACGTTCTCGATGGTCATTTCAAACCGCGCACTGTCGGCATCAACCCGTATCGTATGCGTGTTGCGGGTTTTGGATGGATCGGCCCAGATTTCCAGCGCGGTGGCTTTTGCGCCGACTCCTGCCAGGCCAACGGCCGCAGCAACGTTCACATTTGATGGAAAGCCCGCTGCTCCATCGAATGCACTGCCTTTGAAAACCAGCACGGGTTCAGTCAAGTGACTAACGTCTATGTTGTTGGCCACGAGATAGGGCGCACCGCTCAACGACATTGGCGGTTTGCGCGTTACCATGGACACCGAGAATATCTCGCCCTCGGCTGCGGCCCTTATCGCATCCAGGCCCAGCAGGGCACCGGTAGCCAGGATAATGCGCCCGCCATGGACTGCGGCCAAGTCTACCAGGTCCTCATTTGCCAGCAGGGCGGCCCCACTAACGGTCACCACGATTTTTCCCGCTCGCAATGCCGGTTCCACGATGCTGCGAAAGGCCTGCGTGGGTACGCAGTCGACTATAACATCGGCCATCTGCGCCAACTCTTCCGGCATCACCAGCGGAACACTGCGGCGGAAATTCCTCATACGTTCATTGGCACTCGCTATAGTGCGGGTGTTGATCGCCACCAGGCTTAAACCGGGGATACCCTGGTCAAGAATATCCGCCACCTTGCCACCGATAGTGCCCATTCCGGCAATACCGACTTTGAGCATCATCACAGTAGCTCACATGCCTGCTTGAAGCTGAGACGTGGCAGGCGTTGAAACAATTTACTGCTGTCGCCGCGTCCGAGGCCGCAAAGAAAATTGGACCGGATAGAGCTGTCCGGAAAAAATTCTGCATCGACCAGGGCGTTATTGAACCCTGACATCGGGCCGCAGTCGAGGCCGAGGGCGCGCGCTGCAAACATCAGGTAAGCACCCTGCAAAGTCCCGTTGCGCATTGCGGTGACTGCAGCATGATCTTCCTGGTCGGCGAAAAACCGCTGCGCATCGGTGTGCGGAAAAAGCATGGGCAATTCGCGGTAGAACTCGAGGTCATAGGCCACAATCACAATCACAGGTGCAGCCAGGGTCTTCGCGAGGTTGCCTGGATTGATAGCTGGCCGCAGTCTTCGGCGGCCCTCCTGACTGCGAACAAAAACGAATCGCGCCGGGCAACAGTTCATGCTGGTCGGGCCCATTTTCAGCAGGTCGTAGAGCGCATGCAGCTGCTGATCTGATATCGGTGCATCCTGCCAGCCGTTCTGGCTGCGTGCTTCACGAAACAACAAGTCTAGCCCGGCCGCGTGCAGCGGACCTGCCCGCTCGTGCAATGCGTCTGCTGCACGCTGCGCTGCCGCCACTGCAGCACTGTGTACCCCGTACTCGGTCGGGTTCATGGAGGAAACTCAGTCCGAGTGCGGTTCGTTAAGATAGGAAATTGCATTCAGCGCGGAATTCGCGACATGACTGCTCATGCTGCTCTCTGCGGCTTTCGTATCGGCTTCAAGAATTGCTGTAATCAACTCATCGTGTTCATGCGAAGAAACAGTCATGCGGTTTGCCCGGCGGAAAAAAATAGACCTCCGAAACGGACTCAGGCGGCGCCATAGATCACGTGCAACACCAACAAGTGCAGCATTGTGCGATCCTTCGTGAATCGCGAAGTGGATCTGCTCATTGAGATCGGAGTAGCTCAGGATGTCATCTGAACCGAGCACTTCCTGTGACTTGTGGTGCAGGTTTTGCAGATTCTTTCTCTCCACTACCGTCATGCGTTGAGCGCTCAGGCGTGCGCACAGCGCTTCAATTTCACCCAATGCTTCAAACAACTCGCTCAGTTGTTCTATCTGGAGATTGATTACTGTGACGCCACGATGCGGTTTGCTGTCAATCAGCCCGGTGCTGACTAACTGCTTGAATGCATCCCTGACCGGGGTGCGGGAAACTTTGAACCGTTCGGCAACCGCCTGTTCCTCCAGTTTTTCGCCAGGTTTAATCGTGCCTGTGATGATATCTTCAGCCAGTTGAGCTGAAATCTGTTCAGAAATCGTGGTGGCCATTAGCATCTCTCATGTGGGTTCAACCGATGGAATCAACTTCAATATCAGTGCCTTAGTGGAAATATCCTCGCAGGGTCCTGCCTTTCTGGGGACAGTTTGTACAAAAATCTGAGTAATAATCATTGGAAACTAAGTGCACATGATTATATAATTGTATACATATTTAGTGAAGTGCATTTCAATTATACCCACATTTTGCGTATGGGTACAGAATGCATACAAACGCCGACAGGAGGAAAATGTTGTGCATTTGATCACCCAACGCCCCGTAAAGGCCGCACGTACAGGAGGGCGCTATGCGAGGTGAATACAGGAATTTTCTTTGTTCCAGCGCCCTGGCCCTGTTACTGACTGCCTGTTCCGACCCGGACAAGCAGACAATCATCACCTTTAACATGGGCTGGCTGCCTCAAGGCAGCATGGCTGGCGTGATCGTTGCCATAGACCAGGGTTTCTTCCAGGAAGTAGGTCTTGATGTAGAAGCGGCGAGAGGCTTTGGTGGCATTCGCACGGTAAACGAAATTGACCAGGGCATGTTTGACTTTGGCTATGGCGATCCTCTGGCGGTCATCCTCAACCGCACCAATGGCGGCAAGACGCACATGGTGGGAGCGATCAATGATCGCTGGCCGGCGGGGCTTTGCTTCGTAACAGAACGCCAGCAGATAAAAACGCCCGCAGACCTTGCAGGCTTGAAGGTAGGCGGTGGCCAGAGTTCCCCCATGCAGGTCATTGTTCCGGCATGGCTGGAGCGCAATGGTGTAGACAAAAGCTCCGTGCAGTTGCTGCAGCTCGACCCCGCAATTGTCGCAGGTTCACTGATTGAAGGCACTATCGACGCTGGCGAATGCTGGATGGGAAACAGCCTCGCCATATTCCAGAAGCGTGCAGCCGAGGCCGGATTGAGTCTCGACTGGATCGAGTACGGCAAGTTCAACATGGATGTATACGGCAACGGCATTGTGACTTCAGATAAAACCATCGCAGAGCGGCCCGAGCTGGTGAGGAATTTCCTGCAGGCGATGTATCGCGGGTATGCGTGGGCGCAGGCGAATCCACAAGGCGCAGCAGACATCATGGTGCAGCACTTCCCAGTTCTAGACCCCGCAATCACCTTGCAGCAGGTGCAGGAAATCAACGACCTGATCAAGGGCCCGGGAAGCATGGGCTGGATGGAACGGGCAAAAGTAGAAAACACCATTGAATTCCTGTCACAGGCCTATGGCCTGGAGGGAACACTTACGGCCGACGACATTTACTCCACCGAATTCCTCAGCACTCAATAGCACAGCGGAGACTCACGATTTATGGCAAAGCGAAAATCTTCCCCACGAAACTGGCTCAATCGAGACCTTATCGATGCCACGGTCTTTTTCATCATCCTTGGTTTGGTGTGGGAGTTCTCGGTGCAGTTGTTTGCTGTGAAGGCTTACCTGTTGCCGGCACTGAGCGATATTTTCCGCGAGGCGTGGGCCTCGCGCGCTTTGCTGTTGAGCGAGTCACTGGTCACGCTCAAGGAAGTGGTGCTGGGTTTCAGCATTGCGGTAATTTCAGGGATTGCCATTGCGGCAGCGATATATTTCATCCCCGTCGCCAAACGCACGATCTACCCTTTGATGATCGCTCTGCAAAGTATTCCAAAAATTGGCCTGGCGCCCATCATCATCGTCTGGTTCGGGTATGGTCTGGGCTCCAAAGTCATCATGGCTTTCCTGTTCGCGTTCTTTCCCATCATCATTTCAACCCTGGGTGGGCTGGCAGCCACCCCGAAACAGCTTGAGGAACACTTTGCAGCACTGGGAGCATCCGGCTGGGTTACTTTCTGGAAGCTGCGCGTGCCTTTTGCCTTGCCCAGTTTCATGGATGGCTGCAAAGTGGCCATGCCGTTGGCGGTGATTGGAGCGATTGTCGGAGAATTCGTTGGCTCCAACGATGGCCTCGGCAACTTGATCCTGCTGGCTACCGGTTCTTCCAACACGGCACTCACTTTTGCCGCCTTGCTGGCGGTCACCGTCATGTCGCTGCTGTTGTTTTTTATCCTCGAACGGCTGGGGAAACTGGTTTGGTGGCGCGCCCTGTGACCGCGCCCGCAATTTCCCTGCGCAACGTCTCCAAGACTTTTGGAGGTCCTGGTGGCATGCGGGCACTGGAAAGTATTTCCTGCGACATAAAGGACTGTGAATTCGTCTCGATGCTCGGACCAAGTGGCTGCGGCAAAAGCACAGCGCTGCGCATCATGGCTGGCCTTTTGACCTTTGAAGGCGATTCGGTGAGGGTTGGGGACAAGGACGTTACCGGCCCTGTGGACGAAGCCGGGATCGTTTTTCAGACCTCCAACCTGCTGCCTTGGCGCGACGTGACCGGCAATCTTCGCCTCGGGATGGAGGTCGGCAACCATGCCGGCGGCAATGCTGAAGAGCAACTCCCGCAGATGCTCAGGACCCTGGGCCTGAGCGATTTTGCCAAGGCTTATCCACACGAGTTATCAGGGGGTATGAAACAAAGAGTAGCCATAGGGCAGGCCCTGATGCGCAAGCCGCGGGTGTTACTCATGGATGAGCCCTTCGGCGCACTGGATGCACTCACGCGCGATCATCTAAACGTGGAATTGCTGCGTATCTGGCAGGCTGAGCGTAAGACCGTTGTGCTGGTTACTCACAGCATTGCGGAATCCATTTTTCTGTCCGACCGCGTGCTGGTCATGTCAGAACGCCCGGGACGAATCATCGAAGACGTTTTGATCGATTTGCCGCGACCGCGCGACCCGTCAACTACCCGACAGGATCCCAAGTTCGGCGCTTACGTGGTTCAACTGAGCAAGATCATGGGCATCGTTTGACCAAGGGAACCTGGAGACCATGCAATGTTTGAACTGATTTCACTTAGTGTAGCCATGATCCTGACCGGTGCGGTCGGGGGAATTCTTGCCGGATTATTGGGCGTTGGAGGCGGAATCATCATAGTTCCCATGCTGGAGTTTGCCCTCGGATTTGTCGGCGTCGACCCGGCCATCCGCATGCACGTTGCGGTGGCAACTTCGCTTGCAACCATCATTCCGACTTCAGTTTCCTCCTCCATGGCCCATTTCAAACGCCACGCGGTAGATGTGTCGCTGGCGAAACACTGGGCGCCGTGGATTTTCATCGGCGCCCTGGCGGGCACCTGGGTAGCCAGCCAGGTTCACAGCCGGGTACTGTCCGGGATTTTCGCCGGCGTGGCTTTCCTGGTTGCTTTGAAGATGATATTGCCGCTGGACAACAAGACTCTGGCGGAGAAAGTACCGCGCGGACCTGCGATGATCCCGGCGCCAACCCTGATCGGCCTGTTTTCTTCCATGATGGGAATTGGCGGTGGCTCACTTAGCGTTCCCATCATGACCTTGTTTGGAGAACCCATTCATCGTGCAGTTGGCACAGCGGCTTTATTCGGCCTGGTGATCGCCATTCCCGGCACGCTGGGTTTCATGCTCACGGGATGGGGTAACCCGATGCTGCCCTATGGCAGTCTCGGCTTCGTTAACTTGATCGGATTGGCACTGATCGCACCAACGACCATCCTGACCGCCCCATGGGGCGCCCGCCTGGCGCATGCCACGGAAAAGCGCCATCTCACCCTGTTGTTTGGTATCTTCCTGCTAATTGTCGCTGTTCGAATGCTGATCCGAACCCTGCAGGGCTGACGTCATGCCAATACTTGCCGTAAACGGCACAGAGCTTTATTACGAGTCGCACGGTAGCGGCCCGGTGATGGTGTTTGCCCACGGCGTCGGGGGTAATCACGCCATTTGGTTCAACCAGATCGCCTGGTTCGCAAAAACCCATACAGTAATCACTTTTGATCACCGCGGCTTTGGCAACAGCACGGACCCGGAACACCGGGGACGATCAGCCTATACCGATGACCTTGCCGGTCTGCTGGACCACCTGGATGTGGGTCCATGTGTGCTGGTCGGACAATCCATGGGAGGCGGCACTTGCGTGGGCTATGCCAAACTCTTTCCAAACCGTGTCCAGGCGCTGGTGCTGGCCGATACCCTGCATGGCCTGCAATTGCCGGAAAGTGTTGCCAGCATCATGCAGCAAGCCAAAGCAGCCACCGAAAGCCTGGGCCAGATTGAACGCGTTCTCGGAGCCCGCGCGCGGCAAGCCGACCCGGCCAAGGCAGAACTATACAGACAGATCAACAGTTTCAACGCGACCAACCGGCATAGCATCACGGGTGCATATCCGTACATGCTGACCCCGGCAGAACTTGGTGCACTGGGAGTGCCTGTACTGTTTATCGCTGGCGAAGAGGATGTGCTCTTTCCGGTCACAGCCATCATGGTGGTGCAGGAGCAGGTATCGGGTTCAGAATGGATTGAGGTGCCCGGGGCCGGGCATTCCGCGTTCTACGAACAACCGGAACAATTCAATCGCGAAGTCGCGGATTTTCTGCGGCGCAGGGTGAGTCCCTAGACTTCCATACAGACATACTTCAGCGCGGTGAACTCTTCGATCCCGGCCCGACCTCCTTCCCGCCCCAGGCCGCTCTGCTTGATTCCCCCAAAGGGAATTGTGGGGCCAGTAACCTTGATGCTGTTGACGCCCACCATGCCGCATTGCAATGCATTAGTAACCCGCCACGCACGCGCGAGATCGCGAGTGAACACATAGGCCATCAAGCCGTACTCCGAGTCATTGGCAGCCGCGATCACGGCAGCTTCGTCACTGAATGACATCAGCGCCGCCACCGGCCCGAAAGTTTCTTCGCTGGCAATCTTCATGTCGCTGTTGACATCTGCCAGCACCGTGGGCTGAAAGAATAAACTGCCAGATTCTGTTTTCCCGCCACCTGTCGTCACCCTTGCACCCAATGCCCGGGCGTCGTCGACGTGTTCCTGGCACTTGGCTACTGCTTTTGCGTTCATTAACGGACCGATGTCTGTATCCGGATTGAATCCGGAACCGAGCTTCAGCGCTGCAGCCTTTGCACTGAAACGCTCCACAAAAGTTGCGTAGATCTTTTCGTGGACATAGATGCGATTGGCCGCGAGGCAATCCTGCCCGCTGGTCTGAAACTTCGCAGCGATGGCCGCACAGACAGCTTGGTCGAGGTCGACATCATCGAACACGATAAAAGGAGCATGACCACCGAGTTCCAGGCACAGGCGTTTTATTCCGGGCGCCGATTGCGCCATCAGGATGCGCCCTACCTCAGTTGAGCCAGTGAATGAGAGCCCGCGAATCCGGTTATCCCGGCACAGTTCGCCTACGATGATTTTCGCGTCGCCCGTCAGTACTGAAAAAACTCCGGGAGGAAACCCCGCTTGTTCGGCCAGTTCGGCCAGTGCCAGTGCCGAGAAAGGTGTTTCATGCGAGGGCACGGCAATCACCACGCAGCCTGCTGCCAGCGCTGCTGCCGCCTTTCTGGTCAGCATCGCTGACGGAAAATTCCACGGGGTTACTGCCGCCACCACCCCCAGCGGTTCGCGCTGCACCGACATTTTGCGGTTGGGCAGATGACTGGGAATGGTCTCACCATAAATGCGCTTGCCTTCCTCGGCAAACCAGCGCACGAAACTCGCCGCGTAGTCAATTTCACCGCGGGCCTCCGCCAGTGGCTTACCTTGCTCGGCCGTCATGAGCACGGCAAGGTCTTCCTTATGTGCGAGGATCAGCTGATACCACTTTTCCAGGATTGCGCCGCGCTCTTGTGGCAGCAACTGCCGCCAGGCGGGGAATGCCAGTTGCGCCGCATCTATGGCCCTGGCGGTCTCATGCACCCCAAGGCTGGCAACCGAGCCCAGTAATGCGCCGTCGGCAGGATCACGCACCTCGATGCTGGTGCCATCGTCCGCCTCCAGCCAGGCACCAGCGCTCCATGCACGGTACAATCTGCAGTGACTGCCGGCATCGAAATAATGTGACCCGCAAAGGCCGGGCTTCAGGTCAAGGTCACCCGGCGACAATCCCTGGTAGTTGGCGGATTTCACTTCTTGTCCTTTTTCAGTACCAGGCTGTCGTACTCGTGGCTGCTGATGAGGGCTTCGACAATGACCGGTCCTTTGGCCTGGAACGCTTTTTCCAGTGCCCCCCGAAAGCTCTCCACGTTGTCGGCGGTGTTCACCGGCACGCCAAAAATATCCGGTCCGCCAATCTTGCCCCGTGGCCGCACGGGAGTGCCATAAACCGGATTGTTCTTCTTTTCCTGCTTGATGCGAATCAGCGCGAGGTCGTTATCGGTCAAGACCACGATGACAATGGGCAGTTGTTCACGAACTGCAGTAGCCAGTTCGCCGCAGTTCATCAAAAAGCCGCCATCGCCCACTACACAACAGACGGGCACATCCGGTTTGCACAGTTTTGCGGCAATGGCGGCACTCAAACCAAATCCCATTGACGACCAGCCGTTGGTCATCACCTGCAAGCCGGGTTCGGGGGTCAACCATTTCTG
>JANLTO010000061.1:0-16123 GCA_031362985.1 Lysobacterales bacterium | reverse complement strand
TCTGCATGGGCCAGACGCTTACGCCGTTCCAAATCCAGTTGCATGATTTCCCGCGGGTCGGGGAATTGCTCCTGCAAGGCAGCAGGTAACTGGTCGAATTCCTTGCCCTCGGCGAGGTAAATGTAGTGCCAGGGTTTTTTATCGGAACACAATACCTTGCAACGCATCACGTCAGGTGCCTGGCAGGCCGGGTGGCGACCATTATAACGAGCCCGCGGGACCCGTGAGGCGAATTGTGTCCTGAATTGGACTATGATTAAACCGAGGGGTATGTCTGAATGTGCGGCAATGAGTGTCCACGAGTGAGGAGTCCGAGTCATGAAAACCACGAGTTGCAATACCACTCTACTGTTGTGTCTACTGCCGATTTTGCTGGTGGCCTGCCAGTCTGAGTCAGGCTCGGCCATGAAGGACCCTTACACCGTTGACATGAAGGCAACGAAAGATTCAACAGAAATTGAGATACTAAGCGATGATCAGGGGTGTGAAACTAATGGACATGGCAAGAAGGGTTGTGTCCAGTGTAAGAAAAACAAGGAGTGTACCATTGAGTTCAGGCTAAACCTGGCGCAAGGGCAGGTGGGCAAAACCTGCCAGGCAACTCCACCACCTGATTGGGTGATTACAAAAGTTGAATTGTCACCGGATGGAAGTTCGTTGACTAACAAGGGCGATTTCCCCAAAGAACCATCTGGCTGGATGAAAAACGCATTCGAGGGAATAGATGGGAGCAATGGGTCCTTGCCTGTTCCAGCTAACCCCACTCAATCGATAACAGTCATCGATTTGAATAACCACCGGTATGGCGGTTTGAAAACTGCCTACTACCAGGTGACCGCTACCAGTTGCGGAGTAGCGCCAAGGACTATTCAGATCGATCCGGCTATCCAGAACAAAGGCAGGTAGAACCTGGTACTGCACCCGGTTTGGACTGGCCTGAAGTATAGTGTGGCGTCGTGAAAACGCTGCATTACAAGGCCTTTATCAGTTACAGCCACCAGGATGAAGCCTGGGCCCGGTGGCTGCAACGCTCACTGGAAAACTACCGGGTGCCCAAGCGACTGGTGGGCTCCTCCGGTTCGTTTGGAGTTATACCCTCCCGCCTCCTGCCTATTTTTCGCGATCGCGAGGATTTATCCTCCGCGGCTGATTTGAGCGCCACAATTCGGGACGAGTTGGCAGCATCCGAAACCCTGGTGGTGATCTGTTCGCCGGCCAGCGCACAATCCCGCTGGGTTAACGAAGAAGTCCGCTACTTTCGACAGCTCGGCCGCGAGGACCGGATATTTGCATTGATCGTTGCCGGCGATCCGCAAGCTACCGATGCAGGCCAGCAGTGTTTCCCACCGGCGCTCACCCGGCGGGAACAAGGCGGGCGCTTTGAACCTCTGGCCGCAGACGCGCGCCGGTACGCAGACGGCAAGGCTTTGTCAAAACTCAAGCTGGTCGCCGGGATACTGGGTATCCGACTGGATGAGTTACGCCGCCGCGATGCCCAACGACGTCGCAACACCTGGCTTGTCTCAAGTGCAGTTGTTGCGCTGGTGCTGCTGCTGACCGCCGCGCTGGCGCTTACCGCCATATCCACGCGCAAGACTGTGGCCTTGCAAAGGGACAACACCGAGGAATTGCTTGGCTACATGCTGGGTAACCTCAAAAGCCTCGACCCCATCATGGGCCTGGAAGTTATTGACCAGAACAATGAACAGGTTACGTCTTACCTGCACAGCCTGGGGTTCGAACACATGAACAACGATCAGTTGGCCGAGCAGGCGATGGCCTGGAGAACCGAGGGCCAGAATTTGCACGAACGCGGCATGCTGGATGCTTCCCTGAAGCCTCTGCAAAAATCGCGTGCCGGGTTCATCGAACTGTATCAGCGCGAACAGGGCAGCAAGCGGGTGCTGTTCGAGTTGGGCCAGGCAGAGTTCTGGATGGGGTATACCTACCTGGACAAGGGCGAGCTGGACGAGGCACAGGCTTCGTTCACCCGCTACGGGGCGCTCACCCGCCGCCTGGTCAATGCAGATCCCAACAATGCAGAGTATGTCATGGAGCTGGCCTACACCCTGATGAATCTCAGTGGTGTTGAACGTGAACGCCAGAACCCGGATGTCGACAAGTCGCTGCAGCTGAATCAGTCAGCCATGCAGTACAACCAGATTGCGCTGGTACTGGACCCGGGAAATGCGGTGTACCGGCAGGATCTGGCAAATACCATCGCCTTCCTCGCCGACTCCTGGATGGACAAGTGCAATCTCGGCAAAGCGTTTGAATTCAGAAAACAAGGCGTCGAGCTGTCCCGGCAGTTGTTGCAGGAGATGCCGGAAGATGCAGTCCGCAAGCGCGGGATGGCAACTGCCTTGTCCGGCTGGGCCGAGGTGCAGCGCCGCATGTCGCTGCTGGCACCGGCACTGGAGGGTTACCGGGAGTCCGAGAACCTTTTCAAGCAAATGGCCCAGTCCGATCCGGAAAGTAAGCCCCTGAGCTGGGCGGTGCTACTACGTAAACAGCGCATAGCACGACAGTTGGCGGCCACGGGAGACCTTGCGGCTGCCTGGGGGGAAAGCCAGTTTCTGGCGGCAGAAATCAATACAGCGTTTGAAGCAGGTATGAGTGCAGACTTCGGCGCCGCCGTTGACCTCGCTGCCTTCAGGATTGATTATTCGGAGTTGGCCAATCGCATGGGCGAGCAGGCACTGGCTCAAGCGGAGCTCCAGGAGGCCATGGATAGCCTGGGTGCATTGGTGCACGAAAAACCGCGCAATCGCTCCAGTCTCTACCAGTTGGCCCGGGGCGCATATCAACAGTGGCGCCAATTTGGCCGGTTACCCGGGGCAGAGGTCAGCGCATACATAGATCCTTTTCTTACCGACCAAAAGACCGTTGAAAGTTGCGATGACGCGAGCCTGGCCGCCCAGTTGGCGGTCATGCGCGGAGATAACGAGCGGGCGAGAGGCTATACTTCCTATTTACTAGAGAAAGGCTATTTCGATCCGGACTTTGTCCGGTTCTGTAGTGAACAGCAGTTGTGTGATTGAACGCACGAGAGCAGTCCCCATCAGAAGGAGAGCAGGATGAACGGATACAGATGGATGAAAAGTGGTGCAGTTTTTTTTGTAGTGGCCATCGGTGGTTTCCCGGCCTTGGCTATGGCCGCGACTCACATCGAGTTGGAATCCACCCCGCAAGGCAACCCGACCACTTTGGGAGTCATTGACAATGATTCACAATGCCCTGGTGTAGACATGACCTGTATTGACGTTCCCCAGGGTTCGTCCGCCAACATGTTTTTTGACCTCGACAAGGCCTGCAAGCAGGGTGGCCCGAACTACAAACTCAGCGCTTTTCGCCTGGCCGATGTCAACAAGGTCTGGCCAACACCCGAAAAACCATTGGATAAAAAAGTAGCTGCTGATTTTAATGCAGACCCGACTACTGGCTACATCAAGTGGGATGGTAATGAAAACACTCTGAGTGATCAGCGGATCAAGCTCAAGAATAACAATGTGCAGGCCTATTCGGTCTATTATGAAATTACCGCAATGGAATGTAACGGCAGCGGTGAAATCAAACTCGACCCGGTCATCAGGAACGGCGGAGGTGGTAACCCGTAAGGGATCGCCCGGCCGGAACCTAAATGTTTCTGACGATTGGTGTCACTGGCCATAGGGATTTGGTGGAATCGGAAAGGCCTGCCCTGGAATCCCGGGTGCGGGCTTTTTTTACGGACATGGCGGGCCGCTACCCGGGGCTGAAGCTGCAGTTGCTGTGCCCCATGGCAGAGGGTGGTGACCAGCTCGCCGCGCGGGTTGCCGTCGAGTTGGGTATCGAATTGATCGCGGTGTTGCCCATGCGATGGGAAGAGTACGAGAAAGATTTCGAAACCGCCACCGCACTTGCGGACTTCCGTTCCCTGGCAGCCCAGGCCGGGCAGATCATTTGCCTGCCGGATGCGCCCGGGCTGGAAGGCGCGGTGATCAGTGGTGATGCGGCCAGGCGTGACCGGCAATATGCCCAGGCCGGCTTGTTTGTTTCCAATCATTGTCAGATCCTGCTTGCAATTTGGGACGGCAAGCCGCTGCATACCGTGGGCGGGACGGCCCAGGTTGTGCGGTACCACCTGACCGCTGTGATGGATGGATTTGAAGATCAACCATCTTCTGCGCATCTTTTGGCAGACAACGAAAATGACCTCGCCTTCCAAATCGTCTGTTCGCGCATGCGTCCGGACGGTGCACCGGCGCAGGGACTGACTCCCTCCGTGGGCTACTGGCTGACATCACAGGCTGAACGAATTCCGGCGCATGCATTGCCCGCTGAGTACGCTGTGATGTTCAACCGGTTGCAGGATTTCGCAAAAGACTGCCAAAGGCATGCGGCCAGTGAACCCTTGGGCAGTGAACCCATGAGCAGTGAACGTGCGGCACCACGGCACGCGCGCCATCGCGAGGGGGAAGGCGACCTGCTGGACGATTTGCCAGCCGGACTGGCGCCACCTGAAAGTGCGGTGTTTACGGCGCAACTCTTCAACATCGCGGACCGTTTGGCTATTCATTTCCAGAGGCGGGTCAACCGCAGCCTGTTGGCCATTCATACGCTGGCCGTGATGATGGGCCTGGTGTTCCTGGTGTACTCGGAATACTCCGTTCCTCGCTACGTGTTGTGGGTATTTCTCGCGTTGTTCTTTGCCGGTGTCGCGCTTCATACCACCGGAAATCGTCGCCAGTGGCATCGCAAATATCTCGATTACCGTGCTCTCGCTGAGGCATTGCGGGTGCAGCTGTACTGGAACCTTGCAGGAGTGGTCGAAGCCCGATCGGTTGCGTTCGCCTATGAGAACTTCCTGCAGAAACAGGATGTCGAGTTAGGCTGGATTCGCCACATCATGCGGGTGGCAAGCACCCACCGGGCGGGCGGAGCGGAACCTGATGCAGCGTGGGTGCCGTGGGTCATTGATCATTGGGTTGGCACTGCCGGCTCTGGCAAAGGGCAGTTGGCGTACTATTCCAGCAGGGAAGTTCGGAACAGTGTGAACTACCGTCGCACCGAATTTCTTGGAGCCGCTTGCTTGTGGGCGGGTATCGCTGTAGCGATATTTCTTGCTACAGCCGGCGGTTACTTTTCCGTTCAGCAGCAGCAAGTCCTGCTGGTGTTGATGGGCATTTTGCCGCTGATCGCCGGCATCAGGGATACGATTTCACACAAACGGGCCGAGAAAGAACTGATCAAGCAGTACCGCTTCATGGCAAGGATATTTTCCAATGCAAGGCGACTACTGGACGCACCGACCAGTACTGCGTTTCAGCGGCGAGTGCTGAAGGCCCTCGGAGAAGCACAGCTGGAAGAGGGTGCGGAATGGATCCTCATGCACCGTTCCAGACCACTGGAGCACAAAGGCCTGTCGTGATCAGAAGTTCAGTTATCTGAGGAACCTCACATTTATTCCGTCATTCCGGCCTGCGAGGCGGAATCCAATAGAAGCATGTAATTGCCTGGATTCTCGCCCCGGATCGGAGTCCGGGGTGACGTTCCTTCGCGGGAATGACGAAATCGAAATTGATCAAAGATTTCCTAACTCGGGGATGAGCAGTTCCTGGCCAGGCTCGATGTGGTCGGGATGTTCCAGTAAACCCCTGTTCGCTTCGAAAATCTTCATGTAGTGCGCGCCATCGCCATAGTGCTGGTTGGCAATCCTCCACAGCGTTTCGCCCGACTGCACGGTATGTTTACGCATCCCGCGTTCATCCGATGGCTTGACGGTTTTCTTTCCGCTCATTACATTTTTCAGATTATCCAGGATGCCCATTTTTTCTCCTTGTGCCCGACGCCCGGGAGCGCGACGGCAGGTGTGCGACTGGCGCGTTTCTGTGCCGGATTACATTTAGCGCTTACAGCGATTGTCGATCAGTTGATTCACCACTTCAGGGTCGGCGAGCGTTGATGTGTCCCCCAGGTTTGTATACTCATGAGCGGCGATTTTTCGCAAGATGCGGCGCATGATTTTGCCAGAGCGTGTTTTGGGTAAACCGGGCGCCCATTGAATGAAGTCGGGAATGGCAATGGGGCCGATTTCCTTGCGCACACACAGTTTTAATTCCTGCTCTAACTCGGCCGACGGAACCTGTCCCTGCCGCAGGGTCACGTAGGCGTATATGCCTTCGCCCTTGATGTCATGTGGATAACCCACTACGGCGGATTCTGCTACTGCAGGGTGAACATCCAGCGCGCTCTCGATCTCGGCTGTTCCCAGCCGGTGCCCGGCAACATTCAATACGTCATCAACCCGCCCGGTGATCCAGTAATACCCGTCCTCGTCACGGCGGGCGCCGTCGCCGGTGAAATAATATCCTGGCACGGTGGTGAAATAAGTCTCGACAAAGCGCTGGTGGTCGCCATACACGGTGCGCATCTGCCCCGGCCAGCTGGTCTTTATGACCAGCAGTCCACTTGCAGGCCCCTCCAGCTCCCGGCCCGTTTCATCGACCAGGGCCGGTTGAATTCCGGGTAGTGGCCGCGTGGCGGAGCCCGGCTTCAGGTCAGTCGCTCCGGGCAATGGGCTGATCAGCACGCCACCGGTCTCCGTTTGCCACCAGGTATCCACTATGGGACAGCGCCCGTCACCCACGGTGTGGAAATACCATTCCCAGGCTTCGGGATTGATGGGCTCACCGACCGAGCCGAGCAGACGCAACGAGGCGCGTGAGGTGGTCTTGACCGGTCCATCACCTTCCCGGATCAGCGCCCGGATGGCCGTTGGCGCCGTGTAGATAGTGTTTACCTGGTGTTTGTCGACCACTTGCCACAATCGGCTGGGCGAGGGGTAGTTGGGTACGCCCTCGAACATCAGCGTGGTGGCCCCATTGGCCAGTGGCCCGTACACAATGTAGCTGTGGCCAGTCACCCAACCGACATCCGCAGTACACCAGTAGATGTCACCCTGCTGGTAATCAAACACGATCTCGTGCGTGTAAGCGGCATACAAGAGATAACCACCGGTGGTGTGCAGCACACCCTTGGGTTTACCCGTCGAGCCGGACGTGTAGAGGATGAACAAGGGGTCTTCGGCGTTCATTGCTTCGGCGGGGCAGTCAGCATCGACCACGGCTGCCGCATGGTGGTACCAGTGATCGCGACCTTCCTGCCAGTTTACTTTGCCGCCGGTATTGCGGATCACCACTACGGCTTTGAGGGAATCCATCACCCCATCACGTTCACAGGCTTCATCCACATTCTGTTTTAGAAAGACGGTCTTGCCGCCGCGCACGCCTTCATCGGCGGTTATCAGGAGACTGGATTCGCAATTGATGATGCGTCCGGCAAGAGCCTCCGGTGAGAACCCGCCAAAGACCACGGAATGAACAGCGCCGATCCGGGCGCAGGCCAGCATGGCCATGGCAGCCTCGGGAATCATGGGCAGGTAGATGGTGACACGATCTCCGCGCCGCACCCCGAATTGCTTGAGAACATTCGCCATGCGACAGACTTTTTCGTAGAGCTCGCCGTAAGTAAGTTTCAGCTCACGCCCCGGGTCATCACCTTCCCAGATGATGGCGATTTGCTCGGAGCGATCTTCGAGGTGGCGATCCAGGCAGTTGTAGCAGGCATTGAGCACGCCATCCTCAAACCAGCGAATGTGGAGGTCGGAAGCCGCAAATGAACTGTTGCCGGCTGTCTGCGGAAATTTCACCCAGCCCAGGCGCCTGGCCTGTTCCAGCCAGAAGTGGTCCGGGTCTGCCACTGACTCCTGATAAATCCGCACATAGTCGGCGGCTGTTATCAAGGCGCGTTTTGAGGCGGGGGCAGGAACGGGGTAGAGCTTGGACATATCTGTACCTGGCAATTGTGACTATGCAACTCATTGTAGTAAATCAGAGAGGGAGGTACATAGCCACTGTCGCTATAATGAAAGTTTGCCCGCCGTCTGGAGTTCGTAATGCGATTGTTGCGCTTTATATTCACGATGTGGCTGATTTCCCTTTTGACGGTACCTGAAGCACTAGCTGCCGGATCGAAGGGAAAAGAAACGAGCCGGCCGAAAATTGGTCTTGTGCTCAGCGGTGGCGGAGCACGCGGGGGCGCACATATTGGGGTGCTCAGGGCGTTGGAGGAACTCCACGTACCCATCGACTACATTGCTGGCACCAGCATGGGCGCCATCATCGGGGCATTCTATGCAGCCGGGTACAGCCCGCAGGAAATCGAACAATTCGTGTCGGAGACGCAATGGAAAGATGCGTTCTCCGACCAACCCGACCGTGCGGCGATTACCATGCGCAAGAAACAGCTGGATGCAGACTTCCTGATTTCCCATCGTCTGGGCTTCAATGGCGGCGAACTGGAGTTGCCACTGGGCTTTTTTGAGGGACAGAAACTGGACCTGATCTTCCAACGCGCCTTCCTGTCTGTAGACGATATTCAGGATTTTGACGATTTGCGCGTTCCTTTCCGGGCGGTTGCTACCAACCTGGTGACGGGTACGGAAGTGGTGCTCGGCCGCGGGAGCCTGGCCACTGCGGTGCGTGCCAGCATGACCATTCCTGCAGTGTTCGCGCCCGTCATTATGGACGACATGATGCTGGTTGACGGCGGCATGGCGAATAATCTTCCCATCAGCGTGGTGCGGGAAATGGGTGCCGACATTGTCATTGCGGTGGACATTTCCTCACCACTGCTGCAGCGCAGCGAGCTGGATTCCCTGCTGACCGTGACCGAGCAACTTACTAATTTTCTCACACGCAGGAACACAGAAGTGCAGTTGGCTTCGCTCGGTCCGCAGGACATTCTGTTGGTGCCGGAACTCGGAGATTTTGGCTCCACTGATTTCAACAAACTGATGGACATCGTGCCTGCGGGTTACGCGGCTGCCATGCAGAATCAGGCGGCACTGGTGGCGTTGGGAGGAACTGAAGAGGACACAAGTGCCCGGCTTGCAGAATTCCACGCTGCAGAAGATGCGGGTTACATTGTGCATTTTATTGAAATCAACAACGCATCCATTCTGAATGATGAAATCATTCGCTCCCGTCTGGACATTGACTTGGGTAAACCACTGGATTTCGCCAGGCTCGAAAACAGCATCAGTCATATTTACAGCATCGATGTATTCCAGTCGGTCAACTATGAGCTGGTCACCAACGACGCAGGCGAGACCGGTTTGAAAATCAATGCGACTGAGCGCAGTTGGGGGCCAAACTATCTCCAGTTCGGCCTTGAATTTTCGGATGATTTCAATGGTAATTCCGATTACCAACTTGGTGCTGCATACACCCGCAATGCACTGAATTCACTGGCCGGAGAACTGCGCGTTACCGTCGTGATGGGCCGCGAAGGTTTGTTGGATATTGATTTCTACCAGCCCGTAGACCAGCAAGCCCGGTGGTTTACCGAGTCACGGGTGTTCTGGGCACGACGCTTGTTCAACGCGTACGACGAGGAGCAATTTCGTGCACAGATCGAAGTTTCCAGTCCTGGATTGACGCTGGGACTCGGGCGCAACATAAACAACACCAGCCTCGTGCGCCTGGATTACGAACTGAATCGGGGTAAAGCAGGAGTGCTCATTGGCGATGCGGAATTACTCACCAATGACGAAGTCAAAATCGGGGAGTTTGTGCTGCGTTACGAGCATGACAGCTTTGATGATCTCTGGTTTCCCCGCAAGGGTAAGCTGATCACTTTGGGAGTTCGGCTTGCCGGCGATGCGATTGGTGCTGCATCCGATTATCAGCAGGCCTACCTGGGTGCGGCAAAGGCATGGTCTTCCGGCAAGAACACGGTTCAGCTGAACCTGCAGGCAGGTTACAGTTTTGAAGATGCGGTTCCCATCGAGCGCTGGTACGAATTGGGTGGATTTGGCCGACTCTCCGGCCTTGCACCCGATCAGCTTTCCGGTCGCCAGTTGGGACTAGTCACCCTGGCGTACTATCGGCGACTCAATGACATTGACATCTTCCCGGTTTTTGCCGGATTCACTGTAGAGACCGGCAACGTGTGGCGTGAACAAGCCGACGTGAGCTTCAGCAGCCTGCGCTATTCAGGCAGCGTGTTCCTTGGCGCCGACACGCCTATCGGTCCAATCTACCTGGCGTACGGGCACAGCAACGATGGCGAAGGTGCGGTGTATTTTTACCTCGGTAACCCCTGGAGAGCCACACGGTGGTAAGCCTGCACGCATCCACCAGCGCTCGCCGTCACTGCCAGCGCATGCCTGGGCGCCATCCCCATTTCCACAACAGGCCCGCACCAAACAGCATTCCGCCGAGGTGAGCAAAATGCGCAACCCCTGGAACTGCACCGGTCAGGCCAAACACCAGTTCCGCTGCGCCGTAGAGCAGCACAAACCACTTGGCCTTGATGGGTACGGGGATAAAGAGCAGGAACAGGCGGTTGTTCGGCCACATTACTCCGTAGGCCAGCAGCAGGCCGAATACGCCGCCTGATGCTCCGATGGTGGGGTACATGCTGCCGGTGAAATACTGCACGGCCATCTGCGCCAGTGCTGCACCTGCTACGCAAACGAAGTAAAACGACAGAAAGCGCTTACTTCCCCACGTCTGTTCCAGCGGCGTGCCGAACATCCACACAGCAAACATGTTGAAGAACAGGTGGTTGAAACTGCCGTGCAGAAAGGCATAGCTGACTACCTGCCAAGGGCGGAACACTCCGCTTTCCAGCGGCCACAGCGCCAGCACGGGCGACAGGTTGTGGGACAGGAACACGATGGCGCAGGAAAAAATGATGGCCATCGAAATGGGGTTGGTCATGCTGCTGGTCTGGAAAGATCTCAAAGACTGGACTCTTGTATTATTTAGTGGCCTGAGGGAAAGCGGCGACGCGCTTCATATTACAATACGATTTACCTTTTATCTCATTACCCTCCAGGGAACCGGAAAAGAAATGCCCGATCAACCGTCTATCGCACCACGAACGCCCCGCATCAAAGTGCTGCCTGCGCGGCAGGGTATAACCTGGCTGGCACAGGGCCTCGCATTGATTCGGGCCCAACCGGCCCGGCTTCTGTTGCTTGCAGTTTTGCTGCAACTGATCCTTGGACTGACGCGCGTGCCACTGCTGGGACCGATTATCATCCTCGCGATTCCGGCACTGTCTGCCGGTGTATTGCAGGCATTCTGGCTGGTCGCCTCCGGTAAGCGATTTGCTGCAACCGTACTGCTGGCTCCTCTGCTGGCGGGTGCAAAAACAGGCCGTCTTATGGGGCTTGGAGCCATTTTGTTCGTGGTCGCTATTGTGTCTGTTTCCCTGATGCTGTCAGGTAGCCAGGATCTGCTCGACCCTGAAATGCTTGCTCGAATTGAGGGGGGTGATGTAAATGCACTGGGCGAACTGGATCCACAACTGTTGATGCGCTTTGCCTATGCCATCGCTGTAGGGGTTGGCCTGAGCGCCACACTAAGTTATTTGGCTATCCCCCTGGTGTGGTTTCGTGACGAAAAGCTGTTTGCCTCGCTGCTCGATGGGTGCAGGGCCATGATTGTGAACTGGCGACCGTTCGCACTGTTGTCCCTTGGTCTCGTGCTGCTGTTGATTCCCGTCGCCTTGCTCGCTGTCCTCCTGTTCCAACTGGCGAATTCGGCAGGACCTTTATCCTTTCTTATAGGCGGCTTGGTCATGCTCGTTGCTTTGGCCTTCCAACTGGTGGTGTTCGGCACGCAATTTTGTTCTTTTCGGGACATTTATGAAATCGAAGTAGTGCAGCCAGGGGCGAGCGACAGCGAGGGAAGTGACGGTCAACTGCTGGCTTGATCGCTGTCCTCAGCGTGAACCCGGTCCGGCACCAGGATGCGGCACATCACCAGGCCAAGCTCGAACAGCAACCACATGGGCACAGCGACCAACGTTTGCGAAAAAACGTCCGGCGGCGTCAGGAACATGCCAAGAGTGAACGCACCCACCACCACGTAGGGGCGCATCTCTGCCAGTTTATCCACCGTTACGATTCCGGCTGACACCAGGATGATGGTGGCAATGGGGACTTCAAACGTAACTCCGAAAGCGATAAACATGGTCATGACAAAATCAAGATACTTGCTGATGTCGGTCATCACGGCAACGCCTTGGGGCGCCATGCTGGTAAAAAAGCCGAACATCACCGGAAATACAATGAAATAAGCGAACAGGCAACCGCAGTAAAACAACACGATCGAAGAATAGAGCAGCGGTTTTGCCAGGCGTTGTTCATTGCGGTACAAAGCGGGTGCAACGAAAGACCAAAGTTGGTAGAACACCATGGGAATGGCGAGGATAAAAGCCAACACCAGGGAAAACTTGAAGGGGGTGAGGAAGGGCGATGCTACGTCTATCGCAATCATGTTGCTGCCCGCGGGCAGGCGTGCCATCAGGGGCGCCGCCAGCAAAGCATACAAACGCTGGGAAAAAGGCAGGAGCACCAGCAACACCAGGAACACGGAGAGCAGCGCCTTGAGCAGCCTGCTGCGCAGTTCAATCAGGTGCTCCATGAACGATTGTTCGTGGTCTGTGGCGGCGTCCTTACCGGCCATCGGCGGGCGGTGTCGCGGGTATCACGGGCGTTTCCACTGACTTCACCGCAGC
This sequence comes from Lysobacterales bacterium, assembly GCA_031362985.1. Classification (GTDB taxonomy): domain Bacteria; phylum Pseudomonadota; class Gammaproteobacteria; order Xanthomonadales; family SZUA-36; genus SHZL01. The sequence continues at coordinate 3,550 of JANLTO010000061.1, read as the reverse complement.
GTCCAGATCAGTCACAATTTTCCGGGCGGAGTCCACCTTGGTGTTCACTTCGGCAACAGCGGAGTTGACCTCATCCCGGAATTTCTTCAGTGGAGCTTTGAGTTCTTCCGCGCGAATTTCTTCTTCAATGGACCGTTTCAGATTCAGCCAACTGCTGCGCGCTTTGCGGGTGATCCCACCCAGGGTCCGTGCAACCTTGGGAAGTCGCTCCGGCCCCAGTACCAGCAATCCGATAATCGACAACAACACCAACTCCGAAAAACCCACCTCAAACATAGCGTGGTATCAATTCGGAGTGGATTCTTTCTTTGTTGACTGGTTGGCTGAAGCTGAGGGTGTGGTTTCAGAGCCAAGCTGGTGGGATTCGGGACGATCTTCGCCACCCGCTTTTTCGCTATCCATTCCCTGTCGGAATCCCTTGACTGCCGCCCCGAGGTCACTGCCCATGTTGCGCAGCTTCTTGGTGCCGAAAACCATGACAATAATGAGCAGCAGGATGAGCAGCTGCCAGATACTAACTCCACCGAGACCCATGAATCCTCTCCATGCTTCCAGAAAGACTGCAGTTTAACCCAAATGACAGCCGGGGGCTTTAGTGCGGTGCTGCCTGCGCTCAGATGCGCCGGATCGCGATGACTCCGGAAGCGAGCATCAGCAAGGCAAACAGGAGCTTGCCGAAGTCGTTCAGGGTTGGAATGCCTTCGAGGAAGACCGTGTTGGTGATGGTGCATGACTTCGCGCCATCGCCGATCAACACCGGAATCCAGCCAGCGCAGCCATTGTCTGCTTCAACCCCGCTAAATACGCTGCTTTCAGTTGCCCGGCAAGCCGTCGTGCCTGCAAAATCCGGAATGAGAACGCCGGTGCGGCTGCTGTTGCCGTCTATGGTCCAATTCCAATACATGGCGTTGCCGCGGGTTTCACCGTCCCCGCCAAAGGCACTTACGCATTCCAGCTCAATGTCGCTCGTGTCATTTTCGCCGAGTTCCTCGGCAGCGAACAACCATTCCTTGATCACTGTAAATTCGACCGGGTTGGGATAGTTTTGAACCTGGCACAGGTTTTCACTACCGATCGTTACACCGTTGAAAACGCAGGATGCCGAACTTTGGGCCTCCGCGCATTGGGACTGGCCCAGGCAGGTATAAGTCGAAGTGTAGCCATTGACTGCGTTTTCGGTGACGGTGCAGGACATCTGACCGTCATTGAAACTCTCCACAAGGAAATTGACTTCGTACGTACCGTACCCGCCGGTGTTGGGCAGTACAGTTACGGTCTGGCTGATCGGCAAGCCAGTATTGCAACTGAGATTCAAGGTAACGGGTGTAATGTCGTTGTCGTCCACGAAGCGCTTTTGCACGGTGAATTGTGCGGTTTGGCCATTGCCCGTTTCGCAACCACGCGGGACCGTAATGGCCAGGCTTTCAAATCCGGTTTCGGTGGTGGTGGACTGTAAAGTTGCCGCGCCGGTGGCTGAATTGATGCGCAGCAGCTGGCTGCCAAATGGACCCCCGGGCGCAGCACGGCGATCGGTCATGGCCCACAACTGTCCGTCGTTGTCGAAAGCCAGGCCTGCTTCATTGTAGGAGCCGGCAGCGCCACCCAAAGCGCCAATCAATGTAGCTGCGCCGGTGCTGGTATTGAGGCTATAGAGTGAGCGTGTATCGGCAGTCTGGTTTGCCAGCAAGCCATTGCTCAGTCCGTACAGTTGGTTGCCATAGGCTGCCAGTGCGCTGATGTTTTGGCCCATGTTTCCAATCAGTGAGGTGCTGCCGTCAAGGTTCATGCGGTACAGCGACTTCTGGCTGACCGAAGTCGCATAAAGGCTGCCATCACAGGCGAAGGCTAAACCGAAGTCATTACCGCCGGCAGGTCCCATGCCAATGATGCTGGCTTCCTGCGAGTCGAGGACCACGCCGTTGTCCGTATTGATCGGAAACAGCTTCATCTGGTCATCGTCTACGCCATAGAGCGTGCCTTCAGGTGAAAAGGCCATGCCTTCAACATCAATGCGGGTCTGGCCCAGGGACTGAACCTTTCCGAGCTTGGTTTGCGCGCCGGTGCTCAGGTCAATTCGGTACAGGCTGTCGGCATCGATCGATGCGCTGTCGGAGTTAATACTATAGGCGTCTGGCGCTGCATTCGCGGCCATGGAAAATGCCGCGGCAAGGCTTAGCATAATTATTATTATTGCTTTGTTCATCAGTCCAAAACCATTTACGCTGTGGCGCAACGAGCGGACGCACATGCTAGCAGAAAAAACATGTAAAACATAACCTTAGTAGCTCTTTTTAAGCAGGAATTCCAGTTCCGTGGTGGAGGCGCAACAGGGGATGCCGATAGATGCACCGCGCCGCCCACGCTTGATTGCGCCAAGAGCCATGAGGATCAGGGCTTTACACCGGAATCCACGCGTAAGCCTGTTATTCCGTTGGGTTTTAAAGGATCATAGGAAGCCCTCTTGTGGTAATTTTACAACAGTATCTGAGACCGGTTTATGCCCGCACAAACCAGCAATGAAGCAGAAGCCCGAGGCGTTTTATTGGCAAATCTCGGTACGCCGGAAAGCCCGGACCCCCGTGGGGTGGCAAAATTTCTACGGGCATTCTTGTCTGATCCGCGCGTGGTTGATTTGCCACGCTGGCTGTGGCTGCCGCTGTTGAATCTGGTGATCATTCCCCTGCGTTGCAGACGTTCTGCCGCAGCCTACCGCAGCATCTGGTTAGCCGAAGGCTCACCCTTGCTGGTGTGGACCCTCCGCCTTGCAGCGAAACTCTCCGCCCGGCTGCGGGGCGTGTGCAAAATCGCCACAGGAATGCGCTATGGCGAGCCTTCCATCCGCTCGGCGCTGGAAGATCTGCACCAGGGTGGCGTGAATATGCTTATCGTCCTGCCGCTGTATCCGCAGTTCTCCGGCACTACCACATCATCGATTTATGATGCCGTGGAGCTGGCCTTGCAGGAAATGAACTGGCAACCAGTGCTGCAGCGCGTCAACGATTACCACCTTCACCCGGCATGGGTTGCGGCAGTTGCAGCCAGCATCGTTGCTTTCCGCAAAAAATCGGGAGCTGCAGACAAACTGCTGTTTTCGCTGCATGGCATACCACAGCGCTACGTGGCCAATGGCGATCCGTACGAGCAGCACTGTCGCGCCAGCGTTGCCGCCATCGCACGTGCCGCGCAGCTGGAAGAAGACGAGTGGCTGCTGACGTTCCAGTCACGTGTAGGGCGTGAACCCTGGCTGATGCCGTATACCGACCTGACGCTGAAGCAATTGGCCCAGCAGGGCGTGCGCCATGTCCAGGTGGTGTGCCCCGGCTTCGCCGTTGATTGCCTGGAGACACTGGAAGAAATCGCCATGCAGAATCACGAGAACTTCATCGCGGCGGGCGGGCATAGCCTGGAATATATTCCGGCGCTCAACGACTCGGAGGACCATGTCGACGCGTTGCGGCAGGTCATTCAGGGGTCAGAGTATAATTTCACGACCACTACATCAGGCTTGAAGGGTCACTTATGAAATTATACTCTGACCCCAAATTGTACT
>JANLTO010000058.1:0-13458 GCA_031362985.1 Lysobacterales bacterium | reverse complement strand
ATGAAGAAACAGCTCAGCACATCGCACTGGATCGACGACCTGCCATTCGAGCAGGCGCTGGCGCGGCTGGAATCACAACCGACCGCCAATATCCAGGGCCTGGTCGGCGGCTATACCGGGGTCGGGGGCAAAACCATACTGCCGCACCAGGCGGTGGCCAAGATGGACTTTCGCCTCGTGCCGGACATGACGGCCGCCGGCGCGCTCGCTGCCCTGAAAGCCCATCTCGCTGCTCATGGTTTCGGTGACATCGACGTCAACATGACCGGTGGCTACGACCCAACCAGTACACCCGCCAGTGCACCACTGATCCAGGCGCAGATTGCGGTGCTGAAGCAGGCAGGAATTGACCCGCTGCTGTGGCCACGCAGCGCCGGCTCCTATCCCGGTTTTGTGTTTACCGGCGCGCCGTTGAATCTCGCTTCAGGGCACTTCGGCCTGGGCCACGGCAGCGGGGCACATGCTCCTGATGAGTACTTTGTGATCGAGTCCACCAATCCTGCCATCGCGGGCTGGGATGGAGCGGTGATGTCGTACGTCAAGTACCTGTACGAGCTGGCGAGGTAGATTGAAAAGGGGTCAGAGCCCTTTTCCCCGCCGCTTCTCGACCGAAAAGGGCTCTGACCCCTTTACCGAGGAGTCAGCTCTTTGAAAGCCGGATTATCTGGTTCAGGCATTCACATACTGATCCAAACAATCCATCGGGCAACTTCTTAAGCGGGTGCGGCTTACCATCACGTAGACGCCAATCAAAAGACTTGGGCTGGTGACAAAGCACAAAGCTGGTTTGTCCCGCCTTGCGTCCCTTTGCCGGGCCAAGCGCCACTGCAAATGGATTATCAGCGTTGTACGTTGCGGTAGTCATGGGCAACCCGATGACGAGGGATGTTTTGTCGTTAAAGTTGCGCGGTGATAGCACCAGGAATGGATGGACATCTCTCATTTCGCGGCCCACCTGGGGGTTGCAATCGATCCAGATGATGTCCTGGCGATCCGGCACCCATGCCCTGCCTCCAGCCGATGCAGGGGGCCCTCTTTTCACCAGCGCTCTGCACCAATGCGCTGACTGGTCATTGCTTCACCCCCATGCCGCGCCGGGTCGAAACGGGCAAGTCGCTCTTCCAGGGTATATTGAGCATCAGGCGTGATAATCACCCGCCGGCCTTCCACCGACACGCGAACCCGCTGGTCGACTCTAAGCTGTGCCTCGCGGGCGACCGCTGCGGGTATACGCACACCCAGGTTATTACCCCACTGTTTGATATCAAGAACGGCTTCGACCATGACGAACTCCAGAAGAAATGTATAAACAAAAGTCTAGACATCCTGAAACACCCTGTCAACGAACTTGTTGGGGCCCAGTGTGCCGGACAAAAACGGTCTGGCGATTATTGCCGCGGTGGACAACCTGCAGCGCGAGCCCGGGAATGAAAACACGAGGTATACGTGGCATGCTCACAGCATGCGCCTGGCCCGCGACATCAGCCGAAGGAATTCGCCGCGACTTCATGCCGGAAAAGGGCTCTGACCCCTTTTTGCCTTTTTGCAGACAAATCCCCGGCCCTTCAATTATCCTTGCCCGCATGAGATGGTGCCGTCACCGGTTAAAACTTTTGCTTGCCCTGGCGCTGCCAGGGCTTTCCGTCGCTCCGCTTTCCGCCATCCTCCTTACCACTGCGCTGCTCAGCAACACCGTCCACGCGCTCGACTTTGAACCGCTGGGCGCGGACCGCGGGCTCAATGCCCAGGTCATTACCGCGCTGCTGGTAGACAAGGAAGGGTTCCTGTGGGTGGGCAGCCGCGAGGGCCTCTATCGTTACGACGGCTACAGCGCCATCCGGTTTATTCCTGAAGAGAACAACCCAAACTCCATTACTGATGCTGACATCCGCACGGTATACGAAGACCCGCAGGGAATTCTCTGGATTGCCACCAACAGCGGTGGCTTGAACCGCTACGATCCCGTCACCGGACAGTTCAGCGCCTATCGCAATAACGCCGCGCTGGCCGATTCGTTGAGCAATGACAGCATCTACGGCATGGCCGAAGCCGGTGATGGCCGGCTGTGGGTGGGCACGCAGATCGGGCTGAACCTGCTTGACCCGGCCAGTGGCAAGGTGCAGCGTTTTGTACACGATCCGTCCAATGCAGACTCCTTATCAAATAACTACGTCTATGCAGTTCACCGCGATAACTCGGGCTCGACCTGGATTTCCACCATCGGCGGTGGCGTCAATCGCTGGGCGCCCCAACGGCAGGGCTTTGACCGGTTTGATTTCGCCAGCCTGCTCGATGGCAATCATGGGTGGAATGATGTTTTTAGCATCAGCGAAACCGCAGACGGAACCTTGTGGTTCGGCACGCGGGTGGGTTTGATCCGGCTGGACCCGCAGCAGGGCAAGCCGGAGAGGGTATCACTTGGACTCGACCCGGAAGTCGAGCTGACCATCACGGCCAGCCTGGTAGACGAGGCCGGTAACATCTGGCTAACCACCTTGTCCACGGGCGTGATGGTATTGGATCCTGCCACCGGGCAAACCACGTTCACCAATGACCGCCCGCTCGGCAGCAAAGGCCAGATGCCGGCGGTTCCACAGCTCGCGCTGGCGCGCTCGGATGACCTGCTCTTCGTCGGCACCTGGGGTAGTGGGGTCTATGCCGGGCGCATTGGCCTTCCCGCTTTCCGTGTTGCCCAAGCCAATCCTGAGCAGGGCGGCCTGTGGGACAGTGATGTCCTCGCTGTACTGCCCGGCGCAAAGGATGGCATGCCGTGGGTGGGCAGCGCACAGGGAGGCTTGCAAACCTTCGACCCGGTCAACGACACCGCACTGATTGGCACAGCGGCAGTCAATGCCACCCGGGGCGCCGGAATCCTCTCGCTTGACAGCGCTGCCGATGGCCGGATTTTTGCCGGCACTCTGACCGGCTTCTGGGAGTTTTCAGCCACGACGGATACAGCCAGATTTTTTGCGCATGACGACGCTAATTCGAAAAGTATCGGGACCGGATATGTCCGGCGCGTGTTGGCGGACGCTGAAGGTGGCTTGTGGGTGGGTGTGGGGGGCAGTGGTCTTTTTTACCGGCCAGCGGGCAGCGAAGATTTCCAGGCCTTGGTGAATGAGCCGGACAATCCGGCATCGCTGAGTGATAACTACATTACCGATCTGCTGCAAACGGCTCCGGGGAAGATTTGGGTAGGCACCCGCTCTCACGGTCTCAACTATTGCACCGTGAAGCCGTGGTCTTGTGAGCGCTTTGAATCCCGGCAAAACACCGCAGTGGGTGCCGGGGAAAGAGATGAGGAAAGTGATGGGGAAAGTGCCGAAGAAAACGATCGGGAAAGTGCCGAGGAAAGTGCCCGGGAAAGTTATGAGGAAAGCGCAGCGGATAAGCGGGGGCAGGGTACGCAACAAAACAGCCGTCAAACCGGGCCGCCCGGACTGGAACCAGGTCTTGGGCACTTCCATGTCACCGACCTGTATGAGGACAGCAAGGGGCGGGTGTGGATAGCGACCGACGGTGGTGGCGTGCATCGCGCAGTGCAAGACGCGGATCAGAAAATTTCCGGCTTCGAGCGTTGGACCAGCCAGAACGGGCTGATCTCGGATGCCACCGTGGGCATCGTCGAAGACGATGACGGCACGCTATGGGTTAGCACTCGGGAAGGTCTGTCGCGATTTGATCCGGAATCGGGTGTGTTCCGCAACCACGTGGGCGTAGCCGGTCTTTCGGCCTCCCATTTCAACGCCGGGGCGGCGGCACGTGACCACAAATTTCTGTACTTCGGCGCGGTGGACGGTTTGCTCACCATGCCGCTGGCTACCGAATTCGAGGCGCGCAAACCCAGCAGAATCAGCCTGAGTCATATTGAACAACCCTCCAACGGCAGCAGCGTGACCGCATCCGCGCACCGCCCTGAAAGCATTTCCATGCCGTACGGGGAAGTTCTTTCAACCGGGTTTGCAGTGCTGGATTACGCTGAGGTGCCCCATCAGTATGAATACCAGCTGGGTGAGTCCAGTGACTGGGTCCCCCTGGGCAGCAAGCAGGACGTCACGTTCTTCGGGCTGGCACCCGGCTATCACGTGTTACGCACCCGCGGCCGCGACGTATTTGGCTCCTGGAACGAAGCTGCGCCGGTGCGCATCATCGTCATTCCCCCCTTTTGGATGACCACCTGGTTCCGGGCACTGGTCGCGTTGGTGCTGGCCCTTTTGATCCTGGCGGCACATCAGGCCAGGACCGCAACACTGCGGCGGCGCAATACGGAACTGCAGCAACTCAAGACCCAGCGCGAGCGGGCGCTGGAAAAAGCGCACAACAGCCAGCACAAATTGCAGGAGGCCTACGAAGGCTTGCGCAGCCTGACCGGGCGGCTGGAATCGGCCAAGGAAGACGAACGGCAAGCCATTTCCCGCGAACTGCATGACGAACTCGGACAAATGCTCACCGCCGCCAAACTCAATTTGCAAATGGCGCGCAAGGATGAGACCACCCCGGCCATTGCCTTACGCCTGGATGACTCGGTAGCCATGATCGACAGCATGATCAGCCAGGTGCGGGACATTTCACTGAATCTGCGCCCGCCCCTGTTGGATGAAGCCGGGTTGGTTCCCGCCTTGCGGCATTACCTGGGCTTGCTGGAGCAGCGCTCGGGCACAAAAATCCTGTTCGATGCCAGCCCGGAGCTGAACGGCGCCGGGGTGAATGGTGCCGGAGTGAACGGAGTCGGGGTGAATGGCGCCGACGTGAACGCGGCCCAGACGTCCGCAATACGTACGGTGGTATTCCGGGTCGTGCAGGAAGCGGTTACCAACGCACTGCGCCATGCTTCAGCCAGCGAAATCCGGGTGACCCTGTTGCCGCAAGACCAGCACCTGTGTGTCACCATCGAGGACAATGGTCAGGGCTTTGATCCGCACGAAACCCAGCGCAGGATCCGCCGCGGCGAACACCTGGGCTTGCTGGGCCTGGTGGAGCGGGTGCATGGCGCAGGGGGTGAAATCGATGTGAATGCCAGCCCGGGCAGCGGTAGCAGGATCACCGTGAAGATACCGCTGTGATGGTACTGTGATGAACCGTAAACGGACCCTGATCCTGGCAGACGACCACGCCCTGGTGCGTGCGGGCATCCGCTCGCTGCTGGAGGGCTTGCCCAACGTCGAGGTCGTGGCCGAGGCCGGCGATGGCCTGGCGGTGCTGGAACTGGTGCGCCGCCAACCGGTGGATGTGGTCCTGCTTGATATTACGTTGCCTGGTTTAAATGGATTGGAAGTTGCCCGGCACATCACTGCGCTGGGGGGCAATACCCGCATCCTGATGCTATCCATGCACGCCGGGCCTGAGTACGTGGCTCGCGCGCTGGCAGCGGGTGCAGCCGGTTACCTTGTAAAAGATTCGGCATTTGAGGAACTGGCCTCTGCGCTTGATACCGTGTTCAACGGCCGGCGCTACCTGGGCAAAGCCATCGATGTGGAAGTGGTTGAGCAATTGCTGGCCAACCAACAGGCCGAACAGCCCGAACTGGCGGTCCTCACGCCCCGCCAGAGGCAAATCTTGCAGTTGATTGCCGAAGGATACGGTACCCGTGACATAGCCACACGTCTGTCCCTCAGCATCAAGACCGTGGAAACCCACCGCAGCCAATTGATGGATCGCCTGCGTATTTATGATGTACCCGGCCTGGTCAGGCTGGCCATCCGCCTCGGCCTGGTTACGCCCGAAGCCTGAATAAGCAGGTTAACGGGGTCCGATTAAAGGGGTCAGAGCCCTTTTCCCTGCGTTTCGGGACTCCGGAAAAAGGGCTATCGGAAAAGGGCTCTGACCCCTTTAACCTCGCTTTCCCTCCAAACAAGGAATCAGCCGCTCCCATGTAAATAGGGGTTTCCCTGATAGCCTTTGTCGGGGAAGTTGCGTACTGTGCCGCGTCCGTTGGCAGAACATTGCCACGCCAAACACTGTAAAAGAGGAAAATCGTTATGAATTTATTCAGTACATCCGGCTCACGCCCAGGCACTATGGCACCGCGCTTCTTGTCGTTGGCGCTGTTGGTCGTGGCGTTTGTTGCAACCGGGCAAAACGCCTTCGCCGCCTCAGTGGCTCAGCAAAACCTGTTGGACCTGATCGAAGAGTCCAACGCTATAGTTGTTGGTACCGTGAAAAAAGTTAGCGACGGTTTCACCGACCAAGGCGTGCCTTACACCGAGGTCACCCTGGCTGTCTCCGAGAGCATTATGGGCGCCACCGCCGAGACCTATACCTTCCGCCAGTTTGGCTTGTTGAAGCCGCGTGAGATCGGTGGCCGCACCTACCTCGGCACCACGCCTGAAGGCTGGCCGAACTGGAGTAAACGTGAACACGTGCTGGTATTCATGAATGCACCCGCACGCTTGACCGGATTGCAAACCACCGTGGGATTGAACCAGGGCAAGCTGCAATGGACGGATGGTCGGCTGAAGAATGCAGAGAACAATATCGGCATGTTCCAGAATATGAAAATTACCGCCACCGGTTTGAGTCAGGAACAGACCGCCATGCTCAGCGCACAGGAAGGCAAGGCGATCAGCGCCGAGCCATTTGTTGCCCTGGTGCGTCGCGCCGTGGATGAAAACTGGGTTGCCAAGGGAGTAATGCGTCATGAGAAATAATCCTGGCAAAATCGCCCTTGCAGCGGCACTGACCGCGGGGCTGTTCAGCATCACTTCACAGGCCGGCGGGCCGCTGTACCTGTATGAGAACCAGGTGCCATTGCGTTGGGATGTCACCAGCCCAATCCCGGTGTACACCGACCTTGGTGACCTGTGCGACACCAATATTGAGGCCTGGCCCTACAGTGGCTGCCTGACCAACGATCAGGCGGATGCTGCAGTCGCATTCAGCTTTGATCAATGGACCGCCGTGCCCAGCTCGACCTTCCAGGCGGCCGTGGCCGGAGATTTCTCGGACATCGGTCTGCCCGATATCACCGGAGAAAACGCCAACCTGATTGTTGGTCCCGACAACGGTGGCGGCTACCAGGTGATGTACGACACCGATGGCAGCATTCTGCGCGATTTCTTTGGTGCATCCGAGGCAGTACTGGGCATTTCCAGCCCGGAGTGGGCTACTGACGACATCATCACCGAGTCATGGGCAGTCATCAACGTGGCGGCAGTACCAGAAGGCGATGACGGTTCCCATGTGGCGGGCGTCATGACCCACGAATTCGGTCATGGTATTAACCTGGCCCACAGTCAGGCCAATGGCCAGATCACCTTCTTTGGTGCGCCCTGGTACTGGATACCCTGGGCAACCATGGGATGTCCGGCCCCTTATGACGTAGCCCCGATTGAAGATTGGGAGCAATACCAGGAGTGGGTGAAAGCCGAGATGATTCCGAATACGGAAACCATGTATCCCCTGATCGATCCAGAGCATACCGGCGAGGCCATGTCGACCGTGGACCGGCCGGATGACATCTCCGCGCTGTCCAATATCTACCCCGGCCCGGGCTGGCCCGAAAACTATGGTACGGTTTCCGGCGAAATCTTGCTGAAAGACGGGACTACCGGACTCACGGGTGTCAACGTGGTGGTGCGCAATGTGGCCGATCCGCTGGGTGACGTCATCACCGTCTTGTCCGGTAACCTCAGCCAGGGCGAGTATGGGCCCGATGGCCGTTTTACCATCAATGGCCTGACTCCAGGCGCTGAATACGTGGTCTATGTGGATCAAATCTTTTTTGGTGGCTTCTCTACTCCGCCCTCAAGCCTGCCAACCTTTCCGGAATACTGGAATGGTGCCGATGAAAGTGGCGATGCAACCAGTGACGATCCCTGCGCGTGGAGCACCGTCACCGCAGAAGCCGGTAGCAACTCCGACACCAGCATTGCGTTTAACGGCATTGAAGGCGCTCCCCAGTTTGTGCTGATTCCCGTTCCGGCCGCGACCGATGTGGACAAGAACGGTGACGTAATCACAGGAACCTATGGCGGCCAGGTGGGCTGGTTCTACGATACCCGTACAGAGGAGTTCGAGCTTTTCGATTCCATCATTGCACCGCGACTGGCGAGTGACGACAAAACCGTCATAGGCGTGAGGCGCACGGCCGAGAACCCGTGGGAAATTGGCGTTATTGAGCCTGGTTTTTGGTCCAGCGAATTGGGCTGGCGGTTTTTTGACCTGCCGGCGGATGAGCCTGGCTGTGACGGTTGGGTGTTCGCGCCGTTCGACCTCACTGGAGCGGCCGACAAAGTCGTGGGACTGGGTTACCTGAATGGCTGCCCGGGAGTAGTCTTTAATGAAGACTACACGGAAATCATCTCTGTAAATAAACATTACGCAGCCGTTTATGACATCGAAAGCGGCCTGCAATATCTCGACACACCGGACTTCGTGCTGCCAGATTTTGTCAATTGCCAGTGGAACATGGTTTCGGGTTGCCAGGTCGGTGGCAGCCGCGCCAACGCAGTTTCCACCGATGGCTCGCTGGTCGCAGGCCATGTGGTTGCTCTTTCCGGCTACTGGCTGGGCGCCGCCTGGCAGAATGGCGAATTCATGATGATGGGCGCGGACGATCCCAAGGGCTGGATAGGTTCGGCCAATGCGGTGAATCGCGACGGCACTGCGGTAGTGGGCGGCCTGGCAGGTAAGTATGAATATGACTGGGGCCAGGACGCGTATATCTGGTCGCCCGAAGGGGGCACCACCAATCTTGGCCACCTGGAGTATCCCTGCGAAGAAGTTGCACCCTGGCTGTGTGAAACGCAGGCCACCGTGGTGTTTCCTGCAGAAGGTTTCGGCGTCACTGAAAAGGGTGACCTGGTGGTTGGCCGCGCCGGTGATTACTGGAACGGCTTCGCGGGTTTCCTCTGGACCGAAGCGACTGGCTTGGTCAACTTCGGGGAGTTCCTGCGTAACCAGGGCGTGATGGAAGCATTCAATAACGACCTGTACTCACCTTTGTCAGTGTCTGCCGATGGCAAGACCATCGTCGGTTTTGGTGCAGGCCCGACTGGCGGCGTCAGTTTCGCGATGTACCTGGACCAGGTCTGGGTGTGCGGTGTTTACGGCAATTCGCGCCTGGTAGACTTTCCGCAAACCCTGGGCCACGCACTGCAAAGAGGCGCCACGCTGGGCCTTTGCGAGCAGGACCGTCCGATCGCGCCCTGAACAAGAAAAGTATAAGAAAAGGGGTCAGAGCCCTTTTGGGGGCCGGCCGCGCCGGCCGTCACCCAGCCGCCGGGCAAGCGCGGCTTCCACCTTTGCGTGGAAGCCCTGCGATCCGGTGGGAAGCCCCTTGCATGTGCCGCGACGAAATTTTTCCATATGCTCGTCCGTCATGCCCTCGGCAACCAGCTCCGCGTGACGCCGGCGTCGTGCCCAAACATCGGCACCCAACGCCAGCCATTCGGAATGTGGGCGAATCGGGTAGTCATTCAGCCCGTGAGCATTGTGCTGGTAACTGGACCACGGATACTCAGAGGGTTGCCGTACCATGCCCGCACGGACCGGGTTGAGCTCGATGTAACGGTAACAGGCCAGCACGTATCGCTCGGAATCCACCAGCGACGACTTGAACCGCCCTTCCCAAAGGGACCCGGTACGCTCATAGCTAGCGTTGATACCCGTAGTATACGAAGCACCCAGGCGCTGCATCGCTTTCGATGCAGAGGATTCGTCCCACGGCGTCATCAGTATGTGCACATGATTGGTCATGCACACATAAGCGTGTACCGAAACGTCGTACCGCTCAGACGATTCGAACAACAGGTCGAGGTACGCGATACGATCCATTTCATGGAAGAATACGGTCTGGCGATTATTGCCGCGGTGGACAACGTGCAGTGCGAGCCCGGGAATGGAAACACGAGGTATACGTGGCATGTTCCCAGCATGCGCTTACCCCGAACCATCAGAGGAAGGATTTCACCCCGACTTCATGCCGGAAAAGGGCTCTGCCCTTTAGCCGGTTCGAAAGGGCTCTGACCCCTTTTCCCCGAGTTTTCCCTGGGCTGCGCCCTGGCGGTAGATTGCCGGGAATATTGCGTCTATCCTTTCTGCTCACGCCTCACTGCGAATTGTCTGCATCATGCGAACTGGAACTGCGGAATACCTCAAATCCCTGGCCGTGCCTGCGGGCAAGAAAATATCGCTTGCCCGGGACTATGCAACTGACAATGATCGCAAACTGGTTAGCAAGGAAATGGGCGAGGGCTTATTGCAGGAAGGCCTGGCGCACCTGGCCGAGATGCAGGACAAGCTCTATGCGCACGACCAGTTCAGTGTTCTCGTTGTGCTGCAGGCCATGGATGCAGCCGGCAAGGATGGCATCATCAAGCACGTCATCAGCGGCCTGAACCCTGTCGGGGTAAAGGTTTCATCGTTCAAGGCGCCCACCACCCACGAGCTGGACCATGACTATTTCTGGCGCCATTACCTCGCACTGCCGGCACGTGGTGAGATTGGTATTTTTAATCGCTCGCACTATGAAAACGTGCTGGTAACGCGCGTGCATCCTGAACTGGTGCTGAAGGAAAACCTGCCGGGCGTTGACGGCCTGGAAGACATTACCCATGAGTTCTGGCTCAAGCGCTACCAGCAGATCAACTGTTTTGAGAAAAACCTTGCGGAAAACGGTGTCGTCATCATCAAGATATTCCTGCATCTTTCCAAAGACGAGCAGAAAAAACGCTTTTTGGACCGCATTGACGACCCTGCCAAGAACTGGAAACTCTCACCATTCGATGCCAGGGAGCGCAAGTTCTGGGATGACTACCAATGCGCTTATGAAGAAATGCTGCCGGCCACCAGTTGTGATAGTGCGCCGTGGTTCGTGGTACCAGCGGACGATAAGTGGTTTGCGCGCTTGTGCATTGCGGCCCTGATCACACAGCAGTTTGAAAAGCTGAACCTTGAATACCCGCGCGTTAGCGCCGAGCAGCGCGCTGTGCTGCAAGACATAAAGAAAGAGCTGCTTGCTGAATAGCCGCATGGTCACAATCGATGTCAATGCCGATATCGCCGAAACAGGCACGGACATTGATGCGGCACTCATGCCGTACATTTCCTCGGCCAATATCGCCTGTGGCTTTCACGCGGGCAGTCCGCTGCAAATGACTGAGGCCGTTCGACTGTGCTTGCAGCACCAGGTAGCCATCGGGGCGCATCCATCCTACCGGGATCGCGAGGGATTCGGCCGGCGCCCGCAGCGTTGCTCCGCAGCAGAAATCTATCAACTGATGCTGGATCAACTGGCGGCATTGGCCGCCATTGCGCAAGTGCAACAGGCGTGCTTGCACCATGTAAAACCGCACGGCGCGCTCTATAACGAGGCGGCTGTGACACCAGGGGTGGCCGACGCCATTGCCGCGGCGGTGCGTGATTTCGATGACAGCCTATGCTTGGTTGGCCTGGCGAATTCCCAGTTGATCCGTTCCGGGAATGCGGCCGGTTTAAGAACCCTGGCCGAAGGATTCGTCGACCGGCGCTACACCGATGACGGGCTGCTGGTGCCGCGCAGTCAGGCGAACGCCCTGATAGAAACTGCCAGCGAGGCGATTGGCCAGGCCACGCAGATGATACTGCAAAGTCAGGTCAGGACTTGCTCAGGCGCAACGGTGGGGCTCGAAGTGCAAACCTTGTGCCTGCATGGTGATGGCCCACATGCCGCGGAGTTCGCGCAGGCGCTGTGGGCCGGGTTGACGGGACACGGCATCCAAATAAGCGCGGAGCAGACATGAATTATTGGCCACTGTTGGGCGTGTTGATCATCGTCATCGGATTCATGAAGCGCTGGAACCCGGTGCTGGTGGTCATCCTGGCAGGAGCCACCGCGGGCCTGGCCGCTGGAATGAGCCCTGCGCAACTGCTGACCGAAACCGGAGAAGGCTTCACCAAAAACCGTTACCTCGCAATTTTTATCCTGACCTTGCCGGTACTGGGCGCGCTGGAGCGATCCGGCCTGCGCGAACAGGCGCAAACGTGGATCAGCAGCAAGAAGTCACTGACGGCCGGCCACTTGCTGACCCTGTACCTGGCTGTCCGCCAGCTGACATCGGCCCTGGGGCTCATGAGCCTGGGCGGGCAGGCGCAAACGGTGCGCCCCTTGTTGGCTCCCATGGTCGAGGGTTCTGCTCAGGCTGAACATGGTTCCATCGGACCCAAGGTACGCGAGCAATTGCGGGCCTTCTCTGCGGCCACGGATAATGTGGGACTGTTTTTTGGCGAAGACATTTTCATAGCGTTCGGCGCAGTGCTGCTGATGCAAGGTATTTATGCCGACAATGGCATTGCGCTTGAGCCGACGGAGATTGCCCTTTGGGGCATACCCACGGCCATTGCGGCATTCCTCATTCATTCCTTCCGCATACGGCGCTTCGCACGGAAGCTGGGGCAGGCAGTCAAGCAGGAAAATTCCGCAACGCCCGGGCCATGCTGACGCTCAACCACATTTATGTGGTGGCCGGCATTTTCCTGCTCTATATCGCCTGGCAGGGTTGGCGTGACCAGGGCAATCCCAAACGCATGACCACGGCGGCTTTTTGGGGTTTGCTGGCAGTCGCATTTCTGTTCGGCGATAGTATTCCGCCCGTCTACATGGGTGCACTGGCCATCGTCATTGGCCTCCTGGCTGCGGGTGGCGGTTTGGCCACCGGCAGTTACCCGGTGGTTTCACAACAGGTGCGGGAAGAAAAGGCGGCACTGCTCAAGGGTCGATTGTTCATTCCGGCACTGATGATTCCTGTTTTTACCCTGCTGGGAACGGTTGGTCTGAAGCACGTGACCATTTCCGGCCATGCACTCATAAGCAGCGAAAACACTACCGTTATTTCCCTGGGCCTGGCCTGCATCATCGCTTTTGTTTTTGCCCTGGCCATGACGCGAGTCAAAATCGCTGACGCCATACAGTCGGCGCGCAGCATACTGGACGCCATTGGCTGGGCCGCTATCCTGCCGCTGTTGCTTGCGGTCCTGGGGGGTATTTTCAACAAGGCCGGAATCGGCAATGTGTTGGCGGAATTGCTGACCACGGCGCTGCCCTTGCAGTATCCCTGGGTGGCCGTGTTGGCCTATGGCCTCGGCATGGTGGCCTTTGCCATGATCATGGGCAATGCGTTTGCCGCGTTTCCAGTGCTGACCATTGGTATCGCCTTGCCCATCCTGGTGCAGCAGCATGGCGCCAATCCAGCGCCCCTCGCTGCCCTCGGCATGCTAACCGGTTATTGCGGTACGCTGATGACACCCATGGCGGCAAACTACAACATCGTCCCGGCCGCGCTGCTGGAGTTGTCAAACAAGAATGCCGTAATTCACGCGCAAATAATGACGGCATTGCCTTTGATGGCGTGCAACATCATCCTGATGTACTGGCTGATATTTCTTTGAAGTTTTTTCATAGGGGCATCCAATCATGGGGCGCAGCATAAGAATGGGACTTTCACGGCGTGAGTTTGCCGGCCTTATCGGCCTCGGCTCGGT
>JANLTO010000162.1:0-23099 GCA_031362985.1 Lysobacterales bacterium | reverse complement strand
CGATACTCCCCACCCACCGCATACAGCGCATGCGAGATCGACCCGAGCGAACACACTTTCGCCGCCTCCATCAGCGCTTCAAAGGTGTTCTTCCGCTCACGCGCCACCTGCTGGAGTTTCGTCAATCGCGGCGCGGCTTCCTCAGCATGCATAACGCGGAAGGCTTCGACATTCACCACCTGCTGATCCCGTTCGCTTTCTGAGCTGCGCATCAATTCGATCGCGCCCACTTCACCATGCCCGTCTGCCGGCAGGAAGGTGTTGACGCCGATCAGCGGCAGGCTGCCATCGTGTTTCTTGCTTTCGTAGTACAGGCTTTCGTCCTGGATCTTGCTGCGCTGGTACATGGTGTCCATGGCGCCGAGCACGCCTCCGCGTTCTGAAATGCGTTCGAACTCCTGGTAGACGGCTTCTTCCACCAGGTCGGTGAGTTCATCGACGATGAAGCTGCCTTGCCAGGGGTTCTCACAGAAGTTGAGGCCGAGCTCCTTGTTGATGATCATCTGAATGGCCACCGCGCGGCGCACCGATTCCGGCGTTGGCGTGGTGATGGCTTCATCGAAGGCATTGGTGTGCAGGCTGTTGCAGTTGTCGAACAGCGCGTACAGCGCCTGCAGGGTGGCTCGCACACTGGACAGGGTGTGGGCTTTGATTGCAAACCTTGTGTTCGGGCATCTGCGTGCACCAGTCCAGATATTGGGGCAAAGGATCACAAGCCACAAAATTTCGTGTCACTTATGAAGGAACGCCAGTCCGTGGCATCGATCTCGCAGCCAGCCGCAGTGCTGAATATGTTACTGAATCCTTGATTTATTCGATTATTTATTTTAACGTTACAATAGTCGATACAATTAAACCCGTCGTAATCGACTCAGTCGAAACTCAACCAGAGAGGAAACCAAATGAATGCAATCAAACTGGCACTGCTTTGTTCGATATTGTTGGTGAGAACTGCGAGTGGATCTGAAGATCATTCAAAAGATTCCGAAAACCACGACGAGGCAGAGGCTCATACCGAAGTCATGGAGGACGCACTGCTTCAGTTCTGGAATTTCTTCCGCGGCGGCGACTTGAATCAGAGCGGCTATATTGAACGCGACGAGTTTTTTGCACATCCTGTCTACGAGGCCGCCAAGTGGAACGAGGCCCAGATCACCTTTGTATTCTGGATGGTTGATGATGACAAGGACGGCAGAGTGTCCCTGCAAGAGTGGTTCAACAACGAACTAGGCCAGTTCCAGCTCGGTGACAAAAACCACGATGGAGTTATTGACAAAATAGAATATGAAACTCTGGTAGGCATTCAGAGCGAACTCTTTCGCGCACTGAACTTTCCGCAATGATACGTCAGTGGTTTATCCCTGTCGGTGCGTTGCTGGCCTTCTCCACTTTTGCATCGGCCAAGTACGCACCAGACTTGAAATTTTCAGACTCGGAGGGTACAGAATACTCCTTGGCTGACCTGCGCGGAAAGACCGTTGTGTTGGAATGGATGGATCCATATTGTGAAGCGAACGGGCGTCTTTACAACGACAAGTCACAACCGCAGCTCCAGCAGGAGTATGCCGGTGACGACCTGGTCTGGCTGATGATCAGTCCTTATGGTGAAGATAGCGAGAACTACGTCTCGCCCAACGTTGCTCGCTACCTGTTCATGAGCACCAATGCCAAGGTACATGGGTTTGTACCTGATCCAACCCGTGTGCTGACGCAAGCCTTTGGCGTTGATTACCTGCCGCATGCAGTGGTCCTGTCATCAGCGGGCGAGGTTGTTTACTCGGGGGCGCTCGGATTTGATGGTCACGAAGATCAGCGCGATCTGTCGAAGACCCTTGAGCAACTCGAAGATGGCGGATCACTGGCAGAAGACGTATTGCCTCCAGGCGGATGTAAAATATTGGAGCAACCCAATCCATGAATCAATCGAAGTCAATGCAACTTAAGCTAGTGGTAGTCGCCGCGGGATACTGCCTTGCAGGTGGGTTCACAATGTCAACGTCTCTGTTTTCAAGTGAGCGCCCATATCAGGCGACTGAAGCAGCCGCGATTAGCCAGGATCTCCTGATGGCCCGGATGTCATTTGCATTGCCCCCGGCCAACGTGGTGCTGCTTCGCGCTATGGACCAGATGTTTCCCTTTGAACGCGTAAAACCGGCAGGTGTACCTTGGCGGCTAGGCAAGCGAGCAACCCCTCTGGAGATTGTTTACCAAACCAATGATAACTCCCGAAACCTGCAGGACTATCTGGTGCGCACACGAACCAATGCAATGATAGTACTGAAGGACGGCGAAATAGCGTTTGAGGGCTACTTTAACGGTACGGACGCCCACACTCGCTTTGGCGTCATGTCAATCTCAAAGTCGATCGTTTCAATGCTGGTGGGTGCCGCCTTAGCGCGTGGTGACATCGAAAATCTCGATGACCCCGTCACGCGCTACGCCCCTGAATATATCGGAACAGCTTACGAAGGCGTGACTCTTCGCCAGCTGCTGCTCATGCGCTCGGGTGTCGACTTCAATGAGGAAGGAGCAGATTTCGCTGCCTACATGGAGAAAGTCATCGCTGGTAGCCAGATGCGCTGCGGCGACTTTGGCAAGTCGCTAGCTCGGGCGCACGCACCAGGTACGACATTCAACTACAGTTCGCCCGAGACCTGCGTGCTCGCTCGCACATTGGAACATGCCACCGGCCAGTCACTCGCCAATCTGACCGAGCGAGACCTCTGGCAACCTGCAGGCATGCAACACGAAGCCTACTGGGTTCTCGATGGCGAATCAGGCACGGGCACAGCCATCGCCAACGGCGGCTTCAACGCTACCGCGATAGACATCGCTCTATTGGGACAGTTGATGCTCAATGGCGGTCGAACAGCGGACCGACAGGTCCTGGCCTCTGACTGGGTCGCGCAGTCAACTTCAACGGACGGTTTGCCAAACCAGGCTCGGCGAGATGGCTACGCCTACCAGTGGTGGACACAGGAAAAACCCAGTGCCTTTGCCGGGATTGGGTTCGCGGGCCAGTTTCTTTATGTGGTTCCAGAAGAACGTCTGGTGATTGTGAAATTCAGCTACTGGCCTGGCGGTTGGGATGAGCAGCTCGAAGCCGAAACTAAAGTGGGCTTCTCAGCCATCATCGAGGCATTGCGCCAATAGCGCATGCACCCGCACACATTCGTTGATAAAGACGGTAGCACAATCGGCTAGCGTAAATTTTGCTGGCAGGGCAGTAACGGCTTATACAAGTAACTAACAATGACGTCAAAGATGATGAGTACGAACTGATGAATGCCTCGCATGATGTGGCCCGGGATTCCGAGCAAGAGACGCGTGTCAACGTGGCGGCCGGGTATCGGTTGGTCCACATGTACGGGCTGTCGGATTTCACAGATGGATTCGTCAGCGCGAGGATCCCCGGTGCACGGCGTGACTTCGTCGTAGGGGGCTACGGGATGTTTCCCGAGCACCTGCGTGCTTCACATCTGTTTCGACGCAACCTCGACGCGCATCCCGTCCAGGAGAAGGCGGGCGTGGATCTGGATGCATTCCGATTCTCGCGGGCAAGCTTCAACGCTCGGGGCGATATTGGTGCCTGCATTCACGCCCACCCGAAGGCCATCATTGCGCTTTCGGGCATCGACGTAGGGCTTCTTCCTCTGTCGCAATGGGGAATCATGTACGGCGGCTGCGTGGCCTATACCGACTACGTCACAACGGATGTGACGGAGGAGGCCGGGTGCAACGAGATCGATGCGCTGCTCAAGCAGGGTATACAAGCCATCATTCAAAGAAAACACGGCATTCTGGCGGTGGGCAAGGATGTGGCTCAAGCGTTCTTTACGCTGCATCGAATCGAACTTGCCTGTGAACTCCAATTGCGGACGATGAGTACGGGAGGGACGTTGCGCATGCCCTCGCCGGAGCTCACCGCGCAGCTCATGCAAAGCTATTGGACAATGACGCGCGTCGACCATGACGGAAGCCGCGAGTGGCCAGGGTTGCTCGAGAAGTTGGATCGACAGCACGCCGCCAGTCCTGCTACTCCTTCATGGCGTAGCTGACGAAGCATCTCCAGCCTGGGTTCAAGGTGACTCGATGGCCAGAATCATCTCGAGCCGAGCGCAGGACGGGAAAGCGATGGTCGGGATAGCGCGGCTTCCGGCCGTTGCTGTGCGCGCATCGCAAGGTTTGAAGTGGTCTACTAAATCCGGCGAAGTCAGTGGCAGTCGCCACTGTCCAAAATTGTGGGAACCTCTTGAACAGCGTGACCAAGGTTGTTGCGATTCTCATCGTTGCGTGTGCCGCCGCGGTTCCTCTCCTCGTGCGGGCAGAGGAGTTACCCCGGGTTGCTTCCGAACAAGAGGGGCTATCCAGCGCACGCCTGAGCTACATCGATCAGATCTATACCGACAAGGTGAAACGTGGCGAGATGGCGGGCATTGTGACTTTGATCGCCCGACACGGAAAGATTGCTCATTTCAGCGCGATCGATTACGCCGACATCGAGAGGAAGCGCGAGATGGAGACCGATACGATCTTCCGTCTTTACTCGATGACAAAGCCGATCGCCTCCGTGGCCTTGATGACTCTCTATCAGGAGGGCAGGTTCAGGCTGACCGATCCCTTGTCAAAGTTCATCCTGGAACTGGCCGATCTTCGCGTGCTGCGAGATCCAAAAGGTCCGTTGGACGAGACGATGGCCGTTGTCCATACACCCACCGTGCAGGATGCGCTGCGCCACACTGTCGGGTTCACGCATGGGCTCGAGACCGACGCTTACGACAACCTGTATACGAAGGCGGACCTATTCGGGCTCGATGTCTCATTGGAGGAGATGATGAGCAGATTGGCCCCGATATCGCCGCGCGGATTGTCGAAGTGATCTCCGGGATGCCGTTTGATCAGTATCTGGAAGAGCGATTGTTTAAGCCGCTGGGGATGAAAGATGCCGGGTTTTGGGTTCCGGCTGGGTAAGCACAACGCCTGCCGACATTGTATTGGGCAAAGGAGGGCAAGTTGACGCCGCTGGACACAGCGCAAGGTCATCTCACTGTCCATACGCAGTTTACGCCCACTTATTCATCCTGGCTTAACCAGGTCAACCTGTGGTTCGCCAAAATCGAACCGGATGTTATCGCAGGCGGCGTGTTCACATCAGTACCTAACTTGAAGAGAAAACTCATGCGCTATGTCCGCCAGTACAACAAGCAGCCCAAACCGGTGAAGTGGAAATACTTCGATCCCAACCCGAGCATTACTCCCGATTCAATTGTTACAGTCCACTAGAGGTTGTTAACCTCCGCTTGCCTCCTGACCAGTGTGCGCTGGCGCTGTTTGCGCTGGCGCAACCAAGCCAGCAGCCCGGTTACGAACATCGCGGGGACCAGAAGTCCAGTGAGTGTCACTAACACCGTGCCGAATCCACCAATACCCAAATCGGCATGTAGGGGTGCCATCCAGGACACAAAAACTTCAGGCGCTGAGAGATCATCGGATCGTCTCTTATTCAGAATTTCACCGCTGACCTGATCCACCCAAACCTCTGTGTGCGCGGCCCGCGTTTCACTCGTTCCAATTGGCATCAGGCCAACGATGTAGGGCAGACAGGGGTTCGTTGGTGTGATCAGTATTCGCAATGCTTGGCCCGGATGAACTTCGAGTGCGGCGCTGACCGCCTCTTCTCGTGTCACGCTGGGCAAACAACTTGACGGATCTGTCGGAACGGTTTCGTAGGCATCAAACTCTCGAAGCTCACCTGCAAGCGAAACCACTGCTTTGTATGGGCCCGGCGAAATCAGGTATGAACCACTGAGCAAAATGACGAACAGAGGTACGAACAGCCAGACTGCCGGAACCGAATGCAAGGAAATGAGCCAGGCTCTGCCAGTCAACTGAGTACGGAGCTTCAATGCGTTGCGCCACGCACTTCTGCCACGTGGCCACCAGAGATACAACCCGGTCAGCATTGAAATCAGTGCCACGAACCCAGTAACTGTTACGAGAATTACGCCCGATGTCCCCGCAAGCAGGGTGGCATGGAACGATAGTAGATTACCGACGAAGGTGTCCTCCAAAACAACGCTACCTATCGGCGTTCCCGCAACGGGATCAAAAGCCACAATCACGTGAAGTTCTTCTCCCGCAGCTAGTTCGGGAGCCATCTCACCGGCCAGCATTACAACATCAACTGGATATGGCACTGAACCAGGGGAGGCAATCACTTCGGCGCTGTGGAGTTGAGGGTACATGGATTGCGCGCGCTTGACCCATTCATCCACCGGTAGGTCTTCCGCGGTGGACATTTTCATATAATCACGATCAATTCCGGCAGGGAACAAAACATCTGGATATTGCAGACGAAGCAAACTCTCAGAGACGGCGAGAAGCGCGCCAGACAATGAGATGAGAGCCAGTACCAAGCCTAGGATCAGGCCTAACCAAAGGTGGATTTGGACCCAAAACCGGAAGATTTTCTTGTTCATCAGATATCCAGAAGATTTAGTGTAAATCGCAAGCCAAAGACGAATGCATTACTCAAACTGGGATCAAGTCCAGGATTGATGATGTACTGAACGTCTGGCTGAAGAGTAATTCGTGGCGTGAGCGGAATGCTGATCGTCCACTCGAAATTGATTTCCTCGTCGCTAATATAACTGTCATTCATCTCGGCCGCTCGGAGCGCGGCACTGGAAGCGCTTACGATCGCGAATGCCCATCCGTACACAACGTCTTCGAATGGTCCAATTGAAGACGAGAAAGTTATGCCACCGCTGAAAAAACCGGAATAGGGGTTAAAGTCACCCTCGGCAATACCAACACGTGCGAAAGAGCTCAAGTTGGCAAGGTTCGGAAATGGACCGATTTCTCCGCGCACATAGGCACCGCGGTTCCCCCGAAATTGCATAACCGCAGTTGAGTCAGCGGGATGATCAATTTGCGGGAACTGCGCGGTGTATGCCCAGGAGCCGACAAGCACCTTTGAGCGATCAGTATTCCGTTCAAACTCACTGACCAGCAACGCGCCTTCGTCTCTGCTCAGTTGTATGCTGGAGCTATCTGGATCTTCCGGATCCCCCGGGCCACCATCAAGTGCGGCGATGCGAACAGTCCAATCATCGCTGATTGCGTGATTCAACCGCAGCGCAAGGCCAGTGACTGGGAATATTGAAGGGCCATTCAGTCCGGATTGGCTTATATCGGAGCCGACGCCATGGGCGCTGTGCATGAACAGTTCAGAAGAATCGAGTACGTCGAACTCCGAATTGAGATCGTACACTCCGAGACGAAGGCCTGTTCTCTCACCGAAATTAACGTTCATCCAAGCCTCGAATAGTCTAAACGCTCTAACGCCGGTCTCGATGTTGCTGACGGTCTGCGTATCGCCAACAATCGTTTCGGAGAACGGTTGTCCATTGTTGTAAATGCCGCGCACCAGAAAATCCAGATCAATCCAGCCACCAGGCGACACATGGGGAGGGATCCAGGTCAGGCTCATGTTATCTACATAAGCCCCGGCCCGTCGAATGCCTCCAGCCATGTTCTTTAGCCAATCGCTCGTGTAGACGGCTCCAAAGCGGCTCGGTGCCTCATGGTGGTCAGCACGGGCTGTTGGCGCTATGAGGAAATACAAACCCATCGTGCCAATTATCGAAATTGGCACGAAGCCATTGGCGATTGCGGCTTGTATGGCCTCCCTCGTGAAAGCCATGCAGAAACCGATCATCGGCCAAATGCATATTCAACTGTCATGCCGAATTGACGGGAGCGTCCAATGGCGCCGAATAAGACGCCATCGCCGAGCTGATTGTTAACCGACACGAAATAGTCTTCGTCTGCGATATTGTTTATGAATGCGAGAAAATTCCATTGATTCCAGCTGTAACCTGCACGCAAATTGAATACTGTGTAACCGTCAGTCACGGGCAGTGCGTTCAGCCTGTCGCGCGTTGCCAGGATGTCACCGCTACCAAGCATTTCGCCGGTGGCATACCAGCCAGTCGGGTGCGTGTATGTCAAACCGAGTATGTAGTTCTCTTCGGCCACTCCCGGAATCCGATTGCCTTTGAGGTTAACCAGGCCACCAACCCGCGGGTCGAACTGGATGAAATCCTCGTAGCGCGCTTTGGAATAGCCAACTCCACCGCTCAGGAGGAGGTTTTCGGTTAACAGAGCCGAGAGCTCCAAATCAAATCCTTCGAAGCGAACTTCGCCCACATTCGCGGTTTCGGAGGTAAGCAGGCTTGTCTGAACTGTTTCCTGGAAGTCATGTACATTTGTGCGGAACAAGGCAAAATTTGTGCTGAGTCGCTGGTCAAACCAAATGCCCTTCACACCCAGCTCATAGGTGGTACTCGACTCCGGCTCATAAAATTGATCGTCCGAAGGCAACTCTCCAACGAAGACACCGCCGGCCAGCCAGCCGCGCCCGACGCTACCATAGAACGTCGACTCTGTGCTCGGCGCATAGGATAAAGTGAATTTCGGAAGCCATTCGTGATCCGATCCGGATGCAACGCGATCAATACCATCCTCCTTATCACTGAATTCGATGTCTTCAAACCTCGCACCAAGAGTTGCGGACCAGCCATTGTCCCACCCATAACCGACCTGGCCAAAAAGCGAGCTACTATTGAGTTCTGAGGTATTAGGAGGGGCGATAGTGAAGACGGTCTGAATGGGCGCGATGATGTGGGCTTTGGCAAAGCTTGTATCATCCGACTCGTAATAGAATGCACCCATGATCCACGACCAGGGGCCCTCACCTGTTGATTGGAACCGGACTTCCTGGGAGAACGAGTCGTTGTCGTCCGAGGGCTCTCCTGAGCCCACCAGAAATGGGCCAAGTCGAGTTGGCAATGGTCCCTGGTCGATATCGAAAGACACCCGGGTCTTGAAGTCGCGGTACGTTGACACTGCGATCAACTCGCCGGGGCCTGCAGCCCAGCGGATGGTCAAAGCCGAGGATTTGTCCTCATTTGCAGTATAGCCCGCATAATTCTGTGCGCTTTCGAAGTTCCCAATGTTGGTACCGTAGGTAGCGTTGAAAGAAGTGCGATCCACTGGAACGAGCGCGAGGCCGTAATCGTCATCGACCTCCTCACGCGCTACCTGAAAATGCATGGACAGATCGTCCGTGGCCTGGAAAAGAGCCTGAATACGACCTCCCCAATTGCTTGACTGGTTGTACCCAGTTCGAGTAAGTACATTTTGTATCCAACCATCATTTCCGGCCGCCATAGCAGATAGCGAAACGGCGAACCGGCCGGGTACAACTGGAATAGAAATCCGCCCATTGGCGACATATTCGCTGTTCGAACTATATTGCAAGGCTGCACGGCCTTCAGTCTTTTCCAAGTCAGGTTGTGCGCTTCGTACAATGACCAGGCCAGCTTCCGCCGTCAAGCCATAAAGCGTGGACTGCGGGCCGCGCAGAACCTGCACATCCCTTATGTCGAAAAGGCCAGGATTCAGGCCCCGCGGGCTGAGATAAGGCACGTCATCAACAACGATGCCCGCGCGCAACGTGCGCGTGGCGTCGTTATTGCCGAAGCCCCGAATTCGTAGAACGATGGTCTGACCTTTCGAACCCTGGTCCGGTATTGCGAGGTTGGCAAATCGCTGGCCTAGTGCATTGACGGTTGTAACCTGGGCAGATTCCAGCTCGGTACCGCTAAGGATCGCTACGCTGACCGGAACATCGTGCAGCCGTTCCTCCCGCCTTCGCGCCGTTACCTTAACTTCCTCCAGTCTTTGGACGGCTTCCTCCCCTTGGGTTTCTGCTGTCTGGGCGGTGCAAGGAGTTGCCCAGAGCAGAAAAATCAAAATGCTCAGGTGCGACGAAAAAATTAGAGGACGGCGATACAGCATGTTGCACCTCGTAAGTGGCTGCGTCCCGGACCCCTGTGCCAATCGTGATGGTTACAAGGTGTATCGAGACTGTGTTGAACGAACTTGCCTATGACTCCTTACTCTTCTGATGTGTAACGTTACAATTCAAATTCCAAATTGTCAACTGAACGCACCAGTCAGTTGCGTCAGCTTGGCCTTGAAGCTATGTGGTTTCTCCTCGCAACAAGGTGACCGGTAGCACCTCTGTAACGGCGGCGACGTCACCATCAATTGCAGAAATAGCTCTTCTCGCAGCAGCGATACCGACCTCAATCGGATTCTCACGTATTGTCGTAAGCCTGGGTTTGACAAAGTTCACGATATCGGCAGCATTGAAGCCTGCCACGCACACCTCATCCGGAATGCTGTGACCGCGTTCCTCGAGGCAACGTATTGCAGCAATCGCCAGGAAGTCGTTGAGGCCAACAATGGCACCGGGGACGGGATGCGAATCGATGTAAGAATTCAAAGCCGACTGCGCGTCCTCAAAAGACTCGCTCGCGGCCTTGATGGTCTCGACCTTGATATCCATCCGAGCGGCCTTCATGCCTGCACGAATTCCGCGTTCGCGTTCGCTGAAGGCGAACCATTCGAGCTCAGTATTGATGACCAGCACTGATCTCACGCTTCTTGCCGCAAGATGATCGGCAAGCAACATACCGCCGTCGTAGTCTGCCCTATTGATAATAGAGACATCTTCTCCCAGTGGGCCAGCTTGACAGAAAACTAAGGGAACACCGAGCGATGCGGTCACTTCAGCCACTTTCGCAACAGCGCTGCGCCCGCCTGAGGACACGACGATCAATGAATCGACGAGTCGCCGCTGGAAGGCCGAGAGATCGCTCAGATGGTCAGATCGCCCTAACTCCAGAACCAGGCTGTATCGCGCATTTGTTAGCGTCGCACTAACGCCAGCGAGAATCTCCGCGATTAGCGGGTCGGTAAGGAAGCGGCCGCTGTCATCTACCAGCAGGAATCCTATTGCCCATTGTTTGTTCGTCCTCAAGCTGCGTCCGGCCTGGGTAGGTACATAACCCAAGACCTCAATCGCACGCAAAACTCGATCACGCGTTTGCGGTCGGACATTCCGTTTCTCGTTGATAACGTTGGAAACCGTCATTACAGAGACTTTTGCGAAAACCGCGACGTCCTTAAGCGACGATCTTCCTTTGGTCTTCATACTTTTCTGGCTGGGCGTCATAAATGAATCAGCATAAGAGGGTTGCAGGACTATCCTAATTCCAACGGTGCTGGATTGTAAGTGAGTAAAATTCAAGTTCATACCAAAGAACTGAACTCAAATTGCAAGAAGCTATTGCGTGAATTTAATCGGTCAGATATTGTAACGTTATACTTTTAGATGGAATTTTCCTCCGGTGCGATACCTCAAATTTGCAGATCAGGACGGACGCGAGCACGCTGCAGTGACCTTCGATAACGGCCAAGCCAGTGTACTCGATCCTACATTTGCCTTTCTGGACCAACTAGAGAGTGCGATTCAATCTCGCGAATCGTTCTTGTCGCGCCTTCGCAAGGCGGCCAGTCAGAAACGGGTAGACGTTCAAGAGCTGAATATTGCAGGTAAACTTCTACCGCCAGTCCCTGGCCTTTCGACAAATAATTGCTTGGTTACTGGCACTGGTTTGACTCATGTTCGGAGCGCTGAAATTCGCAACAGCATGAATCGCGGCGAGGCTAACGAAACTGATTCACAGCGGATTTATTTGAGCGGGCGACAAGATGGCAAGCCTCGGGATGGAAGTGTCGGAGCACAACCTGAGTGGTTTTTTAAAGGTCTTGGGCAGTGTATTGTCGCTTCAGGAATGCCCCTACACGTGCCCGGGTTTTCGTTGAGTGCCGGAGAAGAGGTCGAACTCGCTGGTGTCTATTACATCACTTCTTTGGGGACACCTGTGCGCCTCGGCTTTACACTTGCGAATGACTTTTCCGATCACAAACTTGAGGAGATCAATTATCTCTACGTGGCGCCATCAAAACTTAGACAATGTGCGATGGGTCCTGAACTGTTTCTAGGTGATCTGAGCGACGAGGTGGTAGGTTCAGTCCGCATTCAGCGGGGCGAAGAGGTGATCTGGGAACGGGAGTTCAGGACGGGCGAAGCACATATGACACACACAATTGCAAACCTTGAACATCATCACTTCAAGCATTCCACTTTGATTAAACCTGGCGACCTCCATGTTCATCTATTTGGCTGCCCAGCGTTCTCGTATGGCGACGGAATTACCTTGTGCGACGGGGATGTCATCGAAATGACAGCTGAGGGGTTTGGAGAGCCTCTGATCAATCGGGTAAGGGTGGAGCCAGGAACTGTTTTGCCAGTTCGGGTGAAAGTCCTGCAATGAGGACAATCAGGCAGGTCGAAGTTATCCGGATCGCGGCACCCGAATGGGAAACACCCGCTTGGTGGGGCACGAGCCCGATGGACGCCTTGATGGATGAGGGCGGCGACAGTCGAGCCCGCCCTATGGCCGTTTTCAATTCTGTACCCGAGCGCCGCCGGGACGATGTACTTTATCTCTTGATTCGCGTCGAACTGAATGATGGCACTTATGGAATTGGGGCAATTGGGCTCGGTTCGGAAGGACTGGCCAAGTTCATCGAAGGTGTGTTGGCTCCACTTGTGGAGGGTGAAAGTCCCTTCGACACCGAGCGACTCTGGACCCGGATGTTCAGGGCTACGATCAACGTTGGCCGACGCGGCGCAGTTCTTATTGGAATAAGCGGCATCGATATCGCGCTTTGGGATATTCTGGGCAAACTGACCGGCCAGCCAGTCTACAATCTCCTGGGCGGCATGACCCGACCCAAGATTCGAGCCTACTGCAGTGCCGGGTACCCGATGGACGATCTGGGCGAAATGGCCGAGCTTGCACGAAAGCAGCTCAGCAACGGAGGCTATACTGCGTTCAAGATGCGCTTCGGATACGGCCCCAGGCATGGGCGGAAAGGCATGCGCAAGAACATTGACCTGGTACGTACGATCCGGGAAGCACTGGGTGATGAGATTGATCTGATGGCTGACGCATACATGGGCTGGGATGCTCGTTACGCGATTGACATGATCCTGCGGCTGGATGAATTCGAACTGAAATGGGTGGAAGAGCCGACACTGCCGGACGACATGAAAGGGTACGCGCAGATTCGTCGATCAGTTCGAACGCCCATTTCCGGTGGCGAACACGAATCTACACGTTGGGGATTTCGGGACCTTATCGTTGCCGACGCCGTCGATTATCTGCAGCCGGATGTGAATCGGGTTGGCGGCGTTACTGAGGCGCGTAAGATATGGGCATTGGCTCAGGCATATGACCTACCCGTGGTTCCACACTCGCACAATTTCCACAATCAACATCTGATTATTTCTCACATGAACTCGCCGCTATCGGAGCACTTTCCGACCGGCTTTCGCGATGCCGATACTTTTCTTTCTGAATTTATCACCGGCGAAGCGGAACTCGCGGACGGCTGGTTAACGCTGTCCGACCGCCCTGGCTTTGGCGTCGACCTGAACGAAGCAATGGTCGAACAATTCCGGATTGCATCATGAGTGATCAACTTCATAGCTCCTCAACCCTGATCTGAAATCCGCACACTGATGTCGCCCACACCCATCACTGAACTGGAGCACGTCATGATCAGTGTGCGTTCGCACTCGGAAGCGGCGAGAACTTTTGGTCGACTCGGCTTTGCAATGCGAGGGGTGCGCCAACTTTCGCCGATGGGTGGTGCGGATGCTGGTGGCGAAGGCGGCAGCAACGTTGTCCTGTTGCATCCGGTGACAAGCGGAGCGGCAAATTATCTGGAGCTGACGTACTTCGACGCCAAGCACGCGGCTGATTTCATGAAGCCCATTCTCGATGGCGTGCAAGGCGGCGCAATGCTGGTACATGTTACGGACGATGCCGTGGCGCTGCACCAGCAGTGGACGGCTCGTGGTCTGGACCTGCTGCCGCTGGTGAAGCTGAATCTTTCGGCTTCGGCAAAAGGAATTGGCCAAACTATCAAAATAATCATTCCACAGGGCAGTCAGCCGATCTGGTGCAACGCTGTGCAGTACGAAAGCATCAGTGAATTTACTGACGAAGAACTCATGAATCATCCGAATGGCGCGATTTCCTGGCGGGGGGTTGTGATCGTCGTCTCCGAGACACAATTGATGTGCGCGTCTGAGCATTTACAACGGGTGTATGGCATTGCGCCGGACGAATCGGATGGTCAGGCCCGATTTCAGCCGAACGTTAACACGATCGACTTGGTATTGCCCGAAGTATTCAAGTCGAAGTTCGGCAGGTCGATCGCACCGTCTGTCAGCAATAAACCAAAGATCGCCTTGGTGACAATTCAGGTGCGTTCGTTAGAGCGGACGAGAGATTTTTTGCGATCGAATGACGTCGATTTACAAAAGAGTGCTGGTAGCCTGCTTGCCGATGCTGACGGGCTTATACTTCGATTCGTAGAGCATGACTGAATGAGTGAACATAACGAAGCCTTCCCACCCGCGACCCGCCTGGGCGTCAGTTCAGCTGAAAGCCGGAGCGTCAAGTCCCACCGCGCGTCGATCTATTACGAGGTTTATGGCACAGGTCGCGCGCTGCTGCTAATTCCTGGAGCCTTCGACAACCTGATTCACTGGTCCTTTAATATTCCGCGTTTCGTTCGCGCTGGATACCGGGTGATTGCAATGAATCTGCGCGGACATTTCATGTCACCATGTCACGATGCCGATACTCACTTCCGTCACCATGCAGCAGACATAGCCGCAGTATTGAGGGCGGAGGATGTGCAGGAAGTCGCTATTGCCGCAAGTTCTTTCGGGGGTTTCGGTGCGATTCGTTACGCGATTGAGTTTAACTCAAACGTCAAAGCGCTTGTGCTTAGTGGCTCGACCGCCGGTGTCGATTCAGATGAGAACTTCAGGAACAATTACGACGCCGTCCAGCAATTTGATGCGTACTTCATTAGCGGAGCAAAGGCAGAAGCATCCTTTGATGCGACGGAGCGGCCAAACCCCTTCCTGTATCGGCAAATTGGTCAGCTCGGAAGCACCGACGGAAGCCTGTCCTGCGCATTTCAAGCGGTGAAATCGATGCAGGACCGCGCCCACTGGTTAACGGCAGCTCAACTGGCAAACTATCAGACTCCAACGCTATTGGTGGGCGGCAATCGGGATACGCTACTCGGGCCAGGCTTTCAACGGGAAGTGGCTCGCTTGATTCCCGGAGCAAGGCTTAGCGAGTGGGCCGACTCCGGACATATACCTTTCTGGGAGAATCCGGACCGATATAACCAGGTCGTCATCCGCTTCCTGCTTGATTGCGGGTACGGGCCGCAACAGAGTTAAAGACTGCTGTTTCTCACACGGGTTACGCCGCAGAACCTAATGGTTTGCGTATCTTCAGTGCGGTGATGCAAATGGCGCTGGTGATTCCAAGCACTGCGACGAGCATAAATGATGCAGTCACACTCCAGTTCGCAGCAAGCAAAATTCCCATCAGCACCGGACCTGCAATCGCTCCCAAACGCCCGACACCTAATGCCCAACCGAGCCCTGCGGCACGAATTCGTTCTGGATAAGAAAACGCTGCAAGCGCGTTGAGACCGAACTGCAGGCTACCCGCCGTCGCGCCAGCGATGAATACCGCAATGACCGCAGCCGTCAGAGAAAACGTAAACGCTCCGAGCGTAGCGAGGCTGATTGTCGCCAAAACTACGGCCACCTGCAGTGTTCGATGGAAGCCAAAGCGGTCGATGGCCCTGGCAACAAGCAAACCACCGAATACGCCGCCGAGCCCCGCCCCTGCGGACATATAAAGCGCCTTCCCCATCGGGAACCCGACCATACTAAGAATGGAAGGCAGCCAGCTGATAAGCGAAAACAGCATAAAAAGACTGGAGAAGAACACGACCCAAATCAAAACCGTTGTGCCCAGTCGGCCTTCATCGAACAGGTCAAACAAGCGACCGCCGGAAGACTGGCCGTCCCTGACAATCACATGGTCGGTCGAATGGACCATGCCCTTCTGGTCAATCGCAGCAATGATTCGACGAATGCGATCTTGCCCCACCCCGTTAACAGCTGCCATGACAGCGAATCGTGGTGATTCGGGTAGCGCCAAGTAAAGCACGGGCAGTAACAATAACGGCAGCAGCCCGCCAACGATAAAAATTATTTCCCAACCTAAATGCTCGACGGTGTTAGCGGCGAACAGGCCACCCAGTACGTTTCCAATGGGCACCCCTATAAACATCGCTGTCATCATCTGGGCACGGCTTCGCATAGGGGCGTATTCGGAAGTCAAGGCATTGAGGGCGGGCATGGCCGCGCCTAGCCCCAGACCAGTGAGGAATCTCAATATCAAGAAGTGAGCGCTCGAAGTGGCGTATACCGTTGCAAGGGAGAATACGCCCATCAACAGACAAGCGATCAAGATAACTGGCTTGCGCCCGTACCGGTCAGCCAGCGGACTAAATACGAATGCACCTACCATGAGACCAAACAGAGAAGCGGAGAGCAAAGGACCCATGCCTGCCGAGTTTATATTGAAGGTCTGGCTAACCAAGGGCGCGGCCAGCGCCATAGCTTGCATATCGTAGCCGTCGGCAACTGCCACTGCGAAGCACAGACCGACCACACGAAGTTGCAATGGTCCGATAGGATTGGCATCGATGACATCCGAGATAAAATGAGAAGAGCCTTTTGCTGCACTCACCCAGGGCTCATCGCCAAACTCGGCACTGCTCCTCCGATCATTCAATATTGATTTCCGGTAGCTCAATCAGTGTAACGATATATATTCTAGCTCCACGTCAATTGACTGTCCATACACAATGCAGCAGAGTAATCAGAGAAATTCCCTATAAACGTATAGCTCCTGTGAATGCTTAAGATTGCAACAATGAATAATAACGTTATAATTCTTTTTGCTTATAAAGCGCTCATGCTACGCCAGGGCAGGCGCCAAGTGTTGCGGCGGCAAAATTATCAGAGATTCGGAGGTGGCACTTGGCTACTGTTTTTGAAGCGTTGAGACCTACGACAATACCGATAGCTAATTCCAATCACCAGTTTCCTCTTCGGCGGATTTACTGTGTAGGCCGGAACTATGCAGATCATGCCCGTGAGATGGGGTTGTCCGAGCGGGAGCCACCATTTTTCTTTACCAAGTGGCCAGATACCTACGTGCCATCAGGAGCAACCGTGCCTTACCCGCTCGCGACCAATGCCTTCCACTTCGAAGTGGAGTTGGTAGTGGCGATTGGGCGCGGTGGATGTGCCATCGACACTGACAAAGCCGCTGATCATGTGTTCGGCCTCGCCGTAGGTCTCGACATGACGCGCCGTGATCTTCAGCTGCAGGCGCGGCAAACGGGCCGTCCTTGGGACACAGGCAAGAACTTCGATAACTCCGCGCCGATCGGGATGATCCACCGCTTAAATAACGATTCACCAATGGATCGCGGCCGCATTTGGCTTGAGCGTAACGGCACTGTCGTGCAGGATGCGAACGTTTCGCAACTTACCTGGTCAGTGTCTGAAGTCATTTCGCATCTGTCCCGTCTCTACCCTCTTGCTGCTGGCGACTTAATAATGACCGGAACACCGGCCGGCGTTGGTTCAGTAGAACCAGGTGATCATCTCATCGGACACATCGAGGGTCTCACCAGCATTGAAATTCGTATCGGACCGGTAGCAAATTGACGCGGCCGTTTGTATGACTTTCCGCGATCGACAATCTGTCGAACCGCTTCATCTTTAAACTCGGGGGTAAATCGTTGACTGCTCATAACACTTCCTCCTATGCTCGAATCATAGCTCGGAAGTGTCCTCCGGACCGGGGGCAGTCCAAACGCCTTAACTGGGTGTCCAGATTTAGTAGACCACTTCAACCTTAACGCTCCAGTAATCATGATCGCCGAAAAACTCGCTGACGTAATACGCGGGTCGGCCTCCAAAGCGGTAGCCGCCACATCATTTTGAATTGTTCCAACCCAACTCTCGCGATACCTCACTCGATATCCTCAGCAGAGTGCGCCTCGCCTCCAACTGCCAGCCGATCGATACGGTGCTCACGATCGTCAGTACACTTGCCAGTGCGCCGTGCACGTCAAAAACGGGAGCAGCACATGCACTCAGGCCGGGAATGAAATCCCCGCCTACCTCAGCGAACCCAAATGAGCAAACCTGTTCGCGGATCACCCTGATGTCGGCTTTCGTGCCCCCCTTCATTTCTTGCCGAACGCGGGTGCGTGTCAGTCCATTTTCAAGGTAGGTGAGGAAAATCCTTCCCGTTGCCGATGAAAGCAGAGGCAAGGTTGCGCCGACGGAGAGCGTTGTGTACACGGGGTAAGTTCCTTGCACCCAACGTATAATGGCCGGACCGCGTTCGCTCCAGGCGCTTGCCATCGCAGTGTGCCCGGTTTCCCGAACCAGCCGCTCCACCCCAGCTAACGTGACTCGCAGTGAATCGGTACGATGCTGCGCTGCATACCCAAGGCGAAGGGCGAGAGGCCCCAGATCGTATTGACCTGTTTCCGGGTTTTGTGTGATCAGCCCAGTGCGGACGAAGCTGGCAAGGTAGCGGTGTGCTTTGCTTGCATTGAGTTGCGTGACGCGGCTGAGCTCCTTAAGTGAAAGCGGCCCGGAGCTGCAAATGAGCGCATCGACAAGTGACATGCCAATCTCGATCGAGTGAACGCCAAGACGCGTTTCGCGGTGAGCGAGTCTGCGCTCGGCTATCTTCGAAACGGTCTCGGACACCGTTGTCTTAACACGCTCCTTGCCCATTAAATGCTCTCCGACTTTTCAACCCGCTCGCGCCAAAGATCGAGCCGTTCCTGAGTCGCCCGGTCAGAATATGAGAACAGGACAAGGTCCTGTTCGGCCAAGAGTCGGAACTTCATCCACGGTGGCACTACAAAAGTGTCTCGAATCGCTATAGACGAACGGAACACATCACCAATCTCCACAACACCCGCCCCTTCTACTACATGGTAGACGAGACCGTCTGTGCGCTGCTGCCAGCGAGTGTATTCGCCTGCCCTGAGCAACTGGCAGAACGCGCTCATAGTCGGCAGGATCGAACCTCCGTCAACCGGGTTGGAGAATTCCAGCGTATACAGTCCTGCCGGATCCCGATCACCACGGGCGCTGAGCAACTTAAGCCCGTCGCGCCACTCGCGATAGTGGTAAATGAAGCGCTCGACTCGCTTGTGTTGCTGCGCTGCATAAGGTGGGCGTAGCCCAGCGCCCCATGTTGCTGCATTGTACCCGGTGGGTAGGTCCGCATTCTGTTGCGCACTGCTGGAATTCTCAGCAAACCCGGCCTGGAGCGAGCGGATGAGCGGTATGTCGAGGCCGTCCAGCCAGATCACCGGTGCACAGCCATCGTGCCCGTGATCGTGCCATTCGAAGTTGGGCGTGAGCACGAGGTCACCTGGGCTCATCGGCAGCCTTTCACCGCGCACCGTCGTAAAGGCGCCTTCCCCCTCGATAATGAAGCGAAAAGCGGACTGCGTATGGCGATGGGCTGGCGCGACCTCACCTGGAAGGATCAGCTGCAGGCCGGCGTATAGCGTTGGCGTGATGCAGGCGCAGCCGGGCAACCCGGGGTTTTCAAGAATCAGTACACGCCGGATGGCTTCCTCGGCAGAGATCAGCGCGCCGGCGCGCAGCAGCAACGGCCGCACATCATCGTAATTCCAGAGCGCAGGCACACACTCACTCATTGGCGCTCGTGGTACGAGCGTTTCAAGACAGCTCCAAAGCGGTGCGAGCGCAGATGGACTGAGATCGGCATATAGCTTCTCTCGTGAGTCGGTCGGGATTGGTGCCGTCAGGTCGGTCATCGCCATGTTGGGACTAAGTCCTTGGGTAGTGGCTTACAAGGGGTAAACAAGTGAATTGGGTAACAGAAGCGTGTCATAGACGGCGGTTCGTTCACGAAATCGCAGTCTGCCGCCTATGTCTTCGACCACTCTATCTTCATAGCGCCCGACCGCGAGTAGCGCTGTCGGCTCGTGCGGTAACGTGTGGTAGACACAGAACTGGGCACGAGCATGAATCTCACCACCGCCAGTTTCTATGACCCTTGGCATTCCAACGACATGTTGGGTGGTTCTCGGTGCGTAAACCATGACCTTGGCGATAACGGTGACCCTGTCCTGAAACATACCCCGCCCCTGGCAGAACATTGCCGCCAGCGGTAGCCCGCGGTCAAAGTTTTCACGGGCCTGCGCGCGGTAGCTTCCGTCCTCAGTGAAAAACCCTGGCCAGCGCTCCAGATCACCTCGATCAAGAGAGTCTGCGTAAGCCTGGTATAGGTCCGAGAGCGCTAAGCGTTGGATGATATATCCGATGCGCGCTCCAGGCCCTTCCTCAACAACATTCATGGGCGCATCACCGACTGATAATATTGGTACATTGAGCGTATTAGCGTTTCAGTGACCATGTGTTCGGTGGGCTCGCAGTCGCGGCCACCCAGTTCGGCGAGACACTCCCCTCCGGAATAAGTTGCATGGGACTGCTGCGAGAACTCGATCACCTCTCCATCTTCGAGCGAGACATAACCTGCTGGGCCAAAAAGGTTTGCCTGATTTAATCGGCGGCGGGTCATCGCGTCATCATCGCTCTTGTAGCCAAAATGGGTCCAAACGAAGTCGAAGCAGTCAACGCTAACCGGAATTATCTGGCGCGTGGACAGAGAGTTAACCTGCTGCTGAATTATTACGCTTGGAAAGATCGTCTGCATGACGACTGTGTGCTCACCCCACCATGGCTCATGCTGGACGTCGATGACGCTTGGGTCAGAAAGCTTCAGATCTTCCTGGAACGAGTTGACGCCACCAGTTACTTCCTCGTTCTGCCCTCCAAGGTTGCGCGCCGAAATCATGCATGCATGCCGACCGTGCTGGTCCATCACCATCCGCGACTTCTGGTCAGCGCGCCAAAGGCCGAAGGTAATGAAAAACGCATGCAGTAACCCGGGATGGTACGGGTCCTTGATGTTTTCCTGCATCAATTTCCAGTTGCCACGGATGCGCTGTCGGTTGTAGCCGAGAACCCTCAACGGTTCACCGTTAAACGTACGGCGCATAAAGGGTTCGATGGTCGGACCGAGGTAGTCCTTGAACGGTTCTACATCAGCATCGAACGAAGCAAAGACTGCACCGTTGTAGCAAGCGACCTGCAAACGGACAAGCCCGAGGTCCTTTAACGAAAAATCAGCAGGATAACCGCCCTGGCCCTGCACTCCATTGCGATAAGGTACACCGACCAGTTTGCCGTCGAGCTTGTAGCACCAGCGGTGATAGGGGCAGATGAATCGCCTGGTATCCCCAACGCTGCCAAATGGCGCCTGAACCAGCCGAATGCCTTTGTGTCGGCAACGATTCTCCAAAACGTGAATCTCGCCGTCTGGTGCTCTAACCACGATGACGCTGCGCTCGCCGATGAAAGTTGTCTTGAAGTCCCCGGAATTGGGCAGCTCAACTTCGAGGCCAACATAACTCCAGTGGTGTCCATAAAAAAATCGCTCAAGTTCGAGAGCATAGATTTCCGGATCGGTGTATATCGCTGCAGGAATGCGATGAGGAGTCATCCAGGACGAAAGCAGTCTGGTAGCAGCTGACTCGTTACCGGATTGTTTGGCGAAGTCTTTAGGGGTCATAGAATCAATTTCCATACTAGTAAACTAGTTCCCTAAATCGTAATACAGCGAACTCACTTACACAATACCGCATCGCAACTCCAAACCAGCTTGTAACCGCGGAAAGCCCTGCGGAAATAACGGTTGTCGCATCTCTAATCATGAATTCGCCACACACGAAGTAGATGCGTGAGAGTATTGGGAGCCTATCGAAACGTGACAAAATTTAATTGAACACGTTCGGTTAGGGCACGCCAGAGTAAACGAGCAGAGGCCAATGTGGGAACTGATCCTGTCCAACTCTGCGGCCTTGAGGCTTGGACGATCATGCAGGGTTGGAAAGTGCAGGAAGGGCGCTTGCTTTGGGGGGGGCAGTTTGCTTTCGGACGCACGTGGGAGGCAGCCTTGCTACTGATAGGCCTTAATCGCGAGCAAACTCGTTCCTACACAAAAAGGTCAGGTCGGAGGATTGAAAACAATTTCCAGCAAAAACATCAGGCGTTCTTCGTCGCTGGAAAAATGCGGGTGCACAAGTTGGTGCAACCAGCCGGAGAAGATAGATAAGGCAGGTTCCGTTCATTGGAAAGTAGTGGCGATCCTAGGACCAGTTCTGCTTTACCGGGAAGGTGAATTCGAGGTGCGGATTGATAAAGCCCACCGCCTCTTCAGGGCGCGGTCGCACCGAGTATAGGTAGCATTAAATCCATGTTGCCGGAACCCGAATGTATCGGAACGCATTTTTCATCAATATATATGGCCTGGCTTTCTGCGAATTGTCGCGCGATTTGCCCGTTGAAGACTGGAGCCCGCGTCAGGACTCTTGCTTCAAATTTTTTTTATAATTGGGGCCGTTTCGATCCTTCCTGAGCCTCGCTGGAAATGTTTTGAATCGGCTCAATGGATTTTCTCGAGTCGGATTCGGTTGTTTGCGCACGGTATTCCGACCAACTGCTCGAAGCTCGGGGCCACATTGTGGGTCCGAATTAGTTCCTACATATTCCTCCGATACTCCCCACCCACATCGTACAGCGCATGTGACATCGTTCCCAGCGAGCACACCTTTGCGGCTTCCATCAGCGCCTCGAAGGTGTTCTTCCGGTCTCGCGCCACCTGCTGTAGTTTCGCAAGTCTAGGCTTCGCTTCCTCTGCGTGCGTATCGCGGAAAGTCTCAACATTCACCACTTGCTGATCCCGCTCGCTTTCCGAACTGCGCATCAGCTCAACATGGCCTACTTCACCATGCCCGTCTGCCGGCAGGAAGGTGTTGACACCCACCAGCGGCAGGCTGCCGTCGTGTTTCTTGCTTTCGTAGTACAGGCTTTCATCCTGGATCTTGCTGCGCTGGTACATGGTGTCCATGGCGCCGAGCACGCCGCCGCGTTCTGAGATGCGCTCGAATTCCTTGTAGACGGCTTCTTCGACCAAGTCGGTGAGCTCATCGACGATGAAGCTGCCCTGCCAGGGGTTTTCGCAGAAGTTGAGGCCGAGTTCTTTGTTGATGATCATCTGAATCGCGACGGCGCGGCGCACCGATTCTTCGGTCGG
>JANLTO010000152.1:0-2000 GCA_031362985.1 Lysobacterales bacterium | reverse complement strand
AGCGGCAGGGCAACCTGGAGCTGGCCATGGCCTGTTTCCGCAATGCCTTGCGGTTGAATCTGGGCGAAAAACCCCTGCCTCTGCCCAGCGAGCATGCGCGTTTGAATGCGCCGGTGAAAAGCTGATTTTCTTTAGCGCACGCCGCACTGAGTCGTTCCGAAGAGATGGACGCCGGTTAATAATAGGCCTACCCTTTCTCTGTAGCTCAAAGGTGCGTGAATCGGCAAGGAACCAAGAAAATGAAAGAAGCCCTTGGGTACCTGGTGACGCAGACGGTCTTGGTTGCGATCTCGATACTGTCTTTGCCAGACTCTGCGTATGCGCAGCGCGACCCCGGCGGTTCTGTCGCAGTTGTGCGGGGTATTGAAGGCACCTCGATGCTTGACAACTGTGCGTTCCTCCTGCAGTGTTTTATCGTGCCGCATCCCATGGGTGCGATCGGCACCACGCAGTTCCTGGAATCCACCACTGGCAGTATCACCGTTTACGACAAGGCAAATGGCAGCGTTCTGTCGCGGGTGAGCATGGTCGCTTTCTGGGCGGATAGGGGTTTACCTGGTGGTGCCAATGGCAACCAGCGCGTGCTGTTCGACCACTACACCAACCGCTGGATCATCAGTGGCTATGGACCTACCAGCAATAAGGTTAACCTCGCGATCTCCGATACGGCAGATGCGCTGGGAACCTGGAAGGCGGTGCAGATCACCGTGTTGCCTTCCACCACTTCCACTGCCGATGACCCTACGCTGTCCCTGGATGAAAAGGGTGTGTACATTGCCACCAACAATTTCGAACCCGGCTACACCGGCACGAAACTGATGGTTATCCCCAAGGCGGATTTGTTTGGCGGTGCGCCCAGCCTTGCCAACATGACCACCATCACCACGGGGTTGGCTGGAGCCAACAACGGATTTGTCATCCAGCCCGCGCTCAACTGGCAGGGCAATCCTGCAAACACGGCATTCGTCATTGCCGAAAGCCTTAACTTCGTCTCACAGGTGTTTTACCAGATCAACGGAGTCAACGCCGCTGGGGCCACGCAGACCGCGTCTGCGCAAATTACGGGGTCGGATTTCCTCGCAGCCGGAAACGGAAGGCAACCGGACGCCACCCGCACGGTGCCCACCCTTACCGGGCGAATCGAGGCTAACTCAGTACAGTCGAATGGCAAGGTGTTTGCCGTCGCTACGGTGAAGTCTGACCTGGGCGACTACGCCGCGGTGCGCTGGACGGTGGTTGATGCCGCCACCGGTGTGCTGTTGTCCTCGGGTAAAATTGAAGAGGTTGGTTTTGACTTCTACCAGGCCAGCATTGCCGTCAACGAGCATGGTGAGGCAGTCATCGCATACAACCGCTCAGGATTTGCCCAGGGTGTAGTCAATGGCGATGGTCTGGATTATGGCAACATTGGTCTCTTGGCGCGCGCCTACGAGGTCAGCGGCAATTCCCTGGTGCAAAACGGAGCTGAAATGCTGCTGCGGCTGAGCCTGGTCAGCGACTACCACTGCGGCACCCGGGTCGCTCCGTCAGCGTGCACCCAGCGGTGGGGTCACCCTGGGGCGGTGACGATCGACCCGAGTGATCACCACAGGTTTTACGCTATTGGCCAGTA
Organism: Lysobacterales bacterium; assembly: GCA_031362985.1. Classification (GTDB taxonomy): domain Bacteria; phylum Pseudomonadota; class Gammaproteobacteria; order Xanthomonadales; family SZUA-36; genus SHZL01. Next base: position 388 of record JANLTO010000152.1, on the reverse strand, counting down.
TGCGGCTGACTGGGCCATCATTCCAGGGATTACTACCACCGAGCGTGCGATCTGGCATACGTATATCGCCGAAATCGCTATTACACCGCCACCGCCGGAGTTGGTTTTCAGCAACGGGTTTGAATAGCTGGCGTAAGGGTAGTTAACTTCAGTGCGGCCGCGCCAGCACGCGCACCGGCACATCGAGGCCGAATTCAAATGAATCGTAGTACAGCCGGTCTTCCGGCAAGCCCTGCTCGCGGAACACGGCCTTGGCCGCGTCAATCATGGCGGGCGGGCCGCTCATGTACACATCGAACGCAGCGAGGTTGGGATGGTCGTGCAGTACTGCATCGTGGACCAGGCCGCTGAAATGGCCTGGCGCCGCCGTATCTGTGGCCTCCGACAA
>JANLTO010000117.1:0-3387 GCA_031362985.1 Lysobacterales bacterium | reverse complement strand
GTGGGATAGCACCAGCCAGAGGACCAGCCCTGCAAGAGCGAGCGAGGTGATGACTTCAACCAGGAGATACTGGTCGATCTGCGTCTGCGCGGCGCCCACGGTCGGCGGATCCATTCCAAACAAGGATAAAAACGCCGAAGTCATGATGGAGAACTGGCCCATGGCAACCAGCAGATGGATGGGCACATTGATGAGCAGGAGTATCCAGGCTACCGAAGGATGAATGCGGCGACGCACAATGGATAGCATCCCCTCGCCCCGGTTGACACTGCCTATCCTCCCGGAGGAGTCCACCGCCACAATGAATAGTGGCAGCATGAACAGCACAACCCACAGCAGATCGTAATGGAACCAGGCGCCAGCCAGGATCAGCGAGGCAACAGCTCCTGCTCCCATCGTTCCTGCCGCAATCACAGCGGCCGGGCCAACCAGCTCTCGAAACAGTCTATTTATCCAGTCCATTTAATATCAGCAGTCCATCCCTTAGGAGTCGGCGGAATTGTACAACCACGCCATGGAAGTATATTCGGAGTTTCAATTCAAGCAAGAAATCAACACGTGCAGTGTTCATTGACCGCACTGGTGTCGCTTTAAGCTTGCTCTTATACTCACTAAGACACTGTACCATGCCTCGTAACAGGCTCACTGCAACGAATTCAGGACATCATGATGAACCCAGTCTCTTTCAAGCGAGTAGATCATGTCTCTCTCACCGTGTTGGACATAAACGCGGCAATTGCTTTTTACACCAAGGTATTCGGGGCCGAAGTGGCCTATCGCATGGGGCCTTTCGACGCCGCTGACATCCCAAGGATGGCGGATGGGAAGGACTGGACCGCTGCGCACGTCAATGTCCCGGGCGCGCGGCTTGAGCTTGCCATGTTGAAACTGGCAGGCGGCATGGGCATGGAACTGTTTGAATACCAGTTGCCAGTTGATTCGGTGAAAACACCTCCGCGCAATTGCGACGTAGGCAGCCGTCACCTGTGTCTTGAAGTTGAAGACCTGGATGCGGCGGTTGGCTACCTCGAGCAGCACGGCTGCAAGGCCATGGCCGGTGCGATCGACATGCTGGACGGCCCATGCCCTGCATCCCGCTCGTGGTACGTGCTCGACCCGTTTGGTAATCAGCTCGAATTGGTGGAATACCATTGAACCGTAGCCGGAGCTCCCAGAATGAAACGTGAAGCGGTAAATCCTGAATCCATGTACGCCAGCGTACCGTACGGTTTCTCGCATGCGATCAAGGCGAGCGGAGCCGTGAGCATCCACTGTGCCGGGCAGGTTGCCTGGGACAAGAGCTACCAGGTGATTGGCCCCGGTGATATCGGGGCGCAGGCACGACAGGCGCTGGGCAACCTCAGGGAGGTTCTGGCTGCTGCGGGTGCAACGCCGGCGGACGTGGTGCGGATGCGCACCTACGTGGTCAATCACCGGCCGGAGTATCTGGGGCCCATTGGCGCAGCCCTGTCTGAGTTCTATGGCGATGTCATTCCCGCGGCGAATACCTTGATCGGCGTACAAGCCCTGGCGCTGCCGGACTTTCTGATTGAAATTGAAGTGACTGCCCAGATCGGCCAAGGCCAGTAAGGCTTACGGCCGGGTTTGCCCTGCTGCTGCGTTCGCGACACGGGATGGCCCGATTCTGCTTACCTGGCTGGCGCCGGGGATAATTTGGTAAAAACAATGGCGGATTACGATATCGCAGTCATTGGCGGAGGCCTGATCGGCTGTGCGTCTGCCTATTACCTGGCGAAATCCGGTGTCCGGGTCGTGGTTCTCGAACGCGGACAGATCAACCAGGGCGCATCGGGACAAAACGCCGGATCATTGCATTTTCAACTGGAACATCGCCTGATCCAGAACCTCGAGGTACAGGTGCGGGAGCTTGAGTACTATGTCGGGCTTGCGCGGATGTCCATAGCCCTGTGGCAGGGAATCGAAGCTGAACTCGGCTGCAGCACCGAGTTGAGTATGCGGGGTGGATTGATGGTGGCGGAAACCCCGGCTGAGATCGCACTCCTCGAGCGTAAACTGCAGATTGAGCAAAGCCAGGGCCTGGGGGTTGAACTGCTGGATGGGGAAGCGGTACGAAAGCTGGCGCCGTACCTGTCGAATCGTGTCCAGGCTGCACTTTACTGCGCCAGCGAAGGGCACAGCAATCCGCGCCTGCTGACACCCGCCTATGCCAGGAAAGCGGTGGACTTAGGTGCCAGCCTGATTATCGACGCCACTGTCAGTGAGGTTCGCCGCGCCGCTGGCCGGTGGCACATTACCTTCGGCGACAGCGCCGGTAAGCGCCAGCAAATCAGCTGCGGGGCCTTGCTCAACGCGGCCGGCGCCTGGGCGGTAGACATCGCAGCGATGGCCAGGCTGCACCTGCCACTGTTCCCGGTGGGATTGACCATGAACGCCACGGAAAAGACCGAACCGCAGATTCCCCATTTGATCCAGCATGTCGGTCGCAAGCTGTCCCTCAAGCAGACCGAAGATGGCAATCTGCTCATTGGCGGAGGCTGGCGCGCCCATCTGCGGCAACGCGAAGGACGTTGGTCCCGCGCGGAATCGCCTGACATGGCTCTGGACTCAGTGATAGGCAACCTGCGCACAGCCGCTGAAATAGTCCCGATGGTAAGCTCGCTTCGACTGCTGCGGACCTGGACCGGCACGACAGCGATCACACCAGACCAGTTGCCGGTGCTGGGCGAAGTTCCGCAGGCACCGGGGTTTTTCGTCGCCGCCGGAGGCTCCGGATTCACGTACGGCCCGGCCTATGCTTTTTTGATGAGCGAATTGATGCTGACAGGTACATCGTCCTACCCGCTGGCCCCGTTCAGTCCGGCCAGGTTCAACGGCCTCAACGCGTTCATGGGATAGGCCCAGGACTATGACGCAACGAATGACTGGGAATGTAGAACGCGGTGACAAAATTACCCTCACGGTAAACGGCACACCCGTGGCAGCGTACCCGGGGGAATCCATCGCTACGGTGCTGCTGGCCGAAGGCATCACGACCTTCAATGTGACCCGCAGCGGCAAGCCCAGGGCCCCCTACTGCAACATGGGCACCTGCTTCGAGTGCCAGGTCAGGGTAGCCGCTCCCGGCTCCACCGCCTATCGCTGGCTGCGTTCCTGCATGCACCCGGTTGAGCCTGGGATGGTCATCATCACCGGCGCATGCTTGCAGCAATCGCAGCCCGTCAATTTTGCAGACGACAATGTTGCAGACTGAACTGGCCATCATCGGCGCCGGGCCGGCCGGAATGGCGGCAGCCGAAGTCGCGATCGACTGTGGTCTGGATGTCACCGTGGTGGACGAGCAGCGTGCGCCGGGCGGCCAGATCTACCGGCAGCCGCCACCTGAGTTCAAGGTGTCCAACTGGCTGA
>JANLTO010000095.1:0-37133 GCA_031362985.1 Lysobacterales bacterium | reverse complement strand
CCAGCCCAGGAGTTCCCGCGCCAGCGATGGGTCGCCCAACAGCGTCTCAACTTCTGCCGGACGATAGTAGCGCGGGTCTATCCGCACCACCACCTCACCACCGGTGAACTGCAGGTCGGCATGTCGTGAGGCCATGACGACAGCATGCTCCTCCGCTCCATTGCCCCGCCACTCAAGTTCCAGGCCCATATGCGCTGCCGCCGCGTTTACAAAATCACGCACGGAGCGCTGCTCACCCGTGGCAATGACAAAATCCCTGGGATGGTCCTGCTGCAGCATCATCCATTGCGCTGCCACGTAATCCCGCGCATGGCCCCAGTCGCGCCGGGCATCCAGGTTGCCCAGGTATACACAGTCATCCAGTCCGCAGCCGATCCGGGCCAGCCCGCGGGTGATTTTGCGCGTGACGAAGGTTTCACCGCGTAGGGGCGATTCGTGATTGAACAGGATGCCGTTGCACGCGAACATGTCATAGGACTCGCGGTAGTTCACCACGATCCAGTAGGCATACAGCTTGGCTACGCCATAAGGCGAGCGGGGATAAAAAGGGGTAGTTTCCTTTTGCGGAGTTTCCTGGACCTTGCCAAATAGCTCTGAAGTCGAGGCCTGGTAGAAGCGACACTCCTTTTCCATCCCGAGGTTGCGAATGGCTTCCAGGATTCGCAGTGTGCCTACGGCGTCCGATTCCGCCGTGTATTCCGGTTCTTCAAAAGACACGGCCACGTGGCTTTGCGCCGCGAGGTTGTAAATTTCCTGGGGCTGCACGAGCTGGATAGTTCGCAACAGGCTGGAGCCGTCCGTCATGTCACCATAATGCAGGCGTAATCGCGCGTGTTCGGCCTGCGGATCCGCGTAAAGGTGATCAATACGCTGCGTGTTTATGGAGGACGCGCGGCGCTTGATACCGTGCACCTCGTAACCCTTGGAGAGAAGCAACTCGGCAAGATAGGCACCATCCTGCCCGGTAACTCCCGTAATCAAAGCTCTTTTAGTCATGCTCAGCAACCTGGTTAAGTTTTTACGGGCGCCCAATCGCATAGTAGGTGAAGCCGCGGCGCCGCACGACTTGTGGCGACCAGATGTTCCGTCCATCCACGATGACTCGCTGTTTCATGCACTGGTGAAGTTGGTCAAAGTCCGGAGCCCAATAGAGCTTCCATTCTGTTATCAACACCAGTGCATCTGCACCCGTGGCAGCTACGTAAGGGTCATCGCACAAGGTAAAACCCGCACGCTGGTCAAACCTCTTGAGTGCTTCCTGCCCCGCTTCCGGGTCATGGGCGACCACGGTGGCGCCCTGGCCCAACAGGGTCTCGATCAGGTTTACGCTGGGCGCGTCCCGCATGTCGTCTGTGCTGGGCTTGAATGCCAGACCCCAGACTGCGATCCGGCAACCGGCCAGTGTCTGACCAAAGTGACGTTGCAACAACTCAAATGGCTTGGTTTTTTGGCGGTTGTTCACCGCTTCCACGGCACGCAGCAACTCTGCTGCATAGCCGTGCTGGCTGGCAGTCTGCTCCAGCGCCCTGACATCCTTGGGGAAGCAGGAACCGCCGTAGCCCACCCCAGGATATATGAAAGAATAGCCAATGCGCGGATCAGACCCTATGCCAATGCGCACATGTTCGATATCTGCACCGACCCGCTCCGCTATGTTGGAGAATTCATTCATCAGGCTGATCTTGGTGGCCAGCATCGCGTTCGCGGCATACTTCGTCAGCTCCGAAGACCGCACATCCATACACAACAGCTTTTCGTGATTTCGATTGAAGGGAGCGTACAGTTCGCGCAACAGGTGCTCCGCTTCCTCGCTGGCCGTGCCAATGACTATGCGATCAGGTTTCATAAAGTCTGCAATCGCGGCGCCTTCTTTTAGAAACTCCGGATTGGACGCCACGTGGAACGAGATATCTTTGTTTCGTTCGCGCAACCTGGTCTCGATGGCAGACTGCACCCGCTCACAGGTTCCGACCGGTACCGTAGACTTCACTACAACCAGAATGGGCTTTTCCAGGCAGTCCCCTATGCCGTTTGCCACTGCCAGTACGTGGCTGAGATCTGCGGATCCATCCTCTCCCGGTGGAGTGCCCACCGCTATGTACAACACCTCGGCATGCTGCACTGCCTCAAGCAGCGAAGTGGTAAATGCGATCCGGCCATGCAAGGCATTTTCTTTCAGCATTGCATCCAGGCCGGGTTCAAAAATCGGCACCACACCATTGCACAATCCTGCAATGCGCGATGCGTTGATATCCATGCACAGGACGTGGTGGCCAACTTCGGACAAGCCGGCGCCGCTTACCAGCCCTACATAGCCACTGCCAATGATTGATATGCGCATGCTTAATCTCTGATTTGGGGACGCCGCCGTGGACGCCCGGTTAAGGTTGAGTGGTTTCGGGGACGCATTCTACGTTTTGTAATAGTCTTTAAACCAGTCCACAAACCGCTGCATTCCCTCGGCCAGGGGTGTGTTCGGGCGGTATGAATAATCCCGCTCCAGTGCACTGCAGTCGGCCCAGGTATCGAGCACATCGCCAGGTTGGGCATCCGTCAGTTCAATCAAAGCTTTCTTGCCCATGCATTGCTCAAGCGTGGCGAGAAACTCCATCAGTTGCACGGGGCGGGAGCTACCAATGTTGTAAATTCCAAATGGACCCCTGCTTGGCGACAATTTTCCAGGCAAGGGTGAATCACCTGTGCCGGGATTGGGCTCAGTGCTGCTCACTGCTACAACGCCGGTGACTATGTCTTCCACGTATGTAAAATCACGCTGGTGGTTGCCATGGTTGAAGACTCGGATGACTTTGTCCTGCTGTATCGCCCGAGCGAACAGGACCGGCGCCATATCCGGCCTGCCCCATGGACCATAGACGGTAAAGAATCGCAGACCAATGACGGGCAGGCCGTACAAATGGGCATAGCTGTGTGCCATCAGTTCATTGGAACGCTTGCTTGCTGCGTAAAGCGAGAGAGGATGATCCACCGGGTCGGATTCTGCAAAGGGAACCCGCGCGTTATCCCCATAAACGGAACTCGACGAAGCATACACCAGCCGTTTAACGTCGCTGTGACGACAAGCCTCCAGGATAGCTACGAACCCAAGCAGGTTGGAATGCACGTAAGCCATGGGATTCTCCAGCGAATAACGCACTCCCACCTGGGCGGCAAGATGCACCACTCGCTCAGGCTTTAGCTGGATAAACAATTCGACCAGGCTCTTGTCATCCGCAATATCCTGGTGGAAAAATCGAAACCCGGCGTGCGGCAGAAGGCGGTCAAGGCGCGCTTGCTTCAGTTGCGGGTCGTAGTAATCATTGAGGTTGTCGACGCCAACCACTTCATGGCCTGCAGCAAGCAGCCTGAGCGCTGTGTGCATGCCGACAAACCCGGCGACTCCCGTAACGAGCAGTTTCACTTGATGTGCCTGTGCATGCTGTTTCTATCGTAGTCACACTGCAATTGGAGATGGTAATTCTCCCTGCACTGCCGCCCATAAGGGTAAAAGGCACCCGAAGGTGCCTTTTTCAGATTGAGCAAACGACTGGATTACTGCTTATCGCCGATACCCAGCAATTCGACCTGGAAAGTAAGCGTCTCGCTGGGTCCGATCGGTCCGCCACCATTGGGTCCATAAGCCAAGTCGGAAGGGATATAAAACATGAATGTGCTTCCCACCGGCATCAACTGAACGCCTTCGGTCCAGCCAGGTATTACCTGGTTGAGGACGAAAGTCACTGGCTCTCCGCGGGCATAGGAACTATCGAACTCTTCGCCATTCAGCAATGTCCCCTTGTAGTTGACTGTCACTTTGTCGGTTGCAGTCGGCTTGGGGCCTTCGCCCATCTTCACAACTTTGTACTGCAGGCCGCTGGGTGTAACGATGACGCCTTCCTTATTCCGGTTTTCCAACAAGAACTTCTCGCCCGCAGCAGCATTACCTGCACCTGCCTGTGCACGCCCGGCTTCAGCTTCCGCTTTACGTTGGGCAATGAAAGCTTCACGGATGGTGGCCGCTTCTTCCGGGGTCAACTCAGGAGTGCCACCTTCGTAGGTGGTGCGAATGGCAGCGAATAAGGAATCAAGATCGATCTCGGAACCCTGTTGCTTTAGAGATGCACCGATATCCATCCCGATGATGTAACCCAATTTTTGCGGTTCTGTTTGCGGCTTGGCCGCGAACGCTGACCCACTGATCAGCGATGTTGCTGCCATCAGGCCCAAAACAAGAACTCTACTCATTACTTTTTGCTCCTTGAAAAAAACAACTGTTTGGCCGGCTTCAACCTTCAGCCAGGGAAATTTTGCAGTGCGGATTGTCCTACTATGTGTGCACCGCTGCAAATTAAATGTCACTCAACTCGCAATACGCCCGAACGATTCGCTTGACATGTAGGACATTAGTGTTATACATTACTACCACACTAACTTTAACTACCAGTACAGGCGAAACACATGTTGCGGCATCCTTCAGAAATTCAAGCACGGGTATCACACAAGACAGCGGCAATAACCGCGGCTTTGTTGCTATTGACCTCCGCTGCCCAATATCGGTTCGATGATTCCCATCCGAAACGCATCAACTCTGCTACGGCAGCAGCCTCGAACCCTTCCGGCAGCGCCACACCTGAAGCCCTCGGGTTGGTAGCGGAGGATCTCCCGGAAGCCCCTTTGCAAGGCGGCAAGATCAGCTTATTGATTTTCCGGATTAACTAGCAACTCATGTCAACCCGCTGGAATGACGTCGAGCCGATCTACTGGCAACTGAAAGAGCGGACCGTTGTCATGATCCTCGATGGGACCCTGGCTGAAGGGGATCCCCTGCCTTCGGTGCGCAACGTTGCTTCGAATTTGCAGCTTAACCCTATTACGGTTTCCAAGTCCTACCAGTCCCTGGTGGATGAAGGCCTGGTCGAGAAGCGCCGCGGACTGGGAATGTTTGTCTGCCCGGGCGCACAGCAAAAGTTAATTTCGTCCGAGCGGGAGAAGTTTTTGCGTAAGGAATGGCCCGCTATTTTGCAACGCATTGAGCAGCTTGGACTGAATGTAAGCGATTTGACCAAAAAAAAATCAATTAACCGGGACCCAAACGAATGAATTCGATCATCTCCGCACGAGGTCTGAGCAAGCGATTTGGCCGCACTTTAGCCGTTGACCACATTGACCTGGACGTTCCCGAAGGGCGCATTGTCGGCCTTATTGGCCCTAACGGGGCAGGCAAAACAACGATTATGAAAGCCATACTTGGCCTCACCCCTTTTGAAGGTGATCTTGAAGTCCTCGGCCTGAACCCTTCCACGCATCGTTCGAAGTTAATGGAGAATGTTTGTTTTATCGCCGACGTCGCGGTATTGCCTCGCTGGATCCGGGTCTGGCAACTGATCGAACTTACCGGGCAGTTGCATGCGCGGTTCTCCAAAGAGACCTGCCTCAAGTACCTGGCCAGAACCAAAATCAGCCAGCAACACAAGGTCAAACAGCTTTCCAAAGGTATGGTCGCGCAGTTACACCTGGCACTGGTGATGGCCATCGACGTGAAACTTCTGGTACTGGACGAGCCCACGCTGGGTCTCGATATCATCTATCGCAAGCAGTTTTATTCCAGCCTGCTGAATGACTATTTTGATGAGCAGAAAACTATTCTGATCACCACTCACCAGGTGGAAGAAATCGAACACATCCTCACTGATCTGATTTTCATCAATAACGGCAAAGTCGCCCTGGATTGTGGCATGGACGAAGTGGAAAATAACTACCTGGAATTGATGGCCGCACCGGCGAACGCAGCAGCAGCAAGGCAGCTTGGGCCACTGAATGAGCGTGAACTGTTTGGGCGGCACATCTTCCTGTACCACGGGGTCAAACGCGAATTGCTTGAGGAACTGGGAGAACTGCGCACCCCCAGTGTGGCCGATCTCTTTGTTGCGACTATGAGCGGAGAGCAGTCATGAAACAGATGCTGGCGCTGCTGCGAAGGGAGTTTTGGGAGAACAAGGGTGCGTTCCGCACCACTCCGATTGCCATAGGCGGGATTTGTATTGCGGTGATGCTGATGGCCATCTTCACCACGATCCACATTGACAATGAGTTGTATACATTCAAACAGGCAATGCGCTTGTTGGCCCAACAGCCTGCTGAAACCAGGGCGGTACACCTGCGCTCAGTGATGATGGGAATCTCGATAGTCTTTACCGTCGTCATGTCCTTCGTGGTGTTCTTCTATTTGCTGGGAGCTTTGTATGATGACCGCAAAGATCGCAGCATTCTGTTCTGGAAATCCATGCCCGGGTCAGACGTGCAAACCGTTGCTTCGAAGTTACTTTCTGCCATGGTGGTAGTGCCCCTGGTATTCTGGAGCATATTGATCATCACCCAGGTGCTATTGGCTGTCACGGCTGCCATCATGGTGTTTTCCGTCGGAGAGAACCCCTGGACCCTGTTCCTCAGCGTGCTCAACCCGCTGGAGGCCTGGTTCATAGTGCTGCTTAGCTACCTCGCAGCTTCCATTTGGTTCCTGCCCTTCTTCGGATGGTTGCTGCTGGTATCGGCGTTTGCCCCGAGAATTCCTTTGTTGTTTGCCGTTATTCCTCCAGTTGTGGTGGCGCTGCTGCAACTATGGATCGATTTCCTGCGCACCTTCACATTTAATCACAGCCTGTTCGGCATCATTGGTGAGTGGGTGGCCAACAGCCCCGTGATTATTTCCATACAATCCGGGGACGGGCAGGAAGAGCTTGCGCTGGGCATACCGTATACGTCTACGTTTGATCATGCCCCTACCGTGCTTAACATCCTTGACCGCCTTTTTTCCCTGCAGATGGCGGGCGGCCTCGCAGTAGCGGCTGTGTTTCTTGCCGGAGCCGTATGGTTGCGCCGCAGGGCCACTGACGGTTGAGTTCTTTTAGCCCTTGATCCCGCCTTTGGTGATCTCCAATGGATCCAGCAAGGTATCAAGTTGGCTGGCTGACAATTTAGTCATTTCCAGAGCGACTTCCTTGATAGGCCGGCCTTGCTTGTACGCTTGCTTGGCTATGGTCGCTCCCAGTTCATAACCGATCACCGGGTTGAGCGCCGTTACCAGGATGGGATTGCATTCCAGAGCGGCCTTGATGTTGTCCTTGCGAACTTTGAATCCGGAGATGGCTGAATCCGCGAGCAAGCGGCTTGCATTGGACAGAATTTCCAGGCTCTGCAGAAGGTTTAGAGCAACTACCGGTAACATGACATTGAGCTGAAAAAGGCCCGACTGCCCCGCAATGGTAATTGTTGCATCATTGCCAATTACCTGGGCGCAAACCATGCACACTGCCTCCGGAATGACCGGGTTTACCTTGCCCGGCATGATGGACGAACCCGGCTGCAACGCAGGTAACTCGATTTCACCAAAGCCTGCCAGTGGCCCTGAATTCATCAGTCTCAGGTCGTTGGCGATTTTCATCAGGGAGCAGGCCAGGGTCTTCAGCTGTCCGGAAAGCTCTACCGCGGCATCCTGCGAACTGATCCCTTCGAAATAGTTGTTCGAAGAAGCGAATTTGAATCCGGTCATGTCGGTTAACACTGCTGCTACGCGCGGCCCGAACTCCACGTGCGCATTTATGCCGGTACCCACGGCAGTGCCGCCCAGCGGCAACTTACGCAGGCGTTTCAGGGCACTGTTGATGCGGCGGATATTGGAACGAATCTGTGCCGCCCAACAGCCCAATTCCTGGGAGAAGGTCACCGGCATGGCGTCCATCAGGTGGGTTCTGCCAGTTTTAGCGATGCCGGCGAGTTCTTCGGCCTTGATGTCCATGGCTTCTGCCAGGTGCTTGAGCGCCGGAACCAATTCGTTGCCGGCGAACAAGCAGGCGCTAACCTGGATGGCCGTTGGAATGACATCGTTAGAGCTCTGCCCCATGTTGACGTGATCGTTGGCATGAATGCCCATTTCCCTGTCAGCATTGGCGAGGTGGGCAATTACTTCATTGGCGTTCATATTGGAACTGGTGGCGGAACCGGTCTGGAATACATCTATCGGGAACTGGTCATCGACCTCGCCATTAGCCACGCGCTGTGCAGCCTTCTCAATACCGAGGGCGAGGTTGGCATCGAGAAACCTCATTTCTCTATTTACCCGGGCAGCAGCGGCTTTTATCAGGCCCAGAGCACGAATGAAATCCTTGGGCAAGGTCAATCCGCTGATGGGAAAATTCTGTACCGCACGCTGGGTCTGAGCGCCCCACAAAGCCGTTGCGGGCACCTTGAGTTCCCCCATGCTGTCACTTTCGGTTCTGAATTGCTCTGCCATTACCTGCTCCCTGGGTTTAGTGTCGTGTGCGAACCAGTCATATTGTACGGATGCGCGCAATGCGAAGTAAGCTGGACTAGCCCAATTCCGCATATATTCCCGCCGGCTCTCCCTGCTGCCTTCATGCCACGGTATTCAAGGTCAGGCGGCGCAAGTAGAATATACGGCTGGTTACCCATCTTCACGCTGTACTCACAGGGACCCCGAAACCGTGCCAGAAACCGTGCCAGCAATCGATATGGGCCTGACAGAAATCACCGCACTTTCCCCGGTTGACGGTCGCTATGCGTCCAAAACTGCCGGGCTCAGGCCTTATTGCAGCGAACACGGGCTGATTCACCGGCGGGTCATCGTCGAACTGCGCTGGTTCCAGGCCTTGTGTTCCACACCCGGCATTGCCGCCCTGGTGCCGCTGGATAACACGGCCAGGGAATTCATCGATAACCTGATTGCAAATTTCAATCCCGACCATTCCCGCCAGATAAAAAGCATAGAAGGCCGTACAAACCACGATGTGAAGGCAGTTGAATATTACCTGAAGGAGCGCTTTGCAGAGCTGCCGCAACTGGCCGCACAAAGCGAGTTTCTGCATTTTGCCTGCACATCCGAGGATATCAATAACCTGGCTTACGCCCTGATGCTGAAGGATCTGTGCCGTGATGTACTGCTGCCTGAACTGAAATTATTAAGCCGACGCCTGGCGCTGCTCGCACATGCCAACGCTGCCCGGTCCATGCTCTCGCGCACGCACGGACAGGCTGCTTCTCCAACGACCCTGGGCAAGGAGATAGCTAACAGCCAACAGCGCCTCGCCCGCCAGATAAGGCAACTGGAAGCGCAGGACTTCCTTGGCAAGATGAATGGGGCCGTGGGAAATTTTAACGCCCACCTTGTGGCCTATCCTGAAGTCGATTGGCCGGCACTTTCGCAGCAGTTCGTTGCCTCCCTTGGGCTGCAATGCAATGCATACACCACCCAGATTGAACCCCATGACTGGATGGCTGAACTTTTTCACACGCAAAGCCGCATCAATACCATCCTGATTGATTTTTGCCGTGACTCGTGGGGCTATATTTCCATCGGCTACTTTCTGCAAAAACCAGTTGCCGGAGAAGTCGGCTCATCCACCATGCCACATAAAATCAACCCCATAGACTTTGAGAACGCTGAAGGCAATTTTGGCCTCGCCAATGCACTCCTTCAGCACCTTGCGGAAAAGCTTCCAATCTCCCGCTGGCAGCGCGATCTGAGTGATTCCACGGCGTTACGATCGATCGGTACTGCCTTCGGCCATGTTGTGATCGCGCTTGCGGCGCTGAACCGCGGGCTGGGCAAGCTTGAAGTGGCACCAGGGCGCATCCAGCAAGACCTGGACGAAAACTGGGAAGTTCTGGCGGAACCCATCCAAACGGTCATGCGTCGATTCGGACTGGAGCAGCCATATGAACAACTCAAGGCTTTGACGCGGGGCCAGAGCATTAATCGTGAAATACTCGCTACTTTTATCTGGGGGCTTAAAATACCCGAGCCTGCACGCCAACAATTGCTGGCGCTGACCCCGTCTTCATATATTGGAAATGCTGCAACCCTGGCGCGTAATTGCAACGTGGAATGAGTGCACCCCTGGGCGAACTGGATGTCCGGGTTTTTCTGGACGAATACTGGCAGAAAAAACCTTGCCTGATTTCCCAGGCTTTCCCAGGTTTTGTTCCTGAGCTTGATCGCAACGATATAGCCGGACTGGCCTGCGATGAACTGGCAGAATCCCGTCTCATCAGTGGCAGCTTCAAGCAGAGGGACTGGGCGCAAAAGCACGGTCCATTCAACACCAGAGAACTGCGCCGCCTGCCTGACAGGAACTGGACCTTGTTGGTCCAGGACGTGGAAAAACATTATCCCCCGCTTGAAGCCCTGCTCGCACAGTTTCACTTCATCCCATCCTGGCGAGTGGATGACCTGATGGTCAGCGTCGCTGCGAAAGGCGGGTCTGTTGGCCCGCATTTCGACCAGTATGATGTTTTTCTGTTACAGGCCGAGGGCCGCAGGCGTTGGCAAATTGCCACTAAATTTAACCCCGCCTTGCTGGCCAACTGCGAGCTGAATGTGCTCGAAGAGTTCGTGCCGGAAATGGAGTGGGAATTGGGCCCCGGTGACATGCTGTACCTGCCCCCCGGCATAGCCCACCACGGCGTTGCACTTGAACCCTGCATGACCTGGTCAATTGGCATGCGTGCACCGAGCCAGGCTGACTTGTTGCTGGCCTTGGGTGAGTGGCTGGCTGAAAGCCATGGCGAAGGATCCCGCTACCGGGACACTGGTTTGAAGAGTTCACCGCGGGCCGGCGAGATTTCTGCCAACGCCTTGCTGGGGCTGCGACGCCTGATGGCAGACCCAATGAAAACCGATATTGACCTGGCAGGTTTCCTGGCCCGCTTTCTCACTGGTTACCGACTGGCCCACTTACCTGCACCTGCGGATGAAACAATAGACGAACCACAACTTACTGCTGCGCTGGCAGCACACTCAAGGTTGCTGAAAAACCCCTGGACCCGCCTGGCCTGGGTTGCGACCAGCGGAGGTGCACGTCTGTTTGCCGCCGGCGAGGAATATGCCTGCAGCGGCCCAACAGCCAAACTGCTGTGCAGTTTTCCGCTGGCAATCACCGGAAAAGCTAAACTTTCAACGGAGCAGCTCTGCTTGCTCTGCCAACTGATCAATGCCGGGCATCTGTATCTCCAGCAACCAGGCGCTTAGCCGCCCGAAAGGGCCTTTCACTCCTGAGCTTGCTTCAAGTTATAATTAGCGATTACGTACATCATTTGCAATCACATACCAGAGGGTCTTGAAAAGCCGTGGACGGCAAACTCGCAGCATTCCGCCTATCCTCCCACCTGTACGGCAGCAATGCTCCGTTTCTGGAGGCATTTTATGAGGCCTGGCTGGACAACCCGGCCAGCGTACCTGCGCAGTGGGCAGAGGAATTTGCCGCGCTGGGTGGACCGGCCGGCAAAGCCAATGGCCACACTGAAACCAGCCAGCTCGCCGTGCAGGAAAAATTCCGTGAGTTGGGCAAATTTGACCGCTCTTTCGCAGACAACGGTTCGCCTCCAGGGTACAAGGATGCTGCCGTCCACAATCTGATCAACGCTTACCGCATGCGCGGCCACGAGAATGCCCGCCTGAACCCGCTCGGCGAACCGCATCACGACCCGGTGGATGACCTGTCGCCGGAATACCACGAACTGACCAAAGCGGATCTTGACCAGCAGTTCAATGCCGGCTCGCTGGCCGCACCTGCTCGTATGGCTTTGCGGGATATTATTGATCTGTGTGACAGGGTCTATTGCGGCAGTATTGGCGTCGAGTTCATGCACATTGTCGATACCCGCAAGCGCGAATGGCTGCAGGAGCGCCTTGAGGGAGCCGGTGGTGCCTGCAACCTGACTGCTGCAGAGAAGATTGGCATTCTGAAAATGCTGACAGCCGCTGAAGGCATCGAAAAGTATCTGCACACACGTTACGTCGGCCAGAAAAGGTTTTCACTGGAAGGTGGCGAAAGCCTGATTCCCCTGCTGCATGACGCCATACGCCACGCAGGCGGCCAGGGTGTGAAGGAAGTGGTCGTTGGCATGGCTCATCGGGGACGGCTCAACGTTCTCGTCAATATCCTGGGCAAGTCGCCTGCAGTTTTGTTCGAAGAATTTGAGGGCAAGCAAGCGGTTAACGATCCGGGGCGCCCAGGTGATGTGAAGTATCACCTGGGCTATTCTTCTGACACTGAAACTCCGGGCGGCAGCGTCCACGTAGCGCTGGCATTTAATCCCTCCCACCTGGAAATTGTGGATCCCGTGGTGGTGGGCTCCGCCCGTGCACGCCAGGACCGGCGCAAGGACCTGGACCATAATTTCGTCATGCCGGTGCTAATCCACGGTGACGCTGCGTTCGCCGGGCAAGGCGTAGTGATGGAATTGTTCCAGATGTCGGAAGTAAGGGGGTTTGCAGTTGGCGGAACCTTGCACATAGTAATCAACAACCAGGTCGGTTTTACCACCAGCAACCCCGCCGATGCCCGCTCCACTCTTTACTGCACAACGATTGCAAAAATGGTGCACGCGCCTATTTTCCACGTAAACGGAGACGACCCCGAAGCCGTGATCCAGGTAATGAAACTGGCCTGTGATTTCCGCATGCAATTCAAACGCGACGTCGTCATCGATCTGGTCTGCTATCGCCGCCATGGGCATAACGAAGCAGATGAGCCGGCAGCCACGCAACCCATGATGTACCAGACCATTCGCAACCTCGGAACCACGCGGCAGAAATATGCCGGGAAGCTCGTTTCTGAAGGCCTGCTGGACAGCAGCGCAGCCAATAGGATGATGGCGGAGTACCGCGAAAAACTGGACCGGGGCGAGCAAGTGGCTGAAATCGACAGGCTGGCACGCCCGGGTGAGTTCATACTGGACTGGACACCCTACATTGGACACGACTGGACTGAACAGATCGATACCCGGGTTCCTGTGGCTACCGTTCGCGAACTTTCGACCATCCTCACAACGCTGCCGCCGGGATTTGTGCTGCACCCCAGAGTGGAAAAAATTATTGAAGACCGGCGCAAGATGGCCGCCGGCGAACTACCCATGGATTGGGGGTTTGCAGAAACCGCTGCTTACGCCAGTTTGATTATGCAAGGTTTCGGCTTGCGCCTCGTGGGCCAGGACTCGAGCCGCGGAACGTTTTTCCATCGGCACGCGGTGCTCCACAACCAGGTAGATGGCGTGACCCTGACCGGCCTTGCGCAGCTCAAGCCGGAAGCCAATGTGGCAGTGATTGATTCCTTGCTATCCGAAGAGGCAGTGCTGGGTTTTGAATACGGCTATGCCTGTTCCGAGCCCAACAGCCTGGTGATCTGGGAAGCCCAGTTTGGCGATTTCGTCAATGGTGCGCAGGTCGTCATCGACCAGTTTATAACTTCTGGTGAAGCCAAGTGGGGCCGCCTGTGCGGCCTGGTCATGTTCTTGCCGCACGGCTACGAGGGCCAGGGCCCGGAACATTCCAGTGCCCGCCTGGAACGTTTCATGCAACTGTGCTCACGCAGCAACATCCAGGTGTGTGCTCCCACCACTCCTGCACAGATGTTTCATCTGTTGCGACGCCAGATGCTGCGTCAGTACCGCAAACCACTGATCGTGATGACGCCCAAAAGCATGCTGCGCAGCAAGGCATCCGCATCCAGTTTGCAACTGGTTGCTGAAGGCGGCTTTCAACTGGTAATCGATGATCGCGCTTTAGCAGATCGTTCTCTGGTGAAACGGGTAGTGCTCTGCTCGGGCAAAGTGTTTTATGACCTTCTCGATGCCAGGGACAATGAAAAACTGCACAACGTAGCCCTGGTGCGCATCGAGCAGCTCTACCCGTTTCCACGCACTGATGTCATGGACATGCTGTCCCGCTATCCCAACACAACTGAACTTACCTGGTGCCAGGAAGAGCCTCAGAACCAGGGCGCCTGGTACTGCATCAAGCATAAGATCGAAGCCTGCGTTGGCGAAAACCAACTTTTGTTCTACGCCGGCAGGTCCAGTTCGGCTTCACCTGCAGTTGGCCGGCATTCGGTTCACCTCGAAGAACAACGCGCGCTGGTACAAGAAGCCCTGCACAGTGGCCATGGTCAGCAGCAGACTTGAAATGCCGCGTGTTTGCCGCCAACACTTCGCTAGAAGTAAATTATTGATAAGGTTGTCCCGCGCATGACCATTGAAGTGAAAGTACCTGTTCTCCCGGAATCCGTGGCCGATGCAATAATTGCCACCTGGCACAAGAAAGCGGGCGATGCAGTTCGCCGCGACGAAAACCTGGTGGATCTGGAAACCGACAAAGTAGTGCTGGAAGTCCCTGCTCCGGCAGATGGTGTACTGCAAAACATCCTGGTGGAAGCAGGTAAAACCGTATTGAGCGGCGAGTTGCTGGCGATAATTGAGGAGGCGCCGGCAGCAGACAGCACAAGCACACCCGCAGCCGCTGCACCAGCCCCGCGGCATCCTTCAAACTCAGCTGCCGAGCAGACTGCAGCCGCCGCCACAGCGCCTGCAGCGGCGACCCCACCAGCAGCCTTACCCGCCGCTGCCAAACTAAGTCCGGCCGTGCGCCGCGTCGTGGCGGAGGAACATATTGATCCCGGCAATGTTGAAGGGAGCGGCCGGGGTGGCCGCCTGACCAAGGGTGATGTCCTGGCCTTTGCCCGCAAGGGTGGATCGCGCCTGGAAGAACGGGTAAAAATGACCCGGCTGCGCAAACGCATTGCCGAACGCATGAAAGAAGCTCAGAACACCGCAGCTATCCTGACCTCGTTCAACGAGGTGGACCTCAAGGCAGTGATGGACCTGCGCAGCAGGTACAAGGAAGAATTCATCAAGCACCACGGCATTAAGCTGGGCCTGATGTCTTTTTTTGTCAAAGCCTGCTGCGAAGCGCTGCGCAAGCACCCGGTGGTAAATGCATCCATTGACGGTGATGACATTGTTTTCCACAACTTCCAGGACGTTGGCATTGCGGTTTCGACCGATCGCGGCCTGATGGTCCCCATTGTGCGCAATGCAGAAAACCTGAGACTGGCCGATATCGAAAAAGCCATTGAACACTTCGCCATCAAGGCCCGGGAAGGAAGCATCAGCCTGGAAGACCTGCAAGGCGGTACCTTTACCATCACCAATGGCGGTGTGTTTGGCTCGCTGGTTTCAACCCCCCTGTTGAACCCTCCCCAAAGCGCCATCCTCGGCATGCACGCGATCAAGGAACGGGCTGTCGTGGTGGCTGGCGAAATCGTGGCGCGCCCGATGATGTATTTGGCCCTGAGCTATGACCATCGGATCGTGGATGGCCGGGATGCTGTGCAGTTCCTTGTATCCGTGAAAGAGAGCCTGGAAGACCCCACGCGGTTCTTGCTTGGCTTGTGATACTCAGGACTCAAGAACCCATGAAACAGATAATAATCGGGATACCAAGGATCAGAAGATGACAGAGCAGAACATGACTGAGCAGAACGGGACAGACAAGTTTGATGTAATCGTTATCGGTGGGGGGCCGGGCGGTTATGTCGCAGCGATACGTGCAGCGCAGTTGGGTCTCAAGACGGCATGTGTTGATATGTTTACCGGTAAGGATGGCAAACCGGCGCCGGGAGGAACCTGTCTAAACGTGGGTTGTATTCCTTCCAAGGCCTTGCTCGATTCAAGCAAGCATTTTCATCATGTAAGTCATGAGTTCGCCGACCACGGCATCAGCGTGAAAAACGTCAGCGTGGACATCCCAACCATGATTGCCCGTAAGGATGGCATCGTCAGGAAGCTCACCGGTGGCGTGACGCAATTGTTCAAAGGCAACCGGGTGGAATTTTTCCATGGCAAGGGCCGTTTGCTGGCTGGCAAACAGGTGGAATTCACTCCACTTGACGGCTCCCTTGCACGTTCCTTGCAGGCGGAAAATGTAATTCTCGCCAGTGGATCCGTGCCCATCGCAATTCCCCACGTAAACTTTGATAACGAGTTCATTGTCGATAATGCGGGCGCGCTGGACTTCAGCTCAGTGCCTAAACGACTGGGCGTCATTGGCGCTGGCGTTATCGGCCTGGAACTGGGCTCGGTGTGGAGCCGACTGGGCGCAGAGGTAGTGCTGCTGGAAGCGCTCGAAAGTTTTCTGCCAACCGCCGACACAACAATCAGCCAGCACGCTGCGCGCGAGTTTGCCAAGCAGGGGCTCAAGCTCCATTTTGGCACCTTGGTAAAGGGCGCCAACGTAGTCAAGAAGGAAGTGCTGGTTACGCTGGAAGACAAAAAAGGCGAAAGCCAGATGACCTTTGATAGATTGCTGGTTGCAGTGGGACGCAAACCCTATACCGATGGCTTGTTAAGTGCTGAATCGGGAGTCAGGCTCACCGATCGCGGGCAGATTGAAGTAGACGGGAACTCGCGAACCACTGCGCCCGGTGTCTGGGCAGTTGGCGATTGCGTGCGCGGCCCGATGTTGGCCCACAAGGCGTCTGAAGAAGGCATTGCCGTGGCTGAACAGATTGCCGGAAAGCCCGCACACATATGCTTCGATACAGTGCCCTGGGTTATTTACACCGAGCCCGAAATTGCCTGGGTGGGAAAGACCGAGCAGGAACTGAAAAAAGCCGGCACCAAATATCGCAGCGGCTCCTTTCCTTTTGCCGCCAATGGCCGCGCGCTTGCCAGTGGTAACAGTGCCGGCCTGGTTAAAATGCTGGCCGATGCCGGAACTGACGAAATTCTCGGTGTTCACATCGTTGGCGCCAATGCGTCCGAACTGATAGCCGAGTGCGTGGTCGCAATGGAGTTTCACGGTTCCAGTGAGGACCTTGCGCGCATCGTGCACGCCCACCCCACCCTGTCAGAGGCGGTACACGAAGCGGCACTGCACGTCGACGGCCGCGCCATCCACCGTGGCAATTGATGGGGCGTGCTTGCATGACTAAATTACCGGACTCATTTCGGGCCTTTCGGATTCACAATGATGATGCCGGCTACCGCGCCGGCGTTGACCAGATTGGGCTGGATGATCTGGGCGAAGGTGACCTGTGCGTCCGCGTCGAATATTCCAGCGTTAATTACAAGGACGCGTTGGCTGGCACGGGTAAGGGCAAAATCCTGCGCAAGTTCCCCCTGAGCGGCGGCATCGATATGGCCGGAACGGTGGTGACTTCCGATAATGACCGCTTTGCACCCGGAAACCAGGTCATTGTCACCGGTTGCAGCCTGTCTGAAGACCGCAACGGGGGCTACAGCGAATATTTGCGTGTAGACAGCACCTCAGCTGTGCCACTACCAGCGGGGCTAAGCGTGCGTGAAGCCATGATCCTGGGTACGGCCGGGTTTACCGCTGCATTCAGCCTGTACCGCATGGAGGCTAACGGGCAGACGCCCGCCTCCGGCCCCATCGCAGTCACTGGCGCCAGCGGCGGTGTGGGTAGCATTGCCATCAACCTGCTCACCCACGCGGGTTACGAGGTACACGCCATTTCCGGCAAGATCAATGAATTCGACTGGCTGGAGAGCCTGGGTGCTCGCCAATGTATCTCCCGCCATGACCTGCATTGGGGTCAAAACGCGCTGGAAAAATCGATTTGGGCCGGGTGCATTGATAACGTTGGCGGAGACATGCTGGCCGGGATCAGCCGGGTCATTCAGCCCTGGGGCAATATTGCCTGTTGCGGCATGGCCGGCGGACATGGGCTGCACACCACGGTATTCCCCATGATTCTTCGTGGTGTCAGCCTGTTGGGCATCAGCTCCAACAACTGTCCGTACGAGATTCGCAAAGTCCTGTGGGACCGGCTGGCCAACGAATGGAAACCACCCATGCTGGGTGAGATTTTGAGCAGAGAGGTGGACCTGGAAAACCTCACGCCAGAATTCACCCGTATCATGGCCGGGACCAGCCGTGGCAGAACGCTGGTTAAAGTTACAAATTAGTGCCAGAATCTTCCTACTAATCATTGTTTTGGCACATAATGATAATTCGGGGGATGATTCGGCGACAGCCCGGGGCCAACCCGCGACCTGGCGAGTTCCATTCAAGGTAAACAGCGCATGCAACACGCAATATCCAAAGTACTCATAGTCGATGACTCACCAACGCAGCTACATAGCCTGCGCAAAATTGTTGAGCAAGGCGGGTACCGGGCCATTGTTGTCGACAGTGGCGAACGCGCCCTGGAAGTTGCCACGGACGAGCAGCCCAAAGTCATCCTCATGGACATCATCATGCCGGGCATGAACGGCTACCAGGCTAAACGTCACCTTGGGCGAAATGCCTGCACCGCCAACATTCCGGTTATTTTTGTCAGCACCCGTGCAGATGAAACCGACAAGTTATGGGGCATGAGGCAAGGTGCCCGGGATTACGTAACCAAACCCGTCAATGCCCAGGTATTGTTGTCCGCGATTTCTGCCGCGATGGCCGCCTGAAACAGGTGCGCACGTAACTCCAGCAAAAGACTGGTAATAAAGCCCGAGCACTTCCGGTCTTAACCCGGCACTCCGAAGCGTTCTTTGCATTGGTCGAACCCTTGCAATAGTGCTCATCAGCCACTATTTTCTATTGGCATCCAGGCGCAAGCCTTACGTTTCTCAAAAATTCAAACAGGAGAGTATCAATGACCATCAAAGTTGGCGACAAGATTCCCGCAGCGAGCTTTACCGTGATGACCGAAACAGGTCCCGCGCCAGTAACCACGGCAGACTTTTTCGGCGGCAAAAAAGTGGTGCTGTTTTCAGTGCCGGGAGCATTCACGCCGACCTGCTCGGCCAAGCACCTTCCTGGTTATGTTGATCACATAGAACAACTTTTCAGCAAGGGAGTAGACACAGTAGGCTGCGTGTCCGTGAATGATGTTTTCGTCATGAATGCCTGGGGCAAAAGCGCGAATGCAGGAGATATCAGCATGCTGGCTGATGGCAACGGCGTATTCGCAAAAGCCGTAGGCTTGGAACTGGACGCATCGGCTTACGGCATGGGTCAGCGGTCACAGCGATTTGCGCTGGTTGCAGATGATGGTGTAGTCACCCAACTGTTTGTCGAAGCACCGGGTGAGTTCAAAGTGAGCAGCGCCGAGCACGTTTTGGCAGCACTTTAAGACACTCCAGTGCACCCGTATCCGCATGTTTATAGAGCCACTGCTGCTGCCGCAATGGCAGATGTCATAGAACTGTCCAGCCCGGGATTGCAGCCCATTCGTTCGATGCCTCCTGTCGAATTCGACGGACCGGGTGACCAATGGTCGCCCGAGTCCTTGCTGGTCGCTGCGGTTTCCGATTGTCTGATCCTGACGTTTAGGGCCATTGCCCGCGCCTCGGGTATGCACTGGCTTAAACTGGAGTGCGCAACGGAAGGAGTTCTAAATCGGGTTGATGGTGTGACCCGATTCACCCATTTCAATATCCGCGCAAAACTCACCGCCCCGGCAGGAACTGATGAGCACAAGGCCATGCGCATGTTGGAAAAATCGGAAGCCGTGTGCCTGATCAGCAATTCGCTTAACGGTGAAAAGCACCTGCACGCCAGCGTGGAACTGGTTCCATAGGGTAAGAAACTTTACCCCGGGTCCGGACTGGAGCGTGGAATTAGTGCGCGGACCTGTGTTCAGGCGGTTTCGTTGCTCTGGAGTTCGGCCTCAGTGTTCATTTCGGCTGAACCTTCGGCGGTCTCTTCGGTTTTGTCTTCGGTTTCGATCCTGGCGATACCTACCAGGTTCTCCCCTTCCCGCAAGCGAATGAGGGTGACGCCTTGGGTGTTTCGACCCAAAGTCGAAATTTCACTGGCGCTTGTTCGAACCAACGTGCCACCGTCAGAAATCAACATCACATCATCGTCGTCGCTGACCTGCTTTGCGCCTACCAGCGCTCCATTCCGGTCAGAGGTGCTGATGCCAATCAGGCCCTGCCCGCCGCGGCCCTGGCAGGGATAGTCATCCGTCCGGGTGCGTTTCCCAAAACCATTTTCCGTGACCGTGAGAATATCGCCACCACCAACTACCAGCAGTGATACGACTCTTTGGTCCTGTTTCAAGCGAATCCCAATCACACCTCGCGTAGCTCTGCCGGTGGAACGCACTTCACGATCGGCGAACCGTATGCACTTACCGGAGCTGGAAAACAGCATGATGTCCTGTTCACCGTTGGTCAGAAGCGCGTTGACAAGTTCATCGTCCGGCGCCAGCTCGATGGCACGGATGCCATTGGCGCGGGGACGGGAATACTCGGACAGCGAGGTCTTTTTCACGATCCCCTTGCGCGTGGCAAAAAACACAAACAGATTCTCGGGAAATTCCCGAACCGGTAAAACGGCATTAACCCTTTCATCTTTTTCCAATGGCAGCAGGTTGACAATGGGTTTACCCCGGCTGGCATGGCTGGCCTGCGGTAACTCATATACCTTCAACCAGTGAATCTTGCCGCTACTGGTAAAGCACAGCAGCGTATCGTGCGTATTGGCTATGAAGAGCTTGTCAATGAAGTCCTCGTCTTTGACCTTGGTGGCTGATTTTCCAGTGCCACCGCGGCGCTGCGCCTGGTAGCGATCAGGAGATTGTGACTTGGCATAACCCGCATGTGACAAAGTAACGACGACATCTTCTTCGGTGATCAGGTCCTGCAAGCTCAGATCAAGTCGGGTATGCAGAATCTCAGTGCGGCGTGCATCACCAAATTGCTCCTGTACCGCCAGCAACTCCTCCCGGATCACCTGCATCAACCGCGCCGGCTGGGACAGAATTTCCAACAGGTCCTTCACGCTTTGCAGTATTTCAGCGTATTCAGTGTTCAGCTTTTCCTGCTCCAGCCCGGTGAGGCGGTGCAGGCGCATGTTGAGAATTTCCTGCGCTTGTATGGGCGAGAGCTGGTAGCCAGCTTCCTGCAGGCCAAACTGGGCTTCCAGGTCTTCCGGGCGTGACATTTTTGACCCGCCCTGCCCCAGCAAAGCCGCCACGACGCCGGCATTCCAAAGCCGAGCGACCAGTCCTTCGCGCGCATCCGATGGTGTTGCTGACTTCTTGATCAGGTCAATGACCTCATCGAGATTGGCCAGTGCCACCGTGAGGCCTTCCAGCACATGGGCGCGCTCGCGGGCTTTGCGCAATTCGAACAGGCAACGGCGCGTTACCACTTCCCGGCGGTGGCCAATAAATGCGTCCAGGATCTCCCGCAGGTTGAGCAAGCGCGGTTGCCCATTGACCAAAGCCACCATATTGATGCCAAAAACACTTTGCATCACGGTGTGCTTGTACAGGTTGTTCAGAATCACTTCCGGCACTTCGCCGCGGCGTAGTTCGATAACTACGCGCATGCCATCTTTGTCCGACTCATCGCGTAATTCGGTGATGCCGTCGAGTTTTTTCTCCTTCACCAGCTCCGCGATCTTTTCCAGCAAGCGCGCCTTGTTCACCTGGTAAGGCAATTCGTGAATAATCAGCGCCTGCTTGCCGTTGGACTCGTTGGTTTCAATTCCAGTGCGGGCACGCATGTATATGCGGCCTCGCCCGGTGTGATACGCCTCGTGGATACCCTGCGAACCATTGATGATGCCGGCAGTGGGAAAGTCCGGACCTGGCAAGTGGCGCATCAGGTCATCGATACTGGAATCAGGAGCATCTATCAGCATGAGCACTGCATTGATGACTTCGTTCAGGTTGTGCGGCGGTATGTTGGTTGCCATGCCCACGGCTATTCCAGCCGAACCATTGACCAGCAGGACGGGCACACGGGTCGGCAATACCCTCGGTTCCAGTTCCGATTCATCGTAGTTGGCGCTGAAATCGACGGTTTCCTTGTCGAGGTCAGAAAGCATTTCGTGGGCCAGCCTGGACATGCGGACTTCGGTATAACGCATGGCGGCAGCTGCATCGCCATCAACCGAGCCAAAGTTACCCTGCCCATCCACCAGCATGTAGCGCATGCTGAAAGGCTGCGCCATGCGCACTATGGTGTCGTATACTGCCGTATCACCGTGCGGGTGATACTTACCGATCACATCACCCACGACACGTGCAGATTTTTTGTAAGGCTTGTTCCAGTCGTTGCCCAATACAGACATCGCAAACAATACGCGCCGGTGCACGGGTTTTAACCCATCGCGGACGTCCGGCAAGGCCCGTCCAACAATGACGCTCATGGCATAGTCCACATAGGACTTTCGCATTTCGTCTTCGAGGTTTACCTGCAGCACTTCTTTGGCGAGTTCAGCCATAGTCTAAATCATCTCAGGAATACAACAAAAGATGTTGTTTTAAAAGCAATTTAATTCATTAATTTCGCGGGGAAAAACAGGTATGGTCATCGCCGGAAACACATGCGAAATTCTACCACAGTAATGCCCCTGAAAGGGCGCGGGTAAAGCCCTTGGGAAAGCACCAGGAAGCGCGCGAACGGCCCGGTCCGGGGCCAGGGAAAGTGCGGGAATGTCACCCTGAAATTGCCAGGTGCTGGCCGTTTTGCCTGACGGCCAGTATGATGCGAGACCTGCCTACATTTAGACATAAGGAAACCCGACCATGCACCTGTTTTCCCGCCTCCACCGCATACTATTTGCAGCACTTCCCCCAGCTCTTCTTGCTGCGTTTCTTTGCTGTTCCACCGTGTCCGCCCAGGAGGTCGCGCTAACTGGAAACCCAACCGCGATCCTTCACACCAGCCTGGGCGATATCCAGCTGGAGTTATTTGCCGACAAGGCCCCTATCTCAACCCAGAACTTTATCAGTTACGCCAACACGGGTTTTTATGACGGCACCATTTTTCACCGCGTAATAGGCAATTTTATGGTCCAGGGCGGCGGTTTCACAGCCGACTTACAACAAAAACCCACTGCCCCACCCATCGCTAATGAAGCAGGTAACGGTCTTTCAAATACCCGGGGCACTGTCGCCATGGCCCGCACCAACGATCCGCAGTCGGCTACGGCACAGTTTTTCATTAACGTGCAGGACAACAAAAACCTGGATCATAAGAGCACGGGCGGACCTTCCGGTTGGGGCTATGCGGTGTTTGCAAAAGTATCCGGTGGCATGGACGTAGTGGAGCAGATCCGGGTCGTTGAGACCAAATCTGTGCCTCCTTACGAGGATGTTCCCGTGGCGCCTGTTGTCATCGAAAGTGTGGAAATCATCAAGCCCGCACAGGACTGAAGCCTGCGGTCAAACCGCCCATGCACACTGTTTTTATCTCTGACCTGCACCTGGAAGACGCACGCCCTGAGGCCACCGGGCTTTTGCAGCAATTTCTGCGGGGCCCTGCAAGGGATGCAGAAGCGCTTTACGTACTCGGGGACCTGTTTGAATTCTGGATCGGTGACGATGTATTGACCGATACGGCAAGGAGCGTGGCTGCAGAATTATCGGCCCTGGGCATGCAGGGTGTTCCTTGCTACTTTGTCCACGGAAACCGCGACTTTCTGCTGGGGCCCGAATTCGCCCGCCGGTCCGGCATGGAATTGCTGCCCGAGACCAGCGTTGTTGATCTGCACGGCACCCCTACCCTGTTGCTTCATGGCGACACCTTGTGCACCGATGACCAGGAGTACCAGGCCTTTCGAAGGAAAGTGCGGGATACATCGTTCCAGCACATGTTCCTCGGCCTTCCACCCGCACAGCGACTGGCCATGGCCAGTAGTGCACGCGACGCCAGTAAAGCGCATACCGGCAGCGCGGCCATGGAAATTATGGATGTAAACTCCCATGCTGTGGAACAGGCGTTTGCCGAATATGGCGTGACGCGCATGATCCATGGCCACACCCACCGCCCGGCAGTGCACCAGCATGGGTTGCAAGGCGGTGGCAAGGGCACCCGCGTAGTACTTGCCGACTGGTACACCGCTGGAAGTTACCTGCGGGTCGATGCGCTCGGCCAACTGCAAGTGCCAATCAATACGTAACCAGGCAGCCTTCAAACCCGAAATACGCGCAGTACCAAGGGCCAGAGTACCTTTCTTGGTGCATTGCCCCAGGCAACCGCTAGCCTGGCATGAATCGCTGCCACCGGGTCGGAGCCCGTGTCTGCTATGTAACGCCGCACGGCCGACCAGGTACGCAAATAGCCCTCGAAAGATTCCAGGCTCCACTCCGCCTCCATCACAAAATGGGGCGAAGCTAATTCCGGCCAAGGAAACCTGAGGTTTGCGTAGCCTTCTTCTACCAATCTTCGTTCCGGGGGCCAATAGGGCCCGATTTCCGCATTGTAAAAATCGCTCACAATGGCATCGATTGCAGCACTCACTACCGCGCCGGTATAGGTCCAGATAGCCAGCACACCTCCGGGTTTCAGCACGCGACCAACTTCACGTAAAAAATCCGCGTGCCTGAACCAATGGCAAGCCTGCGCTACGGTTACCAGGTCAACACTGCATGACAGCAGGCTGGGTTGTTCAGCCGCTTCTGTGCGGTAGTCGATTGAAGGGATCTGCGCGGCGTGCTCGATCTGTTCCTTGCTGGCGTCGGTAGCGATCACCCGCTTGAAGAATTGCGCCAAACCCAGCGCGGCCTGCCCGTTTCCGGTGGCACAATCCCAGGCACATTCCTTCGAGGGAGATATGTCCGCCAACCACCGGTATAACGCAGCAGAATACCCTGGCCGGAATGACGCATAATCGCCTGCGTGACCGGAAAAATGATCTTTGAACTCAGCCATCGCAGGCCACCGTCAGTGCTTCCATCTCAGCCGGGCTGAAACCGGCAGACAAACGCGCCTCGTGGTTAAAGGGACCGCGTACGGTTCCGGAATACCGGGTTTGCAAAAGTTCGAGAAAGGTGGGCAAAGGCTCCTTGCCTTCGCGTTTGCAGCAGAAGTTGAACCAGCGAGTGCCTATTGCAACATGGGCAACTTCTTCACGAAGAATTACTTCAAGAACTGCAATCGTCCTGGTGTCGCCAATCTGCCGCAAGCGCTCGATAATGCCCGGGGTTACGTCCAGGCCGCGGGCCTCCAGCACGCGGGGAACCAGGGCCATGCGCGCGATGCAGGAGTCCGCTGTGCAATCAGCCATTTCCCACAGGCCACCGTGTGCGGGTAAGTCACCATACGCCGAACCCAACTCGGCCAGCCGTACTGCCAGCAAACAAAAATGCCGCGCTTCGTCAGCAGCCACCGACACCCAATCTGTGTAATACGCTTCCGGCATATTGCGAAAGCGGCATACTGCGTCAAGGGCCAGATTGATTGCATTGAACTCAATGTGGGCGATGGCGTGAACGAGGGCAGCGCGGCCTGCCGGCGTGCCCAGTCGCCGGCGAGGAACGCGTGCAGGGCTTACGAGATCGGGCAGTGCCGGTCGGCCAGGTTGGCTTTCAGTGAGCGCTGGTGTGTTGAAATCCAGCGAAACTGCGCCGCTCTGGACCGCTGCTGCCAGCAGTGTTACTGCCGCGCATTTGGCGCTCGGATCACACAGCCCGAGGCAGCGGGCGGCTTCACCAAAAAAATCACGGGTCACGCCGCTGCAGTCCCGTTGGCACTCAGAGCCGCTGGATTAATGCGTCTGCAAATCCGGAGGTGGATACTTCGGTCGCATTTTCCATCTGGCGGGCAAAATCATAAGTCACGATTCCCTCGCCCACGGTCCTGGCAAATGCTTTGTTGATCAGCACGGAGACCTCCTTCCAGCCGATGTATTCGAACATCATGGAACCGGAAAACATCAGCGAACTGGGGTTCACTTTGTCGAGGTTGGCGTATTTCGGAGCCGTGCCATGGGTTGCTTCGAATACTGCAATGTGGTCTGCCACGTTGGCCCCCGGTGCGATACCCATCCCGCCCACTTCTGCTGCCAGTGCATCCGAGAGGTAATCACCGTTGAGGTTGGTGGTGGCAATGACGCCAAATTCAGCCGGGCGCAATTGCATCAACTGGAACATGATGTCGGCAATACGATCCTTGATCACAATTTTACCTTCAGGTCGCTTGCCATCGTACTTTGACCACAGCTCATCTTCGGTAATCGTGTAGTCACCAAATTCCTGTTTGGCAACTTCGTAGCCCCACGAGCGGAACGCACCCTCGGTGAACTTCATGATGTTGCCCTTGTGCACCAGGGTCACGCTGTCCCTGCCGTTGTCGATTGCGTATTGTATGGCTTTGCGCACCAGTCGCTTGGAGCCAAATGCGGAAATGGGCTTGATGCCCAGACCAGCGCCTTCGAAGAACTCTGCGCCCATCTCCTCGCGCAGGAAGCGGGCCAGTTTTTCATTTTCGGCGGTGCCGGACTGAAACTCGATGCCGCAATAAACGTCTTCCGTGTTCTCACGAAAAATCACGGCGTTGACGTCTTCGGGGTGGCGCATGGGCGAAGGTACACCTTTGAAGTATTCAACCGGACGGATGCATGCATAAAGATCCAGTTCCTGTCGCAGGGAAACATTCAAGGAACGAAAGCCGCCACCAACAGGTGTCGTCAGTGGTCCCTTGATTGCCACCACCAGTTCCTTGATAGCATCCAGTGTCTCAGCCGGAAAATAGTCGCCGTCATACATTCCCGCAGCTTTCTCACCGAGGTAGAGTTCAGCCCAATGCACTTTTCGTTTCCCGCCGTAAGCTTTTGCTACGGCCGCATCCCACACCCTGAGAGACGCCCTGGTGATATCCGGACCAGTGCCATCGCCTTCAATCAAACCCAGTATTGGATTGTCGGACACCTGCAAACGGTTATTCTGAACAGTGATTTTCTGCCCCGATGTCGGGATCTTGATATGCCGGTAGCTCATCGATACATGTCCTTCTGAGTGCGGTTGAAATGCTGCGCCATTATACATTGAAGCGCAGTGGCCGCATGCTGATGCACGTCTGAATTTAACCGGAAATTAAGCTGGGGCTGGCATAATGTCAGCCACATCAATGGTACACATTCAGCAGGATCATGGTGACAACCTCGTCCTTTATGCCGTGGAAGAAAACCGACCTTGCCTGGCTGTCACTGGCCATTGGGGTGCATGGCGCCTTGCTGCTTCTGCCTTTGCGCCCACTGCAAAGCCCCGCTGAACTGAGGTCGAGTGCGCCGAGGCCAGCATTGGCCGTTGAACTGATGCCTTATACCCGCAGCAACGTAACGCACATCACGCAGGAAATTCCGCTCCCTCTGGCCTCGGAACAATCAACAGCATCGACACCCCGGGCCCGGGGCAAGCTGAGTGCTGCCACCGCGACCAAGCTACCAGTCCCGGCGGATGCGGGCTTGCCCAATGACACAGCAAAACAGGAAATTACGCGATTTAGCGCCGCTCAGCTCGTGGACCTGGTATCACGTATGTCGTTCACGGAATTACCATCGCCTGCCCCCCGGCAACTGGGTTCCGGTGAACACAGCAAGCAAGCATCCGCGTGGCGTACCGGAGCGCAAGCGGGTGCGCTCACGGCGGAGCGCAATACGTTCGAAGGCATGATGGCCCCGGGCAAGACCGAGGTCATTGATCGTTGGCTGGCAGCCGACGGCAGCCAAAATTTGGTCATTACCACGCCCGGCGGAGAAACCCTCTGTGGGCGTGGAGAAGCATGGGACCCCATGCACCCCCTGGTGGAACACCTGATCATGTTCCGCAGTTGTTTGGGTGGCGGCAAGCGCACGTTTACCCTGGCCGCGCGGGAATATGCTTATTGAATTTCACCAAAAATCAGGCCTTTTCGCCACAATTGGTTTGTCGCAAGCGCTGCTCCAACGCTTGCGCACCGTGCTCAGGGCTTGCGCAGATCGTGCAGGGGCCTTGCCAATGGCTGCCCAAGCCTTGCCCGGGGCCGTGCTTGGGGACGATTGGGCGGTTTGCCAGAGTGAGTACCCTGGGCGAGCCCCGCTATTGGCATACAAACTGCATTAATAGTCTCCACAGCAACCACACCAATACGAACTGCCAGCCAACAGCGCTGGGCACAAGGAGTTAAAGATGGGCGCCGGATCCTGCGGTAACGTAATTGCAGCACTTGCCAGCTTTTGCATACCCGGACTTGGGCAGTTGTTACAAGGGCGTTGGCTGATCGCAGCCTGCATGTTTCTGCTGACTGCGCTATTGTGGATGATTCTGCTGGGCTGGATAATTCATCTGTGGTCCATCATAGATGCCGCCTTGTACACCCAGGAGCAAACCCCGGCAAGCCGTTACTCCTACCGGAGTTATTGATTGCTGCGACCGATTGTATCGGAGCCCTGCCCGATTGGCGCATTACTGACCGGAGGGCAATTCGCTGTTACGCCCAGCCGGCCCCGTCGCGCCCCCGGGATAATCTGCTAACATTCCCGCAATACGATACTCAAGCGGTGGCAGCATGTTTTATCAACCCATCTTAATGCCCCTGCTCGGCATGGTTCTGCTGACCTTCCTGGTTTGGATTTTCATGTACTACACACGTTTGCGCGAGATGGCCAGCAAGAACATAGACCCTCAGCAACTTGCTACCCGGGCTGAAGTCGCTACCGTGCTCACCACTTCTGCGGCGCCGGCGGACAATTTCAAGAACCTGTTTGAAATGCCCGTGCTGTTTTACCTCGTCATCCTGCTTTCTCTAATGCTGCTAATCCAGGACGAAACTCTGGTAAAAATGGCCTGGGCGTTCGTCGCTTTGCGCGCCCTTCACAGCCTGATTCACTGCAGCTACAACCACACCACGCATCGGTTCGGCGCCTATCTTGCCAGCTCCCTGGTTTTAATTGTCATGTGGATCAGGGTGTCTGCCTACGTATTAACGCAATGAAGCCCGGCGCCGTGACCTCCCGCACTATCAACGGAAGCTGCTTATGCGGTGCAGTTCGCTTCACTGTTGCGCTTCCCAGCAAATGGTGCGCGCACTGCCATTGCAGCATGTGCCGCCGGGCTCACGGCGCAGGTTTCGTTACCTGGTTTGGTGTGCGCAGCCAACACTTTCAGCTAACCCAGGGCGAGCACCTGCAATGGTATGTTTCATCCCCTGAAGCAAGGCGCGGGTTTTGTAAAATTTGCGGCAGCAGCATGCTGTTCGAATCCAGCCGCTGGAGTGGCGAAACCCACGTTGCACTGGCTTGCGTTGATGAACCGCTTGACCGCACCCCACAGGCCAACGTGTTTTGGGACAAGCACGTAGACTGGATGCCGCAAGACGAAACACTCAAAATCATTCCCGGCTAAATCGCACCAGGGCAGTTCAGCGAGAAAAGAACCCTCTCAGGTCCACTGAATGGGTTCCTGCCCATGTTCCTGCAAATAGCTGTTAACGCTGGAAAAGTGCCGGCATCCAAAAAATCCCCGGTGAGCTGACAAGGGCGAGGGGTGTGGCGCCTTCAATACAAGGTGCCGGGACCGGTCTATGGAATCACCTTTTTTACCGGCATAGCTTCCCCACAGCAGGAATACCAGGTTGTTGCGGCGCTGATTCAGCTCAAGCACGATCCGGTCGGTGAAACGCTCCCACCCTTTGCCCTGGTGTGCACCTGCGTGGCCTTGCTCAACAGTCAGCACCGCGTTCAACAGCAACACCCCCTGCGCCGCCCAAGGTTGCAGATTCCCTCTGGACCGAAGATTCCTCATGGACTCAGGTGAAAGCCCGAGGTCCGATTCAATTTCCTTGAAGATATTGACTAGCGAAGGTGGAGACTGCACCCCATCCGGTACGGAGAAGCACAACCCGTGCGCCTGCCCCGGTCCGTGGTAAGGATCTTGCCCAAGAATCACGACCTTGACACGATCAAAAGGAGTCGAGTCCAGCGCATTGAAAATCAGCGGCCCGGGCGGATAAATCACTGCACCTTGCTTTTTCCGCTGCAATAGGAAGGAGCGCAACTCCTGCATGTAAACCTGCTGAAACTCGTCTTGCAGGCACATTTTCCAGCTGGGTTCCAGTCGCAATTCCCTGACTTGTGTCATGTTCGGTATTCCCGGTTACTTGAAGCCCGCCATTTCATCCCAAGCTCTTGTGGCACTGGCTCTTGTGGCCCAAGCGCTTGTGCCGTTGGTGTACTATGGCGCGGACCTTTGCGCAAGAACAATAGCAAATTAGACGGGATGACATGAGTATCAAAACCGATGTAGTGATTGTTGGAGCAGGCCCTGCGGGTTTGTTCCAGGTCTTTGAGTTAGGTTTGCTGGACATCCGCGCCCATGTGATCGATTCTTTGAGCAAGGTTGGCGGCCAATGCACCGAGCTTTATCCGGACAAGCCCATTTACGATATACCGGCCATCCCGGTTTGCGGTGCACAGGAACTGGTTGATCGCCTGATGAAACAAATAGAGCCCTTCCACCCCGAGTTCCATCTCGGGCAAACAGTCGCCGGCCTGAAAGCTTGCGAAACCGGCCGCTTCCTGCTGGAAACCAGTAGCGGACAACAATTTGATACTGCCACGGTCATCATCGCCGCCGGGCTGGGAGCGTTTCAGCCACGCCGCTTGCGTGTGCAGGGAGCTGAACCATGGGAAAATTCCCGTATCCACTATCGCGTAACCGACAAGGAAAAAATTACCGGCAAAAAGATCATCATTCTTGGCGGTGGTGACTCGGCCCTGGACTGGGTGCTGGAACTGCATGGCAAAGCCAGCCATATCACCCTGGTGCACCGCCGCGACGAGTACCGCGCGCAACCTGCATCCGTCAAAAAGATGAAAGCGCTGGCGGACGGCAAGTTACTGGAGGAATTCCAGGGCAATACACGCGGAGTGTTTGAAACAGATGGAAGTTTCGGCGGACTGAACGTATCTGACCATGCCGACACCATGCATCAAATTGCCGCCGACGAGGTATACGTATTTTGGGGCTTGTCACCTCACCTTGGGCCCATTGCGGACTGGGGACTGGATCTGTATAAGCGCAGCATTCACGTAGACACAGAAAAATTCCAGACCAGTGTTCCCGGTATTTACGCCGTGGGCGATATCAACACCTACCCGGGCAAGAAAAAACTCATATTGAGCGGATTCCACGAAGCGGCTCTCGCCTCATTTGCTGTCCAGCAGTATCTGCACCCGGAGCAGAAAGCCCGGCTGCAATACACTACCACCAGCCCCATCATGCATCGCCGGCTGGGCCTGGAATCGTGACGATCGCCTCTGCGTAGCCATGCTGAAGCCTTGAGGAAAATATCATGCACAAGAGTCAACTGGCGGGATTCATCATCGATTGTCAGACCGACGACCTGGAATCAGCAGCAGTTTTTTGGAGCAGCGCACTGGGGATTAAATCCCGTGGTCCGGATGGACCAGCCTACGTGATGCTGGACACGCGGCCTGAGGACTACCACATTGAAGTTCAGAAAGTTTCCCATCCCAGCCGGGTGCACCTAGATATCGAGGCTGATGACATCGCAGCGGAAGTAAAGCGCCTCGAAGCCCTGGGAGCCCGCCGTCTCGGGCCTGTCAAAACCTGGGTGGTCATGCAAGCACCAACCGGGCAGCGCTTTTGCGTGGTTCGCCCGCAGCGGGCAGATTTCGACAAGACCGCCAATACCTGGGATTGACCCGCTATTTCCCAGAATCTGCCGAACACCCCACCGGCCCGGTTGTGCATGCCAAGTCAGTTATTCCGCCAGCGGGTTTGATTTGCCGTGCACCAGCCAGTCGGGATACCAATTGCGGAAAAAAGGCTGAAGCAAACGCGAGGGTTTGAACGGAGACCACTGCCCTGCAGGCAAAGCCAGACGGTCCGCAATCGCAATCAGCGCTCTTGGATTGAAGCCCAGGCCAAGGTGTGCGCCTCCAACGTGAATATTTTCAACATCGGTGCGATCTGAAACTTCGACCGTGCTTTGCCACGCCACGACTCCATCGCCTCGAGTGTACAGTGCGGTAGTAGGCACGGGTGGCGGCGTGCCCAGGTTCTGCAGCATGGCCCGCGGCATGTCTTTGTAGCGCACATAGCTGAACAGTTCAAAAGCCCCGTGCACATTACTGGAACTTGGATGTCCCCGAAAGGGACTACCCATAGAAATTACCCGGCGCACCAGGTGTGGCATTTCGCGCGCCAGTTCACGCGCGTACACTCCGCCGAGGCTCCATCCGATCACGCTCACTTTTTCACCGTAGCGATCTGCCAGTTCCATGAGGCGACTGCGCATACCCTGGTGCAAACGCAAGCTGTAACCCATGTTGTAGCCCTGTTTCCAGCGATGTGATTTATAACCCAGTTCCGCCAGGAACTTACGCAATGGCTGGGTGCTTCCCGGGCCTGCCAAAAAACCAGGCAGAATCAGCACGGGGTGTCCGTCACCTGTTGGCAGAAAACGCCTGAGTGCAAACATGGGAATCATTGCAGCCGCGTCATACACTGCCCTACCCTCCAGCAAGAACAGCAGGCGCGAGGGGCGGTGCGCGTGACCGACCGGTTCCCCTGCTTGATGCTCTTGCCGTGGCTGCTTCACTTTCCGGCTTTCCCGCTGAGCGAGTCCATGGCATCTTGCAGAGCCCGGCTGGCCTCCCTGAGGCGCTCCAGGGCCGCAGCACCATTTGCCGGCGGCTGGTGTTTTTGAACTGGTATCGCGGATGCCACGCGCCGGTGCTTGTCGCCCGCAGGGCGCGCTTCAGCCTCAAGCGCTCCGGCTTCGAGTTCCTGCAACGCCTGCTTAATACATTTACCCAACTCGCCAGGGTCAGGGACTACCGTGTAACAGGAAGTTAAGCCCAGGGAAATTCGCCCAGCATAACTGAGCACCACGATGGTGAGTCCCAGGCCATCCAGGATTGGCGCCATGCCGAATTGTTGCTTGATGCGCGCCCCGGCCAGGTATAGCTGCACTTGCGGGCCTGGTACATTGGTAATGGTCAGGTTGAACAAGGGCCTGTGAAGCCCGCCCAGCCGGGTGCGGGAATAGAGCCGGGCCGCTGCCGCAAGCGTCTCGGATGGAATGAACTCGGCAATCTTGTTTGCGGGTATGGCACTGGAATAAATTTTTGCGGCCTGCGTGCTGCGGCAGACTTGCTGCAAACGATCCACGGGATCGGCGCTATCGGTGGCAAGGTTGACCAGCATCGCCGAGACCTGGTTACCTGCACTACCCTTTTGGCTATCGTTGCGCACGGACACTGGCGCCATGGCGACCAGAGGTTTTTCCGGCAAGGCCCTTCGATCCAACAGGTATTTCCGCAACCCACCGGCACACACCGCCAGGACCACATCATTAACCGTTGCACCTGGCACTGCACCGCGAAGCCGGCGCACACGCTCCAAGGCAAAATCAACTGCAGCATACGTTCTGCTGGAAGACACCGACTGGTTAAGCAGCGAAACGGGGGCAGACAACAAACGGGGCGGCGGTTCAAGGTATAGAGCCCGCCGCTTTGCATAGGCCTGGACGGCGCCTGCAGTGACCTCGCCCACGAATTTGCCTAAAGCTATGGATTTCTGTCCAAGCCGGGCATAGGCTGCTGCAACCACCCTGGCCGCTGCGGGCGCTTGCTCGGCTTGCCAATCGTCGATCAAATCGAGCGCACGGGGTTTTGCACAGGTATCCAGCAAAGCTCCCATCAATTCCACCCCGGAGCCTCCATCCACCGCGGCATGGTGTACCCTGCTGATTACCGCAAACGAACCGGGCGCCAAGCCGGGTACATTGTCCAGGCCCTCCACGAAACTCAGCTCCCATAATGGCCGGTTACGCGCCAGCGTTTGGCCGAATACCTGGGCAGAAAGCTGCATCAGTTCCTTCCAGCCACCCGGGGTGGGTAAACTCAAACGCGGAAGATGGCGGCTCAGGACAAATTCAGGGTCGTTGATCCAGTAAGGATGAGCAAGACTCAGCGCCACTTCCACCAGGCGTTGCCTGAATACGGGAGAGCAGACCAGGCGACTCTCGATGTGCGCACAGAATTTTTTGTAATTGAAAGTTGCCGGCGCATCGTGAGCATCCATTAGGTATACGCCACCGATGTGCATCGGGGTGTGATCACTTTCGAGGTAAATAAACGACGCATCCTGCGCCGACAGCGAGCGCATATCAGGTTCCCCCCCTGGAACCTGTGTCACCTTGCGGCAACGTTTTCCAGCCGGAAACGTCCAGCGCAGCACGGTAACCATGCCAGGTCGCATAGGCCAACCAGGGAATGATCAGGATGAAACCAAGCAAGCCGGTGGCCAGCCCCGCCGCGGTGAGCACCACGATAACCAGCGCCCAGCTGAGCATGGTCCATTTGTTGCGCAGGGCCGCGTTGATGCTGGAAACGACGGCAGTAACCACGTCCACTTCGCGGTTGGCAATAAAGGGCAGGGAAAACGCGCTGACAGCAAACGCAACCCAGGCAAAGACCGACCCGACCGCCGAGCCAACAACGAGGAAGGATACGAGGCCTCCCGCGCCAGTGCCTGGATTGGCCGGAAAGAAGATGTAAACCATGGAAGCGGCGCGGGCCCACAGCAGGAAAATCACCAGTAACACCAGGGCAAATACCAGCGAGTTAGCAAATGTCCTGTGCGCTGCCGCCAGGGTTTGAACCAGGCTGGGCTTGAGGCCGTTGCTCAATTGCCTGGACACAGAGTACAGGGTAAATGCCAGCAGGGGAGCGATGAAAACAAATCCGGATAGAACGCTGATGAGCAGAACCCAACGACCCAAATTCCACGCTGCCAGCGCCACAACCGCTAGCAGCAAAGTGCACAACATTCCCCAGGCCAGGCTCAGAGCCGGAGCTCTGCAAAAATCGGTCCAGCCGGCCTGCAGCCATTGCAGAGGGGCACGCGGGGAAAGGTCGCGAGCTGGAGCGACGAACGACTTGACGTTATAGCTTGCCGCGGCCGACGGTCCGTGGCCTGCACCGGTGGGCAAATGCGCGGAAGTTCCTGGGGAGGTGGAACCCTGAGTTTGCTCGGACACTGTTTTCCCCCGTCAATCCAGACAAGAATTCAAAATGCACCTGACGCAAAACGTTCTCCGCGTATAATACCGTGCCTTCACACTTTTGCTGTATTTCTTGTTTCATGCTGCAACTTAACCAGATCAGCCTGCGCCGCGGCGACCGGCTGCTGTTCGCCAATGCAAGCCTGCAGGCTCATTTCGGGCAGCGCCTCGGTGTCACGGGCGCCAATGGCAGTGGCAAGTCATCTCTGTTCGACGCAATCCTTGGCCGGCTCGAAGTGGACGATGGCAGCATTTCGCTGGATGCTGAGTACCGCATTGCACACGTGGCGCAGGAAAGCCCTGCTTGCGAACAATCAGCGCTTGAATTTGTCGTGGACGGTGACACTGAGTTGCGCGCCCTGCAGGCAACCCTGCAGACAGCCTCGGAACCACAACACGCTGGCAACCCTGCCGCAGAGCATCATGCCGCATGGGCGCAACTTGAGGCCATTGACGGGTATACCGCGGAGTCCCGCGCCGCACGGTTACTGCACGGGCTCGGTTTTGAACAAGCTGTCATACATCATCCAGTCAACGCGTTTTCCGGCGGGTGGCGCATGCGCCTTAACCTCGCCCAGGCGCTAATGTGCCGTTCGGACCTGCTGCTGCTGGATGAGCCGACCAATCACCTGGATCTGCCAACTGTCCTGTGGCTGGAAGCGTGGTTGAATCGCTACCCCGGCATCCTGTTACTGATCTCCCACGATCGCGATTTCCTCGACGGCGTGTGCACCCGCATAGTGCAGTTGGAACACCAGCAAGCCACGGTCTACAGTGGCAACTACAGCCAATTCGAAAAAATACGCGGCGAGCAACTGGCGCAGCAACAAGCCTTGCACGTCAAACAGCAGCGTGAAATCAATCACATCCAAAGCTATGTTGATCGCTTCCGGTACAAGGCATCGAAGGCCAAGCAGGCTCAGAGCAGGCTGAAAATGCTGGATCGCATGACGCAGATCGCTCCTGCCCACGTTGATTCACAGTTTCACTTTTCCATTCCAGCTCCTGAAAAACAACCTCAGCATTTACTGCAGCTAAGCAACGTGGTGGCCGGTTACGCCAACAAACCGCCAGTGTTAAATGCAGTAAATCTCAGCGTGGCCGCCGGTGACCGCCTGGGCCTGCTGGGCGTGAACGGCGCAGGAAAATCAACACTGGTGAAGGCCCTGGCCAACGGCAGCACGGTGCTGCAAGGCGAACGCATTATTCACCGTGATACCCGCATAGGCTACTTCACGCAGCACCAACTGGAATTGCTGCAGCCGCAATTGAGCCCGCTCGAGCACATCCAGGCCCAGCATCCGGGTGTGCGCGAGCAGGAACTCAGAAACTACCTCGGCGGGTTTGGCTTCAGCAACGACCGGATATTTGACCCGGTTGCACCTTTTTCGGGGGGTGAAAAAGCCCGCCTGGTGCTGGCCTTAATAATCCATCAGCGACCCAACCTCCTGTTGCTGGACGAACCAACCAACCATCTCGACCTGGAAATGCGCCAGGCCCTGAGCATGGCCCTGGTGGAATATGAAGGCGCCCTGGTGTTGATTTCCCACGACCGCCACCTGCTGCGCATGGTCTGTGATGAACTGGTCATCGTGCACGATGGCGAGGTGGAAGTATTTAACGAAAGCCTGGATGAATATGCTGCATGGCTGGCGCGACGGGAAGATAGCAAGGCCATTCCCGCGGCAGAGCAACCTGGCGCGGGAAAGTCACCTGGTCGTCGCGAAATTCGCCAGCTGGAAGCACAGCGCAGAGCAGAACTGAAGCCCCTCACCGACCAGGTGCGAAAACTCGAACGGGAAATGACAAGCGCACGCGAGCAGTTACTCGCCTTGGAGCAACAACTGGCGGATGAAAACCTGTACCGTGACAGCTCACGCAAGCACGAACTCACCAGCCTCATAAAAACCCAGGCCGTGCAAAAGGCCAGGTTGGAACAACTCGAATGGGACTGGCTTGAATCCAGCGAATCCCTCGAGATAAAGCTTGGTGAACGCTAATACGCCAATGGCTT
This sequence comes from Lysobacterales bacterium, assembly GCA_031362985.1. Lineage (GTDB taxonomy): Bacteria > Pseudomonadota > Gammaproteobacteria > Xanthomonadales > SZUA-36 > SHZL01. Next base: position 499 of record JANLTO010000095.1, on the reverse strand, counting down.
CCTGAACCGCAGTGTCATGCGATCGCTTTCTCCAATGGCCACGTACGGCTCTGCGCATTTCGCTTTTGCTTCAGGGTCGCTAAGCTCACTGCACAAGACCAGGCCTGGGGGCAATGTCCATACGCCATCCGGGTAATTTTTGGTATCTGCCGGATTGGCGTTTACTTCAGATCGCGCTTCCAGATACAGACCGGCAGCCAAGGCCAGTTCGATGACCGCCTGTTCAGAAACATAGCCCAGTTCAGCGGTCACCTTTGGGTCGGTGCCATTTTTTGCCCGGTGCTGTACCAGCCCAAGGATACCGCCGGGTTTCAACACCCTGGCAAACTCTGCAAATATTTGTTCGGCAATTCCATCAGTGATCCACCCGTGCGTATTGCGAAACGTCAGGATAAGGTCGATTGAATCCGGCTCCCCTAAAGACGCGCTTTGTGGTGGAGAAAACAATACCTCAGCCACCTGGTTATACAGGCCCGGGTCGGCGGCGAATTTTTCCCGC
>JANLTO010000086.1:0-14148 GCA_031362985.1 Lysobacterales bacterium | reverse complement strand
CTATGGCGCAGACAAGAAAGTGCCTGGCATCAAGTACGCCGCCATCCGCCATGTGCCTGTTTTTGGTGGCAGCCTGAAGTCCGTCGACAAGTCCGCCGCCCTGGCCATGCCCGGCGTAGTGGACGTAGTGGAAATCCCGCGCTTCGAAAAGGCTTTTGGCTCGGTAGGCGGCGTAGGCGTGGTCGCCGACAATAACTGGGTGGCACAGCAGGCGTTGGCTGCACTCAAAATCGAATGGGAACCGGGCCCGAACGGCTCCTATGACACCACGCAATACAAGCAGCTGTTGGTGGCCAATGTCGAGTCCCCCGCCAAAACTGAATTTGAAAAAGGGTCGCTGGACAAGGCGTTCAAGCAAGCCACTGTGCGGCATGCAGCGACTTACGTGGGTAGTCACCTGTCGCACTCACCCATGGAGCCCATGGCCAGTTTGGTTTGGGTGCAGGAAGACCGCTGCGAGGTCTGGGCTTCGACCCAGGACCCGGAAGGCATCCAGAAAACCCTGGCCGAGTACCTGGGACGCAAACCCGGGGACATCACCGTGCGCGTGATGATGGCGGGCGGTGCGTTTGGCCGCAAATTCATGTGCGATTACGTGCAAGAGGCGGCCGCCCTGTCCAAAGCCGTCGGCGCACCGGTGAGTTTGACCTGGTCACGCGAAGAAGACACGCGCACCGGTTACTACCATTCCTGCAGCGCCCAGCACATCGAAGCTGCGGTGGATGCCGATGGCAAAGTCACCGGCTGGCTGCACCGCGCGGCCTTTCCAACCATTGGATCGCTGTTCGATCCTGCTGTTGCCCAACCCACGGCCGAGGACCTGGAAGATATCTCGAAGCATCCCTATGGCATCGCCAGCATGCGGGTCGAATCCGGCCTGGCCCCGGCGCATACCCGGATTGGCTGGTACCGGGCGGTGTACGCCATCTTTTATGGCTTTGCCATCAATGTGTTCACCGATGAGCTGGCCCGTGCAACCGGCGTCGATACGCTGGAGTTTATCCGCGGCATCTACGACAACAACCAGGACCCGCAGCAGCAGGAGCAGGTGCAGCGCTGCCGCGGAGTGCTGAATGAGGCAGCGAACATGGCTGGCTGGGGCCGGGAACTACCGGTGGGCCAGGGGCTGGGTATAGCGGTGCACCACAGTTTCGAAAGCTACGTGGCGATGGTGGTGCATGCCGAAGTCAAGGGTGATGAGATCACCGTGCACCGCGTCGACTGTGCGGTGGATTGCGGGCTGGTGCTCAACCCGGACATCGCTACCGCACAGATGGAAGGCGCCGTCATCATGGGCATTGGCCTTGCGCTGGAAACCGAAATCAACTTCAAGGATGGCGCGGTGGTCAACTCAAACTTCCACGATTACAAAGTGACGCGAATGAGCGCAGCGCCGGCGGAAATCAACGTAACGTTCATCGGCCTTGATTACCGTTCCACCGGGCTCGGTGAACCGGGCGTGCCGACGCTGGCCCCGGCCCTGGTCAATGCCATTGTCGCCGCCGGTGGACCGCGTTACCGTTCTTTGCCGATTAAGGCAGCGTAGATTCCTCCCAATCCTCCATGCGCAAACCAGCAACACGACCGAATTCTGCGGTATTGTGAGTCACGAGGATGGTGTCGAATGCCCTGGAGGTCGCCGCGATCAGTAAATCATTGGGGCCAATCGGACGGCCCTGGCGGCGCAGATCGGCGCGAATCTGCCCGTATTCCTCTGCGCAACGATCATCAAACGGCAGGCTGACCAGCGGCGCAAAAAATGACCGGAGTAAACTGAGATTTTCCTCGACCTGCATGCTGTGGCGTGCACCATACAACAACTCCGCTTTGACCACGCTGCTGAGTGCGATTTCGTGCGGAGCCTGGAGGGCAAATCGCCGACTTACGCTGGACTCCTTTCTGTTAAGCAGTTGGATGCAGGTATTCGTATCCAGCAGGTACATCAACCCGGATCCGCCCGGCGTTCAAATTCTCCCTCCGGCTCGCGCTTGAGTGCTTCCCCTTGCCAGCGGCCAATGACATGTTCGAAATAAGCCTCTGGCCAACTGCTGGCGGTATCACGCTTTACCAGTTCGGCAAGATATTTTGATACGGACAGGTGCGACTGCTTCGCTTTTTGCTGAATTTTCTCGGCCACGCCGTCCGGTACATAACAATGCAATTGCGCCACGGGCTATCTCCAAACGTATACGTATATGTGGTATATGTGCTTTTGTATTGTAACAGATCAATGCGCTATAAAACGACGGGTCTGCACGAGGATCGGCATGAGCGATCCACCAGCGTTATCGTGCCGGCAGCCGTGCCGGGCAGCAATGGGTAATTTCTGGAAAACCGGTAGGATTTCGCTCCGGCAGGGCTGATTTATTGCAGATTATTCACTTTCGAAACGATAGGCAAACCGCTCGATATCGTCGCGATAGTAATTCTCGATCTTGCGGCGTGTAGCCGCGTCGTAGTAGTGGCTGTAGTGCCGCGCACCGGATTCGTAGGTTTTCTTGTTATTGCTCACCACATCAGGGCAGGCCGTTTTGGCGGCAATCACGCCCAGCGCCTCATCGCGCTGTTCAAAGCGGAATACTTCGGTGACCAGCAAGGCCCCGTCTGCGGCGCAGATGTACCCGCAATTGCTGAGGTAATGGCCGTGGTAGTCGAAGCCGCCCGGTTGCACCAACTGGTCTGCGTAGCGCCCAAAGGTCCAGCCCTGCAATTTGCCGTTTTTCTGCAGGAACAGGAACAGCGACACGGCGCGTTCAAACGGATTCCTGACCAAGGCAAAGGTATACAGCGAATCCCATAACTCGATGCCCACCTGCTCGCGCACCATACGCGCCGGCAGGTGGTGGGGAATCAGGCCCATGCCGATACCCGCGCTGGCCGAAGGCTTGCCAAACAGCTTGCCGTACTTTTTATAAAACGCCAGTTTCAGCGTGGTGGTGGATGTGCGGGGTATGTCTACAAACCAGAAACCAATTTCCCGCAGCCGGCTGCGGACGTAATCAGGTTTCTGGATTGTAGTAAAAAGATCTTTCTCTTTGGCCATGCAATCGCGTACCGCGGACCTGCCCGCACAGTGATGTTTATGCAAGGGTACTGCACTTGTATTGTCCTTGGCCAATGGTGCCTGGCCAATCGTGCTGGGCTAATGTCAGTCTGCACAGCCCCGCTGGTGTAAACTCACGCGTTTACTGTCGCGGGACCGAAACAACAATGAATTCTTACCACAAGCCTTTCCTCATCGCCTTGCTGGCCTTGTGGCCGGTGCTGGCAACATCCGAGGAGGTCAACCTCGATGCCATCCACCGCATCAAGGATCAGGCCTTCAATCATTCGAAAGTGATGGATTACATGAACTTGCTGGCCGATGAAAACGGCCCCAGGGTAACGGGTTCGCCGGGCTTTCAACAGGCAGCGGATCATGCCGTAGCCGCCTTCAAGGAAGCCGGTATCGCGCAAACGGGGCTGGAAAGCTGGGGCAGGTTTGGGCGTGGCTGGTCGTGGTCGCGCATTGCACTGCAAATGAAAACGCCGCAGGACACGACGCTGACCGCTTTCCCCGCGGACTGGAGTCCGGCCACCGATGGCCCGGTCACAGGCGAGGTGATTTTTGCTCCTTTGTGGCAGCGCGGGGAAGAGCCGGCGGATAAAGACCTGGAAAAAACCGCCCGCCAGATCGAGGCCTACAAGGACATGTACCGCGGCAAACTGCGCGGAAAAATCGTCATGATCGACCTGCCGGTGCTGTTCAGCCTGCCGCAAGAGCCCGTGGAGTACCGCTTCGATGATGCGGCCCTGGAAAAACTCGGCAAGGCAAATGAGCCCGGCAGCAAACCTGAACTGCAGTGGCCCCTGGTCAAGTATCCATTGGACGTGGATGAGCGCGCGCGCTACATCGATGGTGTTCCGCTGGAAGTCCTGGCCGACCGGTGGTTGCTGGACCTGAAGCTGGGCAGTCGCCTTGCGGCATTCTGGCGCGAGGAAGGCGTCACTGCCCTTCTCAAAACCACTTGGGCAAGCACCAGCGGTATCATCATGGGAAGCGACTTTGGTTCCTACATCGACGGGGCTCCCATCCCGCCACCCGCCGCGGTGGTCATGCCGGAGCAGTACAACCGCATGGTCCGTTTGCTGGAGCGCAAGGTCCTGGTGTCCGTGGAACTGGACGTGACCGCTGAGTTTTACGGGCCCGGTTTGGAAGGCACCAACGTCATTTCCGAAATGCCGGGTTCAGGCAAGCGCAAGGAACTGGTGATGCTGGGCGCCCATCTCGATTCCTGGCATGGCGCTACCGGCGCCACCGACAATGCCGCAGGCAGCGCCGTGGTGATGGAAGTCATGCGCATTCTCAGCACCCTGGGCCTGGATATGCAACGCACGGTGCGCGCAGCCTTGTGGAGTGGCGAAGAACAATGCCTGTGCGGTTCGCGCGGCTACGTGGCCAGGCACTTCGCCGAGCCGGTGAGCATGACCCTGAAACCGGACCACGCCAACCTGTCTGTTTACTTCAACCTCGACAACGGCAGCGGCAAAATCCGTGGTGTCTACCTGCAGGACAACGACATGGCAAGGCCGATATTCGAAGCCTGGCTGGCGCCTTTTGAAGACCTCGGCGTCACGATAACCACCATCATCAATACCGATGGCACAGACCACCTCTCGTTCGTCGCAGTCGGCTTGCCGGGCTTCAATTTTGTACAGGATCCACTGGACTACGAGGTCAACACCCATCATTCCAACGTGGACGATGTGGGGCATATCGTTCCGGGTGACCTGATGCAGGCTGCAGCCGTCATGGCCACCGCGGTCTACCATGCGGCGACGCGCGCGGAAATGATGCCAAGAATTCCCTTGCCGGCGCCGCTACCGCCCAAACAAGCGCTACCGGAAATCCTGCAGTGAATCGGTCATGAGCGATCACTATATTCACGGCAGTTCCGCCAAGGAACGCCAGCGGCTGGCGCTGATGAACAGCCTGATCAACGAGACCTGCCTGAAAACATTGGCGCTCTCTGGTGAAAAGAGGGTGCTGGACGTAGGCGCCGGCACCGGCCAGTTCTCCCGCTTGATGGCGACGCAATTGTCCGTAGGTGCGACGGTTATTGCGGTGGAGCACAATCCCGACCAGGTGCAGGCTGCGCTGCAACTGACTGAAGAAAAATCCGATGGTTGTATCGTTGACTTTCGCATTGGCGACGCCATGCATTTGCCGCTGGAAGAAAATGAAGTCGGCCGTATGGACCTGGTCCACGCCCGTTTCCTGCTCGAACATGTCACCGATCCGGCTGCCGCAGTACGCTCCATGGTGGTGGCTGCGCGGCCGGGTGGGCGCATCGTGCTGGCGGATGATGACCATGAGTTGATGCGCCTGTGGCCGGAACCTGAAGGCCTGACGGCAGCCTGGACCGCCTACTACCGTTCCTACGCCCACATTGGCACGGACCCCCTGGTCGGGCGTAAATTGACCGCGCTGCTAAGCGATGCCGGCGCAAAGCCGTGCTTCGCCACCCAGGTGTTCTACGGAGCCTGCGCGGGCATGGAGCAGTTCCAGGGAGTGGTCGAGAACCTGGTAGGGGTATTAAAGGGGGCGCGCAGTATCGTCCTGTCTGCCGGCGAAATCAGCGCTCGGGAGTATGACGCAGCGCTGGTTAATTTGCGTGCATTCCAGGATCTGCCCAACGCAGCCGTGTGGTACGTCATCAACTGGGCGGAAGGACGGGCGCTGGAGTAATCCTCTGCCCCCTAAATTCGGCCATACAAGTTCGGGCCTGCAAATTTGGCCCTACAGGTTCGGAGTTATCAGCCTGGCCGGCAGCGCCGCTTCGTCAATCGGCCTGCTGTGCCGGCCTCCTTGTACCCAGAATTTCATGCTGGTCCAGTAAACCATCGCTGGCAGCAGGAAGGCGGCAATCGAGGCAGGTACGAAACGCATCACGGCGCTGGTCTCTGTGGTGAACGGGTTATACACCAGAAAATAGGTCGCTTGCCCAAGGACGATGCAAGACAACGCCAGGATGTTGAAGCCCTTGACGTAGTAGTACTGCCCGCCGGGGTCTTTCTCGAATATCGAGCGCAGGTGCAAGCGCTGCTTCCTGAGGAAAAAATAATCCACCATCAGGATGCCGCCAACGGGTGCGTGCATGGTGCCGTTGTAGGCCAGGAACGCGTCACCCATGTCGTACAGTTCATGCGGCCAGAACACGAAAAATACCAGGGGCACGCAGGTCAGTGAAATAATCAGTTTCCATCCCGTCTTGTGCAGTCCGGGCAAATGCCGCAGCGCCAGGCCGCTGGCAAACAGCGAGACCGAGGTCGAGGTGATGTTCGCCAGCGCCACGAACAGCAGCGCCAGCACGCCCATGACTACTCCGCCAAGTGGCACCATCCACTCGGTTGGGTCGTCGGACCCGACCACCAGCCCAGAGAACAGGGCAATGGAGCACACAATGCCAAACGAAAGGCCCAACTGCAGGACTTCCGGGTATATGGCATTGCGGCGTGACCGCGTGTTGCGCGCGAGGAAGCCGATTCCCCCCCACCACGACATACCCGAAGCAATGCCCAATTCCAGGGCTATGGCGTAATTCATCCATGGGACCGGCAAGGGATCGAGTGGCTTGGCGGCCAGGATCTCATCCCAGCCATGTGCGCTGATCAGCATGTAGAACATAAAAATGATGATGATGATCAGGCCCACGGTAATGATCGAATTGAACATGGCCAGCAGGTGTACGCCCCGCGTGGTAATAACGTAGGTCAGCCAGATACCCACCGCGACACCCAGACCCACCTGCCAATGGGTGGAAGCAAATCCCAGTTCGTGCACGATGTTCGCAATGCCGTTGCCGAACATCACCAGGATCAGTCCTGACCAGCCCAGCATGTTGAGCAGGTAAAAAATCAACACGATACGGGCGCCGTTCTGGCCGAATGCCGGCTTGCAGAAATCGATCTGCTCCACACCGTAGCGCTGGCAACCCTGCGACAGCGATGCGCTGACCAGGAACGTACCGATGAGGTTGCCGGCGATCAGGCAGACCATGCCCTGCACAGCCCCGACGTACTGCGCAGTGAGCCCTCCCGTGAGGAAGCACCAGGTGGCAATAGCGTAGGCAAAGCAGGAGCCGTGGGCGCTCCAGAATTTGTATTCTCGTTCACTGGGCAGCAGCGGTTCGCGCCCGTAAGTGCTGAGCAGATCGCCGTGATATTCCTTGTTCGGGGCTGCTGTGCCGGAAGAAACCTGGTTATTCATCGCGCAGCCACCAACGCGATGATGGGTATGACTATGGAGAACAGGACCAGGATGATCCAGTCCAGCTGCTTAAAGCCGCCGAGTTCGGCATCTCCCATGTTTTGCATCGTGTCAATGCGTTGCTCAAGGTCCAGCACCAGGTCTTTGACGTCTTCATGTTCCAACACGGGTTCAGTCTCCCTTTAGTTCGAGTCGCACAGGGTGTTCATTATCAATGACTTCAGGCTTTCCTGCCAGCACCTGGCGCTTGCCGGGCGTCCTCCAGTTTCTGGTCTTTTTCAGCCCACAGATCTTCCAGCCAGGTCTTTAACTGGCGGTTGGCCGCTGCGTCCTGGCGAAAGTTAACCCCACGCAAGCCCGGGTCAATGGGTCGCAGGCTGGCGTGCAGGGAAATATTCTTCACCTGGCCGGAGATGAACTGCCAGAAGGTGGGTATGCCAGCGGGATAAAAAATGGTCATGTCAATCACGGTGTCCAGTGCATCCCGGAAAGAATACAGTACCTGCCCGATGCCGCCATAACGGGGCATCAGCAAGTGCCGGTAGTGCGACTTTTGTTCCGCGTGCTTGGCTGGCGTGAACCGGGTGCCTTCCGGGAAAGAAATCATCGATACCGGTATGTGCTTGAGCTTTTCACAGGATCGGGCAGCGTTCTCCAGGTCCTTGTCGCGCAAGGCCGGATTTTTCAGCAATTGCTGCCGGCTGTAGCGGCGCAGGAAGGGAAAGTCCAATGACCACCAGGCAAGGCCGAGGAAGGGTACCCAGATCAATTGCTGCTTGAGCATGAAGCGCAGAAACGGCACCCGCCAGTTGAGGGCATACTGCATCGCCATGATGTCGACCCAGGACCGATGGTTACACAGCACCAGGTAACGGCCATCGTGGTCCAGGTTTTCCGGCAGCCGGATATCCCATTCCATGCCGCGATAAAACCGCAGCACGAAATTGTTACCGGAACCCCAAATTTCACCGAGGCAAGACAGCCAGCGGTTGATCGCGTTGGCCAGCGGTCCGGGCGGCATGAGGCGCTTGCACACGGCCAGCACGCCCATGGCCAGGGACAGGATGATGGTGTTGAGCGAGATAAACAGCAGGGCGGCTGTGCCCTGCAGCGCGTAGCGAAAAGGGGTCCGTAAAGGGGTCAGAGCCCTTTTTCGATAATGGTGTTCAAGTTTCGACAGCCAAAGGAAAAAAGGGCTCTGACCCCTTTTCAGACCCCTTTTCGATTTCTTACCCCATTTCACTCGCGCGGGCACTTGAACGGAATATCCACGGCCGGCGGGCGGTCTATCCCTTCCCGCTTCAGCACCGCCATTACCGCGGGAAACGGTGTGGGATCGAACTTGTGATATCCGAGCCAGTCGGCCATCTGGTAGGGCACCCCGGAGTCGGCGTAGGGGCTCAAAACGTCCGCCGCTTCCTCTTCCCGGCCGAGCAGTTTCAGGATATGCCAGCGCGTCGAACGGGCGTAATTATCCGCCGGGTCAAGTCCCGCCAGGATGGCCTCGGCATCTCCCCGGCGCCCTTCAGCGCAGGCCTGGCGCGCATCAACCAGGGGATTGCCTTCCGGATTCAACTGCCGGTAACGCTCGGCCATTTGCGCCGCCTCTTCCACGCGGCTGGCCCATAACAGGCTTCTGTGCGTCTGGTACGCAATGTCCTGGTGCGTCGGCCAGCGGGTCAGGGCTTCGATACCGTAGTCTGCCCCGATGGAAGCCTTATCCAGGGCGTAGGCGTTATTGACATAGAGATTGGCAGCCGTTGCGTCCTGTTGCCCCAGCACCCGGTTGTGCTCCAGCACTTCCTCGGATACTTCCCGTTCAGAAGAGAGCGCTGCAGCCTGTGCCAGAGAAAACCACGCCTGCTCATCGTTCGGCCGATTCCTCAGGTATTCGTGGTACAGCCGGATGGCCTCGTGCAAGCGCAGGTCAAACAGTGCCCTCTTGGCCATGTAGCCAGTGCGGTCGACTTCGCTGGGTGCGGTTTCAATCGCCAGGTTGATGCGTTCGCTGAATTTGGCGGCCATTTGCAAAGGTTCAAGCTCGGTCAAGTCGCTGTCGGTACGCGAGGGCGACAGCTGGGTCAGCCAAAAATCCCCCGCCATCAGGTATGCGGCAGAGAAGTTGGGATCAATGGTGCGGGCCTGCTCAAAGTGCTCATAGGCTTCGAGATAGCTCTGCCTTGGATTCGTCTTGAATGCGGCATTGGCTTGCAGGCTCAAGCCCTTCAGATACTCCTGATAGGCCGGGACCGAACGCGTTCCGGCGCTGGTCATTTTGGCCAGTGCGGCGGGATCCATGGTGGTCTCCAGTGCCTGGGCAATGTTCAGTGCCAGGTCTTCCTGGATGGCAATCATGTCGGCGACATCGCGATCATAGTTCTCCGACCACAGGTGAAAACCGTCGCTGGCGCGGATCAACTGTGCGGTGACGCGGATTCGATTGCCGGAGCTGCGTACCGAGCCTTCGAGGATATGCGCCACGCCCAATTCGGCAGCCATCTGGGGCAGGTCGAGCTCGCTCTTCTTGTAACGGAAGGAAGAGGTGCGCGACACGACCAGCAAGTCAGGCGTCTTGGCCAGGGTATTGAGGATTTCCTCGGCCAGGCCATCAGCAAACCATTCCTGGTCGTGAGCCTGGCTGAGATCGGCGAAGGGCAGGACGGCGATGGATTTTTCTGATGGTGATGCCGGGGCGGAAATGGCGGAAATGGGGTCAGAGCCCTTTTCCCCTTCGACCAATGAGACATGGTTTGGGTTTGCGGTGCCGGAAAAGGGCTCTGACCCCATTTCCGGCCCCTTTTCGATGAAACGATCGGCCAACAGCATCACCACCGCTACAGCCAGGAACGCAATAATCACCCGGTCCAGCTTGCGCCCGGTTTGCGGAGTGATGGACTGCGTGCGGTCGATCTCTCTTTCACGCTTGATGCCCTCAGGGGTCATTTCGAACACCCAGGAGAACACCAGTACAATCACGAAGCCAGCCGCGGCGGCCATGATGAAAACCTGCAAGATCCAGTTGGGCGCAGAGATGGCGTCGAGTACGAAATCAATCGCCTGTAGCAGCACCCATGCCGCCAGCGCGTAGGCCGCGGCCACGCGGAACACGTTTCTGCGCTTCAGCTCGCCGATAAAACTCATGGCCAGAGATTCATCTTTTGCAGCAGGGCCTGGAAGCGCGGGTCATTGCGCAGCGGGTCATACAGGGAAAGGCGGTTCATGTGGATGGCGTAAGGATCACCCGCGGCAAAAGCCTTCTCGAGGTTGTCCAGCGCCAGTTCGTACTCGCCCAACAAGGCCAGACTGAGCGCCCGGTCCATGGCGCCATCGTAGACATCCGGCCATTGCTGGATCAATTTCACTGCATGATCCTTAAGCGCCGGATTTTCCATGGCGTCAATCAGCGCCAGGTCGGGGGCCTGGTCAGTATTGAGTATCTGGCCGAGTTCCGCAGACAGCAACCGGGCTGTTTGGTATTCACCACGCATGAGGTTCAAAGTCACCATGTTGCCAAGGATTGTTGGCATCAGCGGATTCAGCGCGCGCGCTGCCTGGTACTGCGCGAGCGCCTCGTCGGTGCGCCCGGTATACATCAGGATCCAGCCTTTGATATGCGCTATGACGGCTGAAAGCGGATCGGCTTCAATGGCCAGCTCGATTTGCTCCAGTGCCTCGTCTGTGCGCCGTTGCGCGGCAAGGATTTCGGCAAACCACTGATGGCCCGTAGCGTAGCCGGGTTCCAATTCAACGGCACGGGCAAAATCGGCATTGGCCCCGGCAAAGTCGTATTCGTACATGGCCTTGATGTAAGCCTGAGTGGTCAGTGCTCGGGCTGAGTCTGGATTGATTGCCAGCGCCCGCTCGGCTGCTTTCCGGGCTTCGGGAATGAACTCCACGATCGAACCGGCGCGATATTCCGGAAGAAGGACATAGGTATCAGCCAACGCTGCCCAAGCCTGGTCAAATTGGGGATCGAGCGCCACGGCTTGCTGCAGCGGTTCCACTGCAACCAGCAAGGACTGCTTGGTGCGCTGGCTCCACAAATGCCGGCCTAGCAGGTACTTGTTGTAGGCCTCGACATTGTCGGTGGAATGCTGTGCCAGTGAGCTTTGCTCGGCGCCACTCAAGGTCACTTTGAGCGCGCTGACTATGGCCTGGGCGATTTCATCCTGCACCGCGAAAATGTCATCCACTTTACGCGTGTAGGTTTCCGACCAGAGATGCGTATCGGTGCTGACGTCGATCAACTGTGCCGTCACGCGGATGCGGTCGCCGGCCTTGCGCACACTGCCTTCCAGCACGTGATCCACCTGGAGTTCCTTGCCAATCTGGTTGATCTTCTTGTCCGTGCCTTTGAAGCTAAACGAGGAGGTGCGCGACGGCACGCGCAAGCCTTTGACCCGTACCAGCACGTTCAGCAGTTCCTCGGAGATGCCATCGGAGAAATATTCGTTACTCGCATCGTCGCTCATGTTGACGAAGGGCAGGACGGCGACGGAGATTTCAGCTGATTCTACTGGGGTCAGAGAACCATTTTCTGACTGGACGGTGCCGTCTCGCGCCGTCGTCTTCGCAAAATGGTTCTCTGACCCCGTTTGTTCTGACCCCGTTTGTTCATTTGCCGCTTCAGCCTCTGAGACAGGAGTTACCCTATCAGCGGAACTGGCGGAAATGGGAGCTGGCACCTTTTCCCTGTCCCAAAACCGATCGGCCAAAAGCAAGACCACCGCCAACGCCAGGCAGCCAATAATCACCCGGTCCAGCTTGCGCCCGGTCTGTGGCGTGATGGATTGTGTACGATCGATGTCCTTTTCGCGCCTGATACCCTCGGGTGTGAGCTCAAAGGCCCAGGCAAAGATGAGAACGAGGGGAAAGCCGATCAGCAGCATCAACAAAACAAAGCGGGCAACCCAATCCGGTAATTGCAGGATGGGCACGACCGCACCGGTGACCTGTAGCAAAACCCAACCGAGCACCAGGTAGGCAATACTCACGCGGAACACGTTTCTTCGTTTCAGTTCCTCAAACAGGCTCATGCAGTGATTGCCTTATGCGCCGGGCGCATTTGGTTTTGTGCGCGTCTATTCTGCCACAGGTCCGCGGCACAACCCTTCAATTGATTCCGCAAGCGCCTGTTTGCGTCGGATGTGACACATCATTTTTCCTACACATCTTCAAGGCCATTACCTCTATGCGTTCCATCACAAGTCCCTCAAGCTCTGGTTTAGGATGGCTCCCGCTGTTAGCTCCCGGCGTTGTGTGATAATGTGTCTACTATTGTAGATACATTATGGAGCCTGTCTGATGCAATCCGAAATCAAACGCTGGGGCAACAGTGCAGCAGTACGCATACCCAAAAAACTCCTGAATGAAGCGAGGCTTGAGATCAACACCCCAGTAACCATGGAAGTAACGGAAAACAGAATTGTGATCGAAGCCCGAAAACGCAGCATGCCCAAACGTCTCAAGTTACCTTTCTGCGAAGCAGACCTCCTGGTCGGACTGAACCCCGAAACAGCCCACGCGGACGAGTTAACTCCAGTCTCGGCCAAGGAACTGGGGGATTGATGGCTCAGTTCGTTCCGGGGAGAAATGACATAATTTGGCTGGATTTTGAACCCCCAAAGGGCAAGGAGATGGGCACATACCGGCCGGCCCTGGTCCTGTCCTCGAAGGCATACAACCGGAAAACCGGATTGCTGATTTGTTGCCCGATCAGCAGCAGCATTCGCGGGGTCCCAACCGAGGTGCCCGTCGGCAACCTGGATCGACCATCAGTGGTTGCCGCCAATCTGGTGCAGACGCGCTCCTGGAAGGATCGCCAGGCGAAGCTCATTGCTGCCGCCGAACCGGGGGTGCTCGAACAGGTCCTTCTGCGCCTTATTCCCCTGATTGGCGCGGACGAGGTGATCGAGCGATTCATCGAATCCTGAAATGGCGAACCCAAAATGGAAAAACTGTGAATCTTGCTGCCTACCTGCAACGCATCGGCTTCATCGGCAAGCCGGCGCCTGACCTTGACACGCTAAAGCAGATGCACCGCCAGCACCTGCTGTCTATTCCGTACGAAAACCTGGACGTGCAACTGCAGCGGCCAGTGGATCTGGACATACAGCACATCTACACTAAAATCGTTGACCAGGCTCGTGGCGGTTGGTGCTATGAAATGAATGGCCTGCTGGAGTGGGCACTGTTGGAAACCGGCTTTACGGTGATGCGTATGACCGGCGGCGTGCGGCGTGCAGAGCGAGGAGATGCTGCGTTTGGCAATCACCTGGTGTTGTGCGTGCAGTTGGATGAACCGTGGATAGCCGACGTAGGCTTCGGGGATGGGGCGTTTGAGCCGGTGCCCTTGCGACCGCATCGGTTTGAGCAGCGCGGTTTTTCATATTCACTGGAGCAGTTGGGTGATTGCTGGCGATTTCACAACCATGCAGGCGGCGCTGCCGATTCCTACGATTTCCGTCATGGCCCGGCGGACGAGAGCCTGTTTGCAGAAAAATGCGCCTGGTTAAGCTGCTCGCCGGATTCGCCTTTTGTCCAGAGCCTGACCTGTCAAAGGTTCGCACCGCACGGCTACGACATCCAAGTCGGACGAGTGGCCAAGCAAGTCACACCCGGTGGAAAGCGCGAGTGGCTAATCCACTCTCCTCAGGAGTTGCTTGAATCCCTTCGCGCCCGGTTTGGTCTCGATGTTCCCGAAGTTGCCGACCTGTGGGAACGGATCACCGCCCGTCACGAAGCGCTTTTCGGCCAGTGACGGGGTCAGAGTGACGGGGTCAGAGTCCGGGGGGCGAGTAAACACGCAGGGACCAGACTGTGAACCCCAATTAAAAGAACCCAAATTAATCGGCGACCCAGCGGCGGCGCCCAACCCCCACCCCAACACGCGCCAATTA
>JANLTO010000071.1:0-4010 GCA_031362985.1 Lysobacterales bacterium | reverse complement strand
TCCAGCGCTTTGCGCACCGTGGCCACCGCTACCAGGTCGGTATCGATGGCTGGTCTGAGGTAATCAACCCGGAAATTAATGGTGGGTATGCCATAGCCCAGCACCATCATGCTGGCATAGCAACCGGCCGTATCCACCAGGCAGGCAATGGGGCCGCCGTGCCATTGGCCCGATTGGGCCAAGCGTTCCATATCGGCCTGTGCCGGCATACGGATGACGAGTCTCTTTCCTGTCAGGTCTGCTTCTTCCACTTTCAGGCGGCAGAACGCATTAAAGGGGCTAGAATCTATGCTGGCCTGGATGCTTTCCAAGGTACTGAATTCCGCGACGGTCGTTTTGTCGGCACTCATGGCGTCACCACCACTTTGCCAAACACTTCGCGAGCTTCCAGCAGGCGCTCGGCTTCGTGGATTTCGTCCAGCGGCAGCACCCGGTCGATGACGGGCTTGAGCCGACCGTCGGCCACCATGTCGAGCAAAGCGCACAGCTCTGCCCGCTTCCAGCCGTCCGAGCCAATGATGGAGTGCTCGAAGGTCCAGATGTAGCGCACATCGACTTCTTCCTCAAAACCAGCGGTCGCCCCGCAGGTAACCAGGCGCCCGCCCATGCCGATACAGCGCACGGTGTCTTTCCAGGTCTTGCCGCCCGTGTAGTTCACGGCGAGATCAACACCACCTGAGCCGGTGACGCGAGGCTTGCCGACCAGTTCATGCACCGCCTCCCGGAAATTGACTTGTTTGTAGTCAATGACATGATCCGCACCAATGGCTTTGAGGCGTTGCGCCTTCTCCGGCGAGGACGCGCAGGCTATAACTTCCGCGCCCACTTCCTTGGCCAGCAAAACACAACAGGTACCAACACCACCACTGGCCCCCAGGATCAAAACTTTCTCACCCGCCTTGACCTGGCCGCGGGTAAGCAACATGCGGTAGGCAGTGGCATAGGCCAGCGGCAGACAGGCGGCGTCTTCGAAACTGACCGACTCGGGCAAGCGGATCAGTTGGTCGGCATGCGCTGCACAAAATTCAGCGCGGCCACCATGAAACTGCTCACCGATGAATTTCCACTCGGTGCCGGCGCAGGGCAGTGGATCGACCAACACACGATCGCCGACAGCCCAGCCTTCAACACCGGGGCCAATTTCGTGGATCTCACCTGAAATATCCGAACCAATAATCACCGGCATGGGAATGGTGATGCCCGGCATGCCGCGCCGGGTAAAAATGTCGTGGAAGTTGAGTGAAGTCGCACGAACTTTGAGAACAACCCATCCGGGCTGAGCAACCGGGGCTGGAAACGCTTCCTCCAGGATGGTACGCCCCCGGTCGCCATGCTCATAAATGACTGCTGCACGCATTTCTTTCCCCTGGATAATCCTTAGCTACTATTCGCGTGTGCGCCCGGATGGGCCCGGTTGCGAACGCTTTTCGGCAAACAACCATAGAAATGCTTGAACGCCTGGCTGAAATTGGCCGGATAACCGTACCCCACTGCGTAGCTGATTTCCGAGATCGCCATCTCCGTGGACTGGAGCAAGCGGGCTGCGGATTCCATCTGTTGTTGCTTGATGAATTCACCAATGGTGCAGCCGACGATTTCCTTGAAGCCGGCCTTGAGCTTGGTCTGGTTCATGCCAATCATGCGTGACAGGCTGGAGATCGTGGGCAGGTCGGACAAACTGGCCTTGATGATTTCCTGGGCTTCCAGAATACGGTGACGGTCACGCCGTGTGATCCGGTTGGCCGAAATGGCCAGCTCCGGTTCCTGCACCAGGCTTTGCATGACGGCCGCGAGGATTTCTATCGCCCGGGCTTCCACAAACCAGTCCCTTAGATTGGCCGTATAGTGATCGCGTGAGTCCAGGATGTCGGACATGGCGTTGACCAGGCGCGGGGTAAGGTCGAGTTCCTGAAGGTGGGGGTCTGCCGAGGCGCCCTGCGCGAGCAGGCTGAAGGGCATGTTGGCCGTCTCGGGATCCATATCAATGCCCAGCTCTTCGGACAGCATGGAAATCGCGCAGTGCAGGATAACCACTTTGCACGGGGCGCCTTCGGCCACAAAATAGCCGGAGTTTGTTCCGCGTGGATAAAGGGCCAACATGGCTCCCGGGCTGGCGAGCAAGTTCTCCCCATCAGCCGCTCGCAGGCTGCCTGACCAAAGCAGTCGGATCTTGAAATAGCCTTCATCCGGGACGCCAAGCCACTTTGGCTTTTGGTAGCTGCAGTCTCCGACCATGACCACCATCTTTTCAGACAGTCGAAATAGGTCCCAATAGCCTGAACCTTCTTCTTCCGGAACGTAGGTGCGAATGCTGTAACGATTGGCGTTGAACACCCGTGCGTGGGAGTAACGGGATTCACCCAGAGCGGGAAATGTTTTGTGAGTGGCTTTCCGCGCCAGCGCCAGCGCTTCCGCCTTGACCTGGTCGTCAAAAAACTGAGTGGAGCCACTGAAATCAATGGGCTGTTTTGATACGAATATGCCTTCAGGCGATGTTTTGGATACTGTTTTCACACTCATGATTTGCTTCCTGTGAGTCCTCTTTCTGACGATCAGGTCACGGACTCAATAAACTCGATGACTACCCCGTGAGATTCTTCCGGGCTAATGACCACTGTGTCGGCTATCTTGGCATGCCTCACGTCGTTATCCACCAGAATGGACTGTAGACGAGCAAGTGAACCCACTGTAATTTTTATGCCTACCGGATACCCTGCGAGTTTGTTGCAGATTTCAGGCGTATTGCTGCCATACCTTTCTGCCAGTCGGTCGCGGCTGTAAATTTCGAAGGTGTCTCCACGCGCGCCGCGAAACCGGACCAGGCCTGGCTCATCATCATCCGGGGGAGTCTTCAACAGTTCTGAGAAGTAGTTACGGTCTTTTGCCGGATTGTCAGATACATACGTCATGCCAATGGTTTCAAGAGCGGTATTGGGGTGCTTTTGAAACTCAGGGTTCCAGATCACCTCAGGTTTGTGATGCTGCGACAGGAACAACGAAAGATAGCGGCGGTCCGGGCGCCAGATGTAAAAACACCGGCTGTCGGTTTCATCTACGCTCCCATCCGGCATGGTGACCTTTCTGCGCGCGCTGATGATGGGCGCGGGATTCAGCTTAAGTGCTTCAACTCGACTGCGGTCAGCTTCCAATTCCGAAGAATTCAGGCTTACCATGGTCAAACCTTCCCCGCACTCAAAACGCTCCGCCAGGTTGGCCCGAACCAAAGGCACTGCGTTCTCCAACTCACCGATAAGCTCCAGGTAGGTAGAGCCGAACTGAATCACCCGGTTGGCGCTGCCAATCTCAATGTGTTTCATGCGTGGCATGACCTGGAAACCCAGGCGTTCGTATGTTCGTCCAGCTTTTTCAAGGTCATGCACCTGGAGGACATAGTGATCAATTGAACGGGCTTGGGTTGGATTGGTTGTGGTTCTTAGCAAGAGGCCACCTTGTGCATTTATCATCAATAATTCAGCTGTTGGGTTTCAGAGTAACCGCCTCCGAAGATAATAAACACTGTATTGAGGTAATTTTCTTCCGATTGCATTGATTATTCGTCGGAATTCAATGTTATCTATCTTAACACTGTCATAACATCAGGTTTCCTCAACCTGCCAGGAATCAGGCCATGCGTATTTTTCAACTTACATTCGGGCTACTTGTTCCAATCGCCTTGCTCGCCATACCAGATGCCCTGGCTCAGGTTGAGCCGATGGATGCGAATGAAGTGGCGGCTCTGGAAGAAATCATCGTGACCGCTCAAAAGCGCGAACAGAAACTGATTGACGTGCCGCAGTCCCTTCAGGTGCTCACAGAGGACTTGATTGTTCAATCCAATATTCGCGACGTGGCTGAAATGATCAGTTTCATACCAGGCGCTTCCGAAGGCCTGGGCGTTTCGGTTGGTCAGCGGCGATTTCAAATTCGCGGTCTTTACCAGGAATCAGGAAGCGCCACGGTTGGCTATTACCTGGGCGAGGTTCCCATTGATGGTGACACCAGCGCTCCGC
>JANLTO010000069.1:0-1654 GCA_031362985.1 Lysobacterales bacterium | reverse complement strand
GCAGCAGTCCGGAGTGACCCACCTGACAAGAGGAATGATTCGGCTTTCCTGGCCCAGGGCATGCTCAACAGGGATCTGGACCTCGCCGCACTTGCACTCGAATTTCGCGCCACCGGCGTGTTGCAGGTGGAACAGGCTTTGCGGCCGGAAGTCGCTGGCCGCCTGCATGATTGCCTCGCCCACGAAGTGCCCTGGGCATTAACGTTCCGGGACGGGAGCGGGCCAAGAAAATTATGGGCTAAAGAACTGGCTGTTCTGGAGGCAGGTGCTCGAGACGCGTTGGACCGTGAAATCGAAGCCATAGCCCGGCAGGAGTTCCAGTTCCGCTACGACAGTTTCATGATGGTTACTGCGTACAAGGAAAAGCTCCATTCCGACTTGCTCCTGCATCGAGTGATTGAGCAAATCAACAGCCCGGCCTGGTTGGATGCGATGCGCAAAATTACCGGCTTCAACTCGATACGCCGTAGCGACGCGCAGGCAACGCGCTATGTTGCAGGCCATTTTCTGCGCCAGCACAATGACCTGCATGAAGAAGACGGCCGACTCTGCGCATACGTGATCAACCTCACCCGCGATTGGCATGCTGACTGGGGCGGATTGCTGCAGATCCTGGATGATGAAGGCGAAGTGACGCGCACACTCATGCCGCGTTTCAACACCATCAGCCTGTTTCGTGTGCCAACCTACCATTGCGTTTCGCCCGTTGCCCCCTTCGCCACGGGCGCACGATATGCCATCACCGGGTGGTTAAGAACGTGAATGACCGGGCTGTGTCAGTAGGCCTGAAAATAAGAAAAGGGAGTTGCCATGTTCATTATTCCTGATGTACTGGATGCGGCTCAGAGCCTGCGCATTCGTCAGTTGTTGAGCCAGGCCAGGTTCATTGACGGGCGCCAGAGTGCGGGTCCGGGATCGCAGAATGTGAAAAACAATTTGCAGGGAGACCCAACAGACATCCACATCCAGGAAGTACAGAAACAGGTGTATGAGCGGCTGACATCCAACGCGCAGTTTCGCATCATGGCAGTGCCACGCATTGTTCGGCCCATGACGGTGAACCGGTATGACGTGGGTATGTATTACGGCGATCACCTCGACCATCCCTTGCTGGCGGGCGAACCGCCTGCACGGGGCGATGTTGCCACTACAGTGTTCCTCAGCTCACCGGACGAATACGACGGTGGTGAATTGGTGATCAACAGCCTGGCTAACGAGGCGGTCACGATCAAGTTACCGGCGGGGCATGCTGTCTGCTATCCGGCCGGGACCTTGCACCGCGTAGGAGCCGTTACCCGCGGATGCCGGTTGGCGGCGGTTACCGTCACCGAAAGCCGGATTCAGGATATAGGCAAGCGGGAGATATTCAGCGACCTTTCGCAACTCACCCGGTGGGTGCAGGACGTGGCTGCAGGAACACCCCAGGAGAGGCTGGCCAACAAGATTTACAACAACCTGATGCGGCGCTGGTGTAAACCCTGACCGGCTTCAGGCACAGCGACGTTCTTTCAGGTGTCAACGCAAAGTTAAAATGTCCCCTTTTCTCCCAAGTTAAAATGTCCCCTTGACGCGGTGAACGCAGTCGGTGGTGGTGAACTGGCATTCTGTGGAGTGATGCGCAGGGTTCGCCAGGGATGATCAGCCTTGGGTTTGT
>JANLTO010000068.1:0-52413 GCA_031362985.1 Lysobacterales bacterium | reverse complement strand
CGCCCGGCCGTGACCGCCGAGAAGCCCGCGAATTCCACGCTCCGCTAATCTCTCCTTGGCTCACTTCGGCGGATCGAAGTTCGACCCCAAGCCCTTAAACGTACTTTATTGAAACAAATTTTTTTATGAATAGAAAATTTTGGAGTTATTTTTCAAGACCCAACCCCCAGCACCCGGATATCCTTCACCTTCCCCAGCGCCGAATCGTGGGTGACAAGCGCCCATGAACGTGTAACGATGGCGGTTGCGACCTGGATGGCATCGGGAAGACGCAACCGGTAGCGTGCCCGCAGGCGAGCGGCTTCGGCAGCCAAGCTCTCGTCCACGGGTACGGTCTGCCAACCAGGGGAATGGCACAGCACCTCCCGGTACTGCATCGCCAGCACCTCGTTTTCAGCGGCGAAGGGGCCGGCCATGACCTCGGCCAATGTGATGGTGGAGATGGCCAGGGTCAGTCTGCCTTCGGCCGCAGCGGCGAACAATGGACTGAAACGTGCTGCAAACGTGGGATGGTCCTGCAGGTAGTAAATAATGGGTGCGCTGTCGAGGGTAATCACGACGCCATCGGGAATATCCTCCAAGCGGTTCGCGCTCACTCCCACTCGTTCCTGATCCTTTCGATCCAGGCGTTTACGTTCTTGCCCCAGAGTCCTTTGCCGCTGCCCCGTAGGTCCCGGATGCTGATGCCTGACTGCTGCCGGTTCAAGGCGGTCACGGGCATGATGGCGGCGTAGGGAATGCCGCGCTTCGTGATCAGGGTTGACTTACCACGGTTTGCCCGTTCCAGGAGTGTGGGCAAACGCTTGCGCGCTTCTTCGGAACCTTCTTTTGGAATGCGCGACATGTCATTTCTCCCAGTGTGCTTTGGCTTAACTGTACGGACTGTACAGTATGCAGTAAAGCTATTCAACCACGGGTTTTACCTGAATTGCCTGAACCTTGACGCCGCCAGCGATTTTTACTCCTTACACAGCCACAAGCTGCCACCGGTATTGTTCAGGCATAGCGGAAAATGCTCGCGCAGGAAAGGTTCGTGATAGAACCCAATGAATGAGTTCATCAGCACCACCTGGAAGTTATGGTTGAATTGCAGAAAGGCTTTTAAGATGTACGCTTCATTCCAGGCTCGCCCCTCCAGTAACCAGACGTCCGGATACTCGAACGGGTAGAAAATATCGTGAAAATGTATATACACCCCGGTTGCCAGCCTGGGCAGGATATTGAACAAGATATGGTTAACATCGCTGTCCACCTTGCTCACATGGGTGGAATCTATGAACAGGATGTCGTTTGCCTGCAAGGCATCAAACACACTCAGATCCACGTCCTGTACACCGCTGGGAATGATTGTGATGTGCTGTTGATCTTGTTCCTTCAACAGAGATAGCAGAAGTTCCGGGTAAGGCTCAATGAAGGTAGTTTCAATAGAACCTGCAAAAAATAGTTCGCTGGTGTCGAGTGTCACGCAGGAGGAAAAGCCCGAGCCCACTTCGATGACCCGCCGCGGTTGCAGGCGCCGGATCATGCAGTGTAGAAAAATGGCGTCGCCCCATTGAAAGGCGGGATTGTCATAGTAGAAACGTAAACCATCCTTACGTTGTGCTGCAAAAGGCGCTGTCGCATAAAAGGGCAGGAAGCCGTGCAGTAGTTCAAGTTGTTTGTCCTCATTCATTTCGATGCCGGGAATCGTGCATTCGAACTGTTCGAAAATCCGCTTCCAGTGCTTGATGACTTCGGCAATGTCGGGTATGGGTGAGTAAAAGTGACCAGGTGGAGCGGAGCCGTAGCTTTTTTTGTATTCCTGCAGTTCGGCACGCAAGGCATCGCGTTGTGCGATCAAGCCGCGCAGCCCAGGCAGTTTCTTTGCAATCCCTTTCAAAAATTCAAACATGTGCAAAATTCTGGCATCGGGAAATTTCGGTAGTAACAGGTTTCGGGGATTGGCAGGTTTCAGGTATGCGGCTTATGGGCAGCATGAGAGACCGCGCATTGCTGGCAGTTCACCCATTCTGCAGAACCGTCGGCATAGTACTCCTTCTTCCAGATGGGCAGCCGGTGCTTGATTTCGTCGATGATGTAACGACAGGCATGAAACGCGGCGTCCCTATGGGCTGATGCCACACCTACTACCACCGCGGCTTCAGTCAGCAACAACTCACCGTGGCGGTGCACGGCAGCGGCCTTGCTGATGGCAAAGCGCTGCAGGGCTTCCTGCAGGATGATGTTACCCTCCTTTAACGCCATGGGGGCATGGGCTTCATACGCCAGTCGCAATACGGCGCGGCCCTCGTTGTGATTCCTGACCCAGCCTTCAAAAATCACGCAGGCGCCACAGCTTTCATCGCCCAGTTGTTCGCGAAAAGCTGTTGAATCAATGACGTTGTCGGCCAGCCAGAAGCCGCTCACCCCCGACCCGCTTATGCCCGCGCTATCCTTCGCCGCTTTGTTCATCCCCGCGATGCTCATCCTCCAGCCACCGGTGGAAAGAACAGCACCTCGTCACCATCCTGCAGGCTGCGGTTCCAATCGGCCATTTCCTCATTAACGGCCAACAACGCGGCGCTGTAGGGTGCCAGTGCTGGATGCTTGTGCTGCATCTCGACAAATAGTTCGGCCGCCGTTGTGGCAGTGGTCTGCACCGTCTCCGCTGCTACCGCGGTAGCCTCGCGGTAAGCCGCAAACCACTTGACCTCAACAGACTTGTTCGCAGTAGCTTTGATCGGTGCTGGATTCATCCGCCCATCCGGTACATTTCAACTTTGGCTTGAGGTGGAGTCTGCTGGTTGCGCAGTTCACTGTAGCGATCGTCACGACGCTCCCAGATTTCGCAAATTTTTTGCTGTAAGACTGCCGGATCGACTGGATGACGGACCAGGGGCAAAAGATTTGTGCCCGTGGTGCCAAACAGACAGGTGTAAAGAATTCCATCGGCAGTCAGTCGCGCGCGGGTGCAGCCTCCGCAAAATGGTTCAGATATCGAGCTGATCAGGCCAATTTCGCCCTGGCCATCGCGATAGCGGTAGCGCCGCGCAGTTTCGCCGGCGCGACTGTCGCTGACCGGTTCAATGGGCCACACCGCATTGATGCGCTGCACCCATTCTGCGGAAGGCACGACCTGGTCGGCTTGCCAGTGATTGCTGTTGCCCACGTCCATGTATTCAATCAGCCTGACGCTGTGCCCGCTGCCACGGAAGTGGGCTAGCAGGTCGATAATGGTGTGGTCGTTGATGCCACGCTGCACCACGGTATTGATTTTGAGTCGGCTGAATCCGGCATCCTGCGCGGCTTTGATTCCGTCGAGTATGTCTTGCAATTTGGCCTTGCCGCCGCTCATGTGCGTCAGCACAGACTGGTCCATGGAATCGAGGCTGACCGTAATCCGGCGCAAACCGGCAGCGGCCAAATCTGCTGCGAGTCGTGGCAACAGCACACCGTTGGTAGTCAGGGCGATGTCGCTCAAGCCCTCGATGGCTGAGAGCCGGCTCACCAGTTCGGGCAAACCCGGTCGCACCAGGGGCTCACCCCCCGTGAGGCGAATCTTGTGCACACCCATACCCACGAAGGCGCGCACCAGGTCGGTTATCTCATGGTCGGTCAGCAGTTTGACCAGTGGTAAAAACACGCCTCTGCCCTGCAGGGAGTCTTCCGGCATGCAATACGTGCAGCGGAAGTTGCAGCGGTCAATGACGGACACACGTAATTCGCGCAACGGACGGGAACGCAGATCCTTTACGGTCACCGCCGGATCAAGCACTGTGATGGGTAGCTTCATTTCCATCTCTTGGGTCCCGTCACGGCGTGTGCATCATTTTAGCGTCAGCGCTGCAGGGAATACGAATCACGCGTTGGCCGCGGGGTCGAGTTTCTTGCGCTTGGTGTCCTGATGATGTTCCAGCGTGCGCCGGTAAATTGCCATCACCTTATCTACGCCAGTGGCCTCCAGCGTGCCGTTGTTGCCGCTGGCGACATAGGTGGCATAAACGGCGGACGCGGTCATCAGGGCCCCGGAAATTACGCTGATATCAATCTGTTCACCCTTGCAATCATTGGCCAGCTCGATGAACTTGTTGGTGCAATAACGGTGTTTCTCTGCATCATTCACAATAGGCACTCCAGTGCGGTATAACGAATGCACCATTATAGGGAAATTGTGCGAGCGGAGACGTTTTGATCGCTGTTCAGGGGCAGGCAAGCCCTGCAAGGCTGGTCAGGCGCTCAAGGTTCAAGGCGCCCGCCGCAAACCCTGGTTCCGTTGGGGTGAACGTGGCAGTACCGGCGGCGCAACCCAGATCAAGCTCCATGCTGCCCCACGGAAGAATGGCAACATCAGCAGGGTCGAATGATGCGCCAAACTTCCCGCCACTGGTGGTGAGCATCTCGTCAAAGGTAATCGTGCTGCCGGCTCCTGAACTTTCGCCCACTCCGAAAAACCAGCGCCTGTTTCCGTTGGTATCGAAACTGAACCAGTACACCAGGGCGCGGCCATCCGTCAGCAGCTCCAGCGTGTAGCCTTCACCGGTGTGGGAAGGATCTGCCCAGGAGCCACTCAAGCGGGCTGTTTCATTCACCGGGGGCGAAACGGTGTCGGCACAATCGATGCCCATCAGGCGGGTTATGCGCTGCAAATTCATGCGGCCCTGTTGCAGGGGCTGGTCTGCGCTTGCATCCAGCTCCCATTCCATCTCACCCGTATCGCAGTCTGACCAGATAAAACTGGCCGATCCAACAACGGTTTCGGTGATTTGGCCGGGGTCGAAGCCGGGGCCGAATTTTCCACCCGCTACCCTCAACAATTCCGTAAACGCGATACGGTTACCGCGGATGTTACCCACGGCAATGTACCAGTCCTGCTTGCCCTCCTCGTCGTAGGTAAACCAATACATCACGGCGCGGTGTGCGGCCAGTACTTCCAGTACGAATCCTTCACCATTGCGCGCGGGGTCCATCCATGCGGATGAAGTTCCGGCTTCAATCACGAAGGGATCACCCAGCGTGGCGGACGTCATCTCGTAGTGGATGCTGGCATCACTGCCGCCGCTGTCCGTCTGGTCAAGCCCGGCATCGTTCTCGTAACCAGACCATCCGCCATTTTCCCAGTGGGCCACCGTGGCCGGATTGGTATCCAGGGCCGTGCTGGTCATGTCGCCGCTGCGGAGCTTCCATGTGACATTGCTTGAACCGTTGATCGCAGCTTGATTGGCGGCATCGGCAGGCAGGGACAGTCCCATGCTCAAAGCGTCGTTGATATAGGACTTGTACCCCTGGCCGGGGCCACCTGGTGTGTTGAACCAGTTGACTGTGCCCAATGTTGAATTCAGTACCGCGTTGCCCGCCAGGAGGGTGTTCTCGGTTGTCAGTGAGGAAGGTGGCTGGCCGGGCAGGGCGGCGACCGCGCCTGCGCTTTGCCAGCGCATCGGCTTGTCAAAGGCAATCCAGGCAGTGTAATTGCGATTTAACTGGACCGCCTGGGCTTGCCAGGTGTGCAGCAGTCGCTGCTGGTCTGGAACGGTATCCCATTCTGCGGTGAAGACGGTGGCGCCGCTGGCGTCATCGATCAGGTGGAACTCACTGATCGAAGGCGGGCCTGCCTGGCGGTAGTAGGCGACGGCAAAGGTCTGCGCCAGCTGCGCTCGAACCCGGGTGATCTGCGACTCCGGCAGGATGAAGCCGTCGTGGCCATTGCGTCCCAGGCCGCCGTAATCGGCACCGCCATTACCGCTGGGTTCAATTTCCAGTGTCCAGGCTGGTACCTGATAGGTATGCGTAAAATATTCGTCAGTGGAACCAATACCCCTGTTCAATGCCACCTGGCTGGCGGCGTCGAATTGATACACCTTCCCGGCCGGGAAGGCGGCGTGATGATTGCTGAAAGTTCCCAGCAGTGACTCGGTTAGTTTGGTGAGCCGGTTATTGCCATTTTTTACCCAGAAATGCACCTGGGAAAAAGAATGTACGTCCGTGTACATGCTCAGCATGTTGGTCGGTCCCAGTTGTACGGCAGCATCCAATGCCTGTATTTCCGGTTCCGACTGAGGGGCTGCGCCGTGGTGCACAATGCTGCGGACATCGCTGGATGATCGGCCCGGGCTGGTATTCCAATAGGGCGGGTTGTTGCGGTTGAGGTCTACGCCGTTGAGGTGATCGTCCTGAGTGGAGAGGTCTTCATCCACCAGCAGCATGTTTTTGCGCCGCATGCGTCCGTCGCGCGGGGAAGATTCGGGGTCATCAGGATCGGTGCCTAGCCAGCTGCTATCCGGAAAGCGCTGCGTTTGCAGGAAGCCGTCCACGTTAAGCACAGGAATCAGTACGATGTTGGCATTGTCCAGCAGGTAGCGGTAGAGAAACTGGTCATCCTGTTGTTGGACCAGCAGTTCCATGATGCCGGTCACGGTCTCCGGGGACTGCCACTCACGGGCGTGGATTCCGCCATTGGTCAGCATGGCCTGCTCCGCTGCACCCGCCCGGGTTAGAAGGTCCGCATCGCCCATGCGGTAGGCCCAAACCGTGCGGCCGGCCCGGGTGGTGCCCACGATAACGGGGTGCACCCAAGGCGTGGTATTGGCCAGGTCCTGGTGGCGCATGTGCAGGCCGGCGTAACTGCGAAATCCGTCAAACGGCAGGGGCGTATCGACCGGCAGGGGCACCGGGTAGCCCAGTGCAATGCTATGACTGTCCTCAACCGGTGCTGTCTCAACCCAGTTCACGATGCGGCCATCTTGCGCTTGCACTGCCAGTTGCTGCCTTATATCTGTTGAATCAAAACGCGCCAGCGCAAGGGCTGCTGCCGACCCGAGCTCGGGGTCTTCGAGCAAATCAAACAGGCTGCTGACCACTTGCGGCACATCCTGCAAGCCGGGTGAGAGCAGGGCAATGGCCAGTGCGGCATTCTGCGGTGGGGCGGATTCAATGGAGGCGAGCAAGAGCTCGGCGCGGCCGTCGCGAGGGACGCTCTGCGCAGCCTTACGTAACATGGAAGTCGCTTCCGGGCCGCTGCTGATTTCAAGCACTGCGCGCATGGATGCTACATCAGCAACCGCCAGCGCCGTACGCGCAGCAACCACTGCCAGGGCGGGTTGATCGCCCAGTGCAGCCTGCAGCACCTGATCCAGCCCGCCAAGCCGGGTGGCTGGCGCAAAATCCAGTGCGTCGAGGAAGCCCGCTCGTGCGGCCGGGGATGCTGCCAGGAAGTCCCTGATCCAGCGCTCGGCCGGTGCGGCCAGCAGTGCAACGGAACGGGCTTCACCCTGCTGGCGTGCGAGCGCGTATTGCACGCCCTGTGCAGCTGCCGGGATGTTGAACAGGGCAACGGCGCTGTGGTCGTTTTCTTCATGGGCCACGAGGGTCTGCGGGGAATAGCGGGCAAGAAATTCCAGCAGTTGTGCTGGTACTTGTTGCGCCGGAAAATCAGCCAGGGCAATGGTGAACAGAAACAGCTGTTGCTCGCGCACGGGAGATGACAGCACGCTGGAAGCGGCGAACGCCTGTACAGACTGCAGCAGGGCAGCGTGCTCGCCTTCGCGCAGTTGCCTGAACCACTCGTTGCGCTGCTGGTAGACAGTGCCTGTCTCGACCCCGGCGGCAGCAGTCTGCAGGGCCAGTGTGCGGTCCCAGTTGGGCCGGCTTAAGCCGTTTTCGCCTTGTGCATGCACGGACAGTGACACCGCCGGCACAAGGGCGCACAGGAAAAGCCTGAATGAGCTGTTGCATGGCATGCGCGGGTCACGAATTGGTTGGTCGGGCACCATAATACGAAAAATTTCGTGGAAAGACATCCCCCCGGTAAAAACACCGCCACTAAAAACAAAGCCGGTAAAAACAACCTGATAAAAACAACCTTGAGGAAAAGCAGCCCCTGGGAAATGTAGACCTCAACGCTCGATGGTGTAGGTCATGTCTCCGCCGGATTGGCGCTGGCTTGACGTTGCCTTAACGCCGAAGCCGCGTCCCAGGTCGTAGCGGACACTGATGACGCTATCGCTTTCGAACAGGCCTATGCCGTAACTCACGTAAAGTTTGGGCGCAATGTAGATGCCCACTTCGACCGCGCCGACGCCTTGCTCGTAGTCGAAATCGTGTCCGGTCACCAGCAAGGCCAGCGCCCGTTCCTGGGTCGTGGCTGGCCGGGTATACGTTTCCAGTTGCGGACGCTTGAGGGTTCCACTTATCAGCACCCCGGCCTGTTTTACCTGCACGTTGCCATAAATTTCTCGTTCGGCACGGATGTTCAGGCGCGGGTTGTTGGCCGGTACACGGGGGAAACTGATCTTGCCTTCTGAAACCTGCAGCGACTGGCCGTATGCAACGATTTTTCCGGTCACGCTGTAACTTCCATCCCCAGTGGGAATGAGTTTATTATTCCAATTGAAGATGGTCTTGCCCTGAAACCGTGCCTTGGCCTTATCCAGGGTGAGGGTGACATCCTTGCCCAGTTCAACTGCAACACTGCCATTGATGCGTAACCTGGAGCGGTCGAAAAGTCCTTTTTCCGCGGGTGGAAGCTGCCCGGCGACGATTACGAGGTCGGCGCTTTCGTCCGCGCTTGCGGTTGGCAGGTAGCGCGGCGATATTCGCGCCAGGGGAATCCGCACGCTGCCGTTCAATTGCAGCCTCCCATCCTGCCATTGCAGGTCCAGGTCCGGGTCTATCTTGATGGTCATGTCCGGGACGCTGATCAATGTCAGGTCCTGTCCTGAAATCTTCACCGTGGCTTGGGGCTTGAGAATCTTGTCGAATGTCACAGCGGCCACGATCTGGCCCCGGCCCTCACCGGCCACGAAGCTGCCGTTTAGTTCCGTGCGGTTATCCTGAAATACGGCTCCTGCGAGCTGGATGTCACTCAGGACCAGGCCGGTGGCGAAATGCTCAATGCGACCCCTGACCAGGGAGGCATGCCCGGTCAAACTTGGTAGTGCTATCGTTCCCGCCAGTTGTATGTCGGCATTGATAACGGCCTCGGCTTGGTCAAGCGTGTCCACCCAGGACATGAAAGGCTCAATACTGGAAAAGCCAAATTGAACTCGCCCTTGCAGCGGTGAGTCCGCGCCCAGGGAAATATCCGGTGCGCTGAAATCCACATCGATGGTGCCCGCTTCAGGGATGGTCATGTCCATGTTGCCTGCGCTTAAGTTGCCGTTTTCAATAACGAAACCAAATAGGCCAGGGCCGGTTTGCACAGCTGCCGATTCATCCGCTGCAACAATCTGGCCTTCCGACACGCTGATTTGCACGCTGGCTACCGGGGTACTGCCGGGCAATTTTTCCCAATGCAAGGTGCCGTTGAGCGTCTGAGTAAACTTGAGTTCAGTACCCACGAAAAACCGTATCAGGTTCAGACTGACCTGATCGAGCCGGGCATTGGCGACCAGGTGTCCACGGTCTTTTTGATTCATGTCAACCCAATTCACGTCGGCGCACCACCGCCCGTTGCGTGAGCCCCGGAAGCAGGCAGGCTCAACCTGGGCTGTGCCGTGGTCGAGCACGAAACGAGCGGCTTGTTCCAGTTCCAGGTAGCCGATTTCGTCATTGCTCAGGCGCAAGGACTCGAGCAGCCCGCTCCACCTGGCTGAATCAAGCGCTTGCCAGTCCTGCAATGAGCCGGAAATGGAAGCGTCCAGCCTGGTTCCGTTGCGGCGGGCTTCGATCTTCGTATGCTCAAGGGGAAGCAGCCCGTGAGAGGTAATTGAAATCCCGTCGATGGACTTATCCCCGACGGCCAGCCCGGTGAAATCCATGCGCAGTGCAAATGGATCTTCGTAGCCCTCAAGCTCACTGGCCAGTGGTCCTGCGGAAAATGCCGCCAGGCGCCAGTCTGCCCAGGCGAGCTCATTGCCCTGCAAGTTGAGCTCGATCACGGGGCTGACCGGGTCCAATGAAATCCTGCCTTCGCCCGCGATTCTGCCCGCAGCCTGGTCAATGAACGCGCCCAGCGATTCAATCTCGCCGGAAAAACGGATGCCGTCGGCGTCCAGCACGCTGCCGTTCAGCGCCAGGTGCGAGGATCCGGACTGAATACGTAGTTCCTTAGCCCGTATCAGGCCGGTCTCGAAGGTAATTTTCCCGCGGGCTTCCACGGGCTGACCGTGGGCGTACCCTGTCAATTTTTGCATATCCAGGGACAGCGAATTGGTTTCTGCCATGCCGGTGGCCATCACGGTGCCGCTGATGACCAGCGGGTAGCCGCCCGCCAACGCCGTTGCATCCAGGTCTTTCGCGGTCAGGTTGGCAGACCAGGGCCGCTGGTCAACCCAGCGATAACTGGCCTGGCCTTCAACCTGCCCCCCCAGTATTTCACTGCGCTCGATCTGCAGGCGCACCGATTCCCGGTCTCCGTGGCCATTGAGTCTCAGATCACCCCTGGGCCAATTACCGCCCTGCAATTGCACACTCCCGGCAACCGTCCAGTCCTCAAGCTTGCCGCTGACATTCAGCTGGCCGGATTCGCTGCGCACCGTGGCTTGCGCTGCTGCCACGGGCCATTGCAGGGACTGCCAACTCAGGTCGGCATTAAGGATATTTTGCCCGGGGTCGAAAACCAGCCCACCGGCGACCCGGAAATTGCTTACGCCCGCCTGCAAATCAAGCTTTGGCACCGTCAACCGCCCCTGCTGCCATTTTGCATCCAGCGCTCCATGGACCGGGTGATCGGCCGGCCAATCCACAATCCAGCGGCTGGGATCAAGCCTTTCCAACTGGCTGGCGAGTTCGATCTGCAATCCATCCGACCACGATACCGGGCCTCTGGCATTAAGCTTGGCCAGGTCCCCGGACAAGGACAGGTGTTCCAACTGCAGGCCATCCAGGCCACCTGTAGCTTGAACGACCAGGTCTCCAAGTGCGCCAGGTCCTGAATTGCCACGCACTTCCAGAATGCCTTGTGCATCAAGTTCATACTGGATCACGGAACCGGTAATGTTGGCAGTGAGCTGCCGCCAGGCGACGCCTGTTTCATCAGCGTTCGCCAGATCGCCGAGCGGCCACTGCAGAACATCGCTCTTGATATGCAAGTCCCAGTCCGGGGCCGTGAGCAGGGCCCTGCCGTGACCTTCCAACGCGAGGTCCGGCCGGTCCAGTCTCGCCCGCACAGCCAGGTTGTCGAAGTTGCCATTGAGACTGGCCTCAAGGTGGATTCCTGGCGCGGGAATACCGCCTTCGGCAGACGGCTGTAGCCAGGAGTAGATCGTGGCATTAATGGCAAATGGGCTGGCGAAGTCGAGCTTTCCAGCGGCCTTGAACTGCACACCACCGGCCTGCAGGACCACCTCCGCAAGCTCAAGCTGATCCTTCCAGAGCGCGGAAATGCGCAGGTCAGTAGCTTCGAAAGCACGTTCCCAACTGTCATCGCGTATAGACAGGCGACCGACCTCCAACAATTCGAAATGCAAGGGAAGTGGGGATCCAAGCCCCGCCAGGATTTCAGCCGCGGATTTTTCTTCGGTGTCTCCACTGCTGGAGCGAATCAGGACCTGATCCACGCGCAGGGACTCGATAGCAACGGCAGGCGGAAGCAGGTCGAACGCAATTTGCGCGTGGATGGTTCCTGCAGTTACTGAAACTGCTGAGCCGCCATATGTGAAACCCAGCAGGTCGAGGCCGGAGCCAAGATCGCCGCGGATGTCCTGGACGGTAAATTCGCCAGACAGCAGAGCGGTCATGCGCGCAAACAGGAAGCGAGCGCCGGGCGTGGTATGCAGCAGCCAGTGCATCATCCCGGCCAACAGCAGGAGCAGGAATGCAGGCAGGAATACCAAGGTATGGCCGCGGCGGATCATAGCAGCGGTGTACCGATGGTGAAGTTGATGCTCCACGGGTGTCCGTCGTAACTCAGTGCCTGGGCAACGTCCAGGCTGATGGGGCCGGCGATGCTGTACCAGCGCAGGCCCACACCCGCGCCCTTCTTCAAGCTGCTTTCATGCCACTCATTGAACGCATTACCGACGTCAATAAATGCCGCTACGGACCAGTCCTGGCGAAAACCCCAATTGATTTCCGCGCTGCCGGTCATGATGCTGTTGGAGCCAACGCCGTTGTTGCTGAGGGATTCGAAACCGTAGCCGCGCACACTGCGGCTGCCGCCCGCTTTGAAGCGATACAGATTGGGTAGTTGTGTTACCGCAAGCTGCAGTGACTGCTGCGGTCCGTCAATCTGCACTTTTAATACGTTTGCATCGGAGTAGCCAATTTCACCGCGCAGCAACAGCTTCCAGCGCGGGCCGAGCATCCTGGCCCAGTTGCTGGACAAATAAGCCTGGCTGAACTCCGGGTCGGATCCCCAGACCTTGTTGGCAGTAAAAATCCAGGCGCGTTCGTGGTGTCCAGTTGTTTTAAAACCGCTACCGCGAATGACCGGCCAGTCCCAATTAATACCCAGTGACAGGGAACTGTCACTGATGGAGAATTGCTCAAGCTGCGGATCAGACAGAGTTGCAGGTATTCCGTTGATGACAAATTCAGAAGGGCTGAAGCTGCGATTTTCATAGAGATACTGGCCATACCAGGTCTCGAAAATCTGCTGATATCCACCATCGAGGTCCCGCACCACCAGTTTGCCCAACTTGACGGAATAATCTACAACGTTGCCATTGGTTAACTTGATGGTGTCGGGTTCGTGGTCATTCCGCTTGACTTCAAAATCCTGGTCTTCCCTGCTGACAAAGAGGTCCGCGGTCCAGAACTCCCGCGCTTTGCTGCGGCGCGGCAGGCGGTAGGAACTGCGAAATGAATACTCTGCATTGCGTTGCTGCCAGCCGATGCCGGTCTCAAGGCTGTCACCCCGTTTCGACACGATGTGGCGGGACCAGAGCACCTGGGCCCGCACATCCGTGTCCGTGCCGTATCCCAAGCTGAATTGGTAAGTATTGGGCAGACGGCCATCGGCGGTCACGATCAGGTTCACCTGCGGCGGAACTTCTTCCAGGCGTCGCTCTTCAATAATCTCAAGGTCTTTGAAGTAGCCGGTGCGCCACAGGTCAAGGCGAAATTTGTCCATCAACCAGGTGTCGTAGGGCTGGCCCTGTTGGAAGCGTGGAATCAGCCCCAGGACTTCCGGATTCACCACGTCCTGCTGAAAGCTGACTGTGCCCATCACAGCCTGTGGGCCGGTATCGAGTTCCAGGGTAAGGGTGGCTACATTGCGATCGAGATCAGCTTCGATGCTATGCCTGGTGAACTCTGCGCTGAGATAGCCGTGGGATTCAGCTATGTCCAGCGCCGCTTGTTTCTGCGCTTCCCAGGCTACCTGGTCCAGCACATGGCCGGCGTCCAATGGCCAGTGCTTTGCCCAATGGCGCAGATTCTTTTCACCGGCCCCGTCGCCGCTTAATTCAACTGTTGCTGCGGCGATAATCACCGGCGGGCCGGGTTCGACCTGCAGGGTCAGGACCCAGGCTGCATCTTTGTTTTCCATGGCGCCGCTTTGCCCGGGGCTATTCTTGCCGGAACCCTTTTGCGCAGCTTTACCGGGTACGGCATTGTTTTGCTCCAGCGAGGCACTGACCACTGCGTGGTAGTAGCCGTATGGGCGCAAGGCCGCCACTGCCTTGAGTTTGGCGCTGTCTGCAGTTTGTTGCAGGCGACGGGATGACAGGCGCGTGGCGCCACTGAAAGCATAGGTGTCAATGCTGTTTGTAACCTGGCTCAGCAAGGGCTCTTTCAGGCCCGTCACCTTGATGGTCAGTTCATCGGCCACCGCCGGTAAACTGGCCAGCGCCAGCAACACGAGCAGGCAAAGTCGGCCGGGGCGGTAGCGCCGGCGGAAGCACACTGTTGTTCCGTGTTTGTTATTACTCATGTGGAGAACCGTCAGTTCTCCGACATTAGCCTGGTTATTACCAAGCCACGCCGGACTGCAATAAGGTATATTTCCGGGACCATGGAACCATTCTGGCCATTATAAAGGGAACCTCATTATCAATACGGAAAAGTGGATATGAGCAGTTCTGCGACTGCACGCGAATACGCGGGAGGTGTCATGGCCGTTGACAGCGGCCTGTTCGGCCGTGAGATGGCAGCATGCTACGTGCTGGAAACCGCAGACCAGGTCGCGTTGATCGAGGTTGGAAGCAATTCCAGCGCCGATCGGATTCTCAATGTACTTAAGCACCGTGGATGGAGCCCCGGCCAGGTAAGCCACGTCATCGTCACGCATGTGCACCTCGATCACGCGGGAGGCTCCGGCCGCATCATGCAGCTACTGCCAAATGCCGTTCTCGTGGTCCACCCCAGGGGCGCCCGACACCTGATTGATCCCTCCCAACTGGAAGCCGGCACGCGCGCAGTGTACGGCGATACGGTGTTCGACGAGACGCACGGGCATTTGATCCCGGTCCCCCGTGAGCGGGTTATTACCATGGAAGACGGTGAAACCCTGGCAATCGGCGAGCGCGAATTGCTGTTCCGCGATACCCCGGGTCATGCGAGGCATCACTTTTGCGTCTGGGACGAGCAAACCCGTGGCTGGTTCACCGGTGATACGTTTGGAGTTTCTTACCGGGAGTTGGACACAGCAGCCGGGCCTTTCATTTTCCCGACCACGACACCGATCCAGTTCGACCCGGAGGCTTTGATTTCATCGATAGAGCGTCTGCAGGAAATGATGCCGGACTATTTGTACCTGACGCATTTTGGTCGTGTTGGTGACACCGGCAGGCTGGCCAAAGACATGATTGCCGGCGTGCGCAAACTCGTGGAAATAGCAGAACGCCACCTGGCTTCAGCCAACCGTTGCGCCGATATCGAGGCCGAAATACTCGATTGGCTGTATGTAGCCTGTCGTGCCCATGGAGTTAAACTGTCCCACGATAAACTGTTGCCGCTGCTCGAGAGTGACGTCAAACTCAATACGCAAGGCATCGAATACTGGCTGGATCATCGCGACGCGGTGCAGGCAGTCAGGACACCAGGCGCTCCAACACCCAGTTCCTGAGAGGCGGTATTCGTCCGCTGGCATATTCGGCACGGTCTATGTTGTGCATCAGTTTCGACATGGCGCTGATGCCTATCCAACGCAGCGGCTCGGGCTCCCATTTTTTTTTGCTATCCGGCGGATTCACCCAGGGCGTGTGGACGCGTTCTGTATCCTGTTTCAGCACCAGGTCGGCAAGAGTTTTGCCGGCGAGGTGCGTGGCCCCAACGCCATTTCCGAAAAACCCGCCAGCCCAGGCCAGGCCTGTGGTCGGAGCATAGTTGACCGAGGGGCTAAGCCTGCGGGAAACGCCCATGGAACCGCCCCAGGCATGGGTAAAGGCAATGCCCTTGAGTGCCGGGAAGAAACGCAGCAGGGTGTTGCGGATAAAGTCGAAACCCGGGTCAGTGGCGGCAAAACGCCGGGTGATGCCCGACCCGAAGCGGTACATTCCCCGACAGCCGAAGGCTATGCGATGGTCCGCGGTAAGCTGACCGTAAGTGACTACCCGGTCATAGTTGCCAAACACCAGGCGCTGTTGGAAATTGATGGCGCGCAACTGTTCCGGGCTCAAGGGTTCCGTGGCAACCATCATCGAATGCATGGGTACCAGGCGGCGTTTCAGGCCGGGCAAGTCACGGGAATAGCTTTCGGTTGCGAGGATGACGGTTTCAGCCGTGACTCTGGCCTGCGCGGTGCGCACCACGCGGCCATCCACGGAGAGCACCGGGCTTTGTTCAAAAATTTGCACGCCCATTTTTTCCAGTGTATTGGCCAGGCCGCGCGCCAGGCGGGAAGGGTGGATGGCAGCGCAATCACTCAGGAGCAAGCCGCCAAGGGTTCCATGGATATTTAATCGCTGCGTGGTTTGCGTTGCTGTCAGCGGGAGATAGTTGGCTTCACCAAAGCCCAGGCTGCGGGCATATTCCAGTTCGGCATTCAGGCGTTGCATGTGCGCCGGGTTCACCGCGACCTCCAGCGTACCGGAGCGTTCATAATGGCAGTCAATGGATTCCTGCTGCGCCACCTCGCCGACTTCGCGCACCGTATCGAACATCAGCTTTTGCAGGCGCACGGCAGCTGGACGTTGCCGGGGGTCTGCATACCAGCGCTCGATATTGGACACCGAAGCCGAACACCAGCCACCATTGCGCCCGGACGCACCGTAGCCCGCAATCTCCGACTCCAGTAACACGATCCTGAGTGAGGGTTTCTGCCGTTTCAGGTAGTAGGCCGTCCATAACCCGGTGTAGCCCGCGCCGACAATAGCGACGTCTGCCTGCCGGTCGCTTTGCAGCGATGCGCGCGGATTGAGCGATCCAGGCACACTGGCATGCCAGAAGCTCAAGCCGCGATAGGAGAGATCTGAGTCGCTAATATCTGTCTCTTCCTATGCAAGAAAGAGTCGCAGTTTGTCTTTGTAGGTGCGTGACAGCTTGACCACCTTGCCACTTTTCAGGGTAAGGAAATATTCGCCATTGATGTGCGACTGCATTTCCTTCACTTGCTTCACGTTGACAATGGTTGACCGGTGTATGCGTTGCAGCATGGTTGTATCGAGTTCCTGGTCGAGTTCCTTCATGGTCTTGCGCATGATCAGGGTCTGGCCCCCGACGTGGACGCACATGTAGTCGCCGGCAGCGTCAATCCACTCAATATCTTCCTGAAGAACCCACGTGGTTTTGCCTGCGTCCTTGATCGCCAGTCTGGCTGGTTCTTTCTTCAGCGCTTTGATGCCTTTGCTGGTGAGCTCATCCAGGTTGTTGATGGCAGTGCCCGCAATCTCGCTCACCAGTTTGAGCAGGGAATGCCGATCCTTGCCCGCTCGCCGCGCGCTTTGCCGCTCGCGCACCCGTTGCAATGCAGCTTGCAAGCGCTCGTCCTCAATCGGCTTGAGAATGTAGTCAACGGCATTGGCCTCAAACGCCTTGACGGCGAATTCGTCGAACGCAGTGACGAAAACAATGGCCGGCAATTCCCCGGGGCCAAGCTCACGGACCACGTCGAAGCCACTCATGCCCGGCATCTGGATATCGAGGAAAACGAGGTCTGGCTGGTGTTCACGGATCAGGGCTAGTGCTTCACGTCCATTTCTTGCTTCACCGATGATGTGCACATCGGCCGCATGCTGCAGCCTGTGCTTGAGACCGCGCCGCGCCAGCGCTTCATCGTCGACGATCAGTGTGTTGATGATGTTGGCGGCAGGTGTATTCATGTCAGGCTGGAAAGGATAGCACTCCTGCATGGCGGGAAAAACCGGGAGGGACTTTTGTCAGGCCGGCCCCTCACGCCTTGCGATCATAAATCCACGAGAACGCCGCCAGCGGCTGTTGCAACAAGCCCTGCGCAATCTGATCGGCGTAATGCAGGTACCGTTCCGCCTGTTGGCACAGCCAGTGTTGCGATTTCGCCGCCGCTCCGCTGACTGGCAACGCCGCAATGTTCCAGGTCTTGACCAGGTGCTCGATGATGGCCGCGTAATCCAGCACGGTGTATACACCCGAACGCTGCGCCACCACTGCAAAATGATCAAACAGGTTCGGGTCCTTGCCGTCAAACATCAGCCGGCCGGGCATGGCGATCATGCTGCGCAGCATGTTGCGAAACGCCATTACCCCTTCGTTGGGAGCGATGGTGAATACATGGCCCATCATGCGCGTGTAAAAGGTTTCATGACGTGACTCATCGCCGGCGATGCGTTGGCAAATCTTGCTCAGCGCCGGGTCGCCCGCCACGGCGGCGAGTTTGCCAACGTTTCCGTGGGATATTTTGGTGGCCCGCTCCTGGAAGGACGTGTAGACCAAACCGTTGTAGGGATCGGGATGTGTTTTGGGATTGAAGCCGTTGGCGATCAGGTGATGCACAGTCAGTTCAACGGCGCGCATATCCACGCGGCCAGTCAGGCGCAGGTAACTGTTGAGCAGATCGCCATGGCGGTTTTCCTCCGCCACCCAGCCACGCAACCACTTCGACCAGGGGTCGCTCAGATCGCCTTCGTTGTCGGCAGCGATGATGTTCAGCGTGACAGCGTAGGCTGGCAGGGCCTCCTCGGTGATCATGTCGCCGACCAGGGCGACGAGGACTTCGTCGCTGAGGTTTTCGGCCGGACCGCGGAAGGCATGCAGCTGATCAGCAAAATCCTCATGGTGGAAATCGGGGAGGAAATCGGAGGGCTGCCAGGCTTTTTCGACAGGCGTGAGCAAGCTGAGGTTTTCGGACACCCGTGGGCTGAGTGAATGCAGTATTTCGAGATGCTCTTGCATCACTTTAGTTTGAGAAGGCAAGGCAACCTCATGGCAAGTGCAAATGAATAAGAGGACTATTGTAAGGTAATTCTGGCAGCAGGGCCCGAGGTAAGCGGGTTGCTGTAAACGGGTTGCGGACATTCTTCCAGTTTGGATCAGTAAAATGGTATGGTCTGCCAGGAATTTGCCGGGTCCATTTTTGGGAGCAAAGTATTCATGTCTGAACACACAGAACGCGCAGTACTAGCAGGCGGTTGCTTTTGGGGAATGCAACAACTCATACGGCGCATGCCAGGTTTGGTTTCCACCCGTGTAGGCTATTCCGGTGGCGATGTAGAGAATGCCACGTACCGCAATCACGGCAGGCATGCCGAAGCGCTTGAGGTCATCTTCAAGCCGGACGAAATCAGTTTCCGTGGCTTACTCGAATTTTTCTTCCAGATTCACGACCCGTCCACAGTCAACAGGCAGGGCAATGATGTCGGCATGAGCTATCGCTCGGCCATTTTTTACACGTCGAATAAATAGCTCGAGGTGGCCAAAGACACCATTGCCGATGTTGACGCATCGGGGATGTGGCGCGGAAAAGTGGTCACTGAATTGGCCGCAGCCGGCGCCTTTCCCCATACCCCGTCATCGCTCCACTCTGGCAGTGAAGAGCCCCAGGGAGATGTACTTGTCGCACACGATGTCTGCGTAGCGGGGAGAGAAGAAACGTCCCACGGAGTAGACCGTGCCTCCCCGCATGGTTTTGGTCGTGATGCCCGGGAAGAGCGCCATGACTGCGTCCATCTGCCTGTTGTTCTGGGGCACGATGACGACCTCGTGCATGCCCTCATCGCCGACAGCTGACACGTATCCTGTGATCATGCCGGTTATTTCCTCAAGGACCAGCTCCTCCTC
This sequence comes from Lysobacterales bacterium, assembly GCA_031362985.1. Taxonomy (GTDB): domain Bacteria; phylum Pseudomonadota; class Gammaproteobacteria; order Xanthomonadales; family SZUA-36; genus SHZL01. Next base: position 33,366 of record JANLTO010000068.1, on the reverse strand, counting down.
CCCCGAAACCGCACCGTCCGCCAAAGCGAAAATGCGCAGGACGTCCAGAAGCTCCAACGCTTGATCGACCGGAGGCGACACCGTCAAATAGTCTTCCACGCTCCTGCGCAGCCCGATCACGTCACCGTCGTGTTCCACCGCACCTTCCGTCAGTTTCGGGGGGTCCAGGTGCCAGCGCCTGGCGAACTCCCGGATCATATCGATTTCCCGCGCGTCGACATGCCGATCGACGCTGGCCATGGCTTCGAACACGCGGATGATGTGGCCCGCGCCGGTGGGTTGGACCAGGGACTTGAGCAGATCCGCAGATTCCTTGCGCTCGAGGTTCAGTGCCCGGGCAAACAGTCGCAGGAAGGTCTGCCCCCGAAACTCGGTCACCCACAGACCTGACCCAACCATGACGAAGACCAGGCCGGTGAGAATTCCGATTCCGGTCTTGCCAGCGGCTGCCCAGTTCTGGTCGACCAGCACGAACTCGATGAGAAAGGGAAATCCCGTCGCCAGGCCGAGCAGGGCCGCAGAAATGGACGTGCTCTCCGCTACGTCCCGCTTCGTTCTGCGCGACCACAGCTTGTTGATGATGAGGTAGTTGCTGATGGCAGCGATGATTACGCTCAGCTCCACCAGGACCTTGTTCAGGGCCAGAAACGTTTCCATGCAAGCCTCCGATCCGCCCTATCCGGGCAGTGTGACTTTGAACTCAATGGCACCCGAACGCGCGGGTGACTCGCCTATGCTCTCGAGGAATGGCAGCCTGCGCGAGTCGTCCTGGATGCTGGTGAACCCGATTTGCGTCGGGATTTGGGCCAGATGCCTGCTGCGAAACAGATCGCTTCTCTTTCAAGCGACTGGTACACGAGCGTGCTGAACTTCGCCCCAAGGTCAGATTTGACCGGGCGAGACTGGGACATGAACACGCCAATCAGGTTTTCCTCCGGGTCGACCCAAAACGAGGTAAAAAACGCGCCACCCCAGGAATACGAGCCAACCGAACCCAGCTCACCATTCTTCGCCAGATTGCCAATGACCGCAAAGCCCAGCCCGAAATCGGCAACCTGGTCTTCATCCATGTCAGCCCGGGCGATGTGCATCAGTTCCACTGATTTTCGGCCCAATATTCGCACACCGTCGAGTTCCCCCTCATTCAGCAGCATTTGCAGGAAGCGTCCATAATCGTAGGCAGTGGACGACAACCCGGCGCCCCCTGAAAAGTAGGACTTGGCCCCTGCTACGGGGTAACGCGGATTGTCGAGAAAGATCGGGGATTCATTTCCCTTCGATACGATCAGACCCTCGCCATCGACGTCCGCATAGAGTGTGACCAGGCGATCGGCCTTGTCCTGCGGTAAGTAGAAATAGCTATCATGCATGCCCAGGGGCGTGAATATTTCCTCGGTAAAAAAAACATCCAGCGATTTGCCACTGACCACTTCGATGAGGTAACCCAGCAGGTCGACATTGAGTCCATAGGCGAATTTCGAGCCGGGTTCAAACATTAGCGGTTGTTTGGCTAAAAGCTCCATCTGTGCCGCTAATTTAATGTCTTTGCTTGTCATGCCATCGATTACGCCCGCTTCGAGGTAGGACTTCTGCACACTGCTGGGAATAAAGGGATAGCCCAGGCCGGAAGAGTGTGTCAGCAGATCAATGATCCTTATCGGTTTTGTTGCGGCGACGGTGGCAATCACGTTGCCACTATCATCGACTTCGGACACCACCATCATATTGGCGAACGCGGGAATATACTTCGAAACCGGATCGCTCAATTGGAAAAGACCGTGTTCATACAGAATCATCGCCGCCACTGATGTGACTGCTTTGGTCATCGAGGCAATGCGGAATATGCTGTCCTTTTGCATTGGTATTTGCGCGTCAATGTCGGCAAAACCAAAGCTCTTGAAATACGCGACTTGCCCATTCCTGATGACCAGGCCAACGGCGCCCGATATTTTGCCCTGCTCAATTTCCAGGTTGATCGCATCATCAATTCTCTCCAGGCGCTCCTGAACGAAACCTGCATCGCCCGCAGCGTCCGATTGCGCAAATTGCGCCGATGCAGCATGGCTTGCAAACATCATCAAGCCAATTATGAAAATCATCTTTTTCATGTTGTTCTCCAAAAAAGCAGCCCAAAAAGGGGATGGGGTAAATTAAATCGGCTTAATTCGCTGAGTGATCTTTTGGCTCCCCTTTTGGGGCCAACTGTGCCTGCATGAAACTGCGCACATCGCGCAACAACTGTTCTCGTGAGGGCTCGTTCACATACATCATGTGGCCCCCGTGATAATAGTGATACTCCACCTGGCCGCTGTGGATCTCGTGGCGGTTCAGGGTAAATTCCGCATCAAAGAAGGGTGTTACGAGATCATAGTAGCCAGCGGCCACGAACACCTTGAGGCCGGGGTCAATGCGCAAGGCGTTCGACAGGTCACCGGCGGTGTTGACGGGCCATGGTTCCCAGGCCTGCTTTTCCGGCACCGGGCGCCAGCGCCAGGAATTATTCAGTTCTTCATCCGCCGGAGCCTTGTACAGGCGATCCCAGGTGACCTTGAGGTCGCGGCGCATGTAGTCGCGCAACGCCGCCTGGAAGGCAGCCGAAATGGCCTGGTCGGCGGCGTCGGCCTCCGGCCTGGATGCGAGGTCATCGATGTCATCCCGCGTGTAGCGGGCATCGAGTAATCCCAGCGCCAGGCCCTGGTCGCGCAATAATTCCTTGGCAAAACCCCAGCCGTTCACCTGCAGATTGGCGCGTTCGATGTATTCTGGGCTCAGGCCGGTGAAGTAAGCCAGGCGCGCACTGACGTGGCGGCGCGTCGCGGCGTCCAGTTGATTGCCCTTGAACAGCGCCGGCATCAATTCAGTGCTGGCAAATGTGCGGGCTTCCTGCAGGAATTCTTCCTGGCTGGCCGGCGGCGGGTTGATTTTGCCGTGGTACAGGGCTGCGGCCGCCATGGTCGGCAGATAGGTAATATTGGAAATGAGGTTGTTTTCAATATAGGGCGAGGAACCTGCGTAGTCCAAAGCTTGTGAAATAAAGACAACGCCATTGAGACCCATTTGCATTTTGCTTTCCAGAATATTGGCGACCGCGGCAGCGCGGGTGGTGCCGTAGCTTTCGCCCAGCAGGAAGCGCGGTGCATTCCAGCGTCCCTGCGCGGTGGTCCAGTCGCGGATGAATTCGGCAATAGACTGCGCATCCTCGGTCAGTCCCCAGAACTCCTTATTTTTGTGCTTGCCCAGCGCTTTCGAAAAGCCGGTGCCAACGGGATCAACGAACACCAGGTCGGTAACGTCGAGAATGGTTTCAGGCGCATCCAGAACGGGATAGGGCGGTCCACCCGGGTAGCCTGCGTCACTGGGTACGGCCACCCGTTTGGGACCAAAGGAGCCCATATGCAGCCATAAAGATGCGGAACCGGGGCCGCCGTTCCATACAAAAGTCACCGGCCTGGGCGCCCCGCCTGTGTTGTTGCGGGTATAGGCAAAGGAAAAAATGCTGACCTTGGGTTTACCGTCGGCGCCTTGCAGGTAGGTTTCCCCCGCGGTCACTGTGTAGTCGACTTGCTTCCCGTTGAAAGTGCCGGAGTGCTGCGAGACAAAGGTCGAAGGTGCTGGCACCGGCTCGTGCTTCCTGTCTTTGGTTTTTTCAATTTCGACTGTGCTTTCCTGTGCGAGCGCGCTGCAGCACAGGCTGTATGCGATCATGGACAACATTAGCCAAAGCCAGTATTTATTGCATTTCATGGATGGGTATTCCCGTGAGGCTGGTTTTTAACAAGGCAAAGTGTAAGGGATAAAGGGGACGGATAAAGGGAAGGGGGCAAATTAAATCTGCTTAATGTGCCCCTTGCCTTGTAAACTATGCAGTGGCCGAGCAGGCGCGGAGAGAGTTTATGTCGAGGTCAAAGCAACTAATACTGGTCAGTATGATATTGCTCATGGCGCACACCGTGAGTGCTCAGGAAGCCAACCCCGGGCAACTGCGGCAACAGGTGGAGGATACTGAACGGGACTTCGCCGCTACCATGGCCGAGCGTGACTACGCAGCGTTCACGCAGTTCCTGTCCGATGAGACGGTATTCTTCTCCGGGGAAACCGTGCTGCGCGGCAAGCAGGCAGTGGCGGCCGCGTGGAAACCTTATTTCGACGGCGCGGAAGCCCCGTTCTCCTGGGCGCCCCAAGGGGTCGAAGTGCTGGATTCAGGTACCCTCGCGCTGAGCACAGGGCCGGTATTCGATCCTGGCGGAACCCTGGTCTCGACCTTTACTTCCATCTGGCGCCTCGAGGCGCCGGGCACATGGCGCATCATCTTCGACAAGGGCAATAAGGTCTGCGCTGATCCCGTCCCGGAAGAAAAAGATCCGGAAGAATAAGCCTCAGGTTGTAGCTCCCGGGAATTCCCAGAAACATCAAGTTCACCACACCTCGCAGAGGTCTGTGCCCTGCCGCACCATGGGGTCTCCGACCTTGCACTGAAACGTTTCACGGAAGGCCGACAGATTCGAAAGCGGACCATTCACACGGTATTTCGCGATCGGGTGAGGGTCACCCTGGACCATAGTGCGCTGGGTCTCGATGCGGATCTCGTCACCACGAAACTGACCCCAGGCGATGAAGAATTGCTGCTCGGGCGTGAAACCATCAATGGTTGGTTCCGGGCCCATGCCGACTCGTGACTTCTGGTAGCCGAGGTAGGCGAGTTTTGCCCCGGCCAGATCGCCGATTGACTCGCCAAGCACCAGCTTGCCGTTGTGGTGGATGCCGGGTTCGATAAAGTAACCCTCGAACTGATCGACCACGCATTGCCCGCGCGCCTGGAATTGCTGGTTGTCCTCGGGCGTCCACCAGTTGCGCAAGCGGCCCTGGGCGTCGAACTGCGCGCCCTGGTCATCGAAGCCATGGCTGATCTCGTGGCCGATCACCACGCCAATGGCGCCGTAGTTTACCGCGTCCGTGGCGTTTACATCGAAGGCCGGCGGCTGCAAGATGCCGGCGGGGAACACGATCTCATTCAGGTTGGGGTTGTAGTACGCATTCGAGGTGGGCGGAGTCATGACCCAGCGCGCACGATCCACCGGCTTGCCGACCTGGGCGAGTCCGTCAGCCACGTTCCAGCTTGAGGCCGCCTCAAAGTCATCCCACCAGGAAGCGCGGCTGACCACAACGCCGCGATAGTCTTTCCACTTGTCCGGGTACCCGATTTTCGGGTTGAATGTGGATAATTTTTCCAGCGCCTGTGTCCTTGTAGTTGCGCCCATCCACTCCAGGCCGTTGATGGTTTCCTGCATGGCCAACAGGATGTTGTTGACCATTTCCTGCACACGCGCCTTGGCGCTTGGCGGGAAATACGTGTCCACGTAGGCGCGTCCCAGGGCTTCTCCCAACTGGTTGTCAGTCGCTTCAGCACAGCGCTTCCAGCGGGGTTTCATCTCGGTGGCGCCGCTGAGGTACTTGCCATAGAAATCGAAGTTTTGCTCGACAAATGGGTCCGAGAGCAGGTCAGCCGTGGCATTCAGCACCTGCCATTGCAGGTAGATCTGCCATTGTTCGGCCGGCGTCGATTTCAATTCCGTGTTCACTTGCTTGATGAAGGCGGGCTGGGTCACGTTGAGCGGAGCCAGCGGCATACCGGCAGCTTCGAAGTAGGCCGTCCAGTTGAAGTCCGATGCGAGTTCAGTCAATTCGGCCAGGCTCATTGTGTGGTCTTGCTGCACGGGATCGCGCAGCGCGACATTGTCCAGCGATGCTTCAGCGAGGCGCTTTTCAAATTCGAACACTGTGGCCGCGGATTGGTCTGCGTCAGCAGGCGACTGGCCCGCCAGTACAAACATCCTGGCCATATGCACGTGATACTTGTCGCGAGCCTCAACGAATCGCTCATCGGGTTTAAGGTAATAGTCGCGGTCGGGCAGGCCCAGGCCGCTGGCATCCACCTGCGCAATCATCAGGTTGGGGTCGTGCAGGTCCTGGGTTGAGTAAACGGCAAAAGGCACGGGGATGCCGAGCTTGTGCAGGTGGTCTATCGACTTCTGGATATCCGCGACGGTTTTGATGGCCTGTATTTCCTGCAGCAGGGGCAGCGCGGGCGTGACGCCAAGCTGGTTCACGCGGGACTCGTCCATGCAGGCTGCGTAGAAATCGCCGGCGAGTTGCTCGGCGCTGCCGGCCGGCCAGTCCTGCCGTGCGGAGACTCCGGCAAGGATGTCGCGCACGTGCTCCTTGTTGACCTCACCGGATTCCCAGCGGCGGCTCCAGCGATCCATGTAATCGGGAATGGCATGTTGTGCGCGCCAGTTGCCGTTTGCGTAGTCATAAAAATTGGTGCAGGCGGCGACGCTTGGGTTCATATCGGCGAGGTTGATGCCGTGTTGCGCCAGTGCCGTGGCGGAAACCATGGACAGTGACAAAACGAGGGAAATGTGGCGAATAGGCATGACAGTGCTACCTGCAGGCTAGGGTGGGTCACTATACCCAAGGCGGGTTGGGGTCGCGCGCGTGCCTGAAGTCATGGCCTGCGCCCGCGTAAACGCAGCGCGTTGGTGATGACTGATGCTGAGCTGAAGCTCATCGCCAGCGCGGCTATCATCGGCGACAGCAACCATCCGGTGAGCGGATACAGCACGCCAGCGGCTATGGGAATGCCCAGCGCGTTGTAGAGCAGGGCAAACAACAGGTTTTGTTTCATATTGCGCACCGTGGCTTCCGACAGGCTGCGCGCCACGACAATGCCGCGCAGGTCTCCTTTCACCAGGGTTAGCTGGGCGCTGTTCATGGCTACATCGGTGCCCGTGCCCATGGCAATGCCTACGTTGGCTTTGGCCAGCGCTGGGGCATCATTGATGCCATCACCCGCCATTGCCACAAAACGCCCCTCTTTTTGCAATTGCTCAACCAAGCTGAGTTTATCCGCCGGCTTCACTTCGCCATGCACTTCAGCTATGCCCAGCCGCGCCCCGACTGCGCGTGCCGTGGTGAGTCCATCTCCCGTCGCCATGATGATGCGCAGGCCGGCCGCCCGGAGTGACTTCAGCGCTTCCTGCGAGCTGTCCTTGATGGGATCTGAAATTGCCAGCATACCGGCGAGCTTGCCGTCAACCGCCAGGTACACCACGCTGGCACCATCAGCGCGCAGCGCTTCTGCTGGTGAGTCCAGGGCGTGTATCGGCACGCCCAACTGCTGCATCAGCGCTGAATTACCCAATGCCATTGCCCGGCTGCCGACCTTTCCGCGCACACCGATACCGGTGCTGGATTCGAAGTCTTCGGCTTTTTCCAGCACCTGGCCGCGTTCAAGTGCTGCGCGCACGATGGCCCCGGCCAACGGGTGCTCGCTGCCCTGGTCCAGGCTGGCTGCCAGGCGCAGTACCTCCTCTTCGGTAAATTCGACCGCAGGGACCACCCGGTTGAGCTTCGGTTTGCCTTCGGTCAGCGTGCCGGTTTTGTCTACAATCAGGGTATCCACCCGGCGCAGGTCTTCGATGGCGGCAGCATCACGGAACAGCACACCTTGTGTTGCGGCACGACCGGTAGCGACCATGATGGACATCGGGGTCGCCAGACCCAGAGCACACGGACAGGCGATAATCAGTACCGCCACCGCGTTAATCAAGCCGTACACCCAGCTGGGTTCGGGGCCGAACAGTCCCCACGCCAGGAAGCTCAGCACCGCCACCGCGACCACGGCCACCACGAAGTAACCGGCAACCGTATCAGCCATGCGCTGCATGGGCGCCCGGGAGCGCTGTGCCTGGGCCACCATCTGCACGATTTGTGCGAGCACCGTGCCGGAGCCAACCCGCTCAGAGCGCATCACCAGCGCGCCATTGGTATTGAGCGTGGCGCCGAACACTTTGTCACCCGCACGTTTACTCACCGGCATCGGTTCACCAGTGAGCATGGATTCATCTACCGCGCTGCTGCCTTCAAGCACCACCCCATCGGTGGGCACTTTCTCGCCCGGACGCACGCGCAAAAGATCCCCTACGTGGACGTGGCTGAGCTCGATATCCTCCTCGCTGCCATCGGCCTTGATACGCCGCGCTGTTTTTGGCGCCAGCCCGAGCAGTGACTTGATCGCTGCTGATGTTTTTGAGCGCGCGCTGAGTTCCAGCAATTGGCCGAGCAGGGTAAGGGAAATGATGACCGCTGCTGCCTCAAAGTACACGCCCACCCTTCCCATCGACTGGAAGGATGCAGGGAATGCCTGCGGTGCCAGCGTTGCGATCACGCTGTATACAAAGGCAGCGCCCGTACCGAGGCTGATCAGTGTCCACATGTTGGGGCTGCGATGGCTCAGCGACTGCCAGCCACGCACAAAGAACGGCCATCCGGCCCACAACACGACCGGAGCCGACAGAGCCAATTCCACCCAGCTCTGCAAGGCCATGTCCATCCACCCCAGGCGGTGCCCGAACATGGCCAATACCAGCACGACAGTGCTCAGTGGCAAGGACCACCAGAAACGTCGGCTGAAGTCGCGCAGTTCCGGATTGTCATCATCTTCCAGGCTGGGCATTTCTGGCTCCAGCGCCATGCCGCATTTCGGACAGCTACCGGGATGATCCTGCCGTATCTCGGGGTGCATGGGGCAGGTGTAGATCGTGCCCTTCGCGTCGGGTTGCTGCTGCACGGTTGGCGCGGTGCTAAGGTACTGCAATGGGTTTGCAGCGAATTTGGTTTTGCACCCGGCGCTGCAAAAATAGTAAGGGCGGCCTGCGTGCTGAAGGTTATGCGCGGATTGCTCAGTGACCGCCATTCCGCAGACCGGATCGGTTAAAACTGCCGGGGTGGGGTGCCTGTTATCCATTACTCTTCCCAATCCTGGCTCAGCCAGCGCGCCGCCAGGAAGAAAAAAATCGCCGCAAAAATATAGCAGCTACTGCCGGCCATGATGGAGTAGCGCAGCGAGTCGTCTCCGAACTGAAGACGCAGAGTATCAGACAAAGCACCCATGGCATAAATGCCAAGGCCAATGCCGAGCAGGTTGAGGATGAACAGAAACACCGCCGAAACGGTGGCGCGGATATTGGGTGGGACCAGGCTTTGGATGGTGGCAAGCACCGGGCCCAGCCAGACCAGCCCGAGCGCAGTGGGCACCATTAGCAAGACTACGGTTAGCGGGAGGTTCGGCGACAGGATGGCCAGCACATAGAACGGCACTGCGGCAAGGAAGGCAAGGGCAGGGACGCGCGCAAACTGCGCACGGTCGTGGGGCCCGAAGCGATCGCCAAGCCAGCCCCCGGCCCACAGGCCAGCCAGCCCACCGATCAACATGATTGATCCATAAACCAGTGAAGCATCGAGCAGGCTGAGCTTAAAGCTGCGCACAAAAAACGAAGGCAACCAGAACATCGCACCGTAGCCCATCATCGATGAACACGCTGCCCCGGCGGACAAGTACCAAAAACCGGGTTTGCGCGACAGGGTGCCGAGGACTGCCTGGAACCCGGGGGGCTCGTTGCTCTCGCACTGACGATCGAACTGGCCACGCGCCGGCTCCCTGATGGTCAGGCGGAATATGGGCGCCAGGACCAATCCGGCTGAACCTACCAGGAAAAACGCCATGCGCCAACTGACCAGGCTGGCGATGATCCCACCCAGAACGATACCCAGTGCGGTGCCAATGGGGACAGCGAAGGAATACACGCTGAGCGCACGCGCCCGCTGCGCTGGCGGGAAGAAGTCGGCTATCAACGAGTAGGCTGGGGCAGCGCCACCGGCTTCTCCCACTCCAACTCCCACGCGGCACAGGAACAGTTGCCAGAAGTTGTTCGCCAGTCCACATACCGCAGTCATGAGACTCCACGTGCTTAGAGCAATGGTCATAATCCAGGTGCGGCTGAAACGGTCGGCCAGCAAGGCGACAGGAATTCCCAGGCCGGTATAGAAAACCGCAAAGGCCAGGCCGCCCATCAACCCCAGTTCAGTATCACTCAAACCGAGGTCAGTCTTGATAGGCACCGCAAGGATGCCGACGATCTGGCGATCCACGATATTAAGGGTGTAAACCATCACCATGATGAATAACACGTAAGCACGGCTGCGGGCGGCAGGCGGGCCTGCTTGAAAAGTGCCGGTGGACATCATTTGTTCGCGGCTTGTTTGACGGTTGAACTCGGGAGTTCGGGTGGTTTCGCCGCGGTCCGGTGGTGGCCGGTGGCATGGAAAAGCCTGCGCGAAAAGATGATGGCATTGTCGACATAGGTGAACACCACCGGGATTACCAGCAGCGACAGGAAGGTACTGGTAATCAGCCCGCCGATCACCACAATCGCCATGGGTGAGCGAAAACCCGAATCCGTGCCAATACCAATGGCAGTCGGTAGCATGCCGACGCCCATCGCGATCGTGGTCATAACGATGGGGCGCGCGCGTTTACGGCAGGCATCGACCAGTGCATGCCAGCGGTCCAGTCCGTGGTCGCGACGTGCGAGGATCACGTAGTCGATGAGCAGGATCGAGTTCTTGGTCGCAATGCCCATCAGCATCACGAGTCCGATCATAGACGGCATCGACAGCGCAGTGTGGGTGACGACCAGCGCCAGGAACGCTCCCGGGATGGACAACACCAGGGCAACGAGAATCGTGACCGGCTGCATGAAGTCCTTGAACAACAGCACCAGCACGATGTAAATGCACAGCACACCCGTGGCCATGGCGAGGCTAAAGCTCGCAAACAGTTCATTCATGGACTCGGCATCACCGACCGTGGTCCGGATCACCCCCGGTGGCAGGTTCTGCAGGCTGGGAAGCGCGAGAGCCTGGCTCTCCACCGTTCCGAGTGAACCCTCGCTCAGCTCGATCTCGAAGTTGATGTTGCGCATGCGGTTGAAGCGGTCAATTACAGCGGGCCCGCCGTCAATGCTCAGGCTCGCAACGTTGCCCAGCATTACCGGGCCCTGCTTGCCCGGCACGCTCAGGTGCTCAAGCAACGATAAATCCTGGCGCGACTGCGGCGGCAGCTTGACCACAATGGGTATCTGGCGCTGCGCAAGGTTGAGTTTGGCCAAGCCCTGGTAGTAGTCGCCACTGGTGGCAATACGCAGCGTATCGGCTATTGCTGCCGAGGTCACGCCGAGGTCTGCTGCCTTGGCAAAATCCGGACGCACGACCAATTCAGGGCGCACCAGGCTTGCACTGCTGGTGATCGCACCGACACCCGGGATGGTGCGCAGCTCGCGCTCTACCACGCGGGCGTGCGCTGCCAACGCTTCGCCGTTTTCACTGGCAAGCACCAGGATGTACTTCTCGCCGGAAGCACCCAGGCCTATCTTCACGCGCACGCCAGGCAGCACCGCCAGGACAGTGCGCAACTGGCTTTCGATTTCCTGCTTGCTTATGCCGTGGCGTTCGGCACGCGCCGTCAGGCTGATGGTTAGCGTGGCCTTGCGTGCTTCGGCCGATGCTTTCGGCCCGAACGGGTCGGCACCAGCCGAACCGCCCCCCACCGCCGTGTACACCAGCTTGACGTAAGGATTGCTCTGCAGGATTACCCGTGCCTCTTCTGCTATCGCCAGGGTTTGCTCGAACGTGCTGCCCGGCGGCAGCGCCAGGTAGACTTGAGTCTGCGACAGGTCATCGGGCGGAATGAAGCCGGTCGGCAGCAGTGGCACCAGGGAGAAGGAGCCGAAGAAAAAGACGGCCGCACCACCCATCGTGGCAATCCGGTGGCGTAAGCACCAGGTTGCCCAACGAGTGTAGTGCCCCATCCACACCGGCTCGGCATAGATCCCGGCGGGGGGGCGCAGCAGGTAGGCTGCCATCATCGGTGTCAGCATGCGCGCGACTGCCAACGAGAAGAACACCGCGATCGCAGCGGTCCAGCCAAACTGTACGAAGAACTTCCCTGCGATGCCGGCCATGAACGCGGTTGGCAGAAAGACTGCGATCAGGGTAAATGTAGTGGCGATCACCGCCAGGCCGATCTCGTCAGCGGCTTCCATCGCTGCCTGGAAAGGTGTTTTGCCCATGCGCAGATGGCGCATGATGTTTTCGATCTCGACGATAGCATCGTCGACAAGAATGCCCACCACCAGCGACAGCGCGAGCAGTGTGACCCCATTGAGTGTGAAATCCAGCAGGTACATCGCGGCAAAGGTGGGCACAATCGACAATGGCAGTGCGGTAGCTGCAACCAGGGTCGCCCGCCAGTCGCGCAGGAACAACCAGACCACGAGGACTGCGAGCAATGCGCCTTCGATAAGCAGCCACATCGATCCTTCGAAGTTTGTCTGAACCGGATCGACAAAATTGAATGCCTCGGTGATTTCAATGTCCGGGTACTCTGTTTTTAGTTTTGCAAGTTCGACTGCGACGTCCGTCCCGACGTCTACTTCACCGGCTCCACGGCTGCGCGTGATCTCGAAGCCAACTACCGGCTTGCCATTGAGCAAGGCGGCAGAACGCTGTTCGGCAAAGGTGTCGGAAACGTTGGCGACCTGGTCGAGGCGAACCTTGCGGCCATCCGAAAGTACGATGTACAGCCGGGACAGTTCCTCTGCCGTTTGCACGGTGGCAATGGTACGCACCGACTGCTCAGCGCCGCCGATATCAGCCCGGCCACCCGAGGCTTCCTGTTGAATCTGGCGTAGCTGGCGGGAGATGTCCGCGGCACTGGCGTCGAGCGCCAGCATTCGGGCCGGATCAAGTTCCACGCGCACCTCGCGGTCGACACCTCCCACGCGCGCCACGGCGCCGGCACCGCGCACCGACAGCAATCGCTTGGTGACCGTGTTGTCGACAAACCAGGACAGTGCCTCGTCGTCCATCCGGCTTGATGCCACCGCGTAGGCGAGCATTGGTGTGCCGGACAGGTTGACCTTGGAAATGGCCGGGTCCCGGAGATCGCCGGGCAGGTCTGAGCGGATGCGTGCGACTGCTTCGCGCACGTCATCGAGCGCTTCCTGCGTCGGCTTCTCAAGCCGGAATTCGACAGTAACGACTGCGCTGCCATCGTTTACCGTGGTGTAAATGTTCTTCACGCCCTGCAGTGCAGCCACTGAGTTTTCTATTTTGCGTGCGACCTCGGTCTCCATTTGCGATGGTGCGGCACCGGGCAAGGAAGCGGCTACGGTGACCATCGGCAGATCAATGTCCGGGAAATTCTGGACCTTCATCGCCTTGAATGCGACGAAGCCCATGAGGCTCAGCAGGATAAAAAGCAGGATCGCCGGGGTCGGGTTCCGGATAGACCAGGAGGAGACGTTTAACACGGTTCGGACTTTTTGCGCGCTGCGCCGGCGACGGTCACTGCGCGGCAGTCAGGGCAGAGCTGGCTTCGACCACGCGCACCGTATCACCGTCAGCGAGGAAGCCGGCCCCGGTGACTACGATACGGCTGTCCGTGGCCAGGCCGTCCGTGATCTCTATCAGTTCCCCGGCGCGCCGGCCGATCGATACCTTGGTCTGACTGGCCTTGCCGGCTTCATCTACCGTGAACACGTAGGCGAAACCATCACGCATCAGCACAGCGCTTTGTGGAACGTTCAGAGCAGTTTGGCGGCCGAGTTCAAATTCACCGCGTGCAAAGGTGCCGGCACGCAACGTGGCTTTGCCATCCGACAGCGGCAGATCGACATACACGAGAGCGGTGCGGGTTGCCGGGTCAATCGTCGGGGCCACCATGCGCACCCTGCCCTTGACTTCAACGCCACTTGGCAACCACAGTGTGGCGGGCATGCCGGGCTTGAGCTGGTCTGCTTCTGCGGAAGTTACTTCAGCACGCCACTCGAGGCGTTCGCCGCGAATCAGGCGGAATAGTTCCTGGCCGGTCTGGGTGAGCGAGCCGACGGTCGCATTGCGCTCTGAAATCACGCCATCGTCAGGCGCCAGCACGCGCGTTTGTGCAAGCCGCACTTCTTCGGCCTGCAGACGCGCATGTGCGGCTGCGAGCCGCGCAACAGCGGTCTGCTCGCTAGTCTGTGACTGCGTCAATGCCTGCGGAGAGATGAAACCCTTGGCCTGCAGATCGATGTTGCGCCTGGCCGTGGTGCGCGCATCAGCCAGCGAGGCTTCGGCCTCGGCAACCGAAGCGTGGGCTTGTGCGACGTCGGCCGAGACTGCGTCGATAGCAAGGCGTGCGAGCTCCTGGCCTTTGGTGACGTGGTCGCCCACATTGACCAGAACTTCGGTCACGCGCAAACCGGCCAACTCGGCGCCGATAACGGCCTCCTGCCAGGCGGCAATGCTGCCTTGTGCCGAAAGGCGCCGGGGCCAGTCGCTGGACTGTGGCGTGGTGAGCGTCACAGTCAGCGCGGGTCTGCTCGAGACAGACTCAGCGGACATAGGTCCCGGGCTTCCATTGCGCATGAGAATGAGCACGACAGCCGCGATCAGTGCAAGCGCGGCACTGATCATCCAAAATCGACGCGACTTCCGCACGCCGGAGCTTAGGCTGTCGGGTAATGGCATCAGCGGATGTCCTGAGCTGGTTGAGAAGGAATCGGCGCAGCGAACCTGCGCCACGGGTCGCGGTGATTGGGCACGGCGCCTGCAGTTGATTCAAGTGCCATTTTGCCAGAAACCGCGGTGCATTGGCCAGTTATCCCGGAGCAGCTGTATGCCGGTGCAGCGGCCTGGGTCAGTCGTGTTCGTAGGTGGAAATATCCCTGTGCCGGGTTTCGCTGAGGAACAGTGAACCGATGATCAGGGTCACAACCGCAACCACGATCGGGTACCACAGGCCGTAATAAATGTTTCCGGTGGCTGCGACCATCGCGGTCGCTGTCAGGGGTAGCATGCCGCCAAACCAGCCATTGCCGATGTGATACGGAAGTGACATGGATGTATAGCGGATATTGGTGGGGAACAACTCGACCAGGAAGGCTGCAATCGGCCCGTATACCATAGTTACGTAAAGCACCATGATGACCAGGATCAGTTCCGCCATGAACCAGTTGACCTGGCCCTTGTCGGCGCCTTCCCGGTAACCAGCCGAGGCAAGGGCGGCCGTTAATTTCTGTTGGTCCCAGCCCTCTATACTGGTTTCGCCAATCGTGGTGACCACGGCTTTACCGGGTTCCGCCGGCACCGAGGTGAACGACAGGCCCTGTTTGGTGAGGAAGTCCTTGGTCCGGTCACAGTCGGAAAATGTGCTCCATGGTCCGACAAAAATATGGAACTGGCAATCGCTCGCCGCAACCGTGACCTGCGTTTTCGCCGAGAACGCCTCAAGGTCCGGGTTGACGTAATGGGTCAGCCCATGGAACAAGGGAATGTATGTGAGCGCGGCCAGCAAGCAGCCGGCGAGGATGATCTTCAGCCGCCCGATCCGATCGGAAAGCCAGCCGAAAAGGACAAAGAAGGGCGTGCCGATGAGCAGCGACAATCCGATGAGGCTATAAGCCGAAACGTAATCCAGCTTTAGTGTGATGGTGAGGAAGAACAGCGCATAGAACTGCCCTGTGTACCACACCACGCCCTGGCCGGCAGTGGCGCCGAGTAAAGCCAGCAGCACGTACTTGTTGTTGGGATACTTGAGGAAGCTGTCGTGCAGGGGCGAATCCGATCCCTTGTTCTCGTCTTTCATCTTCTGGAAGACGGGTGATTCATTGAGCTTCAATCGGATATAGATGGAAAACACCAGCAGGATCAGTGAGAGCCAGAACGGAATGCGCCAGCCCCATGCGGCAAACTCTGCGGCGTCCATGTACACACGTGCAACGCCGATTACCAGCAGTGCGAGGAAAAATCCCAGGGTTGCGGTGGTCTGGATCCAGCTAGTGTCAAAGCCGCGTTTCTCATGCGGAGCATGCTCGGCAACGTAGGTTGCCGCTCCTCCGTATTCGCCGCCGAGCGCCAGGCCTTGTACCAAGCGCAGCATCACCAACAGGACCGGTGCTGCCCAGCCTATGCTTTGGTAGGTGGGCAACAGCCCGACCAGGAAGGTTGCTCCACCCATGAAGGTGATGGTCACCAGGAAGGTGTACTTGCGCCCAACCAGGTCGCCGATGCGGCCGAAGACCAGTGCGCCAAACGGACGCACCAGGAAACCGGCAGCGTAGGTCGCGAATGCCGAAAGTAGCGCGGCGGTTTCGTTACCTGGTGGAAAGAACAAGGCGGCAAAAAATGGCGCGAGGGTTGCATAGAGGTAAAAGTCGTACCATTCGAACACGGTGCCGAGCGAGGAGGCGAAGATGACCTTCCTGGCTTCTTTGCCCAAGGGTTCACCGGGGTTTTCTTCCAGCAGTCCGGCATTTTTCGCGATTGGCATTGTTTTCTCCCGGTTGGTTTGGCAATGTAACAAAAGCGCGCCGTGGCGGAAACCAGCCTGAAGTTGTCGCCAGAGGAACTGATCTGCCCAAAGCGGTTCACGCCAGGGAATAAAACGTTGGACTAAGGAGTCACGCATGTCACAAGTACCAGAGCACTGGTCCAGGCGCCGCACCATCATCGCCGGAATTGTCGGCAATATTCTTGAATGGTATGACTTTGGTGTTTACGGGTTTTTTGCATCCATCATCGCAACCCACTTTTTCCCCTCGGCGGACCCATCGATCTCGCTGATTGCCGCTTTTGGCGCTTTTGCTGCGGGTTTCCTGATGCGGCCCGTAGGTGCGATAATTTTCGGTCACATCGGCGACCGTTACAGTCGTGGTCTCGCATTGCAATTATCCGTGATATGCATGGCGATCCCGACTTTTATCATTGGCCTGTTGCCCACCTATGAAACGATCGGGGTGACGGCGGCCGTCCTGATGGTCATGATGCGCATGATGCAGGGCATCGCGGTCGGCGGGGAATACACCAGCTCGATTGTATTTCTGGCGGAAAATGCCCCGGTCGGCAAGCGCGCTTTTTACACCAGCTGGTCCATTTTCGGTGCCACGGGCGGCATACTGCTGGGTTCGGCAGTTGGTGCACTCATGACCACAACCATGTCGACAGAAGCCCTCAACAGCTGGGGCTGGCGCGTGGCCTTCCTGGCGGGAATAGTCGTGTCCGTGGCGGGTTTGCTGGTGCGTCGCGGACTGGGCAGACAGCCGCCGGTTGCACATGAAAGTCCGCCGCTCATCGTGGCGTTTCACAATCATAGCAAGGACATTTTCCGCGTCATTGGTTTGAATGTAGTCAACGCCGTAACGTTTTACATGATTTTCGTCTACCTGGTTACCTGGCTGGTGGAAGTAAGCCAGCAGACACGAGCGGTTGCATTGCAAATCAACACCCTGAGCATGGTCATGTTGCTGGTGCTGTTACCGCTGTGTGCAAAACTCTCCGATAGCTGGGGGCGCAAGAAAATGCTTCTGCTCGGGATTGGAGGCGTTGCGGTGCTGGCCTATCCGCTTTTACTACTAATGCATCATCCGGATCCGCTGCTGATTTTTGCCGGTCAGATGGGTTTTGTCGTGCTGGTCGCGTGTTACGCGGCCTCGATCCCGGCGGAAATGACTGAAATCTTCCCACAGAAAATTCGCGTGACGGCGGTCTGCGTCAGCTACAACATCAGTCTCGCTCTGCTGGGTGGCACCGCCCCCATGGTGGCTGAGTGGCTGAACGATTTCCTGCACAACGACATGGCTTTTGCATGGTACATCGTGGCATCGGCCGTGATATCGTTCCTTTTTGCCTTGACTGTTCCCGACCGAAGGAACGAGGCTCTGCAATAATCTCATGAGTAATGGTCTGAACGAACTGCTCAAACACAAGGCGCTCAATGAGTGGAGGCTGTTCTGGCTGATTTCCACACCCATATCGATCGCCATGATCGTCGCCGTGCTGCAGACCGATGCCTGGAGTGGGCCCGCGGTGTCGGCCATGATCCAACTGTCTGTCAGATGCGCGGTGCCTTTGCTCTATCTCGCTTTCGCGGCTTCCTCCCTGCACCTGCTTTTCCCCGGGACATTCACGCGCTGGATGCTGCGTAACCGCAAGATCATGGGTTTGAGTTTTGCCGCGGCGATGGCCTGGCAACTGTTCTTTATCCTGTGGTTGGTGACGGTCTACTCCGGCTATTACATGGAAGGAGTCTATGTGCTTCGCGACGTTATTGAAGGCGTTGTGGGCTACTCGTTCCTGATTGCGATGACGCTGACATCGTTCAAGTTCGCCCGCAAACATCTGCAACCAAAGTCGTGGCGACTGCTGCATAAAAGCGGTATCTACGCTATTTGGATGTACGCCTATAGCGTCTACTGGTGGGAGCTTTTTTACTACCCCACACCGGAGCTCATAGACTATGTTTATTACTGGGCCGGCTTTCTGGCCTGGGGTTTGCGCGCCGCTGCCTGGCGCAAAAAGCGCGTGATGCAGGCTGAGAAAAACGCGCCAGGCACAAAGCCGCAGCCCGCCTTCAGGTTAATAGGATATGCCGCTGTGGCATGCGGCATTTGGGCGGCCAGTTTTGGCGCCGTGTGGCGAGCGTCTACGACGGAAATTCTGACTGGGTATGCCATCACCTACCTTCCCGAAAAGTATCTGCCGTACTGGCCGTTTGAGCCGTTCCTGCCACTGTTCGTCATCGCATTGGGTGTGTACCTGACGGTAAGATTCAGGACCCTATGACCTGCGATCCGCGTTTCAAAATTCTGTTTGAACCGGTAGCCATAGGGCCGGTAACTGCGAAGAACCGCTTCTACCAGGTACCCCACTGTACCGGCATGGGTTGGCTACGCCCCAACATGGTGGCTGATGTCCGCGCCATCAAAGCCGAAGGGGGCTGGGGCGTGGTATCCACCGAGTATTGCTCCATCCACCCGACGTCGGATGACATCCCTTTCCCCACCCATACGCTGTGGGACGATCACGATATCCGCGCGCACCGGGTGATGACGGATAAAGTGCACGAGCACGGGGCCCTGGCGGCAGTTGAACTTTGGGTGGGTGGTGGCGGGGCGTCGGCAAACTTTTTTAGCCGGGAAGTGCCGATGGACGTTGTCTCCATGCCCAATGGGCATGGCGATCCGTTTCAGTCACGTGCCATGACCAAGTCGGATATTGCCGACTTGCGCCGTTGGCACAGGAAGGCTGCGCTGCGCGCCCGGCAAGCCGGTTTTGACATCGTTTATGTCTATGCTACCCATCACTATTTGCTGGATAACTTCATGAACCCGGCAATTAACACGCGTACCGATGAATACGGCGGCAGCCAAAACAACCGCATGCGCCTGGTGCGTGAAATCATCGAAGACACCAAGGATGCGGTCGGCGATACCTGCGCGGTTGCGGTGCGATTCTCCGTGGATGACGGTGGCGGTGCGGATGGCACACCGGTAATCGGTGACCGGATGGAGATCTTCGAGGCCCTGGCAGAGCTGCCGGATCTTTGGGATATCAACGTGGCCGACTATTCACTGGAAATGGGCGCGTCGCGGTTTGTGCAGGAGGGTGCGCTTGAAAACTACATGGCGACAGTCAGGAGCAAAACGACCAGGCCGGTCGTTACCGTGGGCCGCTTCACTTCACCTGACACCATGGCCAGCCAGATCAGGCGGGGCATCACCGATTTTATAGGCGCCGCGCGCCCTTCCATTGCCGACCCCTTCATTCCCCAAAAAATTGAACAAGGCCGCACGGACGATATTCGCGAATGCATAGGGTGCAATATCTGCTACAGCGGTGATCAGAAGCACTACCCCATTCGCTGCACGCAAAACCCAACCATGGGCGAGGAGTGGCGCCGCGGATGGCACCCGGAAAAGATTGCGCCCAAAGGGTCAAATGACCTGGTGCTGGTAGTTGGTGCCGGGCCCGCCGGTCTCGAGGCCGCCCGCGCTTTGGGCCATCGGGGCTACGAGGTCATCCTGGCCGAAGCGACGCGCGAACTTGGCGGGCGCGTCAGTGCAGAAGCCCGCCTCCCTGGATTAGCGGAATGGGCGCGCGTGCGGGATTACCGGGTAGGCCAGCTGAATAAAATGCCCAATGTCCAGGTTTACATGGAAAGTGAATTGGACCTGGCGCAGGTGCTGGAGGTCGGTGCCGCGCATGTGGCCATTGCCACCGGATCAAGTTGGCGGCGCGACGGCTTTGGAAGAATCAGCACCAGCCCATTTGATCCCCCGCCACCCAAGGGAAAAACATTTACCCCCGATGACATCATGGCTGGTCGCTTGCCTGAGGGTTCGGTGCTGGTATACGACGATGATGGCTTCTACATGGCAGGTGTGCTTGCTGAGAAGTTGGCGCGCAACGGAAATGTCGTTCACTACGTGACTTCATACGCCATGGTGTCGTACTGGAGCACCTTTACCCAGGAACAGGTTCGCGTGCACCGGCGCCTGGCTGAATTGGGTATCAGGATCACGCTCAACCAGGAACTGACGGGCTTTGATGGCAATACCGCAGCCCTGAGCTGCGTCTATACCGAGCGTGAACAGGACCTGCCGATTGATAATATTGTCCTTGTCACCTGTCGCACTCCTCGGGACAGCCTGTTTCATGAAGTGCAGCACGCGATCGAAAGGAAAACTGCAGGCGTACCCAAAACTGTCCAGCGCATCGGCGACGCGGATGCACCGGCAATAATTGCGGCTGCCGTTTTCGCCGGCCACAAGTACGCGCGTGAACTGGATTGTCAAATCGACCGGGACGTTCCGGTCAGGGTTGATCGCGGCACTATTCTTGCGGGGACTGATTTTCGTTGAGTTCAGGAGGATTTTGCGAAGAGTTGTCCAACCAACCCATCAAGACGTAGACATCTCAATGGTTAGCGCGCAGCGCCGCACAGTCCCGATACGAAATCGCCTCTGCAACATGAACCGTAGCAATATTTGGCTCGGTTTCAAGGTCGGCCAGGGTCCTCGCCACTTTCAGGATACGAATGCAGGCACGCGGTGACAGGGCGTGCTGCTCACTGGCACGCAGCAGCAAGGCGCGGTCTGCATCCGTGATGCGGCAAAACTGTTTGAGGGCAGATCCCTCGAGTTGCGCATTGGTCCTTCCGGCACGTTGATACTGGATCTCCCGAGCGGCCAGCACCCGCGCCCTGACGGCCGCACTCGACTCGGGTGCCGGCCCGACGTGTTGCAACAGAAACGCTTTCGGCCGGCTGACTTCGACATGCAGATCAATCCGGTCCAGCAAGGGCCCGGAGATTCGGCCGCGATAGCGACTGATCTGGTCCGCCGAGCAATTACATTGGCCACTTGCGTCACCCGCATAG
Organism: Lysobacterales bacterium; assembly: GCA_031362985.1. Taxonomy (GTDB): domain Bacteria; phylum Pseudomonadota; class Gammaproteobacteria; order Xanthomonadales; family SZUA-36; genus SHZL01. Next base: position 12,269 of record JANLTO010000068.1, on the reverse strand, counting down.
CCACAGGGGCAGGGGTTCATGGCGGCAACGAGTTGAAAACGTGCCGGGAAGATTTCACAGCGCAAGGCGCGGCTGATCGCAATCCGCCCAGACTCCATCGGTTCCCGCAGTACCTCCAGCACGTGCCGGTTGAACTCCGGTAATTCGTCGAGAAACAGCACGCCGTTATGCGCCAGGGAAATTTCTCCCGGACGGGGGCGCGAACCGCCGCCGACCAGGGCGATTGCACTGGCGGTGTGGTGCGGGGCACGGAACGGACGAACGTGCCAGCGGTGCAAGTCCAGCCCGCCGCGGCTGACCGATGCGATGGCGGCGACTTCCAGTGCCTCAGCGTCCTGCATCGGCGGCAGGATGCCGGGCAGGCGGGACGCCAGCATGGTTTTGCCGGTGCCCGGGCTACCGCTGAACAAGATGTTGTGTCCCCCGGCGGCGGCCACTTCCAGGGCCCGGCGGGCCCGGTATTGCCCGATCACATCGGATAAATCCGCTACGACAGATTCCGGCGGTGCCTGCGGCAGCTCGACCTCACTCAGGGTGAGATCACCTTTCATCCAGGCCACCACATCCAGCAGGCAGGATGCCTGCAGGGTGGCCCTCCCCCGCGCCAGCGCGGCTTCTGCGGCATTGCCCTTCGGGACCAGCAGGCCGCGGCCTGATCTGCTCGCCTGGATGGCAACCGGCAGCACTCCATGCACGGGTTTGAGTTCGCCACTGAGTGATAGCTCGCCCACAAACTCGTGATCCGCCAGCAGACGGCCCGGCGCCTGTTTCGACGCCACCAATATTCCCAGCGCAATGGGCAGGTCGAAGCGGCTGCCTTCCTTGGGCAGGTCCGCCGGGGCCAGCGAAATGGTGATGCGTCGCTGCGGAAATTCAAACCCCGCATTCAGCAGGGCCGCTTTGACCCGGTCACGGGATTCGCGCACGGCCGTTTCGGCGAGGCCCACGATGCTCATGGCAGGCAGGCCCCCACCGAGGTGAATCTCGACTATCACTTCCGGCGCTTCAACGCCCACGCATGCACGGGTGAAAACCTGCGCAAGGCTCAAGGGGGTCTCCTTTGGGCGTGGCCAGGCAGGCCACTCAGAAGGAGAATTGTCCGCCTATGGTGGTGGCAGAGAATCAGAAAACGCAGTGATGTGTCGTAGGAAGGCGGCCGTCTGGAAGCCGCTTACTCCTTTTCGAGTGCTTCGATCTGCTGTTGCAGGCGCTCCAGTTTTTCCCGGGTGCGCAGCAGCACGGCAGACTGGGCGTCGAATTCTTCGCGGGTTACGAAATTCATGCGTTCAAACGCCCGCGTCAATACCAGCCGAAACTGCGCGTCCGCTTCTTGCTTGAGCCGCGCAAAGCCTGGAGGCAGTGCATCGGCCAGCTTGCGGCTCAGTTCGTCGATCAGTTTCAGGTCGATCATGCGTTCGTTTCCTCGCCTGCTTACATGCCGCGTATGTCCAGCGGTTGCTTGTGGCAATATTATGCTCGCATTGAAGTCCGCTGATCCACCCACTTCGTGACACACTTAGGGACACGCTTATGAAACTGATTATCGCCATCATTAAACCATTCAAGCTGGATGATGTTCGTGACGCCATTTCCGAAGCGGGCATCCAGGGCATGACCGTTTCCGAAGTGCGGGGTTTTGGACGCCAGAAGGGCCATACCGAGCTGTACCGCGGCGCCGAATACGTGGTGGATTTTCTACCCAAGCTGAAACTGGAAATCGCCGTGCCCGATGAGCGTGTGGATGCCGTGGTCGAGGCCATAGCCGACGCGGCAGCTTCCGGCCGGATTGGGGATGGCAAAATTTTTGTCCAGCCGCTGGAGCGAGCGGTGCGCATCAGGACGGGAGAGGAAGGTGATGAAGCACTTTAGCCAGCTCTGCAGCTAGCTGTATGGCCAACTCTTTAATTGACGGGGAGTTACAAAAAATGACTGACTTACGCACGGGTGTGATTGGGCTGGGGGCAATGGGTGCGCCCATGGCCCGCCACCTTTCCGCCAAGGGTTTTCTGCAGGGTGTGTGGAACCGGACCGAAAGCAAGGCGGCGCAATCGGCAGCCGAACTGGACACCTGGCATGCCGACAGCCCGGCCGCACTGGCGCAGCAATGCGATGTGTTACTGATTTGCGTTTCGCGGGACCAGGATCTTGAATCCGTAGTGGAGCGGAGCCTGCCTGGATTGCGCGCAGGCTCCGTAGTCATCGATACCTCCACGGTCAGCCCATCAACCACAGTGGCGCTTGCTGCCGTTCTGGCCGGCAAAGGAGTCGATTACGTGGACGCCCCGGTTTCCGGTGGCGTGGAAGGCGCCATTAATGGCCGGCTGGTCGCGATGGTCGGGGCGGAATTAATCACTTTCTCGCGCATTCAGCCAGTGATCGCCTCATTTTCAGCCGCCGTCACTCACATGGGACCGGTTGGCAGCGGACAGGCCACCAAGGCGGTAAACCAGGTCATCGTGTGTGGCGTGGCGGAGGCCGTATGCGAAGCCCTGGCCCTGGGCGAGAAACTAAATCTGCCCCGCGAGCGCCTGCTGGCGGTATTGAGCTCAGGCGCAGCGGACGGCTGGTTTTTGCGTCATCGCGGATTATCCATGCTGGAGGGACGTTTTGAGAAAGGTTTCAAGCTATCCCTTTTGCTCAAGGATCTGGAAATCGTGAAGGCTTTGGCACGGGAATTGGGTATACAGGTGCCCGTGGTGGAACACGCGGCGCAGGATTATGCAGAGCTGGTCAACGCAGGCGAAGGCAATAACGACATTTCGGGTTTGATCCGGCTGAAAAGATCGAGATTGGGCCAGGGTAAAGATTGATCAGAGGCCCCTTAAGCATTTTCAGACTCCGGCAAAGCGAGTAGCCGATCCTATCCAGCGGCTGATCAGTTTATCGGCCTGCTCGGGAGCAGAGGCTAGAATGCGATCTGCGACCGCGGGTATCCGGTCCAGCAAGGCCTGGTCCCTGGCGAGGTCAGCTACGCGGAATTGCAACATGCCGGTTTGCCGCGTGCCGAGCACTTCCCCGGGGCCGCGCAGCTCGAGATCCTTCTCGGCAATCCTGAACCCGTCCGCGGTCTGACGCATGATGCCCAGCCGTTCCCTGGCCAATGGCCCGGCAGATGGATCAGCCAGCAGGACACAGGAGGCCTGCTCCGTGCCACGCCCCACGCGGCCGCGCAACTGGTGCAGCTGTGCCAGCCCCAAGCGTTCCGCATTTTCAATGATCATCAATGACGCATTGGGGACATCAACTCCTACCTCGATCACGGTGGTGGCAACCAGCAGATCGATCTGCCCGGCACTGAAGGCCTCCATCACCGCCTGTTTTTCGGCAGACTTCAAGCGTCCATGCACCAGCCCCACTCGCACACGGGCCAGGCTGTTACGCAGTTCGAAAGCCACCTCTTCGGCGGCCTGTGCCTGGATGAGATCCGATTCCTCGATCAGGGTGCAAACCCAGTAGGCCTGGCGGCCCTCGGCACAGGCGACCGCCACGCGCTCTATGACTTCACTGCGTCGCTCATTGGAGATGGTTACGGTGTTGATCGGCTTGCGCCCGGGGGGTAATTCATCAATTACCGAGGTTTCAAGTCCGGCGTAGGCGGTCATGGCCAGGGTGCGGGGAATAGGGGTTGCGGTCATGATCAGCTGGTGAGCATGCAGGGTGGTGGTGCCGGCCTTGTCCAGCAAAGCCAACCGTTGATGCACACCGAAGCGGTGCTGTTCATCCACGATGGCAAGCCCCAACCGGCCAAAGCTGACACCCTGCTGCATCAGGGCATGGGTGCCGATGACCACGGGTGCGCCCGAGTCAATAGCTGCAAGCGCAGCAGCGCGGGCCTTGCCCTTGATCTTACCGCTGAGCCACACCGGTTCTATGTCCAGCGGTTGCAGCCAGGTGCGGAAACTGCGCAGATGCTGCTCGGCCAGCAATTCAGTGGGCGCCATGATGGCCGCCTGGTAGCCGTTGCCGATGGCGCGCAAAGCGGCCAAGGCTGCGACCACAGTCTTGCCGGATCCGACGTCACCCTGTAGCAGCCTTTGCATGGGATGGCTGTGTGCCAGGTCGCTGCGGATCTCGGCGATTACTCGCTGTTGGGCGGCTGTAAGCGTGAAGGGCAAAAGCTTGAGAAAGCGCGATTCCAGTTCGCCCGCCTCTCGCAGCATCGGGGCTTTTTGCTGCCGTTGCCGCCGGTGCAGCTGCTGCATGCTGAGGTTGTGGGCAAGCAGTTCCTCCAATGCCAGGCGTTGCTGGCACGGGTGGCGGCGCTCGAGCAAGGCCGCAACATCGGCACCAAGGGGCGGCCGGTGGATGAATTGCACAGCGTCCGCCAGGGACGGAAGCTGGAGATTGAGCAGCAGGTCTTGTGGCAAGAGTTCTTCCAACTGGAGCTTGCCGGACCGGAGCAATTCCAGCGCCTGATCGGTCAGCTTGATCCAGCTGTGCTGGCCCAGGCCCTCGCTCGAGGGGTAAACCGGGGTTAGGCGATCGGACACGGCCGGCACGCTGTACCCCGCGATGCATTGGTAACTGGGATGGACCATCTCCAGCCCCTTGTAACCCCCCCTCACTTCGGCGTAACACCGCACCCGCGTGCCACGTGAGAGTTGCTCGCGCTGGGCGTTGCGAAAGTGAAAAAATCGCAGGCTGAGCAGGCCGGTGCCATCGGCGATAACCACCATGAGCGTGGGGCGGCGCCCGCGCAATATGGCGCTGTGCTCAACCGTGCCTTCCACCATGGCCTGGGCGCCGGGGTACAGACTGCCAATGGGCAAGATGCGCGTGCGGTCCTCGTAGCGGAATGGCAGGTGGAAGAGCAGGTCGGAAACGGCGTGGATGCCGAGTTGTTGCAGGCTATCCCGTATCCTGGGCCCGACGCCACGCAGTTCGCCCAGGCCCGGAATATCCGTTTTGGCCATGTTCCTTATGCTGCTTTACAAACCCAGGATGGCATCAATTTCTACCATCGCCCCGCGCGGCAACGAAGCTACTCCGACAGCCGCGCGTGCCGGGTAGGGCTGGGAAAAGTACTCTGCCATGACTGCGTTTACCTGAGGGAAATGCGTCATGTCGGCAAGGTAAACAGTAAGTTTGAGGATGGCATCCAGGTTGGATCCGGCTGCGGTGCAGACCGCCCGAAGGTTGCGGAACACCTGGTGAACCTGTGCCTCGATGCCCCCCTCTATGAGAGTCATGCTTTGCGGTAGCAAGGGAATCTGTCCGGACAAGTACACGGTGTCGCCATGCCGGGTCGCTTGCGAGTACGTGCCGATCGCGGCAGGGGCTTCGGTGGTGTTTATGATGGCTTTGCTCATGGGTTCTGTTTCCTGTTAGGCGCTTCAGATACGCGTGACTCGCTGCACTTTGCTGTTACGTCTCAGGCGACGCAGCACCCGTGCCATGTGGTCGCGACTTTCAACGCTGATATTGAACAGCAGAGTGGATGTTTCAGGATTGGACTCGGTGATAGAGACTTTTTCAATGTTACTCCCCGCTTCAGCAATGCTGCTGGAAATATTGGCCAGAACGCCGGGTATGTTGCTGGCGAGGATTTTTACCGCCACGCGGAACATGCCCTCGGTGATGGGCGCCCAGATCACATCCACGCAACGGTCGGGGTGTTTGCGGAACTCGCGCACGTTGGCACAGCTGACGCGATGTACGGTTAGCCCTTTATCGGCCGAGACATAAGCCATGATGCGGTCTCCGGGCACCGGCAGGCAGCAAGCTGCGAAGCTGACGGCACTTCCTTCCGAGCCAGCGATGGTCAAGGCCTCTTCCATTCCATCTTGATGAGCTAACAACTTGGATTCCGGCACGAGTTTGGCCGCAACAATATTTGCCAGGGTTGTGCCGAATGCCAGGTCACGGAACAGGTCTTCCTGTTTCGCGAGATGATTCTCCTTGAGGTAGCTGTCCCAGCGCTTTTGCGCAATCGTATCCAGCGAACTGCCGCGAGCGTTCAGTGCCTTCTCCAGCAGGCGCAGCCCGAGGGCAACTGTATCTTCGTGCTCAAGGCTCTTCAGGTAGGCACGGATCGAGGTTCTTGCCCGCGCGGTGGAAACAAACTCCAGCCACTCCGGTTTCGGGTGGACATCCTTGTGCGTGATGATTTTTACCGTTTGTCCATTGAACAGGCGTGTGGACAGGGGCACTTCCTCTTTGTCCACCAAAGCGGTCTGCGTGTGATTGCCGATGTCCGTGTGGATGGCATAGGCGAAATCCAGCGCCGTGGCGTTGCGGCGCAGATCAATGATTTTCCCCTTGGGCGTAAAGACGAATATTTCATCAGGGAACAGGTCTGATTTTGCACCGTCCAGGAACTCCAGCGAATCGCCCATGTGGCGCTGCACATCCACCAGTTGCATCAACCACTCGCGCGCCCGTACCTGGGCGGACGTGCCGTTGTTGGCATGGCCTGTCTTGTAATGCCAGTGGGCGGCGGCGCCCTTTACCGCCATGATGTCCATTTCCTCGGTACGAATCTGGATTTCAATGGGCAGGCCGTAGGGGCTGTTCAAAATCGTGTGCAGGGACTGGTAGCCATTGGCCTTGGGCAGGGCGATAAAGTCCTTGAACCTGCCGGGCTTGGGCGGGTAGAGGTTATGCACTACTCCGAGGGCCATGTAACAGTGAGGCTCGGTCTGGGTGATGATACGAAATGCGTAAAAGTCCGTTACGCTGGAAAAGGACAGGTCTTTGGCCAGCATCTTGCGGTAAATGCTGTAGGGTGTTTTTTGCCGGCCCGAAATTCGGCAGGGAACGCCGGCATCACTCATGCGTTTTTTTAGCGCTTCGCTAATGTTTTCAACTATTTCCTGGCGATGCCCCGTCATGGTAGCGAGGTGTTCGTTAATCGTGCGGTAGCGCCACGGATACAGGTTGGCAAAACCCATGTCCTCGAGTTGGGACTTCATGCTGTTCATGCCGAGGCGATCGGCGATGGGTGCGTAAATCTCCAGAGTCTCGCGTGCAATGCGCCGACGCGAGTGATCGGACATCCTGTCGAGAGTGCGCATGTTATGCATGCGATCAGCCAGCTTGATGAATATCACGCGAAGGTCGCGCGACATGGCCAGCATCAACTTGCGGAAACTTTCCGCATCGGCTTCACCGCGGGTGCGGAATTTCATCTTATCCAGCTTGGTCACACCATCAACCAGGTTGGCAATCTCCGTGCCGAATTCCGACTCTACATCGGCCTTTGACAGGACGGTGTCTTCCAGGGTGTCATGCAGAATGGCAGCGGCAATGCTTTCATGGTCCATGCGCATGTTGGCCAGGACCTGCGCCACCGCGACCGGGTGCAGGATGTACGCTTCACCGGTGATGCGGGTCTGGCCTTCGTGGGCCAGCGCGCCTACTTCAAAGGCGCGCAAAACGACGGCGACTTTTGCGGGATCGAGATAGGTGTTAAGCAGGTCCCTCAGCTTAATGACGGCTTGGGGATAGTCGGAGGAGGCCGCCTGCATGGGTTTGTTGTTTGTGCAGTAGACGAATCAGAAAGTGCGGTCTTCTTCTTCGGTCGGAGCACCAAAAATTTCAGCAGCTTCAATCTCAGCCTGGATCATCGCGACCCGGTCGGAGTCAATGTAGCCACTGGCGATTTCCCGCAGGGCCACAACAGTCGGCTTATCGTTGTCTTCGTCAACCAGCGGAGTAGCGCCGTGGGCAATCTGCCGTGCACGCTTGGTGGCGGTGAGTACCAGTTCGAAACGGTTTTCCACGTTATCGAGGCAATCTTCAATTGTAATTCTGGCCATGAGCTTAGTCCTGATGAATCAACAAATTATTTGAGTAGCCTTCTCGTTCGAATGCCTGGATTCGAGCTCGCCGGCGCGAAATTCCGTGGGAAAGCAAAGGCTTCACAAGCGAACCTGCCATATTAGTCATTTTTTAACAAATCTGCCAGTAGTGTTTCGAATCCTTCTTTTGTTCCCTGCCGAACGGGTCGGCCAAATCGCACGATGGACAGCAGATCATCCAGGGCCGCACCAAATTCGTTGTTGACTACGAGGAAGTCGAACTCGGTGCAATGCGCAATTTCCGAGCGTGCTTCGCGCATGCGACTCTCGATCACATCTGCGCTATCCTGGCCGCGGCGGGCAAGGCGCTCCCTGAGTTCCTGCATTGAAGGTGGCAGAATGTATATGGAGCAGCATTCCGGGAAAGACTCTCGCACCTGCTGCGCGCCTTGCCAGTCAATATCCAGCATAACGCTGAACCCTTCATGCACCAGTCGGCTTACTGCGGCTCGGCCGGTGCCGTAATAGTGGCCATACACCTGCGCGTACTCAAGGAACGCATCCTCACCAACCAGTTTTAAGAATGCGGGTTTATCCACAAAATAGTAGTGCTCCCCATCCCTTTCCCCCGGGCGCGGGACACGGGTGGTGTGGGAAATTGAAAGCCGCAGGTGCGGGTCGCGATCCAGTAAGGCTGCTACCAAACTGGTTTTACCACCACCGGAAGGCGCTGCAACAACAAACAGCTTGGCACCGGAGCTCATCTGGCCCTGTTACTCAATATTCTGTACTTGTTCACGCATTTGCTCGATGAGCACTTTGAGTTCAACGGCGACCTGGGTTGAGCGCTGGTCGACGGATTTTGAACTCAGGGTATTGGACTCGCGGTTAAACTCCTGCATCAGGAAATCGAGCCTGCGGCCGACCGGCTCTGCCAATGTGACCACGCGCCTGGCTTCGGTCACGTGGGCATCCAGGCGGTCGAGCTCTTCATCCACATCGATTTTCTGTGACAGGATGGCCACTTCCTGTTCCAGGCGGCCGGGCTCGAGTGGCTGCGGCAACTCGGCTACGCGATTGAGCAGACGCTGCCTCAATGCCGCGCGTATTTCGGGCAACCAGCCGCGAACCTGCAGCACCGCAGCGCTGACATTGTCCAGGCGATCCAGGATCAGGGCCACCAGCTTCGCTCCTTCCCGACACCTGCTGGCATTCAGTTCGGCTACACCCTTGGCCAGCAATTCCATTGCAGCCTCATGCATTGACCCGGTGTCGGGCGCTCGTTCACTGACTATTCCAGGCCAGCGCATCAGCTGATCCAGATTAGCCTCCCGACGAATCGTGCTGAGCTGTTGTAACTCCTTGTGAATATCCAACAAGCGTTGCGCCAGTCCGGAGTTAAGTGCCAATTCGCTTTGGGCCGCATCCGGGTTGCGCGTGAAACGCAAGGAAACATCCACCTTGCCGCGGCTCACTTGCGCACCCAGCAGTTCCCGGATTGACGGCTCCAGTGAGCGGAATTCCTCCGGCAGTCGCAGGCCAATCTCAAGGTAGCGATGGTTGACCGAACGCATCTCCCACGCCATCCGGCCAAACTCGGATTGCTGCTCGACACTGGCAAAACCGGTCATGCTGTGAATCATCTTTGAAGGTATCCGTGGTGCATAATGGTGGGTGACTGGAACGATGCCTAACGCATAATGGTACCGGCAAAACGCCACCGCGTCAGCGTGGAATTACTATTTTACGTTCGGGTATCACATTGCAAATTACAAGGAAATAGCACATGAGACCTAGTGGCAGACAGCCAGGCGAGCTACGCAACACCATAATCACTCGTCACTATACCCGGCATGCGGAGGGCTCGGTGCTCATCCAGTGTGGCGCAACCCACGTGCTGTGTAATGCCTCGGTTGAAGAGCGGATACCGCCGTTCTTGCGTGGCAAAGGTGAAGGCTGGGTCACTGCAGAGTACGGCATGCTGCCGCGGGCCACCAACAGCCGGATGGGGCGAGAGGCAGCGCGCGGCAAGCAGGGCGGTCGAACACTGGAAATCCAGAGGCTGATAGGCCGTGCTTTGCGGGCCGTGGTCGATCGGGCTGCGCTCGGCGAGCACACCATTACCCTCGATTGTGATGTAATCCAGGCAGATGGTGGAACCCGGACAGCGGCAATTACCGGAGCATACGTAGCCTTGTGTGATGCCTGTCAGTGGTTGCTGGAGACGAAGAAAATCAAAAGCAATCCGATTCACGGGCAAATCGCCGCCGTTTCGGTGGGAATCTGTGGCGACGTTCCAGTGCTGGACCTGGACTACGCGGAGGACTCCACCGCTGAAACCGATATGAATGTCGTTATGAATGACGGCAATGCCTTCATTGAAGTGCAGGGTACGGCCGAGGGTCACGCTTTCCGGCGGGATGAACTGGACGCCATGCTGGCACTGGCACAGTCGGGCATTGCGCAACTCATGCTGCTGCAACGGGCAGCGCTGGATGACTAAAAGTCCCGCAATCTACAAACTTGCTCCTGCGCGCAAGCTGGTCCTGGCCAGTGGAAATGCCGGAAAACTGTGTGAAATAGGTGCCATGGTGGAGCCTCTGGGTTGGACCGTACTGCCCCAGGGTAATTGGAACGTTCAGGCCGCAGCCGAGGATGGCGCGACCTTCATCGAAAATGCGCTGATCAAGGCACGCCATGCTGCCCGCCACACCGGCCTGCCGGCATTGGCGGATGATTCCGGTCTGGTAGTCGAAGCACTCGACGGCGCGCCGGGGATTTATTCTGCCCGCTTCGCCGGTGACCAGACGGACGATAAGGCCAACAACAGGAAACTACTGGAGTTGATGCGCGATATCCCGTTTGCCGGGCGGACCGCACATTTTTATTGCGCCATGGTTGTGCTGTTACATGAAAAGGACCCGGCTCCACTGGTGGCATGCGGCTTGTGGCGCGGCCGGGTTGCCACAGCCTTAAGCGGCACCGGCGGTTTTGGGTATGACCCCCTGTTCTGGGTAGAGAGTCACAGGTGCACTTCGGCCGAACTGCCACCCCATGTCAAAAATGCGCTCAGCCACAGGGGCCAGGCAATGACAGCCCTGGTGGCGCAACTGCAAACACTGCCGCGCGACTGAGCGGGCCGGACATGCTAAGCCTGCCGCCGCTCTCCTTGTACGTGCACCTTCCCTGGTGCGTGAAAAAGTGCCCGTACTGTGACTTCAATTCCCATGCACTGGACGGGTCCATACCGGCCGCGGACTACGTAGACGCATTGTTGCTGGACCTGGAGCACGACCTGCCCCTGGTGTGGGGGCGCCCGGTACACAGTGTTTTTTTCGGTGGCGGGACGCCGAGTTTGTTCAGTGCCAGGGAAATTGACCGGTTTCTCGCCGGGGTAAGGAGTCGCGTGCCGCTAAGGCCAGGGGCGGAAATAACGCTGGAAGCCAATCCGGGAACGATTGAACACGACAGTTTCAGCGCCTATCGGGATGCGGGCATCAATCGCGTGTCCCTGGGTGTGCAGAGTTTCAGTGATGCAGCACTCAAACGGATTGGCAGGATTCACGGACGCAAGGAAGTGGAAACAGCGATTACGTCGATACACCAGGCCGGCCTGGACAACTTCAATCTCGATCTCATGTTTGGGCTACCCGGGCAGACTTCCAGGGAAGCAGCCGAAGATGTGCGCGAGGCTTTACGCCACAATCCCGCCCACCTCTCCCACTACCAACTCACACTGGAGCCGAACACGGCGTTCCACGCGCAGCCTCCGGAATTGCCGGATGCAGAGGAGTGCTGGGAAATGCAGGAAATGTGCTCTGAACTATTGCGCCAGCAAGGATTCGAACAGTACGAAATATCTGCCTGGGCGCGACCCGGCAGGCTGTGTGCGCACAACCTTAACTACTGGCGGTACGGTGATTACATCGGCATCGGTGCCGGTGCGCATGGCAAGATCACCTTCCCCGCCGCGGGCAGCATCAGGCGTTTCAGCAAGCAACGCCACCCCAAAGCCTATCTGGCCGCAAAAGCCCAAGGGAACTGGCAGGCAGAAGACAGGGAAGTCCCGGAGCGCGAGCGGGCATTTGAATTCTTCCTGAACCAGTTGCGTCTACGCGGCGGGGTGCGTTTGGGTGATTTTGCTCCCCGCACCGGACTGGACCTGAACAGTATTAACGCAGCGGTTGGCGAAGCGCAAAGGCGTGGTTTACTGCAGCAACGGGGCCAGATCCTGGAACCGACTGATCTTGGCTGGCGCTTTGTCAATGACACACAGGCCCTGTTTCTTCCGGTGGGCTAAAGCAACCAGGCAGATCTGACGACCGGTCCCTGCAACTTCAAAGCTTGGCCCGGGCGGGTCGCTGGTGGGCGTTCGGGCAGCCAAGCGTCTGTCAACGCAAAGTTAAAATGTCCCCTTTTCTCCCAAGTTAAAATGTCCCCTTGACGCGGTGAACGCAGTCGGTGGTGGTGAACTGGCATTCTGTGGAGTGATGCGCAGGGTTCGCCAGGGATGATCAGCCTTGGGTTTGT
>JANLTO010000063.1:0-3818 GCA_031362985.1 Lysobacterales bacterium | reverse complement strand
CTTGCAGGCCTTGATGGCCATGCTCAAAAGCATTTTCACGGCTTCGTTGCGCTCGTCGAACAAATGGGCAATCAGGCCGGAATCGCGGTCCAGCCCCAGGGTCAGTTGGGTGAGGTCATTGGAGCCAATGGAAAACCCGTCAAAGCTGTCGAGGAATTCATCTGCCAGCAGGGCATTGGACGGCAACTCGCACATCATGATGATCTTGAGCTTGTGCTTGCCTTGCTCCAGGCCGAAGGCTTTCATTACTTCAATAACGCTACGTCCCTCTTCGGGTGTGCGCACAAACGGAATCATGGCCCACACGTTTTCCAGGCCCATGGCTTCGCGCACCTTGCGCAAGGCCTTGCATTCGAGCTCGAAACAATCGCGAAAATCTTTCGATACGAAACGGGAAGCGCCGCGAAATCCCAGCATGGGGTTTTCTTCATGGGGCTCGTATTGGCGACCACCGATCAGGTTGGCGTATTCATTGGATTTAAAATCCGACAAGCGCACGATGACAGGGTGGGGCGCGAACGCCGCGGCTATGGTGGATATGCCTTCCGCCAGGCGGTCAATGTAGAAACTGACCGGGTCTGCATAGCCGGCAATTTTGCGCTCAACTTCCGTGCGCGTTTCTGCATCCAGCGAATCAATGTTCAGCAGGGCCTTGGGATGCACGCCGATCATGCGGTTAATGATAAATTCCAGGCGTGCGAGGCCTACGCCCGCATGGGGTATCTGCGCAAAGTCAAAGGCACGGTCCGGGTTACCCACGTTCATCATGATCTTGAGCGGCGCCGGCGGCATATCAACCAGGGCATCGGTCTTGATTTCAAACTTGAGTTTGCGGTCATAGACAAAACCACTGTCGCCCTGGGCGCAGGATACGGTTACTTCGGAGCCGGGTGGTATGGTTTGAGTCGCATCACCACAACCAACCACCGCCGGAATGCCCAGTTCCCGCGCAATAATGGCCGCGTGGCAGGTGCGGCCGCCACGATTGGTCACGATTGCGGCAGCGCGTTTCATGATGGGTTCCCAATCGGGGTCCGTCATGTCGGTAACCAGCACGTCACCGGCTTTAACCTGGTCCATGTCCTTGATGGATTTGACCACCCTGGCCGTGCCTGCACCAATACGCTGGCCGATGCTGCGTCCAACGCATAGCACCGCGCTTTCCTCGGCGAGGTGATAACGCTCGACTGAGCTGCCGCTGCGGCTACGCACGGTTTCGGGGCGGGCCTGCACGATATACAACTTGCCGGTTTCGCCGTCTTTGGCCCATTCAATATCCATGGGTTTGCCATAGTGTTTTTCGATGGTCACGGCCTGCTGAGCCAGCCCGATGGCTTCGGCATCGCTAATGCAAAACTGCAGTGCACGCTCAGCGTCCACCGGGCGGGTTTCCACGCCGTGATCCCCGGCGTTGCTGTAGACCATTTCAATCGCCTTGGTGCCGCGATTACGCCGCAGGACGGGGTCATGGCCCGAGGCCAGCGCCGGTTTGTACAGGTAGAATTCGTCGGGATTCACGGCGCCCTGCACCACGGTTTCGCCCAGACCGTAGGAAGCCGTGATAAACACTGCATCGCGAAAGCCGGATTCGGTGTCCAGGGTAAACATCACACCGCTGGTGGCGAGGTCCGAGCGCACCATGATCTGGATACCGGCAGACAGAGCTACTTCTGCGTGGGTAAAACCCTGGTGTACGCGGTAGGAGATAGCCCGGTCGTTATACAGGGAAGCGAACACTTCGTGAATCCTGGCCCTGACCGGTTCCAGTCCGCGGACATTCAAAAACGTCTCCTGCTGACCGGCAAAAGAAGCATCAGGCAAGTCTTCAGCGGTTGCCGAAGAACGTACCGCCACAGAGGGTTCGCTGCCTGCAATCGCACACAACTCATTCCATGCTGTGGTAATTGCCTGGTCCAGCGCGGGCTGGAATGGCGTATCGAGGATCCACTGCCGGATGTTCTTGCCTGCCAGCGACAAAGCCTTCGTATCATCGACGTCCAGCGTTTCCAACTCTTGCTGGATGCGACCCGCAAGCCCTGACTGGGCAAGGAATTCCCGAAACGCGTGCGCAGTAGTCGCAAATCCTCCCGGGACCGAAACTCCCAGCCCGGATAATTGGCTGATCATTTCCCCAAGTGATGCATTCTTGCCGCCAACCTGGTCCAGGTCCTGCATGCCGAGCTTGTCCAGCCATTTGATATAGTGATTCACTCACTGACTCCGGTTATTCTCTATGTTTACGGTTCACCCGGGTTAGCGCTGCGCCTGGCGCGGCACTGAACCCGTTCACAGGATTGGGAATTCTACAAGGGCAGGGTATGCAACGCACGGTGTTCTTCATTTCTGACGGTACGGGGATCACGGCCGAGACCCTTGGGCACAGCCTGCTCACCCAATTTCGTTCGGTAAGCTTCCACCAGGTGCGCATTCCCTTCGTCGGTGACGTGGAAAAGGCCAATGCTGCGGTTAAGCGCATCAACCAGGCTGGTGAGGAGGATGGGGCTCCGCCCATCGTTTTCAACTCCATCGTCGATGGCCACATCAGTGCCATCATCAAGTCGAGCAACGCTGTGTTCCTGGATCTGTTTTCAATCTTCCTCGATACATTGGCCCAAACCCTTGGAGTTGCGCCACAGGCAACCGTCGGGCGCGCCCATGGTGTTGCCAACCTTGAGCGCTACGAGCAGCGCATGGAAGCGACCAGCTATGCACTCAGCCACGATGATGGCATCAGCACCTCCTATGAAAACTGCGAGCTTATTCTGGTGGGTGTATCCCGCTCCGGCAAGACGCCCACCTGCCTGTACATGGCGCTGAATTTCGGGGTCAAGGCAGCCAATTACCCGCTCACGCAAAGTGATCTTGAGGACCAGAAGCTGCCGGCTTTCCTGCGTCAGCAGCGGGCAAAAATTGTCGGGCTGACCATTGATGCCGACCGCTTGTCGCAGATCCGGGAAACACGACGCCCAGGCAGCAAGTACGCTTCCCTCAAGCAGTGTCACTGGGAAGTTGATGCAGCGGAAAGCATGCTGCGCATGGCGGGTGCGCCCGTTTTCAATACGACCCACAGTTCCATAGAAGAAATTGCCAGTCGCATACTGGCTGAACTGGGATTGCAGCGAGAAATGTTCTGACGCCATCCTGTGCTATGCTTTTCCCATGGTCTCATTCCACCAGCCCAACGGCCTGAAAACCAGGCCACGACTGTCCCGGCTGCACGAGGTGCAGGCTGAGATTTATAGCCTGCTGCAATTGCTCATTCCCGATGAGTTCGCATTCACGGATTTCCTGAAATCCCGCGTTCCCGGTTCGCCTTTGTTGCGACTGCAAATACTCGAACGCCATCGGTACACCAGCTTCATGCGGCTGACCTATGATTTTTCGGAAAACTGTGAAACCCGCTTTGCGCCCGATGCGCATATCCGCCTGTACCATGATGCGCGCATGGCCGAGGTCACGGCATTCGACTGTGTCCAGGCGTGTTCCAGGGATACCCACCCGGCTTACCCGGCGCGCCAGATGATGCACCGGGCGTTTCGCAAAAACCGGGCATTGGAACGGTGGCTGGACTATTTGCTCAAGCAAGGGCACAGTGTCGCCACCATGCAGCCAGGCAGGCACGCCATGAAGCAGTCCGAGCCAGTGAGGACTACGGTAACCGCCGGCTGAAACTTGCATGTCAACGCAAAGTTAAAATGTCCCCTTTTCTCCCAAGTTAAAATGTCCCCTTGACGCGGTGAACGCAGTCGGTGGTGGTGAACTGGCATTCTGTGGAGTGATGCGCAGGGTTCGCCAGGGATGATCAGCCTTGGGTTTGT
>JANLTO010000062.1:0-2262 GCA_031362985.1 Lysobacterales bacterium | reverse complement strand
GATCGCATCATCAAGACCTTCCCCGAGGTCGAGTCGGTGTTCGGCAAGGCGGGCCGCGCCATGACAGCGACCGATCCAGCGCCGCTTGAAAAGTTTGAGACCGTCAACAATCTGAAACCGGAAAGCGAGAGGCGCCCGGGCATGACCATCGACAAGCTGATCGCTGAACTCGACCAGGCGGTGCAGATGCCAGGCGTCAGTAACGCATGGACCATGCCGATCAAGGCGCGACTCGACATGCTCTCGACTGGCATCCGCACTCCCATCGGCGTCAAAGTGTTCGGCAAGGACCTGGGCGAGATCGAAAAGATTGCCAAGGAAATCGAGAGCATCGTGAAGACCGTACCCGGCACGACCAGCGCTTACGCTGAGCGCGTCACCGGCGGCTATTACCTGGACATCGTGCCGGACCGCATGGCGTTGGCGCGTTATGGTCTGGCCGTGGGTGATTTGCAGGACACCATTGGCACCGCGCTGGGCGGCGAGACGGTCACCACCACGGTGGAGGGTCTAGAACGTTACGGCATCACCGTGCGTTATCCGCGCGAATTACGCCAGGATCCCCAGGCTATCGCAACCCAGATTCTCGTGCCCATCATGGGCGGGGCAATGATCCCTCTGGGACAGGTCGCAAAGGTCAGTGTGATCAAGGCCCCCCCTGCAATCCGAACCGAAAATGCTCTTCTTGCAGCATACATTTACGTGGACATCCGCGACCGTGACATTGGTAGCTACGTGGCTGATGCGCAAAAAGCGGTGCGGGAGCAGGTCACTTTTCCACCCGGCTACTACGTGACCTGGAGTGGTCAGTTCGAGTATATGGAACGTGCCAAGGAAAAGCTCAAGATCGTTGTGCCGCTGACACTGCTGATCATCTTCGTGCTGCTATATCTCAACTTCAAGCGCCTCACCGAATCCCTCATTGTCATGTTGTCCGTACCATTCTCTTTGGTAGGTGGCGTGTGGCTGATGTTCTGGATGGGTTACAACATGAGCGTGGCGGTGGCAGTTGGTTTCATCGCGCTGGCGGGAGTGGCAGCCGAGACCGGCGTTATCATGCTGATCTATCTCGACCATGCCTACCAGGCGCTCAGGGAGCAGCGTGAGGCCGCGGGTCAACCATTCACCGCGGCTGATCTGTACACCGCAGTGATGGAAGGTGCAGTGGAGCGCGTGCGCCCCAAGATGATGACGGTAGTGGCGATCATGGCAGGCCTGCTGCCGATCATGTGGGGCACCGGCACGGGCTCGGAAGTGATGCGGCGCATTGCCGCACCCATGGTGGGCGGCATGGTGTCCTCCACCATGCTGACCTTGATTGTGATTCCCGCCATTTATGCTCTGGTCAAGCAAATCCCGCTCGGCAAAAACGTAGAACCCAGTGAAACAGGGCCTTACAGAACCAGGGAAGTGCGAGAAGCCAACTGATACTTTGTGCACAACTGATGAGCTATCCGGCTCAAGGAGAACGACACATGATTGAGATGATTCCCAACTGGCACCCGATATGGGTGCATTTTGCCATTGCTTTGCTGATCACGTCGGCAGCGACATTTTTGCTGTTTGGATGGAAAGCCGGTCAGGTGGGCGGTCCGTCACATGCCTTAATCGTTGCCCGCTGGACCTTATGGCTGGGTGTGTTTGCGGCGGGTGGGGCCCTGCTTACCGGCTATTGGGCCAGCGGCAGCGTGGTGCATGACGATGCGGGCCATGCCAACATGCTGATGCACCGGAATTGGGCGTTTGCCGCCGCCGCAATTTTTGCCGTCGCGGCTCTGCTGGAGACGTTAAAAAGAGATCAAGCGCGAGCTTCTGTTTTCAGTATCCTGCTGGTACTGGCAGGCAGCGTCGCGCTGACCGTAACCGGGTTGGAAGGCGCGGAAAATGTCTTTGAACACGGCCTCGGCGTTCGGCGGCTGCCCCAGGTATCTGAGCATGATCACTCCGGGCATGCGCATGGCTCCGCGCCTGAGCAGGGAGCGGAACCTGGCATGGAACATGAATCCGGTGAAGCGCATTCACACGCGCACACAGAGGCAGCATCCGTGGCGACGCCAGAGGCTGCCATAACAAACCCGGATCACCCGGCCAGCCTTATTGCGGGCAGGCTCCACGAAGCCATTGTGACGGGTGATGTCGAAGCGCTGCGATCACTGCTTGCGCCTGATGTGTTAATTTTCGAATCGGGTGGTGTTGAATCCTCGCTGGAAGAGTATGAAGGACACCATATGCCTGCTGATATGGCGTTCATGAAATCCATGG
>JANLTO010000157.1:0-100085 GCA_031362985.1 Lysobacterales bacterium | reverse complement strand
TGCACATGAACACGCTGTTCCCCGTGTCGGTGCCGCCCGTCATGAGCTTCAACCTCGGCTCACTTGGCTTCCTCTCCCCGTTTGGTGCGTTCTCCCTTAAATGTCACACTCTTGTACCCCCCACCCCTGCTGCTACCAGCGCAAGTACATGTGCGAGCGCTCGTTCAGCGCGCTGCGCAGGATTTCCCAGTTTGGAATGATTCTCTCCAGCAGGCGGTAGAACGCAGCGCTGTGGTTGTGCTCGCGCAGGTGGCATAACTCGTGGGCAATGACGTAGTCGATGTATTGGGGCGGAGCTTTCATCAGCAAGGGATTCAGCGTGATCAGCCCGGTCGTTGCACAAGTGCCCCAACTGCGTTTCATGCGCCGCAGGTGCAACTGGAAATGAACCCCGCGCAGCCAGCGGGTGCTGCTGGCAATCAGGTCCATGCGCTGGGAAAAATAGTCCCGGGCCTGGCTGCGGTACCAGGCCAGCACGGCGTCCCGCACGGCATCCTCGCCCCATTCACGCACATGCACCTCGATCCGGTCCGTGCGGAGAATTACCTGTGGCCGGATGTTTGGGTCACGATGGATGTCAAGGGTATAACTGCGTCCAAGGTAACAGTGCGATGCCCCCTGGCGGTAGCGCGTCGGGGTAATACCCCTGAAGTGCTCGCGTACCTGCTGGCGCAGTTCTACGATTTGGTCATGCATACCGGACAAAACGAGATGGATGGTCTTGGTGCTGCTGCGCAGAGGCGCGGTTACCTGCATGCGCCCATTATCTTCAAATCGCACGAGAATGTTGCGCCGGACAGATTTTTTGCGCACGAGATCAAAGGCAATTTCCCTGCCTTCAAGATTAAAACGGTCTGTTTTCAATAACATACGTAGAGCTCCGGCAGATTGCCAGCAAATCGCTACCACTTCGTCCCGGCTCCAGGAGAGCCGCCAGCGCCGCAAGAGTGACCAAGGGATTGACGTAAATTATTTATATAGTACTTTCGCGTTCATTGAAAGCCCGAGCCCCAAAAAAAATCAAAAATAATTCCATTTGTATGCATTCGTGCCGGTTTGGTTTGAAATTGATGCAACCCCAGGGTGCAATACCCGGATGCAATGCAGTACTATCTGGGCTCTGCAATTCAACCTGCTCGCACCGGAGAGACTGCCCATGAACCTCAAAAACCTGATGCACACAGATGCCGGCTGGGGAATTACCGCCTTACGGATTGTCACCGGAATCATTTTTATCGGTCACGGCGCACCCAAATGGGGCTTGAAAGGCGAGGGGACATTTGATGGCACGGTTGAGTTCATTTCCAGCATCGGCTTTCCCGTACCCGCGGTGGGTGCTTTCCTTGTGGCCAGCTTTGAACTCGTTGGAGGCGCCTGCCTGGTCATTGGCTTGCTTACTCGGTTCTGGAGCGCCGGGCTGGCTTTTGCCATGCTGGTTGCCACGGTGCTGGTACATCTGCCGCAGGGCATGTTCGCCGATGGCGGATACCAGTGGGCGCTGCTGCTGATGGTATCTTCCCTGGCGCTGATGACCGAAGGCGCGGGCAAAGCATCGCTGGATCGCGCACTCAGCCACTAGGGCGGCTGGGCCACGAACTCCTCTAATACCACCTGCCGCAGGATTTCCGGCGGCAGCAAACCCTGCGCCAGCAGGAAATCGTGGTATTCGCGCTGATTGAACTTATCCCGCATGCGCAATTCGACTTCCGTGCGTAAGGACATCAGGTTCATATAGCCCACGTAATAAGATGTCGCCTGGCCGGGGGCGCGAAAGGTATACCGGTCCACTTCCTGCACTGCCATTGGGCGGGACAGCCCCACGTCCTTGATGATGAAATCCAGGGCTTGTTCCGGTTCGATCAGACCCAGGTTCAGCATCGGATCAAGAAACGCCCGGGCCGCGCGCATCAGGCGTTGCCGCAGTCCGAACAATTGCGCTTCCAGCGGCAGATACTGCTGCACCAGGGCTTCAGAATAAAGACCCCAACCCTCGACATTGGCACTGTTAAATGCATAAATTGCCCGGGCTTCTGAAACCCCGTTTTCCAGCATGGCGGCAAACTGCATTTCGTGGCCGGGCCTGGCTTCGTGGGCAGTCAGTGACCAGGTGGATGCCGGGCTGCCAAAGTCCGTCATGGGTTCGCCACTTTCGTCCGTTGGATTCCTGGTTACCAGCACGAATTCACCCGGTTGCCCGGTGTTACCGATCAGTTGGGGAGGGCTCATAAAGGGCGCGGGTACTGCAGCGGATTCAGCCTCGGTGGCCAAGCGGATGACGGCATCTACGTCCGGCAGGCTGACGAGCTCATTGTCGCGGATGATTTTCTCAATATCCTTCAAGCGCTGTTTGTAGACGGTCAGGATTGTGTCTTCAGGCATCTGTTCCTTGCTCAATTCCTTGAGTACATCGCGGTAATCGGCAGAGGCATAGCCGTTTTTCAGGGCGATCTGGGCGGCAAGTGACTTCATCTGAAACTGGATGTCGGCAAAGCCCAGTTGGGCAGTGCGGATCAACTGGTGAGGATTTATGTCGACTCCGAAGTTTTTCAGGTTGTCGGCATAGAGTTCCTCGGGCAAGCGGAACTCATCCCGCGCCCGGGGCAGCAGTTCGTGCTTCATCCAGGCGGCATACTCATCCAGTTGAGCATCGAGCATGGCCACGGACTCCTGCCAGCCCTCCAGTTTTGCATCGGTAAACACCTGCTGCAATCCTTCGCGATACCTTGCAACATTTGCGAGATCTTTTTCCAGCTGCACTCGATAGGGTCCCAGCAGGCCGGGCCGGTCGAACGCTTGCGTGGTGCGCTCGCGTGCGAGCTGGGTAATCGGCACTGTCCCTGCTGCCTGACCGGTGTATTTCTGCAGGCGTTCAAGCGCCGCAGGGAAACGTTGCGGATCGTTACGCGGATCGAGCAGGGCCTGGAACCCGGTATAAATGATCTGCGACAGGTTGTAATACTGCAGCACGTATTTCTCGTTCAGTTCTGCGGTGTGGTATTGATCCCGCAGTGACTTGATCAGGATGTCGATATCCTGGAGCACGCGCGGATTTTCTGTGGTGCTTTTGCGCTCTTCGAGACCCTGGATCAATTGCTGGGTATCGGCCTGTGAGCGTTCGTACAGCTTGGCTTTGAGATCGATGATCTCGGTATCGGCCGCCACAATTCCGAACGCGGAAACGGGTTCCGGCTGAAACTTCGCCTGGGCCTGCATGACCACGTCGGTGTTGGTGTTGCTTTCCTCGATCCAGGATTCAGCAGCCAGCAAGCTTGATGCAGCGCACCACAGGGCCAGTGAAAGCGGGAACTTCAGTGATGGTAGTTTCATGTGGTTTGTACCCGTAAATTTGGGGTCAGAGTAAATTGCAAGATTAAACCGTCAAAGTAAGTGCTCTGGCACTTTACTCTGACCCCAAATTTATGACCCCAAATTTACCGCCCATGGCAGAAGTCACGCGGGGGAACGTGCTCAGGACAGCGTGAATGACTCGGACTGCTCCAATGACAAAAGGTACTTTTTGCGCCACAGGCCGCCGCCATAACCGGTGAGTTCGCCGCTGCTGCCTACTACGCGATGACAGGGGACGATGATGGAAATGCGGTTATCCCCATTGGCACGTCCCACGGCCCGCACTCCTTTGGGCTGACCCACGCGCTGCGCAATATCCGCGTAACTGCGCATCTGTCCGTAAGGTATTTCCAGCAAAGCCTGCCAAACCTGTTCCTGGAAGGCCGTGCCATTGATCTGCAGGGGCAGGGTGAATTCCCTCAGGCTGCCTTCAAAATAGGCGTCCATTGCGGACTGCACGGCATGCATCAGCGGATGTTCGCCCGGTAAAAATACCCGCCCCAGTTCCGTGCGCAGGCGCTTGAGCTGGGTGTCGAGCATGCGCCGCTCGGCAAATTCGAGCAGGTACAGGCCGCGATCGGAAACGCCCATGATCATGGAACCCAGCGGCGTTGCCAGCCGGTTTATCCAGATACAGGACTCACGGTCTACTTGCGTGGGCGGATGTCCGAATACCTGCGAGAACGCTTCGCGAAATCCGCTCTCCGATTCATAGCCCGAATCAATGATGGCGCTGGCCACCGGCGCCCCCGACTGGATCTGGCGCAAGGCCGTGCCGAGACGACGCAAGCGGCTGTAGGCATGGAAAGTCAGACCGTGGTGGGTAATGAACCAACGCCGCACGGTCGATGGGTCGATGTCCAGTTCCCTGATGTCCTGGTCCTGCCAGCGTTTGGACGGGTCCGCATCGACCGCCTCCATCAGCCGGGGCAGCCAGTCCGGATCGCCATCCCCGGCATGCAGTGGTTTACAGCGTCTGCAGGGGCGAAAGCCGGCGGCCAGGGCTTCACGCGCCGTGGCAAAGAAATCAATATTGGCGGCATTGGGCGTGCGCGCGGTACAACTCGGCCGACAGAATATGCCGGTCGTTTTGACGGCCGTGAAAAACAGGCCGTCAAAGCCGGGATCATTGTCCCGCATGGCCCGGAGCATGGTTTCACGTGGAGGTAGTGTCACACGGAGAATGTAAAACAATAAAGGTCGGGACGCCACCGGAATCCGGGCGCAGAATTTTATAAAGGGGTCAGAGCCCTTTTCCGGATAGTAGCTATTTGGGCCGAATGCTATCGGCGGTACCTTGTATGAAGGCCTTGATCTGCTCAAGCTGCTCCTGCGTCAACTTGCCGGTGAAATCCGGCATGCCGTCGGCAACAAATGGGCCATCGAATACGAGCTTTTCGAGATGGGCGATTTCATCCGTGCTGACGTAGCCCAGGTTGCGGATATTGCCGCCGCGGTCCACCCCCGGGACGCCGTGGCAGAAAACGCAATTGCTGATATAGAGCTGCATGCCCTCGTCCACCTGTTCGGGATCGTATTTCACACCCGCCACCAGGGCATCCATTTGGTAGGCTGCAAGTTCCGGCAGTGGCGCGTGTGCCCCCAGGGCAAAGGTATATACCGCGCCCGGTCCCTGCTTTTCGGCGGCACGCTGCGCGAGGCCGTACACGCCACCCCAGCCCACCGCAACCGACACGTACTGCTCGCCATCGACTGCGTAGCTGACCGGCGCGGCAACAATGCCGGTGCCCACCGTTGATTCCCACAGTTTCGCACCTGTGCGGGCGTTGTAGGCGACAAAGCGGCCATCTGCCGTACCCTGGAACACCAGGTTGCCCGCGCTGGTGAGTGTGCCGCCGTTCCAGGGCGAGATCTGCTCTACGCGCCAAGCTTCCTTCTGCGCCACCGGGTCCCAGGCAATCAGGCGGCCGAAGGGTTGGTTGGCAGCCGTGGGTGTGCCGACCAATATCCCCAGATTCCAGCCCAGTCCGGAGTGGGGCTGGCCCGGCAGATTGGAGTCCGGGGTCCAGTTCTTGTCATCCACCATGTTGATGGGAATGTTCTGCGCCGGCAAATACACCAGCCCGGTTGCGGGATTGAATGACATCGGATGCCAGTTGTGCGCCCCGAAGGGACCGGGGATGGCGTCGTAGTAAGCATCACCCCGGGCTTCGGCGGTTTCGACAGGCCGACCCTGGGCGTCATAACCGGTGGCCCAATTAACGTCGACGAAATTATTCGCGGAAATGAAACTGCCATCGCTGCGGTCGATGACGAAGAAGAAACCGTTTTTCGGCGCGTGCAGGATTACCTTGCGTGGTTTTCCGGCAATTTCCAGGTCGGCCAGGATCATGGGTTGGGTCGAGGTGTAATCCCAGTTATCGCCTGGCGTTTCCTGGTAATGCCATACGTACTCGCCCGTGTCCGGCCTCAGGGCGACAATCGAGGCCAGGTACAGATTGTCACCACCGGCCGGGCTGCGCTTGTTGCGGCTCCAGGGCGCGCCGTTGCCAACACCAATATAGACAAGATCCAGTTCGGGATCGAAGACCATGCTGTCCCAGACTGTGCCGCCGCCGCCGATTTCCCAGTAGCGGCCAGCGGGATCCCAGGTCTTTGCAGCTTCCTCCATTGCGGCATTTTCATACGGCTTGGCAGGATCGCCCGGAACCGTGAACCAGCGCCACTTCTGTTTGCCGGTAGCAGCATCGTAGGCCGTGACGTAACCGCGAACACCGTATTCAGCGCCGCCGTTACCGATGAGGACATTGCCCTTGAACACCCGTGGGGCGCCGGTGATGGTATAGGAACGGTCGTGATTGATGATCGTGTCCTGCTCCCAAACGCGTGCACCCGTCGCGGCATCAAGGGCGATCAGCCGGCCATCGAAGGAGCCGACGAATACTTTGCCCTGGTAAAGTGCAACACCCCGATTGACCACATCACAGCAGCCTTTGTATCCCAGGTTACGCGGAACCTGTGGATCATAGGTCCACAACCGTAGGCCAGTGCGTGTGTCTATCGCGTGCACCACGCTCCACGAAGCGGTGACGTACATGATGCCGTCAACCACCAGTGGTGTAGCCTCAACCCCACGGGTGGATTCGAGGTTGTAGGTCCACAGCAAACCGAGACCCTTGACGTTGCGGTCATTGATTTGCTGCAGCTGGCTGAAACGTGTCTCGGCATAATCGAGGCCGTAGCTGGGCCAGTCTTTCATGGTTTCGCCGCTGTCCGTCCCGGGCCCTTCGGCAACCAGCGATCCGCCGTAGAGGACCAAGCAGGCAGCAACCAATACCCGCCAGGTGAACGAGCCGGGGTGGTGTGGCTTACGGTCATGTTTGAATACGCAGTTCACTGGTTTAGCCTCGATTGGACTAGCCCCGCCGATATGGCGTTAACGGTGGGTACGATTGTAAAACATTTCGATGTAATCAAAGACATCTGCCCTGACCACGTCCCTGGACGTGTAGATACGCTCTTTTCTGCGTTCCCTGGAGCCGTAGCCGGCTCGCCAACTCCCGGCTGCATCCAAATCCGTCCGGACTACGTATATAGCTCAGACACCCGGATCGAGCAGGTTTCCGTGGTGTCCGATTCCGCCACCGGGTGGGCACATCAGGCCCGCAACGCGGAGACCTTAAACGATACGGAGAAAACACATGAACACCCCTAAACTCACACTCAGTGTTGCGGCACTGCTGATGGCCTTTGCTGCCAGCAGCTTTGCTGCGGATCATCTCGATGCACCGGCGACCATGAATGACCCGGCGGCCGACATCAACGATGTCTATGTTTTTGTCAACCCAAACAGTGCCAAAGAGCTCATCCTGGCCATGACCGTCAACCCCATTGCCAACGATGCCACGCGCTTTTCAGATGCGGTGCAATATCAGTTCAAGGTGAGCAACGCTGAAGGAACCAGCGTGATCAGTTGCACCTTCAGCCGTCCCGATACGGTGTTACTCGACCAGAGCGTCACTTGCACTGCGCCCGGTGGCCGAACCGCCAGCGGCGCGTTGAACAAGGTCAACAAAGTCGGCACTTTCCGGGTCTTTGCCGGTCTGCGCGATGATCCCTTCTTCTTCGATCTGGCTGCGTTCAAAAAGACCGTAGCAAATGCCCAGCCGGAATTCACCAACCCCGGGGTTAACTTTTTTGCCGGCCTGAACACCCTGGCCATTATTGTTGGAATCGAAGCGAGTGCATTCGCGCCCGTGAGCGGTGACAACAAGAACCTTCAGGTTTGGGCTTCTACCACACGCACTGAAGGCGCCGGCATCAATTCCGGTACTTCCGGGTCCTGGTTTGGTGTGGACCCCGATCAATCCGGGCACGGCTTCCAGGTAGAAGTACTGGATCGTCCTCAAAATGGCCCGTATGACAACGACGTGCTGGCGTATTGGTACAACTACATCGATGGTCAGCAGATTTTCATGTTGGGCGAAGGTCGGGCTGAAGACGGCCACGTGGAGATCCCCCTGCTCATAACGTCGGGGCCGGATTTTGGCAATGGCTTCCATGCAGATGATGTCGTGTACGAAACCGCTGGAGTCCTGACCCTGGATTTCAACAGTTGTGATCTCGGCACAGCCAGTTTCAATGCTGCGTACCCGGGCCTCAGCGACTTCGAGTTTGACATCATGCGGTTGTCCAGGATCAAGAACCTGCCGTGCAAATTCCTGGCGGAAGGCCAGATCGATCGCATGGGCAGACCCGCTGTGAACACTGCCTTGATCGGTGCGGGGCGCAAAGATGCCTACAACTCAGCCACCAATCCTGCAACCTGGGCCGGAATGTTTCAGGCCGAAATGGCTGCGGCGCTGGATTTCGTGGATGGCCTGGAAGGCACGACGGGTAACGCCGTGCTGGGTAATTCGAATGCGCTGGCGGGTGTGCTGGTTGATGACCGCCTGCTGATTGCCCCGGACATTTCCAGTTGTGGGCAGTACCTCGCTGTGGAACTGGGTGACACCAGCCAGTGCGGTGGCAGAACCCTGACCGCGGATGTAATCGATGTCACGCTGGATGCCCTGGTTGCATTCGGCGCCGGCGTCAGCGACTACGTTGATGCCAATGACCGCTATTTTCTCGCGGACTTCCCGTTCCTTGCTTCGCCCAATTGAATCAGCTCGCGGAGGAACCAGTCATGTTCATGTTGAAGAAATTGATACTTCCGGGCGTGGTGGCGGTGATTGTTTATGCGGTTGATGTTGCCGGTGCAGTTCCGACTGCACCGGAGCCAGCCCCAGCCCCAGCCCCAACTCCAACTCCAACTCCAGGCTATTTTAGTGAGACCGAAATGCTTGCGCCTCTGACCCTGGCCCAGGTTCCCACCACCGATGGCCGGTTGTATTTGAACAACCTCGATGCAACCATCAGCAATCTGCAAGGCCTGGTGAGTTCGCGCGCCCCTGACCTGATGATGCTGCAGTTGTCCCGCAGCCTGTACAACCGGTTCCGGATTGTCGGCAGCATGGCAGATATGGAACAAGCTCGTGCCCTGGCGGAGCAGGCAGTGCGGGCGATGCCGATGCAATCCGACACCTGGTTGTTGCTGGCCAAATTGCAGGCTTCCTTTCACGAGTTTGCACCTGCACTTGAAAGTCTGCAGAAGGCCGAGGAACTGGATGTTCATGCAACTGGCGTTCCAGCAGTCGCTGCCGCGATCGTGCGCTATGAAATTGAACAGGCCATGACGGGGGGCATGGTCGCGCCAAATCTTGCGGGCCTGCCGGAGCCCCGTGCACTGGCCGAGTTTGTACAGCGAGCCAATGACGCCATCAACCTGGGCGATTTGAGCAAGGCGGATGAGCTCATGACCCGGGCGCAGTACATATACCAGGATTCGAATCCATTTCCCCTGGCCTGGTTGCATGTGCAGCAGGGTATTGCCTTCCTGCGTTTTGGAGATCCGGCGCGGGCCCGGGTGTTCTTCCAGGCTGCACACGATCGCTTGCCTGCTTACTACCTGGCCACCGAACACCTGGCAGAAGCGGAGTTGCTGTCAGGCAATGCTGAAGCTGCTGCCCGCCTGTACCAGGAGGTGTATTTGCAAACCGCAAACCCGGAGTTCCTGGGTGGCCTGGCGATGGCACAAGCCTTGATGCATGACGAAAATTCCGCCGCAACGATGGCTCGTGCTTTTCAGGAGTACGATGCCCTGGTGGAGCACCATCCGGCCATGTACTGGCAACACGCGGCCAAGTTCTATCTGAAGCAAGGTAATGCGGAAAAGGCCATGGCCCTGGCGGAGCGCAACCTTGGCATCCGCCAGGACTTGCAGAGTCTCATCCTCTTTGCCAGTGCTGCAGCACACGTCGGCGCAACGGATGCGGCCTGCGACACGTTCGACCTGAGTATGGGTTCGGGATCCAGGCCACCGGAGCTGCTTACCCTGCAAAACGAGCTGACTCCGGTTTGCGCGGGGAATGACCGTCTGCACAATTAGCCGTGCAGCACGGCCTTGGGGAAACCGGCCGCCCGTCCGTACCCGGGCGGCCGGTTATTCCTTGTGGCACATCCCGGTACTGCGGAAACTCTGAATAAATCAGAGTTTCCCTAGAGCGCGAGAACGCTGCCGGAGTAAACCACCGGGCCAGTCGGAGTGCCAGTAGGGGAGCCACCCGGTGGTTCCAGGCTGACGGCCATGCCGGCGCCCGGTTGCAACAGGTGGTTGAGGTCTTCTCCAGGCTGCAGCACCGTGCCACCTTGTTCATTCAGCAGGCCCAGGGAAACCGGCGCGCCGCCGGGTGGCAATAGCCACAATTCATACGCCTGCTGCAAGGTGAGAACCGGCACTGACAAAGCCTGCGCCTTGATGGGTGATGAATCGGACTGGCGGCTCACCAGCCAAGCGGTTTTTGTGTCCGCGTCTGACAATACCAACACTACACCGCCTGCAGCAGTCAGGGCAGCAGGGCGCTGCTCTGCCGGTGGCAGCAAGGCCATCAGGACGGCCATGGCTGTGGCCAGGCCGGTGGTCCAGCGCCACACCAGTAGATTGCGCCACCAGCCCGAGTGCTCATTTTTTTCCGCAGGCTGCAGTGCTGCTTCGATGCGGCGCCATACCCACGGCGGCACCGGCACCGGCCTGGCGCGTTCACTCAGTGGATTTAGCTGCGTTTCCCAAAATGCTACGCGCCGGGCAAGCGCAGGTTCCTGGTTGACCAGGCTTTGCATGCGCCTTCGTATGCGGGGGGTTTGGGTGCCGAGGACGAATTCCGCCGCGAGCGCATCGAGTAGTTCGGGGGTCAGCCGGATCATCGCGCGCCCCCGTCGGCTTGCAGACAGACCTTCAGGCTTTGCAGGCCGCGACGTACCCAGGACTTGACCGTACCCAGGGCACAATGCAGACGATCCGCCAATTCGATATGGGTATGCCCTTCAAAATAGGCCAGCAGGATGGCGTGACGCTGTTCTGCACTCAATCGCTCCAGACAGGATTGCAATGCCGAGTGGCCCAGGGTTTCCGCGGTCCACTGCTCAGGGCCCGGGTTGCCGCAGGCCAGGACCAGGCTATCCTCGTTGATTTCCGTAATCAGCTTGTCAACCTGAGCGGTTTGCGACCTGAGCCAATCCAAGGTGCGGTTGCGTGCAATGGTGCTGAGCCAGGTGGTCACTGCAGCCTTGTCAGGCTGGTAGTCTTGCGCCTTGCGCCATACTGTCAGGTAGACTTCCTGCAGCAAGTCCTCGCAGGAACTGGAGTAATTGGTCATGCTCAGCATCAGGCCAAACAGTTGGGGTGACGTCATGGAATAGAGCATGCCAAACGCTTTCCAGTCGCGCTGCGCAGTGCGCAGCATCAGACCTGAAAGCACTTCTTGTCTGCTGACTGTTGCTGCGGTCGCAGCCATTAATTCCTCCCCTCAGACAGGGCGCACCCCGCTCCATGAGACCGCCCTGACATGGATTGTATTGCACCTTCACAATGCAAAAATTAGCCATGCGCAAACAGAGCGTCGAAGAACTGGGCCTCCAGCGCTTCCCGCCCCCTGAAACTACTGTGCGTGCGCGTAAGCGAAGCACCGCACAGACCTCGACGCAAATCCACTATCTAATGGCGCTTCTCTGCTCCGATTGGTACGTATTTTGGACAGTATCCAGGGAGGAGGCGACTTTTGAGGATTGAGCAATGACCCGTTTGGCAACATTCTGCTTATTAGTAATTTGGTCCGCGTCTGTAGCGGCCGAGACCGATGATTCGCAGGTGGAAAGAAATGATCAGCGGCTCAGGTTTTCCAAAATGATGCAGGATGTACGCGGCCCTGACATCGGACAAAAGGCAACTAACTGGGGCGAGATTCCCGTCACGATCGGTGGTCGGAAGAATGGCCTGGCGAGTCTTGGATGGTATTCCTACGTCACCCCGAGGGCTTTCGAGGACACCAGAAATCACGCAGACTCGCAGGTATTCGAGCGAGTCCTGAGCCCCGGGCTGGCGTTCAACGTGTCTGGATCATCTGTTGCGCTATACCGTAATGGCCTGCGCTTTGATGCGGGCAATTCCCCCTGGTTTTTCAATGTAAACTTTCGCAGTGTGAACCGTGGCTCCAAACTGGTCATTCAAGGCGATTCCGAACGGGTCAAGGGCAAGGCATTGACTTTCGAGTTTGGCCTTTCTTTTTGAACATTTCCTTTTTGAGGCTTTCATTGCCGTCGAGGTGCGCAGCAAGGCAACGAAGTGACGGGCCGGGATCGTAGAGAGAACGCCCCGCAACAATCCGATGACAATGCCTTCAGCCTGCTCTTGATAAATTTCCCGCAGCAAGGCATGGTCATGAGCTGCAGTGCGATACTGCAACGCGCGACATTGCTGCAGTGTAGCTAACCACACTCTGGGGAAGGACCTTGCCAACTGCCACCAACAAAGAAGTTCATCTCGCCAGCCGTCCTGAGGGCATGCCGCAGCCGGAACATTTCACCGTGGTTGAAAAGCAAATACCCGAACTCCTTGCTGGTGAAATACTGGTGCGCAATATCTTCATGTCCGTGGACCCTTACATGCGCGGGCGCATGCTGGATCGCAAGAGCTACGTGCCGTCATTCCAGGTGGGCCAAGTGCTGGAAGGCCACGCGGTAGGCGAGGTTTTCGCCTCTCGTGATGAGCATTTCCAGCCTGGCGACAGGGTGCTGCATATGAAGGGCTGGCGTGAATACGCACTGGCCCGGCGCGATGAATTAACCGCCCTGCCACCGGATACAGGCCTGCCGCTGCAAAGCTTTCTGGGTGTATTGGGCATGCCCGGCCTGACCGCTTATGCCGGACTGCTGCGCATCGGTGAGCTGAAAGAAAACGACACCGTGTTTGTCTCGGCGGCCTCGGGCGCGGTGGGTTCAATCGCATGCCAGATCGCGAAAATCAAGAACTGCACCGTCTTGGGCAGCGCCGGCTCGGATGAGAAATGCACCTGGCTGGAACAGGAAGCAGGCGTCGACAAGGCGATCAACTACAAGGTTTGCAGTAACTTGGCCGCTGCCGTCACGGAAGCATGCCCCGGCGGAATCGATGTGTATTTCGACAACGTCGGCGGCGAGCACCTGGAAGCGGCGCTTGAAAACATGCGCCCCTTCGGCCGTATCGTCATGTGCGGCATGATTGCGCAATACAATGCCACCAAGCCGGAGCCCGCACCCCGCAATCTCGTCCAGGTGGTCGGCAAGCAGCTAAAAATGAGGGGTTTCATCGTCTCCAGCCATGCCGACATGCTGCATGCATTTCAGCACGATATGGTGGGGTGGATCAGCACTGGCCGAATAAAATGGCAGGAGACCATCGCGGACGGAATCGAGCAGGCACCGCGAGCTTTCATGGATCTGTTTACCGGCGGCAACATCGGCAAGATGCTTGTACGGCTCGGGCCGGATGCATAAAACCCACTGAGGACATTGAATATGGCTGGAGTTGACGGAAGAGTGGCGTTGGTGACCGGAGCCGGCCGCGGTATCGGGCGGGCAGCGGCCGAATTGCTGGCTATCCGCGGCGCCCGCGTGATGGCTGTGGCACGCAGCGAGACGGAACTTGCGGCTACCGGCCTGGCGCACGTTGTTGCCGACCTGGGCACGCCGGAAGGCTGCGAGCAGGCGGTGGCCGCAACCGAGCAGCGCTTCGGGCCGGTGGATATCCTGGTGTGCAACCATGGCCTGGGGTCGGCGCATGAACAGGTGCTGTGGGAGCAAACGCCTGAAACATGGCGGCAAACCATGAGCATTAATCTCGACGGGCCGTTCTATCTTGCGCGCCGGGTGATGGTCAGCATGGTGCAGCGCGGCTATGGCCGGCTGGTGTTCACCAGTTCGACTGCCGGGCTGGTCGCGGAGCATTCGGGCAGCGCTTACAACGCCTCGAAATCAGGTTTGCTGGGATTAATGCGGTCAGTGGCAGCCGACGGCGGCGCGCATGGCATTACTTCCAATGCTGTGCTGCCAGGGTGGGTTCGAACGGAAATGGCCGAGCGCTCGGCTCGCGCGGAAGCCGAACGGCGTGGTGTCAGCACCGCGCACGTGTGGCAGGAGCGGGCCGCCCTGTACCGGGCCGGCCGCGTGGTCACCCCGCAGGAAGTCGCCGAGATGATTGCCTTTCTTGCCGCCGAGGAATCCAGCGGCGTCAGCGGCGAGTCCATTCGCGTGGCGCTGGGTAGCGTTTGGTAAGAAAACCAACCGCGCTGAGCTGTCAGTCCATACTGCACCCGGCGAGTTTCACCCGGTGCGCATATACCAAGTAAGTGTTGCAGGCCGATTTGGAAGTAACATGATGTAAGAAAAGTCGCTGGGGCAGTTTGCCCAGGCACTGCTATTGGAATCCACACAAAATGAAACTGATCAGTTCCCTAATCCTTGCGCTCGGCCCGTGCTTCCTTGCCGCAATGGTGTTCACGGCTCAGGCCCAAACCACGGAGAATCCCCAGGCACAGGCGCATTTCGATGCCGGGATCGCAGCTTATGCAGCCAACAACCTGCCGCTCGCTTACAAAGAATTTCTCGCAGCTGCCAAGGAGGGCCATGCCGATTCCCAATTCAACGTGGCCCTGATGTACGAGCAAGGCATCGGGGTTGGCAAAGATGAAAACGAAGCGGTGGCCTGGTATGCCAAATCAGCTGCGCAAGGGAATTCAGCCGCACAATTCAACCTGGGAGTGCTCTACGAAAATGGTCGCGGCACTGCAATTGATTACGCTAAAGCCAATGAGTGGTATCGCAAGGCTTCGGTGCAGGGGGATGCACTGGCCATCGGCAACCTGGGCATGCTGTACGTGCGCGGCCAGGGTGTGAAAGAAAACAAGATCGCGGGCGTGGCGCTGCTACTGGTGTCTGCCGCCCTGGACTCCTCACCGGAAAACCATGCCAGGCAGAATATTACAGCCACTCGCGGCCTTACGGTTGAGATGATCACCGCAGCCCAGACGCTCGCCGATGAATTGACTGGCGCGCCAAACCTGTTGCTGCCGCTTGATGAGTATCTGAAGGAATCAGAGACTAGCACCAAGAAAAAATAGCAGTCCGATCTCTCACCGCATGCAACTTAATCCCTGCTGCGTCAATGTCCCTTTGCGTGCAGGATCATGGCGCCCACCGCTGGACTGGTATTCACTGCCTGGACGACGGTATCCGGATGGCTGACGGTGAACACCCGGAACACTTCGTCTGCGAAACCCTGCCCGACACTTTCGACATTCTTGAAATCCAGTTCTAGGAGTTTGAACTTTTCCAGGTTCACTATGAGACGGCGGGCTTCCGAACGGGAAATGTATTTATGGCCCAACAGCTTCACCTGAACTCTGCTTTTGGAGAACTGGAAATCAAATTCCTGCGGGGCAAATTCGTTGAAAATGTCCTCGAGTCTGGTCCTGGAATCGCGGCGCACTTCGATATGAACGTGGGTTCCTTTCACGTGGCGGCGGTTAGAAACGAATACGTCCTTCAATTTTTTGTTCCACTCAACTTGTATTTGATGAGAACGAATGACCAGAACAGAGGCGGCCTTTGACGAGAAGAAAATCCCCTCGCCTGAATGTGCTTCGGGCATCGTGGTGGTCTTGCCCTTAACCAGTTGGAGCAGAGCATCGTGTTCGTCGGGAAACCCCAGTTTTTGAGCGATGGATGAGAAGATTCCGATGCCATTGTCACTGATGTCGGCCTTCACGGTTCGTGCGTCCAGAACCGCTGATACACGAACTTTCCTGGATTCCGAGTGATCAATTGCATTGTTCAGCAGCTCGGTGAACACGTACTGGAACACTGTTTCCGCATTGGGATTCAGTGAATGGGAAAGGTTCTGACTGAGTGCGAGACGTTGAAACACCTGGTTCTCGTCAAGACCGTCAGTAAAGAACTCGCCGCCGTATTGTTTTGGCGGGCGCAGATGTCCCGGCAGTGAGTAACGAGCATTTCTGGTTGCGCCGGTGCGAACGATCTTGCCTGCGTCGATGAGGCGGTTGAGATGCAGGTTGAGCGCTTGCCGGCTGATGCCAAGATGAGCGCAAAGTGTTTTGCTACCCGAGCTTCCCTGATTTTTCAAGAAAGCCAGAATGGATTCAGGAGTGTCCATCGAAATTGTCCAGGTACGTGTCTTGTCAAGGTTATGTCAACTGTAATAAATACTATTGTCAATAATTATGACTTCTGAATCGACATATTGTCAATTGTATGTCAATCAATATTAATTACTATTGTCAATGAAGTATGGTTAAAAGGGGCCGGATACAATTTTTGACGTTCCCGCAGGAACGCAAGTTCGATTTCACTTTAAGAGTGAGAAGTAAGTGCAGCGAGTCTGAATCTTTGGGACGGCAAACGTCACACAGCGCGCAGGTACCACTCGTAGTCGCGGTTGGAAACCTCGGTCTGGAAGCGGTTCGACTCTTCGCGCCGGGTGAGAGCAAATATCCTCGCGAATTCCTGGCCCAGGTAGGTGGGCAGGATGGTTCCTGCTGCGAATGCATCCAGTGCCTGTGGCCAGCGAGACTCGTACCGGTGCCACACTCGCAAAATGGCGTCAAAATTATAAATTGACATCACTGGCCGAAACATCTAGTCTAGTGCTATGAGCAAGCGAATTGTCAGCGCCAAGTCCCCATCGAAAGTGTCACGGAGAGCCACTCCCCCATTAGCTCGGGGAAAGCTACCCGTACCCGCCGTCAACTTCATGAAGGGCGCAGCGATTCATTCACCTCTCAAGCCCAAGGCCACCACCCTGCGGCTCAAGCCGGAGCTGCAGCAGGGCTTGGAACTGCTCCACGAGGTTCTGAAGCAGCCCATCAACAAGATGGTGAACGAAGCAGTCAAGGGGTTCATCGACAAACGCACGGCCGAGGTCGAATCGGACCTCAAAGGGGTACTCGCTCAAATCAAAGCGTACAAACGCGTCGACCCCAAGTTCGCAGCTGCCATTGCGCAGTTCGTCGATGCGGAAGCCCGCCTTGGTGGCGAAGACCCCGTAGAGGGTGTCTTGGTCGATGCGGAACCCGGGGGAGCAGCTGCCGCGAGGACGAAATTTGGGCCTGCCCAAGCCATGGTCAGAGAACTCCTGAGCAGCTGACCCATGGCCGATTGGGACGGCGACAGCCCGCAGCTGCGGCTCAACATCGCCAATGTACTAGCGAGCGCTAGAGCCGATGCAGAGAATCGCGTAGTTCCCAAGGTCTCGACCGCGAAGGCATGGCACAAGGAAATGATGGCCGGACTCACGGTGCCGAACTCCATCTATGTGGGCCGGTTCCGCGGCGAGCGTGGCCTTGGGAAATGCGCGGTGCGCATTGGAAATGTATTCGGAGTCGCTCCACAGGAGGTAGGAGCTGAACTTCAGGCCTTTGAGACCAGACTGCAAGAGGTTGTTGCAGGTCTCGACGCACAGTACCCAACTGACGAAGACCTCGATGACGACGGTATGCTCGCAGTCATCGATCTGGCTGCATGGGCACATTCGGAGTGGGTGCGGATTCACCCGCTCGCCAACGGCAACGGTCGAACTGCGCGTGTTTGGGCCAACTTCATCCTGATGCGCTATGGCCTGCCACCCGCGGTTCAGCTGCGCCCGCGCCCAGGCGGCGGTTATGGATCTGCAGGTGCCAGTGCCATGCGGGGAGACTGGAAACCCACCGTGCTCGTCTTCCGTGCGCTGGTGCGCGACGCAACGTCGGCCACAGCTCGGGCAGCCGCGACGGCATTTCTGGCCCGCAAGACCAAACCGTCCCGAAGAACATGACTACGAAAGCAACTTCTGTGCGACCCTTGCTCCCACCTTTGCGGGCGGAGGCGTCGATGGCCTCCTACAGTCACACCGCGCGCAAATACCACTCGTAATCACGGTTGGAAACCTCGGTCTGGAAGCGGTTCGATTCCTCGCGGCGGCACAGTGCAAAGATTTCTGCGAATTCCTTGCCCAGGTAGTTGGGCAGGATGGTTCCTGCCTCGAAGGAGTCCAGTGCCTGGGGCCAGTGCACCGGCAGCGTCACGATATCCTCCAGCTCTTCACGCTCCGGGATCATGCGCCCGGGGTCACAGCGCCGGGTGATGCCATGATGCAACCCCGCCATGATCACGGCGGTCACCAGGTACGGGTTGGCATCAGCCCCGGCCACGCGGACTTCCACGCGGTTATTAGCCGGCGAGGAGAGTGGAATGCGCAGGGCGACACCACGGTGGTTTACGCCCCAGTTCGGCGTACATGGCACAAACGCTCCGCGCACGAAGCGGCGGTAGGAGTTTGCATTGGGCGCATAGATCGCCATGCTTTCGCCCATGGTCGCAGCGAGGCCGCCAATGGCGTGGCGCAAGGTTTCAGAGAAAGCGCCATCGCTGCATTCACCGGCAAACACGTTGTTGCCGTCATCGTCCAGCAGGCTGATATGGACGTGCAGGCCGGAGCCGGGAATGCCTCCAAAGGGCTTGGCCATGAAGCAAGCCGCAAGGCCGCGTTTTTTCGCCGCGGCCTTGACCACTCGTTTGAGCATCAGGGCGTGTTCACATGCGCGCAAGGGATCATCCACATGGTGCAGGTTGATCTCGAACTGGCCGGGAGCGTATTCCGCCAAAGCGGCACCGGCCGGAACATTCTGCGCCTGGCACCAGGCATCGACGTCAGCGAGGAAGTCATCCACGTCTTCCAGATCTTCCATCATGGCGTACTGCTTGCCGTCCTGCGCCAAGTCGGAGCCCGGTATGCGGGGCAAGCGTGGAGCGTAGCCCTCACCATCATGCTCCACCAGGTAAAACTCCAGTTCCGCCGCCATCACCGCGTGCAGGCCAAGGTCAGTCAGTGGTTGCATGGCGCGGCGCAGGACCTGGCGGGAATCGAGAAAGTAGGGTGTGCCATCAAACAGGGTGGTTTCCACCATGGCCTGGGCGCTGGGGGTTTTGGCCCATGGCACCAGCGCCAGGGTGCCGGGCACTACGTGCGCCCTCAGGTCCGGGTCACCGTCAGCGCCACCCATGGGTATGCTGTCGAACGTCACGCCTTTATGATCGAGCACCAGGGTGGCGGCACACCAGTTGACGTTATTCTTGTATATCCTTTTTGCATCTTCGACGTCCGTGCGTTTACCCCGCAAGGTGCCATTCATATCGGCAACCAGTAGTTCAAGATAGCGTGTATCCGGTGCCTGCTCCATGAACGCGGCAAATGTGTCGTAGTCGTTTTTATTGTTCATGATTTGGGTTCATGATTTGGGTTCATTGTTTGGGTCCATCATGCTGGTATGCGACGGTTCTGATATCCGACCTGGGCTCTGCGCCAGGCAATGGCCGCCTTTGCGCCCTGGCTTTTCATGATGTCATTGAACTGCCGGGTTTCCGGGGTATCCGTGCTTTCGATTTCAACATCGGTTTCCAGTGCGTCCAGCAGGGCGCGGCGCATACCGGCGGTGTCCATGCTCCGGTTGATGGCCTGCTTGGTCAGCCGCACTGCGAGCTGGTCATTAGCGGCGATATCCATGGCCATGGCCCGTGCGGATGCCAGCAATGTATCTGCGGCTACCACCTGGTTAACGAGGCCGCAGGCTTCAGCCTGTTCTGCACTCAGGTGGTCGGTGCCGGTGAGCAGGAGTTCCTTGGCTTTTTTGGGCCCGCAAAACCACGGCAGCAGCAGGGCCACGATGCCACTGCCGAACTTCACTTCCGGGGCGCCAAAACGGCAGTCGCTGGCGGCCATGGTGATGTCGCAGGCGACTGCCATTTCCATGGCGCTGCCCAGGCAATAAGTGTGCACTGCTGCTATGGTTGGCTTGGGGCAGTCCCAAAAGCGCATGATGATGTTGAAGTCCTGCGTGAGCTCGCGCCGCATGGCCGACGTGTACGCTGCGCGGTCTGTGCTCGCCTCCGCCTGTCCAGCCATGTTCATGTCCAGGCCCATGTCCAGATCGAAGCCGGCAGAAAACGCCCGCCCTTCACCCGTGAGCATGATCACGCGCACTGCCGGGTCAGCTTCGGCCTGGTCCAGCGCGTGGTTCAGCTCGGCGATCATCGCGGCATTAATGGCGTTCAGCTTGTCCGGCCGGTTGAGGCTCAAACAGGCCAGCGGCCCTTCGGTAGAATAGCGAATCAGCTGGTACTGCATGCTGGCGGTTTTCACTCCGCGGCGAGGCGAATCCAGGCGGATTTGCACTGCGTGTAGCTCTTGATGCTTTCCATGCATTTGTCCCGTGCCTGGCCGGACTGCTTGTAACCGCCAAAGGGCTGGGTCATGTCGCCGTCTTCGTAGCTGTTCACCCACACCACGCCGGCTTCAATGTTCTTGATGAGACTAAAGGCCTTGTTGATGTCGCGCGTCCATATGCCCGAAGCCAGGCCATAAATGGTGTCGTTCGCTATATGGATGGCTTCTTCCGCACCGTCGAAAGGGATCACGCTGGCCACCGGGCCGAAAATTTCCTGCCGGGCAATGGTCATGTTGTTGTTAACGTCTCCGAACAAGGTTGGGTTGACGTAGGCGCCCTCATCCAGGCCTTTGGGTTTGCTGCCGCCGAAATGCAGGGTGGCGCCTTCCTTCTTGCCGGTTTCGATCATGCCCAGCACACGCTGCTGGGATTCACGATCAACCAATGGGCCCATGTTGGTGGCTGGGTCCAGTGGTTCGCCGGGTTTGTAAGCATGTTCGCCTTCGGCAATGAAGCGCTCAATGAATTCGTTATAGATGGGGCGTTCCACCAGCAGGCGCGAACCTGCGCTGCAGACTTCTCCCATGTTGGCGAAGATGCCGTTGTAGGCGGCGGCGACAGCCTTGTCGAGGTCGGGCAGGTCGGCCATGAAAATCTGCGGCGATTTGCCACCACATTCCAGCGCGACGCGCTTCATGTTGGACTGGCCGGAGTATTGCAGGATAAGCTTGCCGACTTCGGTGGATCCCGTGAAGGTCAGCTTGGCCACGTCGTTGTGGAGGGCGAGAGCCTTTCCGGCGATTTCGCCCATGCCATTGACTACGTTCAACACTCCGGGAGGGCCGCCTGCCTGCAGAAACAATTCCCCGAGGCGCAAGCAACTCATGGGTGCTTGCTCCGCGGGCTTGAGCACCACGGTGTTACCGGCAGCCAGAGCCGGAGCTATTTTCCATGCGGCCATCAGCAAGGGATAGTTCCAGGGAGAAATGGCGCCTACTACCCCGAGGGGTTCGCGCAAAATCATGTGCATGGAGCTGCTATCGGTGTTGGTCACCGACCCTTCGATCTTGTCTATGCACTCGGACATGAAGCGGATCGTCGCTACCACCGCCGGCAAGTCCAAATTAATCACATCAGCGATCGGCTTGCCCATATCCAGGGTTTCCAGCACGGCCAGTTGTTCGGCATTCTCATCCACGAGGTCGGCAAAGCGATACAGGACATCCATGCGATCACGCGGCGCCATGCGCGACCATACGCCTGAATAGAACGCCTTCCTGGCCGCGGCTACGGCGCGGTCGATATCTTCCACGCCACCGGCTGACATTTCCGCCAGGGTTTCACCATTAGCCGGGTTCGAGGTGACAAAGCGCCCGCCTTTTATGGCATCCACGAATTTGCCGTCGATCAACAAGCGGGTTTCGATATGGCGCCTGGCGTCACTGGCGACTGTGTTCCATTTGCTGTGGTCGTGCTGCTTTAGCTGGGCGAGGTTCATTTCGATCTCCTGTTTAAGAGGGGGTCAGAGTACTATTTCGTTCGGACATGGTTCAATTTTCCAGGTAGCTGGGAGGAAATAGTACTCTGACCCCGCTCCAATTGCCGTCCGACCACCAGGGCGTCCAGCGCCAGGCAGCCATGGGGTCCGACCCGCACCGGGTTCACATCGATTTCGGCAATGTGACTGCCCAGTGCGGCGGCCAGTTGTGAGAGCCGGACGGCGGCGACACAAAATGCGTCTATATCCATGGTGGGCGTAGCACGATGCCCGTCAAGCAGTGCTCGCTGCCGCAAACCATCGACCAGCCTGCGCGCCGTTGCTGCATTGAAGGGGGGCAGGGCGGCTACAACGTCTTTCAGGCGTTCGACATGAATACCGCCAAACCCCATCAATACCAGCGGGCCGAACTGCTCATCATGGACGACCCCCAGCATCATTTCCACACCCGGGCCATTGACCATGCGACTGATCAGCACCTGCGGTCCGAGGCGTGCAGCCATTTCGGCAAAGGCTGTGCCCAGTTCATGGGCATTCTGCAGATTCAGCGCCAAACCACCCTGGTCGGTCTTGTGCAGCAGCCCGGGCTGAGCCGATTTCAATGCCACCGGGTAGCCCAGTTGCGCCGCGGCCTCCAGCAAGGATTCCGCATCGCTGGCCCGGTGAGCCGGATTGACCGGTATGCCAAAATCCGCCAGCATTTGCCCCGATTCGTATTCGCCCAGTGCTTCGCCGCTGGCAAGGCGGGTTGACCAGGTTATGAATGTATCCGCATCGACTTCATCAGCGGGGGAATCAACTCCGGCCTCGATAACACAGCGCAGCAGAAAGTCGCGATACTGGAACAGGCACTTGGCGCCCGACAGGAATGGGCGCAAACCATCGAGCACGGGAAAGCCCTCACGGGTAGCGGCAAGAACCAGCGGGTCGCTGCCCGTGCCCTGGTGGTTTGAAACCAGGAAAGCGGGCTTGCCTGAAGCGGCGTGCCCGGCGCGCAGGTAATCCAGGTAGCTCGTGCAAATCGCTCCCATGGGTGCGCGGTCATGCACCACGGCGCCGATTGCGGCTCGTTCGTCACTCATCAAAGCGGCAAAACACTTGTGCATGACCAGATGGAAGTCCGGCCCGCCCTTACTCCACGCATCCAGTGGATTGACCGGGACCAGGCCGGGGTCGAGCAGCTCGCCCAGACGGGCTTCGGTTGCCGCCGAGATTTTGGTCAGCGGCACGCCCACGCGATCGGCCAGATCGATCATCAGCTGGCGCTCGCCCCCTGAGTCATGAATTGAAACCAGCCCGCCTGCACCAATTTTATGCGGCTGAGCAAACATAATCAAGGCTGTGGTCAGCTCATCCATGTCCTCGACACGCTGCACGCCATAGCGGTCAAACAGGGCCTGGTAGGCGTCATCCTGTCCGGCCATGGCGCCGGAATGCGACACCGTCAGTTTGGCCGCCAGCTCGGTGCGGCCCACCTTCAAGGCGACCACGGGGATGCGGCGGTGCGCGGCTTTCTGCAGCACAGCCACCAGGCCCGCTGGATTGCGCGCAGTTTCCATGAACAGGCCGATGACCCGGGTGTTCATGCGCTCGATGGCATAGTCCATGTACTGGTCCATGGTCACGCACAGTTCCTGCCCGGTGGAAACGGCGAGGTTAAAATCAATGCGTTCTTCGCAATCTATGATGCCCGACATACCGGAACCGGAATGGCTGATGAAGGTGACATTGCCGCCGCGCACATGATTACTGCGCGTATCGAAACCGCAGGCCCAGATGCCGTCCCGGAAATTGTAATAACCCATGCCATTGGCGCCGCATAACAGAATTCCGGCGCGGCGAACCTTGTCCCTGATACGCTCGCGCAACTCGGGTTGGGTGTCGTGTTCCAGCACCAGCGTGGAGTAAATGGTCGCGGCGCGGGCGCCGTGCAGGATACTTTCGTCCAGGGCGGCTTCGATGCGTGCATCAGCAACAGCGAAAATAACTTGCTCAACGGTTTCGGGCAGTTCAGCCAGGGAAGCATGACAGGGCAGGCCGTGAACCGAGTCCCGGCCCGGGTTTATCGGGTAAAGAGCGCCGCCGTACTTTCCGCGCTGCAGATTGAGCATGACCTCGCAACCGACCGTTCCCGCGCGTTCGCTCGCGCCGATGACGGCAATGGAACGGGGCCGCAGCAGGGGGTCGAGTTGATGCGCGTGTGAAGGGGTCAGAGTACTATTTCCTTCGGACATCGTTTAGTTTTCCAGACAGGCAGCAGGAAATAGCACTCTGACCCCGGGTTTTCCAGGCAGGAGGAAATAGTACTCTGACCCCCTAAAAATCCGCTGGTGGAGTCAGGCGCTTGCGCGGTGGATCCCAGAATACACTTTCAACCACGCGGCACGGCGCCATCACGCGGTTCCACTTCAGCTCCCGCTGGTAGTAGATTTCGACCAGCAGTTCCTCGCCAGGTTTGCCATGCGGTGCTTCAAGGGAAGCCAGTGCAATGCTGGCCTTGGCTGAGGGAGACCACATGGCGGACGTGATGGTGCCGGCAAAGGTCTTGTCCCTGGTGTAGACATAGGAATCGTGAGCCACTTTGTTGCCGTCGATGTCCAGCTTGACCAGGGCATAACGCGATCCGCGTTTTTGTTCCGCCAGCAGGGCACGGCGACCGGTAAACACCGGTTTCTTGAAGTCGACCAACCAGGCCAGGCCCAACTCGAGCGGCGAGCGCGTGTGGGTCGGCCGCACGGCGTGCTGGGCTGGCAGGAAGTCGACGCCGGCAAGGATAAACCCCGCCTCGATGCGCAGCATTTCCAGTGCTTCGCTGCCCAAGGGCCGGATACCATGAAATTTACCCGCTTCGAACAAGCGGTCCCACAACACTTCGGCATGCTCGGGGTCTATCCACAATTCATAGCCCAGGTCGCCGGTGTAGCCCGTGCGTGACACGCCCAGCTGGGTGCCTTCGAACGCAAAGGACTGCATGCCGAACGGGGTCAGGTTCTCAACACCCTGCAGGCCCATTTTTTTCAGGATGGCGCAACTGGTGGGCCCTTGTACCGCCAAACCGGCGACATCATGGGTTTCGTCCACGATCTCGACATCGAAGCCCAGAGCCGAGGTCATGAACCAGTCAATCTGGTGCTCTTGCGAGCACACGCGGTAAACACCCGGGCTGAGATGAAATATGGTTCCGTCGTCGATGACCTGGCCTTCGTCGTTGC
Organism: Lysobacterales bacterium; assembly: GCA_031362985.1. Taxonomy (GTDB): domain Bacteria; phylum Pseudomonadota; class Gammaproteobacteria; order Xanthomonadales; family SZUA-36; genus SHZL01. The sequence continues at coordinate 75,435 of JANLTO010000157.1, read as the reverse complement.
ACCACACGGCGTAGCCCACCCGGCCTGCTTTGAGCTTACTGACGTCGCGGGTGACCAGCCGATTGAGATAGGCCAGTGCATCCGGCCCGCTGACGCGATGCTTGACCATGGGTGTGAGGTCAAAGACACCACAGCTGTTGCGTGCCGAAAAATATTCCAGCGAGGTGTCATAGTAGGTCGGCACGGACAGGTAATCTGCCCAGCGTGACCACACGTTCTGCTTGTTCGCCTGCGCCTGCCGCGAATGGAACGGGCTGGGGTAAACGTGGTGGTGGAAATGGTCCCTGGCTTTAAGTTCGTTGGTTTTCATTTCTTTGACTCTCGTGTGAATCTCTTGCGTGCGCTAAAGGAGGGTTGCCTTGGTTGCCTGGACCCTTACTTGCCTGGACCCATGATTGCCTGAACATCATCTGGCAAGAAGGGCCTTGGCCGCGTTACGTCCGGCGCTGCCCATGACGCCGCCGCCCGGATGACTGCCGGCACCGCAGAGGTATAGACCATTTACCGGAGTGGCGTACTGCGCTGCACCGGGAACAGGGCGCAACATCAGGAACTGGTCCAGGGACAACTCGCCGTGGTGCCAGTGGCCGCCGGTCATGCGGAACTCCCGCTCAATGTCCAGCGGGGTAAGCATCTCGGCCATGACGGCCTTGCTGCGAATATCCGGCGCGTACTGCTCGAGCAGGTCCAATACCACATCGGTAAAGGCGGACTTGCCTGCTGCCCAGCCGCCTTTGAGCTCATGTGGAGCGTACTGCACGATGGCTGACATCACGTGATGGCCGGCCGGGGCCAATGAAGCATCGGACACGCTGGGAAACACGATTTCCAGTGCAGGCCTGGCGGAATACTCGCCGTATTTGCAATGATTGAAGGCTTTTTCGATGTAATGCAGATCGGGCGCAATCACGAGGCGCTCGCCCAGTTGTTCAGCGCGCAGGCCGGTAAATTCCGGCAGGCCGGAGAGGGCGAGGTGCAACTTGGCTGCGTTGCCTTTGGCCCGGGTATTCTTGATCTTCTGGGCAAAACCGGCTTCCAGGTTGCGCGCGCCCAGCAGGCCCAGGAACGTGGTTTTCGGGTCTGCGTTGGACACTACAGCATCGGCCAGTACTTGCTCGCCATTGGCCAGTTCTACGCCGACTACGCGGTCGCCTTCCATAGTGATGCGGGCTACCGGGCAGGATGTGCGGATCTGCACGCCGTGCTTGCGTGCTGCCGACGCCAGGGCGTCGCTGACTGCGCCCATGCCACCGCGTGGCAGGGAAAGGGAGCCAGCCGGGTCGCTGGTATTACCACTCAAGCGGTGCAGCGCGGTGAAAACACTGTTATTGGAGCGTGGTCCCGAGAACGCACCCAGTACCCCATCCATGGCCAATGCGCCTTTGAGCAGGTCGCTGTTGAAGTTTTCCTGCAGCACGTCATAAATATTGATGCCCGCAATGCGCAGAAACTCACGCATGTCATCGCGTCCGAGCAAACGAATGTCCAGTGCCAGTTTGCCCAACTGGATCAGGTCACTGCGATTGCCCGAAGCAAATCGCGGTGGAATCCGGTTGTGCAGTTTGCCGATCACTTTGGCAAATCGGGACATGAACCGGCGGTATTCCTTGAACGCAACCTGATCCGCGCTTGAAACCTTGCCGTCCACCTGGTCACCGCTTACGACGAGGTGTTCGCCGTCCTGGCCCAGCGCAATGGTGGACAGATTCTTCCTGGCCATGCTCAGGCCATGGCTCTCGAGTTGCAGGTCCCGGCTGATGTCCTTGTCCAGCATGGTGAGCAGATGGGCACAGGAAGAGACCCTGAAGCCCGGGGCAAATTCCCGCGTGGCGGCGGCGCCGCCCACCTGGCTGGCAGCCTCGATGACCGTTACTTTCTTGCCGGCTTTGGCGAGATAGGCGGCGCAAACCAGGCCGTTGTGACCAGCGCCGATGATGACAATATGGTTGAGCTTATTGAGACTAGTCATCGACCCAGCCCTCCGGAACGGTGTTGGGTTTGCGCAGATCCAGCAGGATTTCGCGTGCAGCATTAGCGCCCGGGGCTGCCATGACACCGCCGCCGGGATGATTGGAAGAACCGCACATGTACAAACCCTTAGCCGGTCCGCGATATTGCGCAAAACCCGGAATCGGGCGATTGAACATGAGCTGATCCATGGTCAGTTCGCCCTGGAAAATGTTGCCTTCCGTGAGTCCTACTTCGTTTTCAAGTTCACGCGGTGTGCGCACTTCGGCGTGCAGGATCAGGTCTTTGAAGCCCGGCGCATAGTCGTTGATCTGGTTGATCACGGTTTGTCCAAATTGGTCGCGCTGTGCATCCGTCCATTCCTCACCGTGCACCTTGGGCGGCACGTACTGGACAAATACGGACATGAAGTGTTTGCCAGGTGGCGCCATCGTCGGGTCGGTCAGTGAAGGGATCAGCATGTCGATGTAAGGGTCCTGCGACCACATGCCGTCTTTCCAGTCGTCGTAGGCCCGCTCCAGTCTTTCGATGGAGTCGATCAGGTGCATATCGCCCTTGATCAGTTCGGTGTTGCCGCGCAGTGCGGGAAAGTCCGGCAGGCCGTCCAGGGCAATATTAAGCTTGCCCGACGATCCACGAATCTTGAAATTTCGCACTTTTTTCAGGAATGAAGGCTCCAGGTCTTTCGCATCCATGCATTCCAGGAAGGTACGCGGAAAGGTCATGTTGGATACGACCACGTCGGCATAATGTTCATCGCCATTGTCCAGCGCCACGCCCGTCACTGCGCCGTTTTTGACCATGATTTGCTTGACGCCGGAACCAAGCACGGTCTGGCCGCCGTACTCTTCGAAACACGCATTCATCGCCTTGGCAATGGCGCCCATGCCGCCACGGGCAAAGCCCCACGCGCCCGGGTTGCCGTCCACTTCACCCATGGCATGGTGCAGCAGCACGTAGGCGGTGCCGGGCGACATGACGCCGAGTGCACTGCCGATGATGCCGCTGCCTGCATAAGCCGCTTTGATCAGCGGGCTTTCGAAATACTCGTCCAGGAAGTCCTTCAGGTTCATGGTGTAGAACCGCATCATCTCGTACAGACCTTCCTCACCCAGTTTCGAGGCTTCTTTGCCGAGAAAGAGCATTTCGCGAATGTCGCGCATGCGGAACGAGGTGGGGTCCGGAGCGGTGCGCAACAGGAACTTCCGGATGAAGCGGCATTGCCGCATGATGTCACGGTGATAACGCACTACGGCGTCTGAATCGCGCTTGCTGTGCCGGGCAATTTCACGCCTGGCCACGTCTTCATCCACGTAGCTGCCGAGGATGTCGCCGTTCTGGGCCATGGTGACGCTGCCGCCATAGGGCACAACCTGCAGGCCGTACCTGGCCAGGTTGAGGCTGCGGTAAACCTCCGGTCTCAACAAGCTGCATACGTAGGAGCAGTTGGAATACATCCAGCCCTTATGCAGTTCGCGACTGACCGAAGCGCCACCAATCCACGGGTTTTTCTCGACCATTAACACGCTTAATCCGGCCTTGGCCAGGTAGGCAGCATTGGTGATGCCGTTATGGCCGGCACCGATGACGATTGCATCGTATTTTTTCAATCCAGGAACTCCTCTTGCGGGCTAACCGGCCGCCTGTGCGGCCGCATGAACGGCTTCATGAACCGCTTCATGAACGGCTTTGGCATCTTCCAGTTCTGTCAGTGTTTCGTCAACCGCGATTTCAAAAGCTTTCAAGGTCTGGTCCAGGCAGGCCTGGTCGTGCGCCTCACATACAAACCATGGTTCGCGCGAATCGGGCTCGCACAGGATACCGAGGTCATGCAGCTTGGGCGCCATGGTATCGTAAAACGTGTAGTCAGAGTTCAGCCAGTCGCGATAGTTGGTCGGCGGGGTGTCACTGAAGAACAGGCCGCTCATGGAGCCGTGGCCGGTAAAGCAGTGCGGAATGCCCCGTGCGTCCAGGATGCGGCCCATGCCGGCGTTCATATCATCGCCGTACTTGGCAATGGTATCCAGAGCAGGTGTTTCATCGAGAATCTGCAGGGTTCGATTGGCTGCAGCCAGCGCCACGGAATGGCAGGTATACGTGCCGCCGTGCTTAACCCCGTCCGCAACCTGCATCATGATGTCCTCGCGCCCGGCCACTGCGGAAATCGGGTAGCCATTGCCAATGGCTTTGGCAAAAGTACACAGGTCCGCTGTGACCCCCATCAGTTCCTGCACGCCACCCCGGCGCACACGAAAACCGGTCTTGACCTCATCGATGATCATGACCACATCGTACTTGTCACACAGGGCCCTGGCATCAAGCAGGTATTGCGCGGTGGCAGTGAGGGCACAGCAATTGCCCATGATGGGTTCGATCAGGAACGCACCGATTTCATTGCCATGGCTGCGGAACAGGTCCTCAAGGTGGTTCGCGTCGTTCAGCGGCGTGAGGTGAGCGAGTTTCCTGAGAACCTTCGGTACGCCTCTGCTTTCGGGCTCTACCGTTGGTGCACCGACGGCAGGGTCCCACTCTTCGATATTCGAATACCACAGCACGGAATCATAGATTCCATGGTAGCCACCTTCTACAATTACGTGCGAATCCTTGCCGGTGTAGGCCCGGGCCAGGCGCATGGCAGCCATAACCGCTTCCGTGCCCGAGTTGGAGAAGCGCACCATTTCTGCTGCCGGAACCATTTTTGAGATACGACTGGCAACGTCGTATTCCAACTCGGTTGAAAGGGCGAACACGCCGCCTACTGCTATGCCTTCGCGTGCTGCTTCGTCCACCCGCGGGTCCGCGTAACCCAGGATATTGGGGCCATATGCCAGGCGGTAGTCTATGTACTTATTCCCATCAACGTCCCACAGGTGGGCACCCCGGCCATGGTCAATATAGAGGGTTTCTTCTTCACCCCAGTAACGGAAATTGGACGACACTCCCATCGGCAATTTGGCCGAAGCCTTGCGGAAATGGGCATTGGAATTGTTCAGCGAGCGACGCATAAGTCCTCTCAGGTAAGCGTGTCAGTATAGGTAATTTTGCCGGCATAGGATGACACAACGGACGGGCTGGTGTCCATAATTATGAATGATTGTTCATTCATTGCAAAATCAAAGCGAAGCGAATATAGTGACCACCGGGTAAATTCGTGTGGAAATTTCAATGAAAGACAGGTATGTCACGCTGCAAAAATCCCGCGGCCGGAAGAGCGCTGTATGAGTGCGGTTGCCGGTCGGGCGCTGCTACCGCGGCGCACGGCGTCAAAGGAGTCGCGCCGCCTGCAGCTTATTCAGGCGACCATTCAGTCCATCGCAAAATTTGGCTTGTCCGATACCACGGTTGCCACCGTGTCGCGCGAGGCCAGGCTCAGCCAGGGCATCATCAACCTGCATTTCCAGACGAAAGAGCGCCTGCTGGTGGAGACGCTGGAGTATCTCGCCAACGAATACCAGGATACCTGGGAAAAAGCACTGGCAAATGCGGGTCCCAGCCCGGCCAGCCGGCTTGAGGCCCTGCTCAGCGTTGACTACGACAAGTCCGTATTCGACCGTGACAAGATTGCGGTCTGGTTTGCCTTCTGGAGCGAGACCAAGTCGCGACCCACCTATCGAAAACTCTGTGCTAAACGTGACCGGGGCTACGATAAGGGGGTCGTGGAACTGGTGGCAACCATTATTGAAGAAGGGAAGTATGGGCCACTCGATGCTGCAATCATTGCCAGCGGGCTTGCGGCTATGACTGAAGGCTTATGGCTGGACTTATTGGTTACGCCGCGGGAAATGAACCGTGAGAAAGCTCGCCGCATCGCGCACACCTACCTGTCCTGCCTTTTTCCCAAACATTTCGCTGCTTAAGTCCCGGAGATCGTCGTGAAAATCAGCTTGGACAGGATCGCTGCAGAATGGCAGCAAAAAGCCCGTGATTTCGCCGAGCAGGAACTCATCCCCTGCGAAATCGATGCAGAAATGAACGGCGGCAAATTGCCGGTGGAGGTGTACAAACGCCACAAAAAACTGGCCATTGAACTGGGCTTCAGCTGCATGGATGCACCGCACCAATACGGTGGCTTGCAGTTGCGCACTATTGACCAGGTAGCCGTGTGGGAGCAGTTGGGCAGAGTAACCAATGCTTTGTGCTGGTGTTTTTCAGAACCGCACCAGTGGATGTTCCAGGCGTGTAACGAAGACCAGCTGCAACGCTACATCCTGCCCCTGATGAACGGCAGCCGCAAAGAGTGTTACGCAATTACCGAAAGCGAGTCCGGGTCTGATGTGCGTATCGACACCAGCGCCACGCCGTGTGCTGGAGGTTATCTCATCAGCGGGGAAAAGTGGTTTGTAACCAGCGCCAACCTGGCAGACTATTTTTTCATCCAGGCAAAACTCGCAAGCGGACCCTACGACGGCCATGATGTGATGTTCCTGCTCGATAAGACCACAGCGGGAATCGAGGAAGTGCGTACCCCCTTGTTCAGCCACACCTTTGATCACCACCACCCGATCTTGCGCTTCAACGATGTATTCGTCCCGGTGGAAAATCGCCTCGGCGCCGATGGCGATGGCATGAGTTTCAGCCACAGCTGGTTTCGCCGTGAGCGACTGATGATTGCTGCCAGGTGCTGTGGGGCCATGGCGCGCATGACCGAAGAGGTCACCGAATTTGCCCGAACCCGAATGGTCGGCGGCGAACCCCTGATCGACAAGCAACTGGTGCAGGCCATGCTGGCCGACAACGTAACCGACCTGTGGGCTTCCCGCCTGATCACCTTCGAGACGGCCGAAGCCCATGACCGGGGGGAAGACTTGAAATCCTTGCATGCACGCTGCTCGATTGCCAAGTTATTCGCATCAGAAGCTGCCGGACGGGTGGCGGATCGAACCCTGCAAATTTTCGGCGGCCGCGGCTACATGCGGGAAAATTGCGCCGAACGATTCAGTCGTGAAGTGCGGGTCGATCGCATCTGGGAAGGCGCCAGCGAAGTGCAGCGCCTGGTGATCGCTCGCGCCCTGGCCAAGCGTGGCCTGGAAGAGATGTAGCGCTTGCGCCGGCAGTATGCACATTGGGTGCTCGGTGCCGCACTGCTGGCCAGTCCCCTATGGGCGGAAGAAGAGAAAGTAGTCAATGTGTATAACTGGGTAGACTACATCGCCCCGGAAACCCTGGCTCAGTTTGAAAAAGAATTCGGCATCAAGGTGAACTACGACAATTTTGATGCCACGGCAGTAGTTGAAGCCAAGCTGCTGGCGGGTTCCACCGGATACGACGTGGTACTGCAGGAATTGCGCTATTCCACCCGCCTGATGCGTGTAGGCGCGTTCCAGCCTCTTGATCGTGGGCAATTGCCCTTATGGTCCAACCTGGATTCCTGGGTGATGGACACCATGGCCCGCTACGATCCCGGCAATGCCTATGCAGCGCCGTATATGTGGGGTACGACAGGCTTCACCTACAACATCGACATGATCCGGGAGCGCATGCCGGATGCGCCGGTCGATAGTGCGGCCATGATGTTCGATCCCGCAATTGCTGCCCGCTTCGCCGATTGCGGTATTTCCCTGCTGGATGAATCCAGCACCGTAGTTCCGCTGGTCATGCTCTACCTGGGCTATGAACCGCACAGCATGGACCCGGTGCAACTGGCCGAGGCAGAAGCTGTGCTGAAATCCGTGCGACCGTATATACGTTATATAAGCTCTGGAAAAGCCCTTAATGACCTGCCCAATCGTGATATCTGCATCGCCATGACCTGGTCCGGCGATTACACCCAGGCGCAGGCCCGTGCGGATGAAGTCGGCGCAGACGTAAGGCTGGCCTATACCGTGCCGAAAGAAGGGACGGTACTCTGGTTCGACACCTGGCTCATTCCCGTGGACGCCCCACACCCGGGCAATGCGCATGTCTTCCTGAATTTTCTCCTGCGGCCGGAAGTTATCGCCAGAATCAGCGAGTTCACTGGCTATGCAAATGCAAACCTTGCCTCAGAGTCCTTCCTGGATCCGGAGTTGCTTAATGACCCTGCAGCCTATCCACCCATGGGTGCGCGGCAGGGTTGGCAGGCGGGACTGATCTACGATCCGAAACTGGAGCGGCGGCGTACGCGCCTCTGGTCCCGGGTGAAAACGGGGCTATGATGGTGCGCATGAAACGACTGGCCTGGGGCCTGATCGCACCTGTGATCTTGCTGGCAGCAAGCAGCGCTTTTGGTGGTTCTGATCCTGCCGCGCAGGTTAGTTCTGGTCAGAAAGAAAAGCGCATTCTCAATATATACAATTGGGCCGACTACATTGCACCCGATACCGTGGCCAACTTCGAAAAGGAGTATGGCGTCAAGGTGAATTACGACCTGTACGATTCTACCGAGGTGGTTGAGGCCAAGCTGCTTGCCGGCAGCACAGGATATGATGTCGTCATCCATTCCACGCGTTACTCCGCGCGCCTGATTCCAATTGGCGTCTACCAGCCCCTGGATCGCAACAAACTGTCTCTTTGGCGCAACCTTGACCCATGGGTGCTCAAGGTTATGGATGGCTATGACCCGGGCAACCGCTATGGCATGCCGTACATGTGGGGCAGCACCGGATATGCCATTAATGTCGACATGGTCAAAGCGCGCATGCCCGACGCTCCGCTGGGCAGCGCCGCCATGCTGTTTGACCCCGCAATCGTCGCCCGCTTTGCCGATTGCGGCGTGTCCATACTGGACGAGCCGACCGATGTCATCCCAATGGTGTTGCAGTACCTGGGCCGCGACCCCAACAGCTTGAAGCCGGAAGACATTGCACAGGCCGAAGCGCAACTGAAGAAGATTCGTCCTTACGTGCGTTATTTCAGTTCAACGCGCATGATCAATGACCTGCCCAATCTTGAAGTGTGCATTGCAATGAGTTGGTCCGGTGACTATGCACAGGCTATGGCGCGCGCCACGGAAGTGGGCGCGGACGTCAACCTGGCCTATTACGTTCCGCGGGAGGGCACCCTGTACTGGTTTGACGGGGTCTTTATCCCGGCTGATGCACCCCATCCGGATAATGCGCACCTGTTTCTCAATTACCTGTTGCGCCCTGATGTCATGGGGGCAATCAGCAATGCAACCCGGTATGCGAACGCGAATGTGTTGTCTTTTCCCTACATGTTGACGGAAGTGACCAATGATCCGGCAAGCTATCCGCTACAGGAAGACAGGGAGCGCGCCGAAATCGGCTATATTTTTGGCCCCAAGGACGAGCGCCGCCGTACCCGCGCCTGGTCACGGGTCAAGACCGGTCTGTAATTGGAGTGAAGTTTGACGTGAATGAACCATCGCACCAACCTGAAACCAGCCCCGTGACGGACCAACCCTGGCTGGATGCTGTGTCCCGTCCCATTGTCGAGATTCGTGGCTTGAGCAAGCACTTCGGCGACGTGGTCGCGGTCGATGAGGTCGATCTCAAGATCTATCCGGGCGAATTGTTTGCCATCCTGGGAGGCTCGGGTTCGGGCAAGACCACCTTGCTGCGCATGCTGGCGGGATTCGAGCAGCCAACCAAGGGCGCCATCATCATCGATGGTGTTGATATGACTTACACGCCGCCTTATGAGCGCCCGGTCAACATGATGTTCCAGTCCTATGCTCTGTTTCCCCACATGAACGTCGAACAGAACATTGCGTACGGCCTGAAGAAGGAAGGGGTAGCCGCAGCAGAGATACAGCAACGGGTGCAGCACTTGCTGCAACTGGTCAAGCTGGAAAAAATGAACAAGCGCAAGCCGGATCAGTTATCCGGCGGTGAACGGCAACGGGTTGCTCTGGCGCGTGCCGTGATCAAGCGGCCAAAGCTCCTGTTGCTGGACGAACCCCTGGCAGCACTGGATAAAAAATTGCGCGAACACACCCAGTTCGAGTTGATGAATTTGCAACACGAGCTGGGAATAACCTTCGTCGTGGTCACGCACGACCAGGAAGAGGCCATGACTCTGTCCACGCGCATCGCCGTGATGAACCACGGCCAGTTGGAACAAGTCGGAACGCCGGGCGAGGTATATGAATACCCCTGCAACCGTTTCGTGGCGGATTTTGTTGGCAACATCAATTTTTTCGACGCCCAGGTCATTCGCTGCGAAAACAATCGGGTGCACCTGTACTCCGCAACCGTGGGTGGTGAATTGATTGCACCCTGCAGTGCACAACCGCCGCCGGGCTCGCGCCAATGGGTGGCTGTGCGGCCCGAAAAGATTTTCATCAGCAAGCATGCACCCGGGGAGGGTGATCTGACGATATTGAAAGGCGTGGTGCAGGACCTCGGCTATTTCGGCAACCTCTCCGTTTATCGGGTCAAACTGGCCAATGGGGAATTGCTGCAGGTCAGTGCGCAAAACCGCAAACGCAGTGCGGCCAAAGCGCTGGAATGGGATGACGAAGTGGTGCTGTACTGGGACAACTCCAGCGCCATCCTGTTGGATGAGTAGGTAGCCCATGGCCGCATGCAACAGGGAAGACGGAAGCCTGCGGTGGTTGCGTTGGGCGGTGGTAACCCCCTACGCCTGGCTGTTGCTGTTTTTCCTTGCACCGTTTTTCATCATTCTGAAAATCAGCCTCGCCGACCCGATCGTGGCCCTTCCTCCCTTCACGCCGCTGCTGGACCTCGCGGCTACCGGCTGGGCGCGCGTCCAGGTCACGCTGGATAACTACCTGTTTCTGTTCGAGGACCCTTACTACGCCACCATTTACCTGAGCTCGCTAAAGATGTCGGCGATCAGCACCATGCTGTGCCTGTTGCTGGGCTATCCCATGGCGTATTTCATCGCCCGCCAGGAAGCACGCCGGCGTAACCTGCTGTTGCTTGCTGTAATCCTGCCGTTCTGGATTTCTTTCCTGTTGCGGGTGTACGCATGGATTGGTTTGCTCAACACCAATGGCGTGATCAATAACGCTTTGCTGGCCATTGGCGTGATTGACCAGCCCTTGTCACTGATTTACAACGATTTCGCGGTATACCTGGGCATCGTCTACTCGTACCTGCCATTCATGATTTTGCCCCTGTACGCAAACCTGGAAAAGCTGGACCCGGACCTGGAAGAAGCCGCCGCCGACCTCGGCGCGCGCCGCTGGCAGGTATTCATAGATGTCACTTTGCCATTGTCTTTCCCAGGCATAGTGGCAGGTTCCCTGCTGGTATTCATTCCGGCCATTGGTGAGTTCATCATCCCAGCCCTGCTGGGCGGCTCTGATACGCTGATGATTGGCCGTGCCTTGTGGGATGAATTTTTCATTAATCGCGACTGGCCCGTAGCCTCTGCGGTTTCCGTGGTTCTTTTGCTGATCCTGGTGCTGCCCATGATGTGGTTCCAGAAGGTGCAGTCCAGGCAGGCGGAATCGTGAGCGCCGCGACACGCAGCGGAAAACGCGCCGGGCGGGGCATGATGCTGCTCAGCATTGCCGCGTTTGGCTACGCTTTTTTATACGTGCCGATCCTTTCCGTGATGGTGTACTCCTTCAATGACTCCCGCCTGGTTACCTTGTGGGGAGGGTTTTCCGTGCGCTGGTACCGCTCCCTGCTGCAGGATGGCAGCATCCTGTCGGCGGCCATGCTCAGCCTGCAAATCGCCTTGATAAGCGCTACCGTGGCCACGATATTGGGCACCCTGGCAGGCCTGGCATTAAACCGGCTCGGGTCCTTTCGCGGGCGTACCCTGATGACGGGAATGATCACTTCGCCCCTGGTTATGCCGGAAATCATCACAGGTATTGCCCTGCTGTTCCTGTTCATTTCACTGGGCAACTGGATTGGTTGGCCGACGCAGCGGGGCATGACCACCATTACCATTTCGCACATAACGTTTTCCATGGCTTATGTCGCCGTGGTGGTGCGTTCCCGCCTGGGCTCGCTGGACCGGTCACTGGAAGAAGCTGCCATGGACCTTGGCGGCAGACCAGTGCGGGTGTTTTTTGACATTACCGTGCCGATGATCGCGCCGGCTATGATTTCCGGGTGGTTGTTGGCTTTCACCCTGTCGCTGGATGACGTGGTGATTTCAAGTTTTGTCTCGGGGCCTGGTTCTACCACCCTGCCAATGCTGATTTTTTCCAAGGTACGGCTGGGTGTGACACCGGACATCAACGCATTGGCAACGGTTATAATAGTGTTGGTATCGGTGGGTGTCCTGACCGCTGCCTGGATCACCCGCCGGCAGGAAAAGCGCAGCGGTAGCGGGTGATGCCGAACAATGAGAGTTTACGGCATTGATCGCGGTCAATTCCTGGTAGTTGGAAGTGGTAGAAAATTCGTATTCGGACTTTGACGGAAGTGATTCTATGAACAAACAAACAGTGGCTGATTTGGTCAGCAAACAAAAACCAGGTTATGCACTCGACCAGGCGTTTTACCGGGACGAGGAAATTTACCAACGCGATATCGAACGTATTTATATGAAAGCCTGGTTGTATGCCGGGCATCAAAGCGAGATTCCCAATAAGGGCGACTTCTTTCTGTACAAGATGGCCAACGAAGAAGTCATCATTATGCGTGGCGATGATGGACAGATCAGCGCGCTGTTGAACGTGTGCCGGCACCGTGGTTCACGAGTTTGCCTGGAGGCCAAAGGTAGCGCCAAGCGCCTGAGTTGTCCCTACCATGGCTGGACTTATGACCTGGACGGCAATCTCATTGCAGCGGCACATATGGATGAAGGCTTTGACAAGTCTGGTTTCGGACTGAAAAAAGTACATCACCGCGTGTACCAGGGAATGATTTTCATCAACTTTGCCGCTGAGCCGTCCAGCTTCGACGTGGTGGAACGGGACCTCACCGAATATCTGCGGCCCTATCGGCTGGACGAGGCCAAGGTTGCGCGCAAAGAAGCCTATCCGGTGAAATCCAACTGGAAGCTGGCGGTCGAGAATTACAAGGAGTGTTATCACTGCGGACCTGCGCATCCGGAGTATTCCCGTGCACACAGCCTGGCGCTGCCACATGATCGGTGGGAAGCCGAAATGAAGACCCTGCTCGAGAAAATGCCGGCCTGTGGATTGAAGAACTCAGAAATGAACCACTCCTATCTTTCCGGGGATGAGTTCGGCACCGATCGCGCCTATGAGCATTACCCGCTGTTGCGCGGACATGTAACGGGCAGCAAAGACGGCAAGCCGGTTGCACCATTGATGGGCGATATCAAGGGCTATGACGGCGGCGCGCACGATTTCAAGGTCGGCTTGGTGCTGTACGCCCTGGCGTATTGCGATCATGTGGTGCTCTACAGCTTCAAGCCAATTTCCCTGACAGAAAGCGTGTGCGAGATCACCTGGCTGGTTAATGGCAAGGCGCAGGAAGGGAAGGACTACGATCTGGCCAAACTGACCTGGCTGTGGGATGTCACTACCATTGCGGACAAGACCATCATTGAAAACAACCAGAAAGGCGTGAACTCGCGGTTCTTCGAGCCGGGCCCGTTCTCGACTTTTGAAGGTTCCACGCAGCGCTGGGTGGATTGGTATCTCAAGACCATCCAGTGAGCAGGCAGGTGATGGCGGCCGTGCCTGGATGACGTGATGCGGACTTTCGCGCAAGCAGCACAAAGCCAGCGCTTCACCGTCACGGCCGACCTCACCCTGAACAGCAGTTCGGGCGAAGATGACGTGGCCCGCCAGGCTGATTTGCTGGGCCCGTATGTCGATGCCCTGCAGGTTACCGATAACCCCTGGGCCTGGGTGCAGATGTCGGCGCTGTCGGCCGCTGCCCTGATGCTCCGGCACGGCATTGATCCCATCGCCATCCTGAGCTGCCGTGACCGCAACCGCATTGCTCTGCAGTCCGAGTTGCTGGGTTTGCGGGCGCTCGGGGTAAGCAGCCTGCTGCTCATGCGCGGCCATAAAGCCCCCAAGGAACACCCGGTGCCGGCTACTCCGGTATATGACGTGTCCGGGCTTGAACTGGTGAAAATGGCCGCCCAACCGGGTGAGGCAAGTGGCGGGTCAGCGCCCGATGAATTTTTCATTGGCGCCGGTGCAAGGGCGTTTCGGCCCGAGCGCGACTGGGAAGCAGAGTCACTAAACAAGCGTTTTGCAGCCGGCGCCCGCTTCCTGCAGACCCAGCTGTGTTTCAACCTGGATGTCCTGCGGCGCTATATGCTGCACATGGTGGAAACACGCATGACCTGGAAGTATTCTGTATTCGTTTCCCTCACGCCACTGCCTTCCGCAGTAACCGCAAGGTGGTTAAAAAAGAACCTTATCGATTCACGCATTCCGAGGTCGGTAATCGCCCGCCTCGAGCATGCTATAGATCCGGCACGCGAGGGCGTGGCCATTTGTGCTGAACTGATGCAGGAAATTTCCCGGATACCGGGCGTTTCCGGAGTGAACCTGATGACCACCGGAAGTCCGGAGCTGCTACGGGATGCAATCAGGGAGTCGGGCTTGCGATGAACAGCCAGGAGATCAAGGCGCTGTACGACCGTGCCCAGGCTCTGGTTAAGGCCGGCCAGGTGCAGGAAGCAGAAGCCGTTTGCCTGCGCAGTTCGCCCGCATTCCGCGAGGATCCGAATATCTGCTGCCTGCTCGGCGAAATTTGCCTGCAGCAGCGTAACCCTGGCGACGCCCGGGAATGGTACCAGGGGGTTTTGGAGAAGCATTCCGATTTTCCCCGCGCTCTGGAGGGTATGGGCCTGGCACAGCTGGCTTTGGGATTACCTGCCGAAGCGGTCGGTTACCTGGAGCAAGCTGTCGCAGCAGCGCCTGAGCGCTCGAAAACACGCATGGCACTCGCGCGCGCATTGATGGAAGCGGATCGCGGCGAGGAGTCAGAGCAGGAAGTGACACAGGCACTGCGGCTTGATCCGCGCAAGGCCACCCTGGCCAGGGCAGAGCGGGCGCAGCTGGAAGGGCGCATGGAAGATGCGGAAAAACTGTTAAGGGAGTTGCTGGCCAAGGATCCGAATGACGAAAAAGCCTTGCGCATGCTGGGGAATATCGCGCTGGAGGTGAGTCATTTCAAGGCGGCACGGCGCCTGTTGCGGCGCGCGGTAGACCTCGCGCCGGGTTTCGCCATGGGCTGGAATGATTTGGCCAACGTGGATCTTAAGCAGGACCGCTACGATGAAGCTCTGCAAAACATCCAGCGCGCCATCGACATCGACCCCAGGCTGGTGCACTCGTATGTCATGCGGGGAAATGTCCTGACCAGGGCGCAGCGTCATGAAGATTCCCTGGCAGCCTACCGGCAGGCCCTGGATTTGAGCCCCAACAACATTGGCGCGCTGGCGGGTATGGGCCATGTACTGAAGACCATTGGCCGCCAGCAGGAATCCATTGCAGCCTACCGGCAATGCATCCGTGCTCATCCAGCCTTCGGCGAAGCCTACTGGAGCCTGGCCAACCTCAAAACGTTCGAGTTCGATGCCGCGGAAGTGCAGGTCATGACCCACATGATTGGGGAGCAAGACCTGCCCGATGAACCCAAAGTGAATTTTCTTTTGTCACTGGGCAAGCATCACGAGAATGAAGCCGAATATGACCAGGCATTTGAGTACTACCTGCGTGGCAATGAGCTGCGGCGCAAGCACGAGGTCTATGACCCGGTGCAGACCCAGGTCGTACACGACCGCATCATCAGCGTGTTTTCAAGGGAATTCTTTGCCCAACGCGAAGGCTTCGGAAACCCCGGCCGCGCGCCAATACTGGTGGTTGGCTTGCCGCGCTCCGGCTCCACCCTGATCGAGCAAATTCTGGCCAGTCACAGCATGGTGGAAGGCACCATGGAGTTGCCTGACCTTGGCCGCATAGTGGGCAAACTGAACCAGCGCGGCGGCAAGCAAGGCCCAAATACCATCACGGGGGAGAGCCCGGGAAAGAACGTGGGCCAGAACGTGGGCCAGAACGTGGGCCAAAACGTGGGCAAGAGCATGGGCAAGGACCAGCGGCTCCCGGAATATCCTGAAGCCGTGTTGGACCTTGATGGTGAACAGGCTGCTGCCTTGGGCGCAGACTACCTGGAAAGCACCCTGCGCTATCGCACCGGCAAGCCATACTTTATTGATAAGATGCCGAATAATTTCTCCAGCATTGGCTTGCTGCAGGCCATCCTGCCCAATGCAAAAGTGATCAATGCGCGCCGGCACCCGCTGGACAGTTGCCTGGGCAGTTACAAACAGTTGTTCTTCAAGGGCCAGTCTTTTACTTACGACCAGTTCGAATTGGGACAGTACTACCTGGAATACCAGCGCATCATGGATCACTGGCATGAAGTGCTTCCGGGCAAAGTTCTGGACGTGCACTACGAACACATGGTGTTCGACCAGGAGGCCCAAACCCGGCGCATCCTGGACTACCTCGGCCTGCCGTGGGAGGACCAGTGTATGCGTTTCTACGAAACGGACCGGGCAGTGAACACGGCCAGTTCAGAGCAGGTGCGGCAGCCGATGTACAGCAGTTCCGTGAACTTCTGGCGCAATTACGAAGCGCACCTGGGAGAGTTGATCGAAACGCTGGAACCCTTGCTGTTACAACTGCCCGAGCAGGACCGGCCCGCCGGCCTGCGCCGGCATACGGCCTGACCCTGGCACGATGTTAAAAGTTTGTAATTAGTCAAGCTGCGTTTTATCATCGCCTGATGCAGGTCAGCTGCCTGCCATACCCATTCCAGACACTACTCCGGGGATACGCACATGCCAGAACAAAATCTAAAACAGCGGGAACTGCGTTTGATCTGGCCCAGCAACCTGTCGCTGGCCATTTCCGCATTGCTTGTCGCCCCGGCAGGAACTGTACTGGCCCAGTCGGGTGATGTGGAAACCAACGGGGACGTCAACATTCTCGAAGAAGTGCTGGTTACTGCGCGAAAACGCACCGAGAATTTGCAGTATGTGCCGGAAAGTATCCAGTCCATATCGCAGGACACGATTCTTAAAGCGGGATTGCAGGGCATGGCTGATTACGTGCGGTTCATCCCCAGCATGAACATTGTGGAGGCCAATCCAGGAACGGCTATGGTGGTGTTCCGTGGCGTGGCGGATGCACAAAGCACGTTCATCTCCGAGCCCTCTTCGGCCATCTATCTGGATGAACAATCCCTGGTGCTCAATGCACAACCTAATCCGCGACTGGTGGACATCGCGCGGGTCGAAGCACTCAGTGGCCCACAGGGCACCCTGTTTGGAGCCAGTGCCCAGGCGGGCGTGGTGCGCATCATTACCAATAAGCCTGACCCCACTGCATTTGATGCCTGGATTGATGGCGACCTGGCTTTCATGCCGGAGGGCGAACCCAGCTATGACGTCAGCACCATGGTCAATTTACCGCTCAGTGACACCTTTGCATTGCGCCTGGTTGGCTTCAGCGCCCAGGAAGGCGGCTTCATTGACAATGTATTGGGCACCACACCGCGTTTCGAGCAGCATGACAACTCTGATGTCCTCGAAGACGACATCAACGACGTCAGCTACTTCGGTGGAAGAATAACGTCCCTGTGGTTGATCAATGATGACTGGAGCATGACAGCCGGTCTTGTCTACCAGAAAACCGATTCCGATGGCCGCCCCGAACATGATCCCGTATACGCCGGTGACCTGAACGTAGTCAGGTTTTACCCTAACCAGGAATACGACAAGCAGGACTGGACGCAATATGCCCTGACTTTTGAGGGCGATCTGGGTTTTGCCGAGTTGGTGTCGGCAACGTCTTACTTCACCCGCGATTGGGAATATACCCAGGATACCTCGGTTGGGTATTCCACTTATTTCGGCACGTTTTGTTACTCGGGTACGTACTACAACTGGGCGCAATACAGCCGCTATTGCTTCCAACCGGCCGGGGTAGGTAATTACTACAATGAACCGCTGGGCTTTATGAAGAACACCCAGAACAACTGGAAATTGTCCCAGGAATTCCGCTTGCTACACCAGGGTGAGACCATAGACTGGGTGGCGGGCTTCTTCTATGAGAAGTCGCATGAGGATTGGGTGTTCACCACGTTTGCCGATGGATTTAATGAATCCCAATCGATGGCCAACTACCTTGCCGGGCGGTTGATAGACCGCGGCAATCCCATACCCACTGTGGACCCCCAGAACCTGTCATGGCTTTCAAAAGATGACACGGATTGGAAGCAGTGGGCAGTTTTTGGCGAAATTACCTGGCATATCACGGACCAGGTGGATTTGACTGCCGGCTACCGTCATTTCAATCGCAAAATGAACAAAACTTATTATGTCGACCAGCCGGCCTACAACCTGACAGATGCTGGTGTCTCCGCACCATCGAGCAATGAAAGCTCCGGAGTACCAAAATTCAGCCTGAGCTACCAGATCACCGAAGACAATATGCTCTACGCCCTGTACTCAGAGGGATTCCGGCCCGGCGGCACCAACCGCAATCGCGGCGAATATCCCTACTTCCCGGTAGCCTACGATTCGGACATTCTCAAGAACTTTGAAATTGGCACCAAGAACACCGTGATGGATGGGCGGATGCGCCTGAATCTCACGCTGTTCGATATGAAGTGGGATGATTACCAGCTTGAAGTAGTGGATCCGAGCAACCGGCCCTGCGGTTCTGAAAACGCGCCGCCTGAACCAACCTGTAGCCAGCCATGGCAGAAAGTTGTTGCCAACGTGGGTAATGCCTCATCCAAGGGTATCGAACTGCAAATGGATTGGGCCGCTTCCGAGAGTTGGACTTTGGGCGCCAATGCAACATGGCTGGATGCCAAGCTGGAGGAAGATGTGGAAATCGGCATTGTGGTTCCCGCCGGTTCCCGGCTGCCGCTTTCACCCCAGTTCAAGGGTTCAGCTTATGTCCAGTACGATTGGCCCGTCAACTTTCTCAGCGCCAATAGCGCCTGGTTGAGGCTGCAATGGAGTTACACCGGGGATATGGTCAACCAGGTCCAGCCACTGACCCTGGATGACGGCCCGTCACCACAGATTCTCCAGCCTTCCTACAACATTGGTGATCTGCGTTTTGGCATTGATGCGCCCACGTGGAACCTGCAACTGTACGTCAGCAACCTGACGGATGAGCGCGCCACGCTGTTTGCCAATCCGTATGAATTTGACTATTACTGGGGCAGGTCCAGGGTCACGGTCAATACGCCGCGGCAGTTCGGTATTCGCTGGATTCAACACTTCGGCGATTAGTTGATAGCCATTATCACGTCACCCCGGGCTAAGGTCATATTCGCAGCCCCGGGTTAGGGTCATATTCGTCACCCCGGGCTAGTTTTGCACCCGTCATCCCGGGCTAATTTCACACCCGTCACCCCGGGCTAATTTCACACCCGTCACCCCGGGCTAATTTCACACCCGTCACCCCGGGCTTGACCCGGGGTCCAGAACCGCTACGGATGCCGGATCGTGGTCCGGCGTGACGAGCCAACTACTCTTCCACCAGGGTATCTGCCCTGAAAAACGCGCCGTCGTCCCGGCCCAGCGCGGCCACCAGCCTGGGCAGGAGCGCAGTCATCCTGTCCATCAAGGTCCACGGCGGATTGATCACGATCATGCCGGCTGCAGTCAGGCCCCGCGCATCGGTATCTGCAGTAAGCCCCAACTCAAAGCGTTGAATGTTGCGCATGCCGCTGTTGACAAAACGACTCTCAAGCTCGTCGCTTCGCTCCCGATCCACCACCGGGTACCAGATGGCATAAATGCCCGTGGCAAATTTCTTCCATGCACGAGTGCAGCTGACTACCACCTGCAAATAATCATCTTTCACCTCAAACGCTGGATCCATCAGCACCAGCGCGCGCCGCGACACGGGTGGCACCAGACGCAGCAGTCCATTAAAACCATCTTCCTGGACCGCTTTTATCCTCCGGTCACCGGCAATACTGTTGTCCAGGATTACGAAATCCGCCGGGTGCAATTCAAACAACCACGCCCGGTCTTTGGCGCGCAGGAAATGTTGCGCAATCAGTGGTGAGCCAGGGTAGTGCTCCAGTTTGCCCGGAGAGTTGTATCCTTTCAGCAGCGCGAAATACGCAGCTAGCTCTGGCCACTCAGGTGGTGACAGTTTTGCTATGCCGCCCTTGAATTCCTGAAGCTTGTTAGCCGGCTCCGAGGCAAGATCGAATAGCCCCGCGCCGGCATGGGTATCGATGTAATCAAACGGCGCGTCCTTGCGGCACAGGTGCTGGAGAATTTCGACCAGCACGATGTGCTTGATGACATCTGCAAAATTTCCAGCATGAAACGAGTGACGATAACTGAGCATCGGTTGTTAATGATGCAGCTACAGCTGTTGCGCTATCAGTGCTTTTCCGTAGCTGTTTTTTCCGTATCAGTTTTTTCCGGCATGGCCGAAGAGTGATGACTGGTGATCAGCCATTGTGTACCGTCCCAGTGATAGGTATAGGTGTAACGGGCCGCAACCACGTCGCCTGTTTTTGCCATGGTGAAGGTATACAACCCGGTATCAAGCGCAGTATTGCAATCGATCATGATGGTGCGTGAATTGATCACTCCCGAGGGCAAGTTGACGAGGAAATGATGGAAGTAATCTTCCTTTTCCGCCGGTGTGAGTCGTGGTGTGTTCGAAACAGTAGGCAGCAGCACGGATTTTTCAGCGTAGTTGGCAACTACCTTATGCGGGTCGCCCGTTTGCAGGGAGTTGTTCCAGCGATCAAACAGGGCAGCAATTTCCTGCTCGGTAACGGCCTGGCACGCTTCTGAATAACCGGCTTCAGGCTGTGTTGCCGAGTGCGTCGTAGCGCAGCTCGCCAGGAACAATAGCACTACAGCTGGCAAATAGATTTGAGTTCTCATGGGCAATCCTCGGTTGATGTAAAAAACATGCGCGCGCTCACTCGTATTCAGAATTATCGGTACTGTTCTGCTTAAGGACCAGCGCCGTTAGCGCAGAAAGGCGGTCCCGTTGCCTGCCCTCGTCGTCAAAGTTTGCAGGGCTAAGCCACCGCAAAAACGCCGCCCTGAGCTCAGGCCATTCGCGGTCGATAGCAGCATACCATGCAGTGTCCCGGTTGCGGTCCTTGGCGATTAGGGCCTGCCGAAAAATTCCCTCAAAAGACAGGCCAAGACGTTGGGCAGCCAGACGGGACGGGGCGTTCAGGGCATTGCATTTCCACTCGTAGCGCCGATAACCGAGATCAAACGCGTATTGCATCATCAGGTACATGGCCTCGGTGGCGGCCGGCGTGCGCTGCAACAGTGGTGAATAGTTGATGTGGCCTACCTCGATGGAACCGCTGGCGGGGCTGATGCGCAGGTAACTCGCGACCCCTACGGCTGTGCCTTTTGCCCGATCGACGATGGCATAAAACTGCGGGTCCGTGCCACAGCAGCCCTGTTCAATCCAGGACCGGTAAGAGGCCAGGGTATCGAATGGCCCATAGGCCAGGTAGGTCCAGTTACTGCCGTGGACATCCAGGGCGTTGGCGGCGAAAAGACTGGCGGCATGGCGCAATGGGTCGAGTGGTTCCAGGTAACAAAAACGCCCTTCCAGGGTCGTATGCGGCGGGTGGGGTGGCGCCTTCCAATTTGGCACGATGGCGCCAATCGGCTGGTTCAAATGATTCAACTCGTGATTCACGGCGGGATGAAGCTCAGTACGAGTCGCCGTTCTTGTGCGTGTACACAAAACTCTCGTGATCCTCGTGCAATGCCAGGTCATCGTCGGGGTACTCAACCAGGTCGCCTGCTGAGCGGTCACCAATTTCCAGATACCAAACTGCTTCGGTGGAGTCATTGTGCAGGTGGTGCGCATCGCCGCTGCCTGCCTTGAATCCGGCACACATTCCTGCGGACAGGATGGTCGCGCCGGCGTTGGTCACCAGTGTGGGCGAGCCTTCCAAAATGTAAACGAATTCATCCTGTGCGGAGTGGGAATGCCGCATGGAGGAAACGGAACCCGGATCAATACGGCACAGGTTGATGCCGTAGTTTGTCAGGCCAAAGTGATTACCAAGCCTTCTCTTTTCGCGCCCCGCGACGCGGGTTGCAAACGGCTCTGGATATCCGGTTTTCTTTAGCTGTGGAGATATATCGAGCGCGGGTAGTGCTACGGGATTCGATTTTCCAGGATTGGACGGAGTGGGCATGTTCGGCCTCTTTTGCTGTGGGGACAAAGAGTATAGCGCCGTAAGCAGGATTTTTTACCAGCGATGGAAGAAGAACCGGAACTGCCCAAAGGGGGACACATACATCTCGCCACTTCCCGTGTATTCCGGCTTCAGGCGGATCACCCAACCTCCCGGGAGGAACCATCGGGCCGATTTCTCTTCCAGTCGGATGATGCCAAGTTCAGGGGCACCCAGCCGGGTCCACAGCACCTCTCCAGAAGTGTTCTTGAGCACAAAAACCGTGCCCGGGGCTGGGCCGACGTTTTCGTGGGATTCCAGCACATACACGTTGTATCCGAATACCTGCAAATTCGTTTTTGAGATCAGCGGAAGACCACTTACTGCGAAACCAAACGGTTGTGCATCGAATGGACCGTCCAGGCGTGACTGGTAGGGCAAGGTTAAATAAGCGGCTACCCAGCCAATTATCAGCAGGCTCGTGAAAAGATACTTGATGTTAACGTCATTTAGCCGCATAACATTCCCTGTTTAGTACCTGAGCAGCACTCCGAGCATATGGCTAAGCTGCGGAAAACTCAATGCAAACAGAGCAACGCCGGGGCAAAGAGCGAAATGCCGGACTTTCTCCTTTGGCCCTTAGCCGCCGGAAATTGCTCCAACTATCAACAAAGGCTTGGCCCCCGAGCAAATAGCTGCTGGCAATGGCAGGTCCGGGGACTCGTGGGTTATGTCTTCCTCATTGGCATAGAAGCGCAATTTTGGCCGGCGCTCCCGTGTCACGTGGTCGCGAATCGTTCCACACAGCATCGGGTAACGATCTTCCAGCGCATCCAGAATGGCACTGCGTGTTACTGGTGCTGCGACCGCGAGCGCTACCTCTCCGTCAACATTTGCCAGGGTGCGCAAGTGGTGCGGTAGCACGATGCGGATCGTGGCGGGGCTGGTCATGGCAATACCTGTGTCTCCACTGAAAGTACCGCAGGCAGATCACGCACAATAGCCGTCCAGCTGTCGCCGTCGTCGGCTGATGCATACACCTGCCCGCCGGTAGTGCCGAAATAAATGCCACAGGGTTCGAGCGTATCAACGGCCATGGCGTCGCGCAGTATGTTGACGTAACAGTCCTTCTGCGGCAGGCCTTTGGTCAGTGCTTCCCATTCATTACCGCCGGAACGGCTGCGGTACACACGCAGCTTGCCTTCGGGCGGGTAATGCAGGGAGTCACTCTGGATGGGCACGACGTAAATCGTCTCCGGTTCGTGCGCGTGCACAGCGATCGGAAAACCAAAATCGCTGGGCAGGTTGCCACTGACCTCGTGCCACGAGTCGCCACTATCATCGCTGCGCATGACATCCCAGTGCTTTTGCATGAACAGCACATTCGGCCGCGTTGGGTGTATGGCGATACGATGCACACAGTGTCCGACTTCAGCATTCGGGTCGGGGATGTATTGCGAGTGCAATCCCTGGTTTATGGGCCGCCAGGTTTTGCCGCCATCCTCGCTGCGGAAGGCCCCTGCTGCGGAAATGGCGACGAATATGCGATCTGGATTACCCGCATCCAGCACGATGGTGTGCAAGCACATGCCACCGGCGCCGGGTTGCCAGCGGGGCCCGGACTCGTGCCCGCGCAGACCGGCAAGCTCATGCCATGACTGGCCGCCGTCAGTAGTGCGAAACAGTGCTGCATCCTCTACACCGGCATACACGGTATCGGCATCGCTGAGCGAAGGTTCGAGGTGCCAGACACGCGCAAACTCCCAGGGGTGTTGCGTACCGTCATACCACTGGTGCGTGGTCAGAGGCTTGCCGGTTTCGGCCGAGGTATCGTAAACGAATTTGTTACTCGCGCCTTTGGGCATGCCATTGCCATCACTGACCGGGCCTGGATCACCGGCCGAACCGGGTTGGTGCCAGGTCCTGCCACCATCGTCGGAGCGCTGGATAATCTGGCCAAACCAACTGCTGGTTTGAGAGGCGTAAATGCGGTTGGGGTCCACGGTGGAACCCTTGAGGTGGTAGATTTCCCAACCGGCAAAGTGTGGACCTGAAACCGTCCATTTCTTGCGTTTGCCATCTGCAGTGAGGATAAAAGCGCCTTTCTTTGTACCAACGAGAATGCGTACTCCGGGCATGGCCAGTCTCCTTGAGAACTTATCGAATAAATTTACCGGAAATTTGCCAACGCGGCATCAACTTCCCACATACTTTGCGTAAATTCCGCGCGCCACTCCTGCCTCCCCGGTGCCTTTCACAATCGCCCGCCCGTCCGCAAACAGGGTCAATTCATACACTTTATCGTTGTCGCGAATTTCGGCCCGAAGCATGAACTCGTTTGCCCGCACCCGGCCATGCTGCTGCAAGCGCCCGGAAATCCCGGCAAAATCGAGCGCGCCCGTCCGCTGTCTGTGAGTCAGTTGCACTGCGTCCTGGCCGCACAGGGTGGTTGTGCTGGAGCCGGACTTGCCTTCCAGAAACTCGAAGTTTTGATGCTTGCAACAAGGGCAATCCCCATCCTCCCAGGCGCGCCCCACCTTTAACTGAGTGATGGTATTGTCCCAAAGATCCATGCTGAGCATGGTTGGGCACACCCGGTCGAGGTTACCTGTCAAGATTTTCAGGGCCTCGGTTGCCTGGAAATTGGCAATGATTGAAACAACAGGGCCGAGGACTCCCACCGTATCGCAGGTCGGACTTTGCCCGGGCGGGGGTGCTTGTTCAAACAGGCAACGGAAACACGGGGTCGCTTTGCTGTTCGCGCCATCCAACTCCCAGGCGGCATCGCCGTTGCGGGTATGTGGCAGGATTGCATACGCCATGCCCACGGTGCCCACAGCGCCGCCGTAGAGGTAGGGTATGCCGTGCTTCACCGCGCATTCGTTGGCGAGGTAGCGCGTCTCGAAATTGTCGAGTCCATCAAGCAGCACGTCTGCTCCTGCAGCGTACTGCTCCATGTTGGTGTGGTTGAGGTCGTCGACGATAGCCGTCACCCGTACCTGCGAATTGATGCTTGCGATCTTGCGCCTGGCCGCTTCGGCCTTGGGAATGGCGTCGGCCACATCCTGCTCGTCGAACAATACCTGGCGCTGCAAGTTGGTCAATTCAATGAAATCGCGATCAACGATGACCAGGTGTCCGACACCGGCACGGGCAAGCATATTGGCGCTTACAGTACCCAATGCTCCGCAACCGAGTATGAGCGCGGTGGACGCTAGCAGCTTGCGCTGCCCCTCGGTCCCGAAACCGGGCAGGAGCATTTGGCGGTGGTAGCGGCTGAGGTCGTGGGGCATGGAAATTGGCGCTACTTCCGCCAGAACCGCGCCATTTCCAGATAAGTGAACGAAGCCGACCAGGTGATCATTACAAATCCGGTCAATGCCATCGTGCCGGCAAGAAACCGAATTGCCCCGATTGGCGCGACGTCACCGAAACCGACGGTGGTGTAAGTCACCGCGGACAGGTATACACAATCGAGCAGATTGACCGGATGCACTCCCGCCACGTTGCCGGTTTCGGGGTACTTGAGCAGCAACCAGGCCGAAAGTCCAAAGATCCAGATTTCCACCACATGCAGCGCCAGCACCACGTAGATGCCGTAGAGCACTTTGCGGCGCGAATGATGCTCACTTCGCTTGGCCATCCACGAAGACAATGTCGAAAGGCCCTCGTAATGCACCAGCACCACCAGGCCTACCGCCAGCAAAGTGGCAACGGCTACCAGTAGGTTGGCATCCCAGTTCTGGTACTGCATAAACGCCTATCCTGATGAGTAAACGCGGGTCGGGCTAAAAGTATAGGCAGCGTTCCATGCAGCGGTCTAGTTCTTTCGCTCGGTTTTTCCATGGTCGAGACGATGGTGCTGGTGACCGGGTATTTTCTTGCTCTTTTGCGCGCTCATTTTGGGGGTAAAACAACCGGCTTGAATTTGCTGAAGGCTTCCGTGGGATCCGTCCATCCGGGTCCTCCGGGGCCACCATTGCGCCGGGGCCTGGGGCCTGAATAGCTGTGTCCTGTTAGTCCCTGCAATCGGTACCTTGGTTGAACTCGATGATGGCGAGATCAGCCGCATCGGTGAATCCGTCCTGGTTAATGTCATACCAGCTGCTATTTCCCCCGGACAGGTCGGCGAAGTCGGCCCAGTCTGCCTCGTCCAGAGCATCGACCACGCCATCGATGTTGCCATCGCCGATGCAGGGCGGCTGTGAAGCCAGGATTTGCACCAGTTGCGCGGTCAATTCACTGTAGTTGGCCTGCTGGTTTGGCGTGAGTGCCGGTAATTGCATCAGATCGAGATCCTCACGATCAAGTCTCGGCAGCGGCACAGCTTCGTCGATGGCGTAGAACTCGTCGGATACCTCCACCTCGCAGCCCGGCGCGCTGTCCGGATCGGGCTGGGGGTCGCCCCGGTAAGCATTCCTCACGACCTTGTAGCTATCGTTGCGCGCGGCGCCCGAGCTCAGAGGCTGCAAATTGAACATGGGTTCAGCATTGGCATACAGGAACTGGTTCACCTGGCAGCAGTACTGCAGTCCGTCCGGCAAGGGAATGCCATCAGTGAGCGGGGCGTCTGCACCCTTACCCCACCACGTCCCATTGTTGTCTTCGCACACGGTTTTGGTGACCGGGATCTGCGTACAACTGCTGCTGATGGTGCACGGTCCGTTGATGGCGCCTTCGGCCTGGGCGTTGGGGCCCACCTGGGTGAAATTAAAGCTGCGTATACTCGCCTGCCTGGGATTGACCAGGTAGGGCAGCATGGCCACGGCGTCGAGTGTGCGTGGCACGCTGGCGGGTACATCGATCGCGGCTATCTCGCCAAACAAGCGGAACAGGTCGGCGATGTTCACCATGTGCGTGACCGAGCGGTTGGGTTTCTTGACCAGCGGCCCGGCGACGATAAGGGGCACCCAGACACCGGTCTGGTAGGCCGTGCCCTTGGCCCGGCTTGGGTCGAATGGTTGCTTTACGCTGCCGCCCAGCGTGCCGTTGTCACCGAGGATGACGATCATCGTGTCGTTGTTGTTGGGATTGTATATTAGCCGGCCATCATGGCCACGGCGGGCAAGCCCGGTGGAAACCAGCAGCCGGGCAAATTCCGTATCCAGCGCTTCGATCATCAGGTTGGTGAGCACACGCTGCTCCAGTGCCATGGAACTCGCGCAACCGAGACTACTGGTTGCCGCCGGGTCGGAGGTGAGCAACTGCTGCGGCGGTTGCATCACCGGCGTGTGCGCCGAAGAAAAGCTGACGCTGGCCATCCACGGTTGGTGTTTCGGCTGATGCCTGATCCAGTCGATGGCTGCATCGACCTGGATGCTGCCGCGATAGCTACGCGACTGGAGGGCGGTTGGCGGCATTTTTACCACCACACCATTTTCCTGGTTAATGACCAGTGGCGAGACGTAATGCGCGCTAAGGACCTGGAACCCGGATGTAATATTCGCGGGCATTTCAGGCTGGCAGGATGCGCCCGGGTCGAGAATGCCGCCACCATCACGGCAGGACCTGCCTGGCGGTATGCCGCCGGAGGTGGACATCTCCGTGCAGCTCCCTTGTGCAGCGTAACAGGCGCCGAAGTCTGCTCCGCCCTGGTCTGCGCCGGGCACGAAACCGCAGGAAAAGGATTCGCCGTCTTGTGCAACACCGCCAGCGGTGGTGTCGATCGATGAGGGGTCGCCGGTCTCGTCCAGCCAGCCATAGAAATAGTCCCAGCCCAGCGATCGCGGCATGGCGTCGTGGAAGGGGTTGTTACCCTGCAGCCCGAGATGGAATTTACCGAACAGCGCGCTCTTATAGCCTTTTTGCCTGAGCAGGGAAGGCAGGGTCACCTCGAACGGCGAAACCTGGGCGTTGGCAAGGTCTGAGGGTCCCAGCGCACCGTACACGTTGGTGCGCAGTGGATATCGGCCGTTGAAAAATACGGCGCGGCTGGTGGAGCACGCCGGCATAGACCAGGTATTGCTGAAGCGGATACCGGCGTCGGCAATGGTTTGGATGTTTGGCATGCTCGCCGGGGTTGCGCCACCGTAACCGAACAGTTTCATTTGGTCCATGCCGACATCATCCATGATGATGAACAGGATGTTCGGGGTTTTGGGCGCTGCCTGTGCAGCGTCTGCCGCCAGGAAGGTGAGCAACACCAACAGCAAAATCCCGCTACCCCGGCGTGCGCTGATTCGCGTGGTCAGTCTCGTCGCAACTAAGTTCCCTCGCTCACTAAACATTCTCAACCCCTGGTTACCACGCCGAGTGCGTTGCCTGCAGCTTCGCCGAGCAGCCAGTGTTCCCGAAATTCGAACGTTTGACGACGCGAATACACGCATGCCGTGACAGGAAAAGTTGCCAGACGCAGCATGTAAAAAGTTACGTTCAGCCTGTTCAAAGGCGAGCATCAGCGCAGATTCTGGCCATCCCGGCCCGTCCTATGGAAGACCGCGGAGCGGAGTTCGCTGCCAGGGTGAGCGCTGTGAGGCTTTACTCTGATCCCTTACTCTGGCACTTTTACGCCGGCCTTACCCAATCCAATGGCCCGCTTCTGACCTGAGAGCAACTAATCCATGGCTAACGTCCGCTTGAATCCTGTTTCATTGACGCGGGGCATGACCCTGGTCGTGCTGGTGTTGGCCGCTATCGGCGCAAGGGCGGGCGATGGCTACCAGTATTACCTGACCGGCAATCCTGCCAATGTTGAGCGCCCTACCCTGGGCCTGATCGTGATGCAAGGTGGCGGCGATGACGTCGATGAGAACTACATCCAGATGGGCGCCAAGGGGGGCGGGGGTGATTTTGTGGTTCTGCGGGCTTCCGGGGCCGATGATTACAACGAATACATTTTCGCACTGTGCCAGTGTGACTCGGTGCAAACCCTGGTGTTCGAAAACAGGCAAGCCTCATTCGACCCGTTTGTCATCGAAACCATTCGCAACGCCGAGGCCATCTTTATCGCGGGTGGTGACCAATCCAATTACATACGCTTCTGGCAGGATACGCCGGTGCAGGATGCCATCAACTTTGTCGCCGCCAAGCCAGCCCCGATCGGCGGAACCAGCGCCGGCATGGCGGTGCTGGGTGAGTTTGTTTACAACTCCATGACGGAAAGCGTGACCACCGGGTCCGGACTCGGCAATCCCTATAACTCCGACCTGACCCTGGCGCGGAATTTCCTGCACTTGGCGTGGATGGAGAACATTATCACCGATCAGCATTTGCAGGAACGCCAGCGCATAGGCCGGACCATCGCTTTCCTGGCGCGACTGGTCGAGGATGGCTGGACTGACCAGGGCCGCGCCATTGCTGCAGACCGGGAAACCGCAGTGCACGTGGATACGCAGACCGGTATTGCCACGGTCTTTGCTACCGCCGATCATGAGACGCCGTTTGCCTACTTTATGCGCACCACGGAAAAACCGGAACTGTGCCGCCCCGGCCAAGCCTTAAGCTACAGGAACATCGAGGTGTACCGCATTGGCCCCGGGGGTAGCTTTAATATCGGTGAATGGCAGGGTGAGAATGGAATCAGCTACACACTGGGCGCCGAAAATGGCACCTTGGTTTCTTCGCGGGAGAGCGCGTACTGATGAAAACTGCATGTCTGAAGACAATACTTGTTCTTTGCCTGCTTGCTCTTATCGCGTGTGCAGACAAGGGTGCCGACCCCGAACTGCAACGCCTCGCAGCGCGTGCACAGAATGTCACCATCATCCGTGATGATTACGGCGTCCCACATATTTACGGCAAGACCGATGCCGATGCGGCTTTTGGCCTGCTCTATGCGCAAAGCGAGGATGATTTTAATCGCATTGAGCAGAACTACATCTGGGCAACTGGCCGTCTCGCGGAGGTCGAGGGCGAGGGGGCGCTGTACAGCGATCTGCGTGCCCGACTGTATATGAGCACCGAGGAAGCGCAGCAGGCCTACGCAGAAGCACCTGACTGGCTGAAAAAACTTTGCGATGCGTTTGCAGACGGCGTGAATTATTACCTCGCTACGCACCCCGAGGTTAAGCCCCGGCTGCTGACCCATTTCGAACCCTGGATGCCCATGTACTTCAGTGAAGGGTCTATCGGCGGCGATATTGAGTCGGTTGATATTGCTGGCATCCAGGCCTTTTATGGCGAGGGCCGGGCACTGGATGTTTTGCCGCAACAAGCTCCAAAACCCAACCCAAAACTGGTTGCATTCAAGGAGCCCACAGGCTCCAATGGCATCGCCATTTCGGGCCAGTTGACCGCGTCAGGCAATGCCATGCTGCTGATCAACCCGCATACCTCGTTCTTCTTTCGCAGCGAGGTGCACGTGGTCAGCGAAGAAGGGCTCAATGCCTATGGTGCGGTAACCTGGGGGCAGTTTTTTGTCTACCAGGGTTTTAACGAACACACGGGCTGGATGCATACATCGACTTACGTCGATTTCATGGATGATTTTGTTGAAGAGGTATTCAAGCCGGATGGCCAGGCCACTGGTCAGCAAGGGGGCCAACTGATGTACCGCTACGGAGATGAAATCAGGCCGGTGCAGACCTCCACCGTGACGCTTAAATACAAAGATGGCGAGGGCCTGTCCGAGCGTACCTTCACCATGTACCACACCCACCACGGCCCGGTTACCCACATGCTGGGCGACAAGTGGGTCGCTACCAAAATAAACTGGGACCCGGTGCATGCTTTGCAGCAGTCCTTCACGCGCACCAAACTGCGTGACTACACCGAATTCCGCAAGATGATGGATATTCGCACCAACTCATCGAATAACACGGTGTTTGCCGATTCGCAGGGAAATATAGCGTACTTCCACGGCAATTTCGTGCCGCGACGCAATCCGGGATTTGACTTCTCCCAACCGGTGGACGGCAGTGATCCCACGACCGACTGGTTGGGAGTGCACGAGGTGGACGAACTCGTGACCCTGCTCAACCCGTCCAATGGCTGGATTCAAAACTGCAATTCCACGCCCTTCACCGCGGCCGGGGAGTTCAGCCCAAAACGTGAAGATTATCCTGCGTACATGGCCCCGGATCCCGAAAATTTTCGCGCCCTGCATGCGGTGCGTGTTCTTACCGGGGCGCACGGACTTACGCTCGACAAGTTGATCAAACTCGCTTATGACCCCTACCTGCCTGGTTTTGAGAAACTCATTCCGGGCCTGGTTGAGGCGTACGACCGGGCAGGAGCCAACCGGCCTGATCTTGCCGAACCCATCAACGTATTAAGAAACTGGAACCTCGAAGTGTCGGCGGATTCGGTGGCCATGACGCTGTCGCACTTCTACGGAGTTGCCTACAGCGACAAGGCGGCGGGGATGCCGGATGCATACGACATGGAAAAAATCGACCTGATCACTTTCCTCGGTACCGGCACTCCTGACGAAGAGCGCTTACAGGTTTTCGCCGAAACTGTCGCCATGCTGGAAGCGGATTTCGGCCAGTGGAGTACACCCTGGGGCGAGGTGAATCGCTACCAGCGGATCAATGGTGACATCCAGCAACCATTCAATGACCAGGCACCTAGCCTGCCGGTGGGCATGGCCTCAGGCAACTGGGGGGCGCTGGCTTCCTTCGGAGCGAAACGCTATCCCGGCACGAAGCGGATTTATGGCACGTCGGGTAACAGTTTCGTTGCGGTCGTCGAGTTTGGCGACAAAGTCAGGGCCAAAAGCATGTTGGCTGGGGGTGGCAGCGGGCATCCGGATTCAACGCATTTCGCCGATCAGTCGCAACGCTATGCCGACCGGCAATTCAAGGATGTCGCTTACTACCGTGAAGATGTAGAAAAGCGCGCCGAGCGAACCTACCACCCGGGTGATTAGGGAGTAGCACCCGGCTGGTAAAAATCGAGCACCATCTGAGTCTTGGTCTGCCCGGTGGGCTCGCCCATACCTGCAGCCTTGGCAGCGGCGAAGAACCGCCGGGCTAACTCTCTTGCCTGCTCATCGGTTTCTGCCCTCGCATTGGCAGAGACTTCAAGAATGTCCTTGGTCTTGCCTTCTTTTTGCAGATGCCACAGTTCGACGGTCACGTCTTCGGGAAAACCATCGAGCTTCCACTGCTGCTTCCACACTTCGGCCTCGACCGGTCCATATAGGCGCAAGTCTACCCAGTCGAAATCTTTCATTCGGCCCAATACCAGCTCCTGTTGTTCCGCGCTAAACAGTTCCGTGGCTGGCAGCTGGCCGGTAATAACTTTAGACACCAGGCCCTTGGCCGTGGATTCACGGTCTTTTGAGCGCGAGAGCGTGGGCGCGTTTTCATTGGTCCAGTCCTGCTCGGGCTGGATTGCCAGTTCCGCATCGCTCAGCTCAGTCTGGCCTTCAGGTGCCCGCAGTTTCACGGTTGAGTCGCCGTGGCCCTTGCCCTGCTGGCGGGCCCGCAAAATCAAATGTTGGGCCGCCAATGACCTGTCGCTGGTATCAAAAAATACCACGGTTCGCTTCTTAGCCTTATGCTGGTCAAGTTTGAGCGCCTTGATGGCCTGCTCCGTGTTTGCAGCCGTCACAAAAAGCTTGATTTCACTTTTCCGCGCCAGTGGAGCGGCAGGCTCTCCGTCCGCGCAGCACAACAATGCCGCAGTGATGGTTACGAAGAACACGGAGCTGGCGACTAACTTTGGCTTGAACATGAATGAAAAACTCCTAGTGAATGGTATGGCGTAGCCAGGCAGTGAACAGATTCAGCCACTGATCGGTGCCGTCCTCTTTCCTGCCGAGGCCGAATCCATGCCCGCCACGGGCAAATACATGGAGCTCAACTGGCACGTGATGCTCGAACATTTTTTGGGCGTAGAGCGTGGACTCCTCGACCTTGCATACCTGGTCATCATAGGCATGGACCAAAAATGCCGGTGGCGAGTTGGCGTTGATCAGGTCGAGCAGTGTGTTTTGCGCTTTTTCTTCGGCGGTCAAGGGACGGAAATACAAACTTTCCTCCAGCCACTTCAGGTTTTCTTCGGTGAAATTGCTGACCCCGTAAAGCAGTGCGGAAAAATCCGGGTTTTCTTCGTCATCGGCGCTGTGCCACAGGCTGGTGACGGTCGCAAGATGGCTGCCCGCGGAGAAGCCCATGACGCCGATCTTTTTTGGTTCGATGCCGTACTTGACGGCCTGTTGGTGCAAAAGTTTCAAGGCACGCCTGCTGTCGGACAAGGGCACCAGCCCGGGTTGATCAGATGACAGGGGATTGGGCAGGCGATACTTGAGCACTGCTGCGGTAATGCCCTGGGCGGCCAAGGCTTGCGCGACATCGTAGCCCTCGTGATGAATGGCGACGGCGGAGTAATTGCCACCCGGGATAATGAGTACCCCGATTCCGGTATTTTCACCCTGGGCAGCAAAGATGGTGACGGTCGGATGCGTGACGTTTTCCACGACAACGGTGTTCCACACCTCTGTCTCGCGTTCGGCCAGCGTATTGGCTTTGTAGTAAGGCGTCTGGCCCCCTTGCCAGAGCTCAATTACCTCCGCTGCCATGGCAACCTGGGTTGTGGCCAGCAACAGAAAAACAAGAGTGATCCTGTTGGGCAAGGTGTTCTTCCAGCAGATCAATGGAAAACGCGTATGGGTATTACTCATACACGCAGAATGCCGAGATCAACTATTTTCCGTCAACCTTCTGCAGCTTGAAATCAGTTTCCCACTCGAAAGGAAAAATCGTGATCACGCTGGCCCTGTCGCCCTCAATGTGCAGGTCCTTAAGCCGGATGTTCTTGATGTACTCATCGTTGTACGTGTACTCCTGGGCACAAAAAAAGATGTCCATGTCTTCCACTTCCATCAATGGGCCACGGCCATCGCGGGCCATTTGATCAAGCTCAGCCGGAGAGTACCCTGAGAACTCCTTTTCATACTTTGCGTAGTACTTTGATACGGCCGCCGGGAATTCCGTGGAGAAAATTCCGGAGTCCATGAAGCCTTTAACGAATTCCTGCTCTGACGAACGATCCAGGTAAAACTTCGTGGTGCCCGGCACGTCAACAATCCCGGGTGCGCTTTTCATGACGCTCTCAGCGTTAGCGAGCACCCATCGATAGTAGCTGCTCAGGGTGGCCAATAGTTCATTGTTGTCTGAATCGGTACTTGCAGATTCCACGGCCACTGCGCCGACACCGGTTGGGTCCGCCTGGACCGGAACAGACAGGGCGCAGCAGAAAATTACGCACCATGTAACCGCGATATTTTTACGAGATACCATGTAGCACCTGGTGATAAAGGAGCGTAGCAGGTCTATGTTCGGGACCCGGACCATTGCAGCCATTTCATTCTGACCGCAACCCTGCCGAAACTCAATCAGTCATCCACCGGCCTGCACTCCATCACTGACCTGCGCTACTCCCCTCCCGTCAGCAGCAAGTTCGTCGAGTTGCTGGATGCAGCCAGCTTTGGTGCGAACTGCAACCTGCCGGTGATCTTTCTTGCGTGCCTGTTGCGATCCGGCTAGAGTCCGCGGGTGAATCCGGGAGCACCTGTTCCTCCCGGATCATGCATCAGAGGGGAACTCGTGACTCGCTTAAGGTTGTTCGCGGCACTAGCCGCACTGCTGTGCGTTTCAGCGCCGACCATTGCCGATACGCCGCCCGCGGATTTCTGGCATGCCGGGCTGGTGGTCTCGGACCTCGAAGCGATGGACGCTTTCTACACGCGGGTTATCGGCCTGGTGCGCGTCACCGACCTGCGCATCGAGGACGCTGATGCGCCATCGCGGTGGCCGGATGCGATGCGCGTCGCGGCGCTTGATGCGCTGCTGCAGACCCATGGCACGCAGGTCGAAGTGCGCCATTACCAGGGGCCCGGGGCGCCGATGGCTTTCGAGTTGCTGAAGTATGACAGTGCGCCGGCCCGCCGGATCAAGCGCAGCACGACCAGCCCGCTCGGGCTCACCCACGTTGGCTTCGTCGTTGACAGTCTTGACCGCGTCATCGCCGCCGCGCACCGCGAAAAGCTTGGCACGGTCCTCAGCGAACCGCAGACACTGGCAGGATTTGGCGGCCGTTTCGTGTTCCTGAGCGATCCCGAAGGCAACTTCGTGGAACTCAAGGAGCCGTTGCCGCAGCCGGAACAGCAGCCTGCCCAGCAATCCAATGCCCCGCCGGATAGCTCGTCCGGGGAAGTGCAGGCGCAGATGTCGGGACAACAGGGGGGAGGTGCCGCGCATCCCGGCGCAGCCGTATTCGCCTCGGCATGTGAGCAGTGTCACAACGGCCTTGTGCAGCGTGCCCCGCACCTGTCCTTCCTGCAGATGATGTCGCCGGAAGCCATCACCGCGGCGCTGGAGACCGGGGTCATGCGCCAGCAGGCCGCACAACTGACGCCGGACATGCGCGCGGCGCTGGTCGAGTTCCTGACGGGCGGCCAGCCACAGGTGCCGGCATTTCCGCCGCAAACCTGCGGCCCTGAACGCATGGCATTTAACTGGAAAGATCCGCCGTTCCAGCAGGGCTGGGGAGTTGCCGCTTCCAACCAGCGCTTGATCCCCTCTGAGGTGGCCAAACTCAGCGCCGGGGATCTGCCTGCACTCGAACTCAAGTGGGCGTTTGCGTACCCCGGGGCAACGCGTGCGCGATCACAGCCATCGTTTGCGGGTGGTGCGGTGTACGTCGGCAGCCAGGACGGAACGGTCTATGCGCTGGAACGTGAAACGGGCTGTGTGCGCTGGACGTTCGTCGCGGGAACCGAGGTGCGCACCGGCATCACCATCACGCCCTGGGAGCGCGGCCAGCCGGCCGGCACGGTTCCTCTGGGTTATTTTTCGGACCTCGTGGCGCGCACCTACGCGGTGAATCTGGAGACCGGCGAGCTGGCCTGGATGCGCAAAGTGGACGATCATCCAAACGCGACAGCGACTGCCCAGCCCGTGCTCTATCGCGGGCTCGTTTACCAGCCCGTGTCCTCACTTGAAGTCGTGCCGGCGGCGGATCCCGCGTATCCCTGCTGCTCGTTCCGCGGTTCGATCGTCGCCATGGATGCGGCGACCGGAGTGGTGCAGTGGCAGCGCTACACGATAGACCGTGCGCCCACAGAGGTCGCGCGCAATGCCCGCGGCACGCCGGTGCTCGCCCCCTCCGGCGCCCCGGTGTGGAACACACCGACGGTCGATGCCAGGCGCGGATTGTTGTATTTCGGTACTGGTGAGAACTATTCATCACCCGCGCAGGACAGGAGTGACGCGATCATTGCCATGGATGCGGCCACAGGCGACATCCGCTGGTCCTTCCAGGCCACGCCCGGCGATGCCTGGAATCTGGCCTGCATGCCATTCATCCCCGATCATGCGAATTGTCCGGCAGAGCAGGGCCCGGATTTTGATTTCGCCTCGCCGCCGGCACACATCGAAGTGGATGGCCGCGAGATCCTGGTCGCCGGGCAGAAATCCGGCGACGTGTGGGGCCTTGATCCGGACGCCGGCAAGCTGGTGTGGCACCGCAAGGCCGGGCGGGGCGGCAACCAGGGTGGCCAGCACTTCGGGCTTGCGGTCGAGGGCCGGCGGGTGTTCGTGCCGATGTCGGACTATGACGACAGCATGCTGCCCATAGCCGAGGCCCGTCCCGGTTTGTACGCGCTGGATGCATTCACGGGTGAAATTCTCTGGTCGGCGCCGGCGGATAACGTTTGTGGTGACAGGAAGGACTGTGATCCCGGCATTTCACAAGCCATCACTGCGATCCCCGGGCTGGTGTTCGCGGGACACATGGATGGCAGGCTGCGCGCCTACGACAGCACAACCGGCACGGTTCTGTGGCAGGTCGATACCGACCGCGAGTGGGATACCTTATCCGGCGAGACCGCGCACGGCGGGTCGTTCGGCGGCGGCAGCGGACCGATGATAGTGAACGGACGTGTCTACGCGAACTCCGGCTACGGCCTCTATTTCCATATGCCGGGCAATGTGTTGCTGGTATTCGGGCGCAAGCAAGAAACCATTGGCCTCAACTAAAGAGTGCTTCGATGACAATCTTCACGCTTCATTCCGAACCGCTGAACACCGCTTTCAGGTACTCCACCAATACTTCTACTCAATATGAGTTGAAAAAGTTATATTGCAGCACTCGGCCATATACCGCCCGCGCATCCAAAAAGGCACCATGAATTCCCACAGTGAAAAAGACAAAAAATACCACGCCGATATTGCCGGAGTTTACGACTACATTACCAACGAGCCTCGCCAGTATCCCAACGAATTGCTGCTTCGGCCAATCGACAAACTTTTAAAACCGGCAAAAGTCATGTTGGACCTTGGATGCGGCACAGGTCAGATGTTCCTCAGGTACCGGCACTTGCCACAAACCGTTATTGCGGTTGATCACAGTAAGCACATGCTTGCAGTAGCCGCAAAGAAAGCGCAGGCAGCGGGACTGAATAACGTAGAGTTCATAGAACAGGACCTGGATGAATTTTTCGCTCTGAACGCATCGCTGCGGGCAGACCTGATCACCTGTGTCGGCGTCCTTCATCATCTTGATCAGAATGGGCTGAAGGAATTCCTGCTCAAAGCATTCGCTATGCTCAATCACTTTGGGCAACTGGTAATTGCCGAGCCAATATATTCAGCGCACGTTCCTGCAATAGTTCAAAGCAGAAATTCAAAAAGCATATTAATTGATCGACTTAAAGAGTGTATGCCGGCCGATGCTTCGGACCCGGATGAGGAACCGCTTGAGGAAGCCAAATTGCTGGAAGCTGTTACAGGGTCTGGCTTGCGTGTGAGAAGGATTTCCAAAGGGTTTGAGCTTTTTCACCAACGGGATCCAATAGGACTAATGGAGAAGCTGATCATCCGGACCATATACTGGAGGTACAGAAAGCAAGGTGACGTAATTGCATTGTTGCTGGAGAAGGACTGAACCAGGCCGGCAGAAATACGATAAAGCATGTGCCCAAACACCTGTCGCCAAGACGACTGCTTTGTTTCGTGACCAGGTTTCAGGCGCGCAGCCCTTAACCCCTGATGCGGCTGTTTTCCGGGTCGAACATCGG
This sequence comes from Lysobacterales bacterium, assembly GCA_031362985.1. GTDB lineage: Bacteria > Pseudomonadota > Gammaproteobacteria > Xanthomonadales > SZUA-36 > SHZL01. The sequence continues at coordinate 37,497 of JANLTO010000157.1, read as the reverse complement.
CCGCAATGATGCCGTGGCTGGATGGCGTATACCGGCAATCTCGATTTCGAATTCGTCGGTGCCAATCTCGCCAAGCACGTGTCCGGGTGGAGGCTCGACGTAGCCCAGGCCTACTGCTGTTCCCAGTGTGTGGCCATACATGCCCGAGCGGATGGAGCCAACGATGGTGTCGCCTCGCCATATCGGCTCATTGTGGTAGAGCAGCGGTTGCGGTGAGTGCAGTTTGAACTGCACCAGGCGCTTGCGCAGGCCCTGCTCCTGCTGCCGCAGCAAAGCTTCCCGCCCGGTAAATCCACCCGCCTTGTCGAGCTTTACGGCAAACTCCAGCCCGGCTTCCAGCGGTGTGTCCTCGTCGGTGATGTCATGGCCCCAGTGGCGATAAGCTTTTTCGATGCGCAAGGAGTTGAGCGCGTGGTAACCGGCATGCACCAGGCCGCAGCGATCCCCGGCAGCGACGATCTCGTCGTACACACCCAGCATGAACTCCGAGGGCACGTATAGCTCCCAGCCGAGCTCTCCCACGTAGGTGATGCGCGAAGCCCGCACCAGGGCGTAGCCCAATTCAATTTCCCGGCTGCTGGCAAAAGGAAACGCCGGCCCGGACATGTCCGCCGGAGTCAACGACTGCAGCAGTTGACGTGAGGCCGGCCCCATCAGGGATATGACGCCCATGGCGGAACTCACATTGGTTAGTACGCAATGCTCAGTGGCGGGGATATGGCTTTTCAGCCAGGCGAAATCACGCACTTCGGTTTCCGCCCCACCCACGATGAGGAAACAGTCATCAGCAAGCCGGGTGACAGTGACGTCGGCTTCAATGCCGCCACGTTCATTGAGCCATTGCGTATAGACAATGCGACCGGTGGCGACATCAACATCATTGGCGCATACCCGGTTCAGCACCCGGCAGGCGTGCGGGCCTTCGAGGCGAAACTTGGCGAATGAGGACTGATCAAACAGGCCGACCGCATCGCGCACGGCGCGGTGCTCGGCCGCTGAATGTTCAAACCAGTTCTGGCGCCCATAGCTGTATTCGTAACGCGGCACGACTCCCTGCGGGGCATACCAGTTGGGCCGCTCCCAGCCAAACGCTTCCCCGTGGCAGGCGCCGCGCGCCACCAGGCGGTCATGCAGCGCCGACTTGCGTGCGCCACGGGCGGACTCATACTGACGGAATGGCCAATGGGTGGCGTACAGCAGCCCCAGGGTTTCGGAGACCCGCTCGCGCAGGTATTTGCGATTGCCCTGGAAGGGCATGTTGCGCCGCACGTCCACTTCCCACAGGTCAGCTGGCGGATGGCCGTCGCGAATCCAATCGGCCATGACTTTGCCGACACCACCGGCCGACTGCAGCCCGATGGAATTCATCCCGGCCGCGACGAAACAATTCTTCAGTTCCGGCGCCTCGCCGAGGTGATAGCGCACGTCGGGTGTAAAACTTTCCGGACCACAGAAGAACTTCTGGATGCCGGCGTGTTGCAAGGCCGGGATGCGCTGCATGGCCTGCTCCAGCACGGGCTCCATTTGTTCGAAATTGCCGGCGATTTCGTCGAAACAAAAATCCTCGGCAATGCCTTCGATACCCCAGGGCCTGGCATGTGGTTCAAATGCACCGACCATCAGCTTGCCGGCGTCGTACTTGTAATAGCTGCAGGCATCATAGTCGCGCATTACCGGCATTGCGGGGTCCAGCCCTGCAACGGATTCAAACAGCACGTAGTAATGCTCGCAGGCCTGCAGCGGAATGTTCACACCTATGCTTGCGGCGAGGTCACGGCTCCACATGCCGCCGCAGATCACCACTTTATCGGCGGCGACGTCGCCCACGATATCTCCCTGGGCGGTCGACACTCCCGTGACTTTTGCACCATCGTGCCGGATGGCCGTGACCTTGCAGTCCTGCACAATTTGCACACCGCCACTGCGCGCGCCTTTGGCCAGCGCCTGGGTGATGTCCACTGCATTGCCGTAGCCGTCGCTGGGAATATGGATTCCGCCGAGAATGTCGCTGTCGTTGATCAGGGGGTAGCGTTGCTTGACCTCCTCACGGCTGATTACGTTTACCGGCAAGCCGAACACTTTTGCCATAGAGGCGTTGCGTTTGAGTTCCTCGAAGCGCTCGAGATTGGTGGCAATGGAAATTGAGCCGCACTGGCGGTAGCCGGTGGCCTGCCCCGTTTCCGCTTCCAGCTGGCGGTAGAGCTCTGCCGTGTAGCGCGCGAGACGGGTCATGTTGATCGAGGCGCGCAACTGGCCGATCAGGCCGGCCGCATGCCAGGTGGTGCCACTGGTCAATTGCCTGCGCTCCAGCAGCAGGACATCGGACCAGCCCAGTTTTGCCAGGTGGTAAGCAATGGAGCAGCCAACCACGCCGCCTCCGATGATCACTACTTGCGCTTTGCGCGGCAGTTCAATAGTCATGGTTCATGCCCTCAGGCGCAGGTTGGAGGGATCGTACACGGGATCAAGCAATACAGTCGCAGGGTAGGGCTCACCCAACAGTTCCACCGTGAACCGGCAACCCGGAGCTGCATGTTCCGGGTGCACATAGCCAAAGCCCAGGGCTTTACCGGTGTAATGGCCGAAGGCGCCGGAGGTGGTGACACCGATGCAGTTTTCCCCGGCAAAAAGTGGCTCACCGCCGCGCACATCGGAATCGGCGCCCGCAAATTCGAAATAGACCAGCCGCAAAGCTGATGCCTTTTGCTTTTGCTCGAGGGTGGCTGCCTTGCCGACAAAATCCTCCTTGTCCAATTTGATGAAACGCTCCATGGCGGCGTCCAGCATGTTCACCTCGTTGGTCAGTTCGGCGCCCCAGCCACGGTAGGCTTTTTCCATACGCAGGCTGTTGACCGCATACAGGCCGAAATTCGCCACGCCATGCGCTGCGCCCGCGCGCCACAGCGCATCGTACAGTTCGCCCATGCGTTCCATGCGCGCATGCAGTTCCCAGCCCAATTCGCCCACGTAGTTTACCCGCAGGGCGATCAGCGGGATTCCGGCGACGCTGATTTCCCGGCCGCTTAGCCAGGGAAAGGCGGCGTTGCCGAGGTCAGCCTCGGTCAAGGGAGAAAGGACATCCCTGGCCCTGGGTCCGGCAAGCACCAGCACTCCTCTTCGCTCAGTGATGTTGGTGATCGTGACCTGTTCGTGCTGCAGCCGCCCCTGCTGCAAGTGATCTGCGTCGCGCAATTCGGCTGCTGCGGCCGACAGCACATAATATTTCTCACCACATTGCTCGCCACAGTGTTCGCCGGGCAAACGCGTGATGGTCATCTCTGCGAGTATCCGGCCGGCCGGGGAAAGCACATGGGCGAGCACGATGCCGCCGGGCTTTTGCGGCATGCGGTTGGCGCACAGGCGGTTGAGGAACGACTTGGCATCGGGTCCGCTGACCTCAAACTTGGCAAAGCCGGAAAGGTCCAGCAAACCTGCACGCTCGCGCACGGCCAAGCATTCCTCGCGCACCACGCTGAACGTATTATTGTGACGGTATCTGTAGTCTTCTACCCGCCCGTCGGGTGAGAACCACTTGGGCCTTTCCCAGCCATTGGTCTGGGTGTGCACCGCTCCTTGTTGTTGCAATCTGTCGTGCAAGGGACTGCGCCGGCAGTTGCGCGCGGCCGGCAGTTCCTCACCGGGCAGGGGCGTGTGGTAGGTCATGCGGTAGTCCTGCAGGCCCTTGGCGCGCATGTAGGCCTGGTCGGCATAGACACCGAAGCGGCGCGGATCAAATCCGGTCATGTTGAGCTCGGAATCCCCATGCAGCATCCACTGAGCAAGGTACTTGCCGCAGCCTGCGCCCTGGGCGATGCCGAAGGAAGAGCCACAGCACAGCCAGAAATTCTTCAGGCCAGCAATCGGGCCGAGCAGGGGCGGGCCGTCGGCCGAGTGTGGGATGGCGCCGTTCACGATACGCTTGATGCCCGCATCTTCCAGCACCGGCATGCGTTCCAGGGCACGGCCCAGCCACGGCATCAGGCGGTCGAGGTCCGGGCTGAATAATTCGCTGTCGGAATCCCAATTGGGAAAACCGCGCGGCGCCCAGGCTTCGGTTACGTTCTCCTGTTCGTAAATCCCCACCAGACCGGACTTTTGTTCCTGGCGGATATAGGCCGAGGCATACGGGTCGCGAATCACCGGGATTTCCATATCAGAGGCCGCGAATTCCGCTACCGGCCCGGTCACGATGTAATGGTGTTCCAGGTTGGTGATGGGTAAATCCACGCCCACCATCTGCGCTACCTGCCGCGCAAAACAACCGGCTGCGTTGACCACGGTTTCGGCAAGTACACTACCTTGCGCAGTGACCACTTCCCACTCACCCGAGGGCAGGGGGCGCATATCCGTCACCCGGTTGTGCCGCACCACCGTGGCTCCCAGCCGGGTGGCGCCCCGGGCCATGGCCTGGGTCAGGCCCGAGGGGTCTGCATGGCCATCGTCCATGGTCCAGGCACCGGCCAGCACGCCATCGGTGTTCATGAACGGATTGAGGCGGCGAATTTCAGCCGCATCGATGATCTCCATGCGAAAGCCAACCTGGCGCGCAATACCGCGCATGTACTGGAACCAGTCGAGGTCGTGTTGGGTACGCGCCAGGCGAATCCCACCCGAGGAATGCCAACTGACGTATTGCCCGGTCAGTTCCTCCAGTCGGGGATAAAGCAGGTTGCCGTGGTGGTGGATTTTCGCCAGATTGTAATTTCCGACCAGGCTGGGGCACTGCCCGGCAGCATGCCAGGTAGAGCCTGAAGTCAGCTCGCCTTTTTCGATCAGCATCACGTCGCTGCAGCCCTCCAGCGCGAGGTGATAGAGCAAACCGACACCCATGATGCCGCCACCAACGATGACGATTCGTGCCTGGTTTTTCAAGCTGCTTTGCTGCTTGATTTGTGATTCACATGACGCATGTGCCTGAGCGTTATTGTTCCGGCTACCCTATTGACGTAGCGGCGGAAGCGCCATTTCCCACGTGTTTCGCAACCAATTCTCAGGGATGAATTCGCCACGGATCTCATTTACTTTTTCGTCGACCACGTGCTGATCCAGATTTCCGTGTTCTTCACCATTCTATGCGTCCCGTTCATGCGCTTCGCCACTGCAAGTGAAAGTAAATAAAGCGCTGCTCGGCCTGCCATGGCGTGATATGTGTTTCACGACGAACCTCCTGCAGCTGAAACTCCGGGCCTAACTCCGCCAGCATGGCCTGCTCGTCATAACGCACGACATCAAGACCGCTGCACTTCGCCGGACCATCCAGCGCAAAAGTGGAAATCACCACTGTGCCGCCCGGCTGCAAAGTCCGGCGCAAGGTCTCAAGGTAGCCGCGACGGTCATCCGCGGCCGTCAGGAAGTGGAAAACAGCGCGGTCATGCCACAGGCCGAAGCGATGCGGCGGCTCGAACGATGTGACGTCCGCCTCGAACCACTCAACGGTGCCGGCCCGCGCGCCCAGGCGCGAGCGCCCGTGATTCAATGCCGCGCCGGATACATCCAGCACGGCAAGGTGCGTGTAGCCGTCGTCCAGCAGGCAATCAACCAGCACGGATGCGCCACCGCCGACATCAATAACGCCCGCGTCCTTGCTCACGCCGGACCCGGCAATCAGTGCCAGTGACAGGTCCGGGCGGCGCTGGTACCAACTAACATCATCGGGTTCTTTGGCCTGGTAAACCAGATTCCAGTGTTTCTTATGGCTCATGTGGCACTCGATAACGATTGGCTATTTTGCACCATCTGGGCGCAGGCTGGTCGATCCAGGGGGCTCAGAGCCCTTTTCCCTTATGATCCGCCTCGGAGTCGTCCCCCGCCTTACTTTCCATGGCCGCCTCGATTGCGGACCGGGCCTCCTCGGTAGTGTGTCCCTTCATGTACTGGTCCACCACCACGGCCTCCACACGTTCCAGCAATTGATCCAGCGAGCCACCGGGCCTGACACGGCTTGATGAGGCCTGATGTCCAAACAGATTGATCCAGCGCTCGCTGCGCTTGCCCAACTTGATCACTCGCCGGAATTCACGGTCAGCGTTTTCGCCACCGCGCATCAGTCCAAGAATAGTGGCCACCAGTGCCAGCGGGATCAGCGCCGCATCGCGTAAACCGTCCACCAGCAATTTGAATTGCAGCACTACGGCATTACGCAGCAGCACGGCACGATGGTTTATCGGTGCTTCATCCAAGGGTTCGTTCATCCGCGATTCGTTCATTGAGTCTCCATCGTTTGGCCAGGGTATGCGCGCAGGGTTTACACTAGCTAAGCACAAGGCGGGAGGCAAGCAATGAACTATCTGCACACCCTGGTGACTTAGCGGCTTGGCAGATAACTGGTATAAGGGGAACGCGGATTCAATCGCAAACCTTAGGTAATATAGATCGGCCAGAGTTCTACTATAGGTCATGAAAATTCACAGAGAGGGTGTCACACCATGCAGCAGCGCCAACCGTTCCGCCAGCAAACCGTCCTGCACATCATTCTCGTAGCCTGCGCCATGCTACTGTTGCCTGGCTGCGACTCAAAGTCACCCGAAGCTAATGTGGCGGCAGATCCTGTGGCCGAACCCGCAGTGTCTGACTCTACGGCGCCTGCAGCTGCACAGCCGACAGCATCTCCGGGCGATAGCGTAAGCTTTTTCGTCCTTGGTAAAACCTGGCATTTCCAGCAGGAAGCAGCCGGTTTAATCGGGCCAAACGACATCCATTATTTTGCTGAAATTTTCAGCAAAGCCGGTGGTGGGATGAGTGAGGGAAGCATGCGTCTGCTTGCTCCTGGCGCCGAGCCCATCCCCTTCGACCACGAGACCGACAACGGCGCAGTACTACACGCCCGGGAAGGCAAAATACACCTGCAGTTGGCGGATCTGGATGGGGAGTTGCCCAACGGTGACTATGCATTCAGTTTTCATACCCCCACAGGCAATGTGCAGGATTTCGTCATGAGTCTTGGCAGTGCCGGTACCGTCACCGACCTGCCTCCACCACCTGCGATACAACTGGTCCAGGGCGGCGCCGCAGTGAGCCCGGAGGCGGTGCGCGCAGGTGAGGACCTGCAGGTATCCTGGACGCCGTTCACCAGCGGCCGGGCAGACCCCAACGGCATCGCCGATGACCTGATTTTCGTCATGATGGAGGACTGCCAGGGCAATCGCGTATATCACAGCGGCCGCCCGTTACTGACACCAAACCCCCTGGTGGATCCAGACCAACCCTCTGCCACCTGGCTGACCTATACCGCCACGGAGATCACTGTTGCCGGTGCCCAACTGATTCCCGGCATGAGTTACCGCCTGGAAGTGGAACTTGCTAAATTGATGGATACCGACCGGCGCGACGGAGTGGTTGGAATGACAACCTTCGCGGCTACTACGCACCTGGACGTAAAAACTGCCGGTGAAGTCACCCCGGGCACCTGTCCCGAGCCAGGCGAGGTGTTACCTGGGGGTTAAGCGGACCAAGGCTAAAGGGCCGGCGACTTTTTTATCAGCCTGTTACGGGTTCCTGAGGATTTTTCCTGGCCCGCAGGCCCAGTGTTGCGGGCTCCGGAAGGTCTGCGGAGTCTCCCATCAGGAGACTGAACTCCTGCCAGGAGATCAAATCGGGCTCCGTCAACCTGTCCACATGCGCAGCAGAGAACGTCGTAGCGCCAGGCTGAACGCAATAATTGCCCAGCCCGCGATCTTTTTTCATGCCTTTTAAGTGATAAAAAACAATTCCGGCCGAGCGTTCATACGCATAAGTGAATAGTTCATAGTGCCGGTAGTGCACGAAGAATGTTCGCGGGCTTACAGTGAAGAACCCCTTGTCGATGTCAGCCATGACGGGGTGCGAGGCATTCACAAAGATTCCATCTATCTCATCCCAAAGATTGATTCCCTGTACGCCGATCGGAGTTGAACAGTTTCCACTGCGAAGATCATGCGCTAATTGCCTGAAAGGTTTGTCCAGGTAGAGCTCATCGCCATCGACTTTTATTGCGATCTTGCGGGTGGTTTTTGCCAGCGCGTAGTTGTAATAATTCACCACGCTGTGTGGTGAGCCCATGGGCTCCAGCCTGTGTTCGGCGGAAGCACAAGGAAACACCTTGGGTTTGTATTCAAAGATGCGGATCTTGTCTGGATAGCGCAGTCTGCACGATTCTATGATTTCGGGTGTGCGGTCGGTGCAACCATTGTGAACTATGACCAATTCGTCCACGCAGTGAACTATGGATTCTACGGTGGCCTCAACGAACTGCTCCTCATTCTTGAGGCGCATAAAAGCACTGATTCCGGGTTTTCTTGAGTCCGATTGCAAGTAGGATCGCAAGTCCGCCGCTTTTCCCAATTCCACGTCGAAGTACGGAATTCGACCGAAGTGCCGCACGAAAAACTTCGTGTAATTGATTTTTTTGGCTTGCAGCTTGATTATTATCGCGCGGCGAATTTCGCCGAGAAAACCGCTCAATGCTGGTCGGCGACTCACCCGGCTTCGGGCCTCTTGCCTGTTGGTTCCACTCGGATGTTCCATTCGGGCGATCCACCCTGAGACGGAGGGACTGGGGACTGGGGGGTCAGGGTGAGCGACGCACCACTCCGATGAGCTTGCTTGCCCCGTAAGAGAGCAGGGCCGCTCCCGCACCGGTCACAATGGCCTCGGTAAACACGCTGCCAAACATACCCGGGTGAACCAGGTAATCCACGACGGTAGTTATCCCACCCAGTATCAACGCAATCAGTCCGCGCTTATGCGGTTTTGCCAAAACCACTACTAGCGTGGCAGCGGCGCCTGCGGTGATGCCGGTCTGGGATGCAATAATCAAGTGACCGACCCCGATTGCGAGTACATTCCCCTGCACCATGGTGACCAGGCAGGCAACTGTCGCCTCCGACATATTCTCGATCAGCGGCTTGACATAATTACGCATGAGTGACCACCTGCATGATGGACGTGCGGCTTCGGGTTGAATTCAGCTGCTTACGCTGCCGCCCGCTGCTTGTAATAGGCCACAATTTCAGGCACCGCACTGATGCGCTTGGAGTGCTCGGCCACCGTCGGCGCCAGCCGTTGCACGATGTCGGTGGGTATATGGTCCAGCGCTCCGGACTGCAGATGGCGTGCCCACAGGAATACTTTCAAATCCGCTACGCTCAAGCGATCGCCCGCAAAATAGCGGCCACCACGTTCTTTGAGCATGGTTTCAAGGCGGGCCAGGAACAGCGGGATGGGTCCGGCCGCCAGCGCTTCACGCGCTTTGCGCTTTTCTTCCGGGTCCTGCATGAACATGCTCGGCACCACTTTGGTCACGATGTCTTCAATGGTATCCATCGCCTCATCACAATGAGCTGCTTCGAGCGCGTCCTTCGGGTAGAGCCCGGCCAGTTGGCCGGTATAGCGCAGCAAGGTGTTGGTTTGGGTGATGATCTGACCATCCACTTCCATAACCGGCACCTGGAGCAGTGGGGTCTGGTGTTTCATTGTCGGCCAGTCACTGGCTGGAAAACGGTTATCCTCGAAAGGAATTTTTCCGTAGGCCAGGGCAAGGCGAATGGGTTCTCCCCGACCACCGTCAAAATCAAAGTAGGTAAGTTTCAGTTTTTGCATGTCAGTCTCCTTAGTGTGTCGTGGCCGCACAGCCACGCTGTCGAGTAGAGTAGCTTGCTTTCATCACACCTGTGAAGTCAATCTATCAGCAGCGCCCGGTGTTACAGCAACTGTGCCGCTGGGGCAACCGGCACCTGCCCGGCACCTGGGTGCCGCCAGCCAGCTTCAAGGAGCTCGAGGGGGCGTGAATTGTATCTGGCGTCTTTTGGCCCTATTTCTGGCCCTTTTATGCTTCTGATAAGGCTCGTGGTGAGCAACATAAAACGCCGGTCGCGATCCTTGCACGGGTCATCGACCGGCGTCTGACTACTGGTTAAGCAGATAATACAGCCCTGTTCCTCAGGGCAGAACTTCTATTTTGATCAGCTTGAGAATTACTTCACCCTCAGGTAGCTGCTCGGCAACAAAGCCGATGCCTGCCTTGAAATACTTGAACTCGATGGCATCAGGTTTGGTCGCAACGAAGTCTTCGGTCAGGAGGCACGCGCCATTGCAGTTGAAGCTGGAATCATCGAACTCCACGAGGTCGCCGTTTTCATCGTAGATGTCGGTATTCAGTGCCAAAATTTCTGCCGCATCCTCCGCATCGCCTAAGGCAAATTCCTGTCGATACACGTCACCTACCATGGGATCAGCCAGCATGATGATGCCTGCCTGGGCACGATCAATATCAGTGACGAAAGAACCGTGCAGGTTATCGAGGTAGCCATCTTCGAAGCTTTGCGAGACCTCGCCGAGGTACCAGACATCGCAATTATTTGCGACCGCATAGTAGTCGTCCGTGTCCTCAATGCGATCTCCGATCGGATCCCCATTTCCGTTCGGCAGTCCTGCGTACACCGTGTCGCGCACAACGATAGTCTCGATGCCAGCAATTTCACGCGTTTCGTCAGTCACCGCGACCACAATGGTTTCACCCGCATCTTCTTCACTAACAAAGGTGGTTACAGTGCCTGGGACCAGTGGATAAAACGGGTTGCCGCCTGCGCATTCGCCAGTAAAGTCATCGGGGTCAAGCTCCACAATGTAGGGTCCGGCATTCGGCAACCGCTCACACAAGTCGTTGCGACCTTCGGACTGGTAACGACAGTCTTGCCGCGCTTCCTTATAGTCAGCTTTTGCTTCGCCCTGGCAGGCCCTGGCATCGTTCGTGTTCAGGCATTTCGCATTTTCGACCAGAAAATCGTCGCCAATGTCGGCACTACAGGCTTTTAGCATTAGCTTTGTGGTTTCAAAGCATGCCTTGCTGTCGCCCTTATGGTCCGCCCAAATCGTGGTCGCTACCGAACCCAACAAGAGTCCGACGGCCAGCAACTCTACGCCCCGGATTAATTGCACTTTTTCGTGGTTCATTGCTATCTCCTCCATTTCAGCCAAAATGCGACCAGTTCCTGTTGCTGTGCTGCGGCAATTGCAACCGGTCCCTGCCATGTTGGACGGATGTCGGACGATAAATCAGTCGTCAGGTATTTCAGAGGGCATTTCGACTGATTGTAGCTGGCAGGAACGTCTAAACTTTGAGTAAGGGATACACAGGAAGACCCGAACGTGCCCATCTACCTGGACGACAAACAATTGGTGAAGCGGCTGTTACGCGGCGATGAGCGGGCGTTTGACCAGTTTTTCAATCAAAACTTCTCGCGCTTGTACCGCTTTGCCCAGGCGCGCATGTCGGATGACCGGGAAGCAACCCGGGCAGTTGTGCTGGCCACGCTCAGCAAGGCTTTGAACAGGGTTGACCGCTACCTTGGAGAAGCGGCCCTGTTCACCTGGCTGTGCACTATTTGCCGTAATGAGATCGTCGATTGGGCGCGCCGCAATGCGCAGTATCGCGAACACATAGTGCTCACCGAGGACCATCCCGATCTGCAGGCGGTAGTTGACTCCCTCGTGGCGCCTGCGATGGATGACCCACGCCGGCATTACCAGCAGCAGGAAGCATCGCGACTGGTTCAGGTCGCACTGGATAACCTTCCGCCCCACTACGGTGACGCACTGGAGTGGAAATATATAGAAGGCTACTCGGTCAAGGAGATTGCAGGACGCATGGGGCTGACCCCGGATGCGGTGCAGTCACTGCTGGCCCGCGCGCGCAAAGCGTTTGAAGAGATTTACACCACCCTGGCAGAACCGGTATTGCATCCTTCGGCTGCAGACCAATCGGAGTAGGTAAAAAAACATGAACGGCACAGATCCTAAAAAACCAATGACTCAGCATGAGCCGGACAATGATGTCCTCGCAGATTTATTTCACCAGGTGCCGGCCAGAAAACAGCCACCGGCAGAAGATGAACAGCTGATTCGCCAGGCTGTCCACGGGCAGTGGCGGGCAATGAACCGTGGCCGCCGGCGCAGAATATGGGCCTGGGCGCTGGCTGCGTCCATCGTGGTGGCTGTGGTGGCCGTTGCGCGCATCAACCCGCATGCCCCCATTTCCGATTCCACTGCGGCCGTGGCATCCATTGAGAAGATCGTTGGTACCGTGACTGCATTTTCAGCAAACGGCCCCGTTGTGCTGCATCCCGGGGCCGCCGATGAATTGACGATCGGGGATGTGATGATTGGGCTGACACTGCGCAGCGGCACGGCATCCGGGGCGGGGCTGCGGTGGATGAATGGCACCCTTGTGCGCCTGGATGAACACACGGAACTCAAATTGATATCGGACGTTGAAATTTTCCTGCAGTCCGGCCGTGTTTACCTTGACACATTGCCAGGCCAGGCAGTCGGCCAGGCGATTAGCATCCGCACGCCACAGGGTCTGGTTCGTCATTTGGGCACCCAGTTCATGGCGCAGACGTCAGCAAGCGGCCTGTTGATCAGCGTGCGGGAAGGCGAGGTAATGGTTCAACCACTGCCAATGCCACATTCCGACGGGCAGCAAGCGCCGGCACAGGCCCGTGTGGGTCAACAACTCAGGGTATCACCCAACGGGAAAATTGCATTAGAGCCCATACCCACCTGGGGCGACGATTGGGCCTGGGCGGAAGTACTCTCCCCGGGGTTTGAGTCCGATGGACGCAGCCTGGCCGAACTTTTTAACTGGGCCGGGCGCGAATTGGGCCGACAGGTTGAGTACACCTCGGCATCCGCAGAGTCGATAGCGGCCAGCACGGTGCTGCATGGCAACCTGGGTGTGCAGCCTCAGCAGGTACTTTCTGTCGCCACAGCCACCAGTGACCTTACTTCCCGGCTCAGCGACGGCCACATTGTTGTATCGTTGTCGCAGGATCCATAAATCTCTGGTTGCACACCCGCAGAGTACTTTCGTCCTCCAGCGTAACGACGCAGCACTTAGCGAGCCCCTGGGTCGCAGGCAGGAGGAGGGCAGCGAGACGCGTATATACTTGACCTGGTCTCCTGGCATGGAATAACAGGGTGGTGCATGCGGTAATCAGGTCTGGGACGCATCGGCTTCGATATTTGCTGATCACACTGCTGTGTTTCGCCTTTTTTCTCTGCAGCCCGCTGCAAGCGGAAGACGAGTCCGAAATGCCGGATCGGTGGCAGGGGCGCAGTATCGCTGATGTGTTGCAAGAGCTCAGCGCCGGTGGTTTGCCATTGGTCTATACCACGAACCTGGTGGGTCCGGATCTCATGGTCCGGCAGGAACCAGCCCCGGCAGGGCAAATAGCCCGCCTGCGTGAGGTCTTACAGGCAAACGGCCTCGATTTGCAGCAACTGGATGGCCTGTACCTGGTGGTCCGCGCACCCAATGTACCCACGGCGCCTGCGGTCACCACAACTCTGTTCGTCACAATCAGCAACTACCGCGAACTGCCAGAGCAGGGAATAGTCTCCATTACCGGCCAGCCCGCTCTGCCGGCCGAACACATGACTGCTCCCGGGAGCTACCGGCTTGACGGGCTGAAAATTGGCCGCTACGAGATCGAAATCGCCTGCGCCGGTTACCGCACCGAACGGCATCATATTGAGCTTGCGGATGGACAGGCGCGAACCATGACGGTGGAACTTCAAGCGGTCCCGCCTGAACTGGAGCAGGTGAGCGTTTCGGCCAGCCGCTACATTCTGTTTTCCAATTCGCAGTTCTTTATTGACCAAAGTGCTATTTCGGCTTTGCCAGATCTGGGAGAAGACCCGGTCCGCTCGGTTCAACGCCTGCCGGGGGCAGCTGCCGGAGGCTTATCGTCCCGATCACATTTTCGTGGAGGTGAGTCCGATGAAAACACCATCTATTTGAATGGCCTGCGGCTGCTTGACCCTTTCCATATTCGCAATTTCCACAACATTTTCAGCACCATCGATGCCCGTGCTGTAGCAGGTGTCGAGGCCTACACGGGTGGATTTCCGGCGCTCTACGGCGACAGTATGAGCGGGGTTCTGCTACTCGATTCGCAACGCCCGGACCGGTCGCGCCAAACGGAACTGGGCTTGAGCGTTTACAACACATCGGCCTTGTTCAGCGGGTTCAGCGCAGGCAGCAAGGTCGACTGGCTGGTGTCAGCACGCCGCAGTAATCTCGAATATTTTTTGCCGAATGACCTCGGCACCCCCCGCTACTTTGACGCCTTCACCGAAATCGGCATCAACCTGTCGGAGACAAGCCGGTTGTCGCTCAACGGCCTCTACGCAGACGACCAGATCGAAGTGGTGCTCGAAAGTGACCCGGCCGAGTTGGAACGCTCCTACAGCAGCACGCACAACCTAAACGTGTGGCTATTGCTCGAGACCGACTGGACGCCCGAACTGGCCAGTTCCGCGGTGGTTTCGTACAGCCAGCTCGGGAACAGCCACACGGCAGAGGTCAATGATGCGGATCAAATGATTGCTGCAGTGGACAATGATCGTGATTCCAATGTGTTTGGCCTTAACCTGGATTGGCGCTACGAAGGGATTTCGGGCCATCTGCTGCGCTGGGGGTCTGCTTTCTCCCGGCAGAAGGCGGATTACTACTTCCGCTCTGCGGCAGAATATCTATCGTTCTATGCCAATTATCCTGGTGTTGAAAACCCCACATTGACTGCAGTGGATGCTGCACCGGTCGGCAACACTTACGCCCTATTCATATCCGATCGTTGGAGCCTGCTGCCAGCGACCGCACTGGAATTGGGCCTGCGCTGGGATCGACAGACCTACACCGATCCGGTGTTCCACAACCAGGTCAGTCCGCGCGTCAGTCTGTTACAGGATATCGGTCCGGACATTGACCTGCGGCTGACCTGGGGCCGCTATTACCAGTCGCAGGCCATCCAGCAGTTACAGGTTGAGGACGGTGTCAGTACCTTTAACCCGCCGCAACGAGCCAACCACTGGATCGCCGGGCTGCAATATCGTTCGCAGGATGGCTACCGGCTGCGGCTGGAGGCCTATATGAAAAACTACGATCGCATGAGCCCCCGTTTTGAAAACCTGTTCGACTCGCTGGCCCTCATTCCGGAAACTGAACCTGACCGCGTACGGCTGGATCCCGTCTCGGCTCGCGCCCAGGGTATGGAAGCGACGCTGGAATATCGCGGCGACAGCGAAGTTAACTGGTGGGTGACGGCGACCGTGTCACGAGCGACCGACCTGATTAGCGGTGTCAATCAAAAGCGTAGTTGGGACCAGCTATACGCCCTGCAAGGTGGTATTGCCTGGGAACGTGGACCATGGGAGGTAGGCGTGGCTCTGAACTTACATACGGGCTGGCCTACAACTGGTTTGACGCTGGGTTACGACGAGGAAGATGATGAATATTTCCCGATCCCGGGGCCGCGCAACGCGGAGCAGTTGAACACCTACGGTTCCCTTGATTTCCGTGTCAGCCGTGACTTCCAGGTGAAGAAAGGCCAGTTGTCGGCCTTTTTTGAAGTCACCAACCTGACCAACCGCCAGAACCACTGTTGCGTAGATTACGACACCGTTGAAGAAGAACAGGGCGGTGTCTCCCTCGATGCCGTCTATGACAACTGGCTCCCTATCATTCCCGCCATAGGCATACTGTGGGAGTTTTGAATCTTCGCGATTGAAGGAACAACCGATCATCGGATAAGTGCACTTAAACCTGAACCTGCGATCCTGGATCGTGCCTCAGTAGACCCCGAATTTTCAGAAATCGGGCGGCATCCATCGTCTCGAGATTGTCTCAACGCTCATGCTCACACCGTAAGAAAACACGGCGGACACCTGCTTGCCGATGAGAATCAGCGCCGCCGGGCAAGAAAGCGCACGAACCACGGAATTTTGTAGCCAAACTTCGACAGGAACCTGGCCGAATTCGCGGCCTTTTCCGCACTTCCTTTGATGCCGTGGCCGTCCAGCAAACGGTTGTAATAATTGAACAGGGCACAGATGGTGATCGCATCATGCGCGGTTTCTTCATTCCAGCCGGCGGCGGTAATTGCATCGATATCGGTTTGACCCACCTGGGCTGGAGAAACCGTCAACTTGCGCACCATGCGTAGCACCGGTTTCATTTTCTCATCGACCTTAGCCAATTCCAGGTCCGTTACCGCCATTTCTATCTGTTCTGCATCGACTCCGTATACAGCCGCTACTGCGGTATGGCCTCCGCGACAGAAAGAACATGCGTTCAATCCGGAAACGTAGGCCGCCACAAATTCACGCTGAGCGACACTCAGTTCTCCCGGCCCGCGTAGAATGTTCTGTGTGGCGGCATTCACCGGATTGAAACGCTTGGGGTTGTGGAACAGGACGGCGGTAATATCGGAATCGTCATTCAGCCAGCTGAAAAAAGCCATGGTGAGTCCTTGTCAAGTAATGCATGCATTAGCGTGGAACGCCCCCGGGAAGAATCCGCAGCGACGATTGACTTCTCTACGCCTCAGTTAACCCAACAAAAATGTCAGGTTTATCCTGGCACTTTACCCTGACCCGAAAATTTCTGTAGCAGGTGGTCCATGGACACCGAACCGGCACCTGCCGCGGCCAGCCAAACAAAGATGGCGAAATAGGCGGTTTCGTCGAGGATGAGGAAGTCGCCGAGTGTGTCAACCCGGTCCCAAAGCACGGCCCGAATCGCAACGAGCATGTTGATCGCAAGCGGCACTGCCGCGATGCGCGTGAACAACCCGGCCAGCATCATGGCACCGCCGATAAATTCAACCCACGAGGAAAGCGGCAGCAGCAGGTCCGGCCACGGAATCCCAGTGTCTGCGAACGTGTCGACGAAACCAGGGTCGTGCAGGTGGCTCCAGCCACTGGAAAAAAACACCCAGCCGACGACCATACGGGCAGCAAGTGGCCCGACCCAGCCGATGGCATCTCCGATGTGTTGTGGCCAATTGATCAGTGCAGCGACGAGCTTTTTCACGGCAGTCTCCAGATGTAGTTTTGTACAGCTCGAAAGTACAGGCATTCATGGCGCCCTGGGCTGCTTGCAGACAGGGTGGCGCACCTATGCTGCGTGGACGGAAAGTATATACGATCTTTTCGGAATCCAGAGGTACACCGGCCGGGGTATGCGTGCGGATGTGGAACGGAAGGTCGAGTGCCCGGATCCAGGTGACACCGTGCGGGATTTCAGGGCACGCACTGCCCGGTTCCTTTGTCTTCGAAGGGT
Organism: Lysobacterales bacterium; assembly: GCA_031362985.1. Lineage (GTDB taxonomy): Bacteria > Pseudomonadota > Gammaproteobacteria > Xanthomonadales > SZUA-36 > SHZL01. The sequence continues at coordinate 20,399 of JANLTO010000157.1, read as the reverse complement.
TCGCCCTTGGCCGTCACGAATTCCCAGTCATAGCTGTCCGGCTGCAGAGTGAACTTGATCACGCCATAGGACTGGTTTTGCCGGATTTCGCTGTTTTCCGCTACTTCCCTGAAAGCGTATACGCCGCCGCCGCCGGTGCCTACCACAAACTCCCGGATGCCACGCTGCGGATCGGGCTTGCCCTTGGGATCCTGCGGCGCGAAGCGTTCGTAGTCGTGGTCATGCCCGTTGACCACCACGTCAACCCCGGCCTCATGCAGGATCCGCCACGTGTCGAGAAGCAATTCCGGATGGTCACCATGTCCTCCCGACGAGAACAGTGGAATGTGCCAGTAGGCCAGCGTGCAGGTGCTTGGGTTTTCAGCCAGGTCCTTGCGCAGCCACTTGAGCTGCTTGGACTTGCGGTCCATTGCGATACTGCTGTTGAGCGAGATGATGTGCCAGGCTCCGAGGTTGTAGCTGTAGTAACCGAGTCCCCGGGGGCCGGCGGCTGCGCCAAAATAATCGTAATACGGCATGCCGTTTTTGGTCTTGATGTCGTGGTTCCCAACCGAAGGTCTGGTGCGTGCCTTGTGGCGGCCCCAGGAAAGGTTGTAACACTCGCCAAAGCTTTCCTTGGATCCGTTCGGGTACGCGTGGTCGCCCATGGTAAAGACGGTGCCGGGGATGTCATCGAGTACGCGCGCCGTCGCCATGTGGCCATCGCCCACTTCGCAGTTCGCAATATCACCGGCGCCAACCAGGACCACAGATTCTTCCGCTGCCAAATCCTGCACAAGGGCCTGCATGGGGGCCTGCGTAGTGGCCTGTGGCGCTGCCTGCGAGGGCGCTGCAACCGGGGTTGTTGCATCGGCTTGGGAAACCGCGGGGTCCAGGCTTTGTGCTAAAGACACTCCCGTGGCCAGAACGAGCCCGACGAGTATCAAACCGACTATTCTTATGCTTTTCATGGAAAGTCCCGTTTCAGGCAATGTCCCGTATTGCGGAAAAAATTCAGATGCATTATGCGGATTTTAGCTTATTGCGCGACCGACCAGGCAAACAATAGCTGCGCAGAATAGTAAGCCGGAAGTCCCCAGGCCTTGTTGGCAAAGCCCGGCGTAACAAAGCGATCACGCGCGACTGATATGTCGGACGCGGCGAATACCAGCGCGCCAATCCCAAACAAAAGTGAACCGGAGGCGGCGCTATGGGCGACTGCCAGGGAACACATGATGACTATAGCAAAAACATAGGCGCTGACCGCTACCTTATTGAAAGTGCCCAGGTGACACCAAAGCCACCGCAGTGTGACTGCGCCGATAACTGACATCAGGACAAGACCTGCCACACCGGCGGGAACATTAAGCGCACCGGAAGCGAATGCCACCGAGAAGGCAATATGGGCAAGGAGGAACAAGGCCAGGCCCGACAGAAACAGTGTACTGCGCTCCGATAGAAGGCAGACATCGCCCATCCAGCTGAGAGCCAGGGCGACAAGGACGATTTGACCGTAGGTTGAATCCGTCGCATGCAAGGAGAGAGCAAGTAATACGAAAGCCGTGCTGGCTGCAACTTTACCCAGCAGTTTGGGGATGCGCAGTTGCTTCAGTTCAGCCACGACCAGTCCTGCGACAGCAAGCAGGCAGGCGATGGTTAAGGTCAAAGGTAAAAGCATTTCAGTTCAAGCCCTCAAGAAACTCCGGTAACCCCACTGCTTCGACCTTGTTGAAAAGCGGAAAACGGTCGTTGCCGAGATAGGTCAGGAACTTCCGGGTTGCCTGGATATCCTCACCGTCGAAGCGGAAACCCTTGCGGACGCCTGGTGCCGGGGAGTGTTTTATCTCAATGGCCCGCCCGCGTCGATATCGGCCAGCATTTCCATGAACTCCGGTTCGTTCCGCACCGGGTCGTAAAACGGCAGATAGGGTTCCAAAAACGGCGTGACATAACTCGGCTCCGCAAGCCCGTCTCGAATGCACTTCACTGCAGCCTGCGTTGCCGCGATCATCCCAAGGACCCGGCAGGCTACATGTCTTGTAACAGAACGCTCCGCCCAATCGATGGGTTGCTGGCGCAGCCAGCGCTCAATCAATTGCCCGGACTCATCGGCATTGCCTTGTATGCCTGCCAGCAACGCAAGTTCGATCAACGGTTGGCGCGGCTGGAAGTCACCTGCATCTTCGCTATCCTTTTTTAGTTGGCCCTGCCACTGAACCAATTCTTGCCTGAGGAGTGCGTCGTCATTCATTAACCAGTAGGTGAGTAATCGGCGTTGATTATTTTCCGAAATGACGGGCCTCTCAAATCCATCTTTTGGCTGGTCTAATGAAGCCAAAGCCCCCAGGTAGTCCCGAATAGCAATGTGGGTGTCCCACCCGCAGTCTGGCTCTTGAAATAAATGACATAACTCGCGCATCGATTTCTGCAAGCGTTTGAAATCCCGATGTTTACGAAACAGGAGAAGATTCTGAGTGTAGCCGGTTTGAAAACTCTCCAGTGGGGACCTCTCCGTCTCCGCCCAAGCCTCGTCATATCGGTGTGTTAGTAGCAGCCCGTTCAATACGTTGGCTGTCAAGACCGGATTCCGAGGGTCCAATCTGCGTGCTTCTTTCCGCGAATCCACGAAGGCATCGAAATCTCCCTGCCGGCGTTCAATCCAGGATCTCAGTTGCACGGCGTTAACGTCGCTTGGGTTCATGGTCAGCGCCTGGGAAATGATGTCGTGTGCGCGATCGTAATCTTTCAAGGCATAGTAAACGTAGGCGGCCTGACCGATCAGAAGGTCAGCTGAGCCAGGTGCGACAGCCTGAAGGCGCTGCAATGCCTGCTCCGCACGTAGGGTCATGTCCGGATGATCACCATCAATATTTAAGTACGCAAGAGTGCTGACCAGTTCAGCCCACGCGCGACTGAACGTCGGGTCCAGGTCTACCGCCTCTTCCAGCGCCTGGCGATATTCCGGTTCATTCAAGTTAGTTCCGGGCGCGTTCCGATATTGCATCGCCCGATGGTAGGCCCGGTAGGCCGCCATATTCTCGGTTGGGATCAGTGTCAAAGCCTGGCTGTCCTGGGCCGTCAGGGTGGCGTGCAACTCCTCCGCTATGGCGTGAGCGATCTCGCTTTGCACATCGAAAATATTCAGCGGCGACAATTCGCGGTCGTAGCTCTCGGCCCACAGATGCTGGTCGGTTCGTGTGTCTATCAACTGCGCATTGATGCGTATCCGGTTCGCGGCGATTTGCACGCTACCCTCCAGAATGACATCGGCCCCCAGTTCCTCGCCTATCTTGCGCAGGTTGTGCTCGGTATTCCGATATTCCATCACCGAGGTGCTGGAGATAACGCGCATCGATTGCAATTTGGTCAGCTGGGTGAGGAGATCATTGTGCACGCCATTGGCAAAAAACTCGCTTTCACTTTCCTGGCCGGCGGAAGTAAACGGCAACACCGCTACCATGGGCGGTCCTGCGCTGGCTGGCTCACGAACTTCCCGGGTTGATTCACCAACCTTGCCAATGGCAATGTAAAGGATTATTGCGGCGACGCCGGCGAAAACTGAAAGCAACAGATACTTGCGGCTTTGCGGCGGCTGCGCCCCGGGGGGCTCTGATTGCGGAGCAGGGGGAAAGTGGGCGAGGTAACCCTTGCGCACCACGGTTTCAATGTAGGCGTTTTTATCCTCCGGCGAGAGAATTTGCCGGATGATCGAAACGCAACGATTGATGGCATCGTCCGAGACGATACGATTTTCCCAGACCGTGGCAATGAGTTCATCGCGGCTGATGACTTTGTGTTGGTTGGCGAGGAAGTGAACCAGCAGCTTGGCCACCCGGGGCTCCAGGCGAGTGATGATGTCCCCGTCATACAGATCGCCAACGTCGGCGTTGAAGCGCCAGCGACCGAATACATGGCGCTCAGGATTGCCGGAAGGGAGGATCATTGCGCCATTTTGAACGATCAGGCACTAAATTGATAACACCCACCGCTGCAGTGAGCCCCACAGGTTTTGCTGATGCTTAAAGCATCAAACCAGTACTGCTTGTTTCCTCGTTCCTAAGCTATTGAAAAACAGTCTTTTATAAGATAATCAGCATTTCATCAGCCGAAATCAGGTTTCCATCAGGTAATTAGTTGAGTCATCCATAACACTCCAGTCTCAGCTGCCAGTGCGGCAGTAACTCAGACCATCGAAACAGGGGTGAAAACGTTGAAACAACAAATTACCGCAAACAAGCAAACCGTTCTGGCAATCTCCGCAGTGATCCTGCTGGCGCTACCAATCTTTTCGGCCAGCGCAGGCGAAAAGCCTTTCCCCCATATAGTTGATGCTCTGGACGCGTCCTGGCCTGAAGGGTTCGCGATTGGCAAGGGAACTACCGCCTATAACGGCTCAGTCGATGGATCAATCTACAAGGTAGACTTGCGCAGCGGGACAGGTGAAGTTCTGAACCCGGATGAAATTCCGGATCCGTGGGATTGTTTAAAGCTCGGGATGCGTGTCGATTCCCGCACTAACAATCTGTTTGTTGCCGGTTGTGTGCACGGCAACGCGCATGTCTATGACGCGGATACCGGCGATGTAAAAGAGACGTATCAATTGGGGCCTGATGATGAATTCTCGTTACCCAACGATGTCACTATCACCAAAGATGCTGCCTACTTCACCGATTCCTATCTGCCGTATATCTACCGGCTGCCACTGGGCAGAAATGGCGGGCTTCCACCCAATGCCGACGGTGTTACAAGAATAGACTTGCCCGACGAATTTATTCTTGACCCTGAAACTGACCCCTGTTGCGGAGGAAATGGCATTGTATCTACGCCCGATGGGAAGACCTTGATCATCGGTCACTCGAACCTGTCGGCGCTGTACCGGGTAGATCCAGCCACCGGCGAGGTGGTTGAAATCGAAGTCAGTCCGCCTCTTACCGGCTTCCTGGATGGCCTTGTGATGCACAACCGTACCTTGTACATAATCACCCCCGGCGACACCGCCGCAGAAGACATGGTCCAGGTTGTGGAATTGGATAAGGGGCTGCTTACTGGGACGCTCGTGGGGAAAATCACCGACCCCAATATGAGCGGAGTTGCAAGCGGCGCCCTTTTGGGGGAGTCCCTGTACGTGAACAATGCCCATTATGACGCTTGCTGTGAAGTAGATGATGAGGGAGAACTGGTCCTTGACGAAGACGGAAACCCTGCCCTCTTCTACACCGAGAGGTCGATCACCAAGTTGAACCGCCACGACGTCCAACCCTGATTTGAAGTGGATATCCGACTTCGCCCAGTCCTAATCAAACCAGAAAGCGATCCACGCCAGACTGGCATGTCCTTCGGCTAGAGAACTACCGCAGGTTAGTTTGGGGATGCGCAGTTGCTTCAGTTCAGCCACGACCAGCCCTGCCACAGCAAGCAGGCAGGCAATCGTTAAACTTGCCGGGGTGGTTAGCATGCGCGGGAGCTGGCCGCCGCGTCATCCAGGAATCGATCCCTTGGCATAACGGCGGCTGGATTGCCGGCGAATCGGCTGGAGGTAAAGGCATCGACCTGGAAGATAGGCGTACGCATAATTATAGGGCCATGGCCATCCTCCAGTTCACGATTCAGAGCAACGTCGCGCCGCGCAAGAGTTTGGCTTACAGACGCAATGGCGAGGGCGACCACGACCAGAACTGCAGCGACTGCGAACGTGGTTCGCATGCCGGCCGCAACAGCCTCAGGGCGAGCTGTCATGATGTTGGTCGTCGCCGATCCGAGAGCGAACACAGTGCCCATAACGGATGCGCCGGTGATAAGCCCGAGATTGCGCGACAGGCTGAGCATGCCGGATATGACGCCACGCTGGTCCGGTCGAATATTCATCATCACGGCAGTGTTGTTGGCCGCCTGGAACAGTGCGTAGCCGGCGGTGATGATGACCAGCGGGGCGATGTAACCCGCTACACCGAAACCCGCGGGCATCATGGGCAGGATGGAGCAGCCAAGCGCCATTCCGATGAGCCCGACGATGCTCATGCGGTGTGCGCCAAGCCGGTCCACGATGCGGCCGGCCGGCACACCCGTCAATGCGGCGACAATCGGACCGGACGACATAACGAGCCCGACACGGGTTGCGTCGAGCGTCAGCGCGCCGGAGAGATAGAACGGGCCAACCACCAGCGTTGCCATCACCACGGTCGTGACCAGGGTGCTCATGGCGAAGCCCGCGCTCAGCAAGGGGTTGCGGAACATTGCCAGGCGGATCAACGGTGAGGTGGCTTTCGCCTCGGCGAGCGCGAAAAGGCCAAGGCCCGCGACCGCCGTAAACAGCAGCGCCCCGTTGAGCAGGCCGAAGCTGCCGCGCCCCGTCGTCATGGCGAGCGCATATGCCGCCAGCGTCAGGGCAAGCAGCAGCGTACCCACAGGATCGAAGCCGTGCCAATCGGTCTTCGGCATTTTGCGGTCAATGGGCAGGTAACGCCAGGCAAGAAGAAATGTCAGGAGGCCCAACGGCAGGTTGATGAAGAAAATGGATCCCCAGCCAAAGCCGGCAATCAGCATGCCACCCAGCGGTGGACCGAGCGCGGTACCGACGGCGGACATGGTTCCGAACAGCCCCATGGCGCTGCCGGTCTTTTCTTTCAAAACCGTGTCTCCGACAAACGCCAGGGTGAGGGCCATCATGATGGCTGCGCCCAGACCCTGTGCCGCCCGGGCGGCAATCAGGAGCCCGAGCGTGGGCGCCACGCCACACAGGACCGAGGCTAACGTGAACAGGAAGATTCCGCCCAGTAGCAGCCGTCGGCGTCCGGTGATGTCACCGAGACGCCCGACGCTGACGCTCAGGGTGGTGATGGCGAGAAGATAGGCGAGGACAACCCACTGGACTTGCTGGAAGGAGGCAGTGAACGCATGCGCCAGGGTGGGCAAGCCGACATTGGCGATGCTGGTGCCGAGTGAGGACAGCAGCATCGACAGCGAAAGACTGGCGAGCGCCCACCGAACCGAAGGTGTATCTCGTCCTGCACTGATTGACTTCATCTTGAACTCCGTTTTTTTGGTGGCTCGCGAAATCGAGCTGTCAGAAGCTTAGCCTCTTGCATGACATAGCGGAAGACGCACCATTTGCAGTATATTCGTGCGTTTGACGCCATATCATGAACAAACTGTGCTAAGGTCGATGCATGTCGACGCCCGATCTCAACTTGCTGGTCACCCTGGATGTGCTGCTGGCGGAGGGCAGCGTTGCGCGCGCCGCCCAACGCTTGCGGCTGAGCCCATCGGCGATGAGCCGGGCGCTGGCGCGATTGCGTGAGACGACAGGCGATCCGCTATTGGTCAGGGCCGGGCGCGGCCTCGTTCCTACACCCCGCGCGATCGAACTGCGCGAGCGTGTCGCGCAACTGGTGCAGGACGCTCATTCCGTTCTGCGACCTGCCCGAAAACTCAGTCTCAAGCGGCTCGCACGAACTTTCACGCTGCGGACCAGCGAGGGTTTCGTGGAAAACTTTGGACCGGACATCATCGCGCGTGTCGCGCAGGAAGCGCCCGGCGTGCGGCTACGGTTCTTGCCGAAACCTGACAAGGACAGCACATCGCTCCGCGACGGGAGTGTTGACCTGGAAACGGGCGTTGTTGGCAAGACGATGGGGCCCGAGATACGCACACAAGGCCTTTTTCGGGACCGCTACATTGGCGCCGTGCGGTCTGGACACCCGCTCACCAAGGGCGGGATCACACCAGCACGCTATGCAGCCGGACAGCATGTGTTCGTCTCCCGCCGCGGACTCGACTGGGGTCCAATCGATGAAGCCCTGGAGTCGTTCGGACTGAAACGGCAGGTCGTTACGGTCGTCGGCGGCTTTTCCACCGCACTGGCATTGGCGCGTGCCTCTGACCTGATCGCCAGCGTTCCCGAGCGACATACCCTGAACCTGCGTGCCGGAATGTATTGTTTTCCCCTTCCGGTAGCCCCGCCGGAAATCACGGTTTCATTGTTCTGGCATCCGCGGCTGGATGCGGATCCCGCGCATCGCTGGCTGCGCAGCCTCGTTGTGGATATCTGTGCCGCGATCCGCTGAAGGGTAGGTCTCCCGCACTCAGAGTCAGGCCCCTGGTGCGCGATCGCTCAGAGAGTTTTGACCCGGGCGCAGTTTCTCATTTGTCTGGACGGATGCGCCAGGGTGGGTTCAGGCGATTGTTTCCAGCCCGGTACAGGCAGATGACATTGCCTGACGGGTCGGAGATTCCCAAGACAAAAAGTATTGGTTTCTGGCTGAAATGGGCCAGCCGTTTTTACTCTGACCCCGAACATTTTTACTCTGACCCCGAACATTCTGTGATCAGGTTCCGCGCCGCTGCGGTGTCAGGACCAGGCGCACAAACTGATACATCGCCCCCAGGAGCATGGCAACGATCACGCCAAAGAAAGGCCCAAAGGCAGCCAGTGTCGCGACGTTGTACAACTGCAAGAGGCACGCTATCGCCAGCAACGCAAAGAGGGCGTAGCTGGTGAATTTGGCGCCGCCTGCAGCTTCCAATTGTCCTGGCGCAAATCCAATGAGAGTCCTGAGTATCATGGACGCGTAAGGCAACAGGAATAATGCGGCGAGTCCGCTGCACCATCGCCAGATTGCTGGTGAAACGGGCGTAAACGCCAGGAAAAGCAGACCGATCATGCTGAACGCCAACGGCAGTATTGAATTGCTTAGCAGCAGTCGCAGCCAAAACGTTTCCACCACGCCCCAGTCGTGGACGGACCCGCTGCGGAATACGGCCACCACCCCGGCAAAGCCTGCTATGGATACCGCGATCTGTGCGGAGACACTCAGTGCTGCACTCGGTTCCATAGGTCGACCTACTGTCCCGGTTTCCGGGCGCGCCGACTTTGACGCAGCCCATAATTCGCCGCCACGCGCTTAGACAAGATGCAACAGTTCCTTGGCCAATTCGCCCGGCATATCCACCATCACATCGTGGCCGCATGGCATCCTGGTCACGCGCCAGCCCGATTGCCCGTCGACCCTGGCCGCAAAGTAGCGGAACGGGCTTGGGTCCCAGCCGTCGGCGAGGATGTACAAACGGTCCCGGACAGCCGCACCGGCGCCCGTGAGCAGAATCGGCATCTCGAAGGTAGCCAGCGCTTGCGGCACGCAGCGGCGTTCGACCCAGGCACGGTTCTCCTGCCTGATGTTGAAGGCTTCCGTAGTGATGGGCGTCACGCGGCCGCTATGCGCTTCGAGCGAACTGCCACGGAACGCGTCAAGGAACGCAGCAGAGATCTCTGGCGCCAACGCCAATGGTAGCAGGCTGATGAGTGACTGCCCATTCTCGGGCAGGAAGGCATCCAGATAAACCAGCGTCTTGATGCGTTCAGGGATGCGATCAGCCACGCCGGTAATGACCATGCCACCGTAAGAGTGTCCGCACAGAACCACGTTGGAAAGCTCTTCCGCTTCAATGCAGCCACAGACATCACGGATATGTGTCTCCAGGGTGATGTTCTCGGCTCCCTGGTGGGCGCGCTCGCCGACGCCGGTATGCGTCGGCGTGAACACCTCATGCCCTGCGCGGCGCAGCGCGCGGGCGGTTTCGCGGTAACACCATCCGCCGTGCCATGCACCGTGGACGAGAACGAAAGTTGCCATGGTTTGTCTCCTTGTCGAACGCTCGGTCAGACATAAGCACTTTACTCTGACCACATAAATTTGTTCCTGGCGTCTAATTTCAGCCCTGCGGCGTAGCGGCGTCAACGAATATTTGAGAAAAGGGGCTGTGAGAAAAGGGGCCCCGTCCCCTTTGGTGGGTGAGGAAATTCCATGCTGATGGGTGGTGGAGGCTACCTGTTATAATGGCTACTCCCACCGCGGCATCGACTGCGGGGAAAGGTCACAGGACCCACCCTATGTCCACTAACGCCATGTCCACTAACGCCATGCCCACTCCGGCCACCGCGCTGTTTGATTACCCAAAGTACTGGGCCGAGTGTTTTGGCGTGGCGCCGTTTTTACCCATGAGCCGGGCGGAAATGGACACGCTGGGCTGGGATTCCTGCGACATCATCATCGTCACCGGTGATGCCTATGTAGATCACCCTTCGTTCGGCATGGCTATTGTCGGCCGCCTGCTGGAAGCCCAGGGTTTTCGCGTGGGAATCATTGCCCAGCCGGACTGGCATTCGGCAGATGCATTCAAGGCCCTGGGCAAGCCAAACCTGTTTTTTGGTGTGGCTGCGGGCAACATGGACTCCATGATCAACCGCTACACCGCGGAGCGCAAAAGACGTTCTGATGACGCCTATACACCCGGTGGAATGGGTGGCAAGCGCCCGGACCGCTGTTCGCTGGTGTACAGCCAGCGCTGCAAGGAAGCCTGGCCGGACGTGCCGGTCATCCTCGGTGGCATTGAAGCTTCATTGCGGCGCATCGCCCATTACGACTACTGGCAGGACAGCGTGCGCCGGTCCATCCTGCTGGATGCCACGGCTGACCTGTTGTTGTACGGCAACGCCGAACGAGCCTTGGTCGAGGTAGCCCATCGCCTGGCCCGGGGCGATGAAGTGGCCGGAATCACCGATGTTCGAGGCACGGCTTTGATCCGCAAGGATACGCCGGCAGCCTGGTGGGAAATCGATTCCACCCGCATCGACCGGCCTGGCAAAATCGATCGCGTGGTCAACCCCTACATCAATGTGCGTGAGATGGATGCCGCCGAAAAACAGCGTCGGGATGCCGCGCTGTACGGTGTCGGGGACCCCGCAGCGGGTGAACCCGCCGTAGCTGAACCCGTGGTGAAGTTCACTCCTCATCCGAGTCGTGACCGTGACTGCACGGTCATACGTCTGCCCTCGTTCGAAAAAGTTCGCAATGACGCGGTGCTCTATGCTCACGCCAATCGGGTATTACACATGGAAACCAACCCGGGTAACGCCAGGGCCCTGGTGCAAAAGCATGGCGATGTGGATCTGTGGGTGAATGCCCCGCCGATTCCTCTATCCACCCCCGAAATGGATTACGTTTTTGGTATGCCCTTTGCCCGCGTCCCGCATCCTTCCTATAAGGATGCAAAAATCCCGGCCTACCAGATGATCCGATTTTCCGTGAATGTCATGCGCGGCTGTTTCGGCGGCTGTACCTTCTGCTCCATCACCGAGCACGAAGGTCGCATCATGCAGAATCGTTCCGAGGAGTCGATTCTCAATGAGGTGGAGCAGATAAGAGATAAAGTCCCGGGCTTCACCGGGGTAATTTCTGACCTGGGTGGGCCAACCGCGAATATGTATCGCATCGCCTGCAAGAGCAGTGCAATCGAGGCGGCCTGCCGTAAGCCCAGCTGCGTGTATCCGGGTGTGTGTCCTAATCTGAACACGGACCACTCGGCCTTGACTGCTTTGTATCGCAAAACGCGCGCATTGCCGGGAGTGAACAAAGTGTTGATTGCCTCGGGTGTGCGTTACGACCTGGCGATTAAGGATCCCGAGTATGTGAAGGAACTGGTCACCCACCACGTGGGCGGTCAGTTGAAAATTGCTCCCGAGCATACCGAAGATGGTCCCCTGTCAAAAATGATGAAACCGGGTATCGGCAGCTATGATCAGTTCAAAAAGATGTTCGAGAAATATTCCAAAGAGGCGGGCAAGGAACAGTACCTGATCCCGTATTTCATTGCCGCACATCCGGGCACCACCGATGAAGACATGATCAACCTGGCGCTGTGGTTGAAGCGGAATGATTTCACTGCCGACCAGGTGCAGGCCTTTTACCCCTCACCCATGGCGACAGCGACTGCCATGTATCATTCCGGCAAGAATCCCTTGCGTAAGGTGACGTACAAGTCCGATGAAGTATTGCGGGTGAAGGATCCGGAGCAGCGCAAACTGCACAAAGCCCTGCTTCGATATCACGATCCGAACAACTGGGAACTGCTGCGCCAGGCGCTCAGGAAAATGGGCAGGTTGGATCTGATAGGTGACGGTGAGCGACATCTGATTCCCGCCAAGCAGCCTGAAACCGGTAGTGGCTACAAGGCGTCGCGCAGAAAAAATACCGTGCAGGCCCACCAGCGCCGCACTGGCAAGAAAATCCTCACTCAACACACCGGCTTGCCACCGCGTGAGGATGGCAGCAAACCGGCTAAGGCTGGAACCAATGACATTAACCGGAAAAAGACATGAACAAAGCGTCATTGGCGCTCGCAACTACGATACTGCTCACTTCCAGCCTGTCCTGCAATGACTGGACCAGCAATGGGCCGGATGGCCAGGCAACAGTCGGCCACTTCTACGGGACTGGTGGAGGTGCCATACCCAGCTCATAGTAATAAATGGGGACGGGTCAAATTTGACCACGTACCAGGTGCTTTTGCACTGAGCCCAAATAGTTATGGGCAGACCGGTTCGACTATGCAAGCGCCGTCGTCCGACGCACCGCTCAATTCCTGGCACTGATGACCATCCGCAATGAGTTGGGTAAATGGCGTTTCGCTTACCATACGGTCCAGCTTCTCTTCCCAGCCACACTCAGCGGCAATCCGTTCCAGCGGCCCGGCAAACAGATCATTGAAGACGAGACAAGGTGCATTGGGTGCGCACAGGCTTTGCGCGTCCCCGGCGTCATTGAGGGCCAGCCCGTAACTCGACAGGGGAATGTTGGTGTTTCCGTTCGAGTTGGTGAGGTTGTTAATGCACGCAAAGATGATCGCCTCGTCCTCGGTGCGCGGAGGTGACCCGATGGTGCACTCGTACTCCTGGTCGGTCAGGATCATGCTCTTGTCGATGTGCAGCGATTGAGCGATGCTATTGGCGCGGTCCAGGCCCAGTGGCTCGTTGATCTGGGCCAGATTTTTGGCCACACCTGGGGCCAATTTCTCCCACTTTGGGTCCGTCCGGCACGCACTGGGCAAGGAACACTTGTTACCCTGATTGGCGATAGCATCGAAAGAGAGCGCGTAGTCAACGTAGGGACAAGCGCCCGGGTCCAGGGGGTTATCTTCAAGGCAGCCGGAGAGGTCCGTAGGAATGGGCGTCCTGTAGGCCGGCATATTGGCAGCCTCGTTGGGATTCGAGATGTACAAGAGCAGGAAATTGATGAGATACACGGCGGGGGTTACGCCAGCTCCGTAGGGTGCAGGCGGTGGAGGCTTGCCTGCGCCAACTGCGTTAGCAGCTGAGATTAGAGTCAGCACAGCGACAAGCACGCCAAGTAGTCCGGATCGCCTATTCATTTTCATTTTCATTTTTATCTCTTTAACCTTTTACCATTATGTCTACCGTAGAAAGCAGGATACCCCGCCAGCGGGCTCAACTGCATCTGGCATGCTTTTGCTCCGACCCCAAAGTGTTATTGGCTTCTTTTGGGTAATTTCCATCCAGGGCGGACGAAATGGCAGGTATAGCCGTTGGGAATCCGCTCCAGGTAATCCTGGTGTTCAGGTTCTGCCTCCCAGAAGGGGCCGGCTACAGCGAGTTCAGTGACTGCTTTTCCCGGCCAGATACCGGATGCGTCCACATCGGCGATAGTGTCTTTTGCCACCTGCAGTTGTTCATTCGAAGTGTAGAAAATGGCCGAACGATAGCTCATGCCGCGGTCATTGCCCTGCCGGTTCAGCGTGGAGGGATCGTGAATCTGGAAGAAGAACTCGAGTAAATCGCGGTAGCTGATCTCATCCGGCTTGAAGACGATCTCGAGCGCTTCGGCATGCGTACCGTGATTGCGGTAGGTGGCATGGTCGACATCGCCGCCGGAATAACCCACGCGGGTGGAAATGACGCCAGGCAGGCGCCGGATGAGTTGTTGCACTCCCCAAAAGCAACCGCCTGCAAGGATTGCGCGTTCCGTTTTGTTGGTCATGGCATGCTCCATGTCAGGAAGCCCAGTTTACTCGATCAGGAAAGTCAGGTATGTCCTAGCTCCAGTTCCTGCCTGTCGAACCGTTAGATATGGGTGACAACGGTCATCCGTTGGCGCGTTGCTCAAATATACGGCGGGTTTCCTCCACGAGTTCGCGCACGATCTCAGCGACGAATTTGATCTCCTTGATCAAACCCACACTCTGACCTGCCAGAAGACTCCTCATCTCGATATCTCCGGTTGAACTCGCATTGGGTGGCATTCCCATGAACCGCAGGACAGGCATCTCATGCCCGAAAATGGTCGTATGCCCCACAACGGGCTCGTCGGGCCTGGACTCCTGGCCCCGTGCCACGTTGGCTAGCCATTCATCAACGAACGCTGTGCGCAAAGTGCGGGTAGGCGCGTTTGGCCATCCGTACCCGAACAAGGTCGTGTGCACCGTATCTTCTGCAACGGCATCGATGAGCTTCTGCTTGTAGTGAGGGTGGGCGCGGGACTCCGTCGCGGCGAGAAAGCGCGTACCGAGCACGGCAGCATCAGCGCCAAGCGCCAGCACCGCTGCCATTCCCCGTGCATCGGCGATTCCACCCGCGGCAGCTACCGGCGTCGGGCTGATTGCATCGACGACCTGGGGCACGAGTACGAGGGTAGAAACCTCGCCCGCCACATGCCCACCCGCTTCAACGCCCTGGGCAATGATGATATCCACACCGGCTTGCGCAGACTGCCGTGCAGCGGCCACAGAGCCCACCTGGTGCACCACCAATACCCCGGCGTCGTGAGCGCGCTTAACGTGCGGCGACGGATCACCCCAGAAGAACGACAGGGCGGTTACCCTTTCTTCAAGGCATATGGCGACCTGGTCTTCTATCGGAAAACACAGCAGCAGATTCACGCCAAACGGCTTGTCCGTCAGGTCCCGCGTTCTCCTTATTTCGTCACGAAACACGGACGGCGGCGCCAACTGAGCCTGCAAAAGGCCGAAAGCGCCTGCGTTGGAAACAGCTGCCACGAGCTCGGGGCCGGTCATATCCGGCCCCATCGGCGCCGAGATAATGGGGTGTTCAATGCCGAGCAGTTCGGTGATCCTGGTTCGCATACTTGTCCTTTGTCTTTGTTGCCTGGTAGTAACGACGTGCTTGTTTGGAGTCGGAGTAAAAACTACCAGTCAGTTTCGAGGCAGTAGCAAGAATTCTTGCGCTGGCCCCAAACATTACTCGTAGTGTGTCCACAGGCGCAGCACCTTGACCACCTGCTCTTTCTCCAACGCCTGGTAGACCAATCGATGCTGGATAGTGATACTTTGAGTGTTTCCTAACCTGATCCTGAGTCTTGTCGGTGCGCTCATCAGAATATTGCCTGGTCGTCACTAATGGCAGCGCGTTTTTCGCTGGACCAAAACATCCAAACCAGCGCAACCATGACGCCAGCCGTCGTTTCCTGGGTAAACAGCGGGCTATGGGCGCTGGCTGCGCCCTGGTAAAAGCCGAATCTCAGCCCACCGATTATGTCGAAGTTTTTCGTGATTGCATGCCTGAGCGTGAGGCTCAGGCGGGTGCCCAGGTAGCCGCTCCCGGCCTCGTACAAAGGCCGCTCAGGCGTGGCATACGCTGGGGCTACCCCGTAGAAGAAATCCATGTACTCTGCGCTGGCCCACTCCGGGGTCAATTTGAGAATGAACCCGGAGTCCTGGAACGAGCGTTCGAATTTGAACTCGGTGGAATAAACCACGCCGCGCCAGTCGGGGTTCAAACCGTCCACCGAAGTCGCACCGCGCGCCTGCAAAGCCAAAAACATCTTTCCGCCGAAGGGCTCGGGCGCGAATTGAAATTCGAGTTCCGGGCCCATCTCCAGCAACATGTCCAGGTCGGGCATGCCGGTACGGGCGTCGATATCGTCGCTTTTGGCTGAAAAATTGATGCCGAAATCGAGGTCGAGTTTCACGCGATCGCGACGGAACAGGTGCGTTCGCACCGGTTTGTCGGTGTCGTCGCCCATGCGCAGAATTTTGCCGCGGTAGATAGGATAGGGTAGTGGAAGAATATCCAGCTGCGAATCTTCGGACGCCGGGTACGCGGGACCAAAGCGCCCGTAGGCCGCCAGGCCAAATTCCCACAAGGGCGGGCCCGGTTCGGTTGCGCTGCTTTGGGCACTTTCCTGCTGAGTGTCGCTGTCGCTCTCAGAACCAAAGGCGCTGCATGCGAGGCAGGTGAGGGCCGCGGCTGCGAAGAAGGAACGTGGTATATAACGCAGGAGGTGACGGGCAAATGGTGGCAATTGCATTGGCATCGCGCATAGCCTCACAGATTAGTGTCATCGATGCAAGAATCCGGGTTTACCCATTCTGACCCCCAATATTAGCTATTACCGCAGCGGCGTGAAGTTCCAGATGACCGTCTTCGAGCCCGTCACGGCACCGGTCAGGGGAAAAGGGGCCGGATACATTTTCCTGAAATTGTATCCGGCCCCTTTTGGGTATATTGAAAACCACTCAAGTCAGTTCGCCATTCCCACTTAGCCTCTCGCTGGCGTTCAACATAAAGTGTGCCGCAACTGGCTCGCAGTTTATCCAGTATTCCTTTCATGATGCCTTTAAACGTATGAGACGGACTTGTAGCTCGCACCCGACAGCGCGTGCGTAGCGTTTGAGAGTTGCAAGTGAAGGCGCATGTTTACCGGCTGACTCCAAACGTGAGATCGCGCTTTTTGTCATACCCATTCGCTCCGCTACCACGTCCTGGGTCAGCCCTGCCCGAGCGCGCGCCTTGAGCATTTGTCCAGCAACCTGGTACTCGAGTTCCAGCGCATCATAGGCAGCCGCAAAGCCTTTACGCGAGCTAGCCTTCGCCAAAAATTCCTTGTGATTGTGTTTTACCGGCTTGTATTCCAACTCAGTCATCTTTCATCTCCAGGCACGAGAATGCGGAGGTCGAAGACTTGGACCGTACTCAGTAAGCAACTCCACCAAGCGGGCGTAGTCAGCAACTACATCTATCGGCCAGGATCTGATCTCGTCGCGCACACGTTTATGGAAGTACTCGATCTCAAACGCCATGTCTAAGTGTTAGCAAATGCGCTAACTACGCGCAACGCCGGCAGGACGTGCCGATGCACTTCGCCCACCCGCGTTTGGGGGCAGTGCTGACGAGTGCAGCAGGGGAATAGCCTCTGATATTTGGGGTCATGATATTTGGGGTCAGAGTAAAAACTCTTGGTGACTGGTAGACAGGGGCTATTAGTTTTTACTCTGACCCCAAATATTCCAAATATTACCTAGAAACGTCAGCGGTTAAGTGAGAAACCAATTGACCGCTCACTTTGGTATCGATGAAAAGGGTACGGTGTTTTTTGGTCAGGAACGTCCAGGTTCCGGTTTGCTCCACCAAGCCTTCGGGAGTCATGAAGCTGCGTCCCAGTGGCAATTCTGTTCCTGCCGCATTGAATAAGCCGAAAACTGTGAAAGCTTGTGGACCTTGGCTATACATCACTTGCCAGTTAATTTGGTTAGTTGCGATGTCATAGGCTCCTTGAAAAGACTCTTCCAGAAGAAATCCCAAATCGTTTTCAAACTGACCAACGCATTGAATGGACCAGTCATTCGCGACTATTTTGCACTTCTGATAACCGCTGAAGTTAATGACTGGATTATTGCCTACTTGAAGAGTTCCAGTTCCTGACCAATAACCTTTGAATTGATGAAGTTTTTGAACTTGATCTGGAAGATCAGCGGCAAATGAAGACAATGAGATGAGTGACGATGCAGCAAAAAATACGAACAGTTTTTTCATGCGGCTTTTCTCCTAAAAAATCGCACCGGATATGAGCGTAATTAATGTATCCGGCCCCTTTTTTATTGCCCCTTTTTTATTAGCTATTGTCGCAGCGGCGTAAAGTTCCAGATGACCGTCTTCGAGCCCGTCACGTCACCGGTCAGGGGCTGGGTATGGCTGCCCTGGATCGTGCCGTTGGCCTTGACCACCACCTGATCGCCACCCACTGGATTCTCGAGCCAGCCCCAGGGATCGTTGCGGGTGCCGCTCTGGTCGTCGATGCCCGGGCAAACCAGGCTCCAATCCGACGACAGCAAGCTGCTGCCGCTCATGAACACGTCGCGCGAGGGCATGCCGCCGGCGCCTTGATCGAGACCGAGGTTGACGGTGAGGCTGCCGTCGGTCATGGCCATCGGCCCGGCCCCTGATTCCGACGCCGTGCAGCCGTACACCGACGTCGACATGCCGGTCGCGCTTCCGTCCTGGACCCAGAACAGAACTGTGTTGCCCGCAGGGGCAAGCGGGTTGGGCGGCTGTCGCTCGAAGGTTACGGTGGCGTCGGCGGTCACGTCGCCAACCGTGGCGGGGGAGACTGACGTCGTGTGCGTGGTGACCGACGAGGTCCCTTGCCACCGCCAGCAGCCGACATTGGACGCGGACAGACGCGGCGAGAGCGTGTCGGGCAAACCCGTCACGTCCTGGGTTGGGCTGTCGTTCGAGATGACGATGACGAGCTCATCGAGCCGCTCGGCGACGACATCGAGGCAGAATGGCTTTATGAGCTCAATCGAGCCGCCGTCACTCCAGTGCTCCCACTCCCAGATACTGCCGACCTTTTTGTAGAAGGCCTGTACGCTGACCTTGTACGGGTTCACCGCGTTGACGGCGAAGAAGTGATTGAGAAAGCTCACTGAGCGGATGTTCGGGTCGGCGAACTTGAAGTGGTAGTAGTAAATGGAGAGACGCTCGATGTTGGGGTTGAGATTCGCTGCTGCTTGCGGCTGGCCATTCAGCTTCAACGTGAAGTCGGCGTATAGTTCGGGGATCTTGGTGAGCGCGTCCCAGTTCTCGAACGAGGTTCCATTCACCGGGTCCTGGTTCCACAGGAGCTTGGCGAATTTCGGCCACTGCTCGGTGAAGCCGCCGGAAATGGTGGTGTCGACGGCCAACAGCTCGTCGGACTGCTGCACGGTCTTCTCCCAGATGTCCTTGATGACGCTCGGAGTGAGGGTCTTTGCGAGAAACTGGAAGAAGAGGTAGCTGCCGTAGACGTGCCCCGAACGCAGCGTCTGCGTGTTCAGCGGCGCGTCGGGCCGATCCATGTAGGCCTGGACCTTCTTCTGCTCGAAGTTGTCGACCAGGGTCGGATAGACGTAGTCGATGGCCCACTGCGCCGTGGCTTCCTTGAGCCACGGATAGGAATACGCGAGCTTGATCCCGGCGACCGGGTATGCCCATTGGCTCGCATGCATGAACTCGTGCGCGAGGGTGCCCTTGATGTTCTTGTCCGACAGGTTGTGATCGAGCAGGAGAAAGACCGGTCGATATTTCCAGGCATAGTCGACCGGAAGGTTGGCGCCGTAGTCGCCGGCGGTCTGGCCGTAGCTCGCCATGTCGACCAGGTAGATGTCTAGCCTGCCATCGCCACCGTTGCAGCCCGCGTTCGCGGCGTCAGAGAGTGGGGCGCGCATGTGGAGCCCGTCCACAAGTGCCGGCCGCACGACGTCCTCGGCTGCGGCGAGGACCGTCGACGCGAGCGTCACCTGACCGGCGACCCGTGTGTCGTACCAGACTTTGAATGAGCCCGTGCTCGTCGCCGGCTTGGAGGCCCAGTTCGGATCGAGCGTCGGCTGGTTGCAGGTCCGCAGCGAGATGCCGCGGGTCGCCGCCTCGGCCGGGCTGGCCGCGCTGGCCGGGCTGGCCCAGCTTCCGACATACGCCGGAGGCATAAGGAACGGCTCGATGATCTGCTGTGCCGCTGGCGATAAGCTGGCCCAGACGTCATAGATGTGGTCGAAGGTGTCGGACTCGAGGACGTCACGGTCGTCACCTTTATACGCCGCGGGCAGCCGCGGATCCTTGAACAGGGCGAAGACCTTGTACTCGACGGCCATCTCGGGGGTGAGCTGAGCTGCGGCGAGCGCTTTGTCGATGAGCTCGAAGCTGTTCAGGGGCAGCGCTTCAAAACCATTTGCAAAAATTACGTCCTCTGCGCGACTCGGCGAACTGGCAAGTGCGAACAACATGACTAAATACACTGCGCTTTTCATGACCACTCCATTGAGTTGCATAACAGCTGACCGCATAAATTCCACTGCACGGCGGACGATTACGGTGACGCGCATGGAGGTAGCCCTGAAAGTCAGGAGACGATCATAGGGCTTCGCGTGTCGCGGCGTGAGATTAAATCAGCCCGTTGATCAGACGACGTCGAAAAGGATAGAAAAAGGAAGGACACCCACGGCTGTGATGCTCACCCACGCCAGATAGACACCGGTTCGGGAGATCCACTGCGGCACATTCGGATAGTCCTGCACATATTCGGCGTTGTGGGTGAAATGAAGCAGGCTCGCGGCCAGATACAGAATGGAAGGACGATTTTTGAGGTTCGGAGCATCTTTCGTGTCGCCTAACGAATAGCGTTTATCCGCCGCCCTCCACAAGCTTGGTTAACCCGCTAGCTATTGGCGGCGGATAAACCTCGTTGGACTGAACCTCTGCAGAGCGGAACTTATGGGGATTGTAAAGTGTTGAAGCGTGGCGTCAACCAGCGGTAGTGAGGGCGCAGCAATATGTGGAAATAAAACAGATATGCCTG
>JANLTO010000147.1:0-16371 GCA_031362985.1 Lysobacterales bacterium | reverse complement strand
CGGGATACTGTGAGCATTATGCGTCAGCGTTTGCAGTAATGATGCGCATGGCTGGAATACCCTCACGCGTCGTGACCGGCTATCAGGGCGGTTGGTACAGCGAGATCGGCAACTACTTGCTGGTGCGTCAGTCCGATGCCCATGCGTGGACTGAAGCCTGGCTGCCCGGTAAAGGCTGGACCAGGGTCGACCCCACTGCGGCGGTATCTCCCTTGCGTGTGGAGCGCGGCTCACGTGATGCTCTTTCAACCCCGAGAAGCTTGCTGGATTTCGACTGGGTTCGAACGTTAAGTAACGGTGTTGACTTGGTGGAACAGCGCTGGAATGACTGGGTCATTGGCTTTGGCGCGCAAAGCCAGGCACGCATGTTTTCTCGTTTTGGACTTGAGTACATGAGCCCGGTCGTGTTGATGTCCTTGCTGTCCGGAGTTCTTGGAATCGCCGCGCTGGTCATGGCGCCCTGGTTATGCAGACTGATTGGACAGGTCGACAAAAACCCTGTCGCGCTGGCCTGGAGGGTCTTTCTGCGGCGCCTGAAAAAAGCCGGTTACCAACCCCAGCCTTCCAATGGTGCCATGGAACTGGCGACCGCTGCGGCGGTCTACCTCCCCGCCAGTACAGAGGAAATTTACCACATTGCAGTCCTGTACAACCGCCATCGCTATGCGGTCGAACCGCCGCCGCAAGGGGAACTGGAAAGCGCAGTCAAATGCTTTCGTCCTAAAAAATATCGTCAGGTTAATGTAATATAATACCGGCACACTCCGGTCCTATGGACACTATGCAAATGAACTTCAACAGCAAATTTCCATCCCTTCTTGCGGCAGTTGCGTGCGGATTCCTGGCGGCTTGTACTGCGGTGCCAGTTCAGCTGGAAGGCGAATTCAATCCCATTACGCCAGCGTCCGCGCAAGCACAACAATTTGGTGCAAGTGTACGTTGGGGAGGGGTATTGGTTGCCACCCGCAACGAACAGAGCAAGACCTGCTTTGAAGTCATGTCGCGCGAACTCGACAAATACATGCGTCCGAAGTCTAGCGATGACACCACCATGGGACGTTTTATAGCCTGTACTGAGGGCTTCCACGACCCGGAAATCTACCAACAAGGCCGCGAAGTAACGGTGACCGGGCAGATCCAGAGCATCGAAGAACGCAAAATCGAGCAGTTTGACTACCGTTACCCGGTGGTAGCAGTGACCGACATGGTTTTGTGGCAAAAGCGCAAGACCGTCATGCGGTACGACAATTTCTATGGCGGGGGTTACTACCCGTATTACTGGGGTGGCGGGCCGTACTGGGGCGGGTACTACCGGTATCCCGGTGTAGGTTTTGGGATGCAGATGGGCACGGGCTACCTCTACCCCCAGGAACTCGAACCGAGCGCCTCTGCCATCATCACGGATGACCCCTCTGAGTAAGACCCCGGTCATTCGGAAACATGCCGCGAGTTGCCAGGTTTGACAACTTTCCAAGGGTTTCCCGTGGATCTTTTCCAGTTCTTCAAGGAACTGGAAAAAAACAATAACCGGGACTGGTTCAGCGCTGCAAAAGACCGCTACATTCAATCCGTAGTGCAGCCTTTGAGTGAATTTATCACGGCGATGCAACCGCGGCTCCAAGCCATCTCCGCACACTATATTGCCGATCCGAAACCACACGGCGGTTCCATGTTCCGCATTTATCGCGATGCCCGTTTTTCAAAAAACAAGACCCCGTACAAAACACATGCCGCTTGCCAGTTCCGCCACGATGCAGGCAACGACGTACATGCGCCGGGATTTTATGTGCATCTCGGCAACGATGGGCTTTTGTTCGGCGGCGGCATCTGGTTGCCGCCCACACCACAACTGAACAAAATTCGCGACTTCATTGCTGATAATGCGCGCTCCTGGGCGCGCATCAAGAACGCCCCCAGAGTGCAGGACCTGGGCGGCATCAAGGGTGAATCCTTGCTGCGCCCACCCCGGAGTTTCAATGCCGAGCACGTACACATCGAGGACCTCAAGCGCAAAAGTTTTTATGTAATGGCCGAAGCAGAGCCATCCGCTGCATCAAGTCCGGCCTTCATCGACCAGGTGACGGATGCCATTAGTCGTGCTGCGCCGCTGAATCGCTTTATCTGTGATGCCCTGGATTTGCCCTCCTGAGCTGACCCCATGCTTTGGTTTCTGACTGCTTGCCTCGTGTTGCTCCCGGTCTGGGGAGCCGTGACATTTAATCGTGCGGTCAGATTGCGCAACCAGGTCAGCGAAGCCTGGGCCGGGATCGACGTGCAGTTACAAAGACGTTACGAGTTGGTGCCCAACCTCGTAGCGACGGTAACAGGCTATACACAGCATGAATCAGCTGTGCTGCAACAGCTCAACCAGTTGCGCAGCACGACTGCCATGCCGCTGGACCGCCGCGCCGATGAAGAAACCGGGCTATCCCGCTCTATCGGGCGCCTGTTTGCCCTCGCGGAAGACTACCCGGATCTCAAGGCCAGCGAGGGATTCCGCCAATTACATACCAGCCTGGTGGAAATTGAAGAGCATTTACAATACGCCCGACGTTACTACAATGGCAGCGTGCGCGATAACAATAACCTGGTGGAAGGATTTCCGTCCTTGCTGATAGCACGCTTGTTCGGCTTCCGAATGGCCGAATTCTTCGAAATTGAACTGGCCATACAGCGCGAAGCGCCTACAGTGCAGCTGTCGCAAAAGGCAGATCCTGCTTGATCCGGCGAATCACCAGACACCTGTCGCTGCTGGTCTGCCTCATACTCACAGGCATGGCAGTTGCAGATGAACGTATCCTCGACTACCACACGGAGGTCATGGTCCACCCCGGCGGGGAACTCACGATCACTGAAGAAATTCGCGTGCGCGCGGAGGGAAACGAAATCCGGCGTGGTATCTACCGCGATTTTCCGACCAGCTATAAGGATCGGTTGGGTAATCACTACACCGTAGAGTTCGGCGTCGATTCTATCGTGCGTGATGGAGTGCAGGAAAGTTGGCACACCGAGGAACTGAGCAACGGTACCCGCGTATATATCGGCAGTGCGGACCATTTCCTCGATCCCGCTGAATATACCTACCAGATCCAATTCCACACCAACCGGCAACTGGGATTTTTTTTGGACCACGACGAGCTGTACTGGAACGTTACGGGCAATGACTGGGCTTTCCCCATAGACCGGGCCTCGGCGCGAATTACACTGCCGTTCACTGTTGCTGCAGACCAGCTTGAGTTGAGCCTGTACACCGGTCCTTTCGGATCCAGGGGGACCGATGGCCGGACCCGGGTCATCGATGGTCGCACGGTGGAATTTGCCACCACGCGACCACTCTCTCCAGGCGAGGGTATTAGCGTAGCTCTTGCGTGGCCCAAGGGACTGATTGCGGAACCTACCAGGGGCCAAAAAACTCTTTGGTTCGTGCGCGACAACGGTGCAGTCCTGGTGCTGATTCTGGGCCTGGTCCTGGCTTTCCTATGGTATGCCTGGGCTTGGAACAAAATCGGCCGGGACCCCGCAAAAGGCGTTGTCATTCCACGCTTCGAACCACCAGACGGCATTTCCCCTTCTGCCTGCCGTTACCTGCTGGACATGGGGTTCAAGAAACAGGCATTTATTGCTGCAATTATCTGCCTTGCGGTGAAGGGTCGTATTTTCATTGAGGAAGAGGATAAGGAGTTCACCTTGCGCCGCCCGGGGGGCGCCAGGCCGACTGGGTCACCAGGCAGACAATCTGCCCGCTGGCAACCAACCAGGACCGAGGAGGACATGCTTGCCGCCTTGTTGCCAAAAGGTACTTCGTCCATAGCCATGACCAATGCCAATCATGCAAAATTTCAGTCCGCACAAACGCTTTTGCAGCAGTCACTGAAGCATGAATACCAGGGGCACCTGTTTTATCTCAATACCCTGTATGTTGCTCCGCCCGCCATCTTCACTGGTTTGTCCGCACTCGTTGCACTGGCCTTTGGAAGCAGTCCTGTGCTCTGGGTTGGCTGGGGTTGCCTGGTCGTGCTTCTGCACGGGATCTTCATCTGGCTACTACGCGCGCCAACCCCAGCCGGGCGCCGGATAATGGACGCGATCGAAGGATTTCGCAGGTACCTCAACACGGCTGAGCAAGACCGCCTGGATCGCATGCGCTCGCCGGCCCTGACGCCGGAGGTATTTGAGTCCTTTCTGCCTTATGCCTATGCTTTGGGAGTGGAAAATCATTGGTGCGAGCGCTTTGCCCGCGAATTACCCCGCGAATTACCTGGGGAATCACCACAAGCGTCCGCTTATCAACCCACATGGTATAGCGGCAATTACCACGGCATGGGCGCACTCAATCACCTCGGCAGCAATTTCAGCAATTCATTTTCCACCGCCATATCTTCGGCCTCTACCCCGCCAGGTTCCAGTTCTGGTAGCGGCGGTGGTGGTTCCTCCGGAGGCGGGGGTGGCGGTGGTGGTGGTGGTGGCTGGTAAGTCTGTCTCCAGCTCCCTCCACTACCACACGGGCTGAGCAATACTACTCCGGTGCGAAAGCGAACCGCTTGGTCTTTTCAGAGGCTTTTAGCCGCCGAGTGAATTGTGCGGACCGGGACGATTTTCAGGGATGAAAATCGAGGGCTGAAAGGGTACGACTGCAGGGATAATGGAGGTAGGGCAATGCAGGAGCAATTGCCGAGGAAGCCCTTCCAGCCCGGTTCCGATCAGGCCGCACAATCCGCGAGGGCAGCCGCAGGCCGGCTAAGCAGACTCTGAAAAGGCCAAGCGGTTCGCTCTGCCAAGCGTCCAAAATTGATCATCCCTTCTCAACAAAACTTGATTAAACATACAGTACTGTATATATTTACAGACGTCCCCAAGAGGATTATGCACATGGCTCGTCAATTACTGACATTGCGACAGAGGGAAATTCTTAAGTTTATCTCCCAATTTATTGATAAGCATAAATATCCACCTACCAGGTCAGAGTTATGCAAACACTTTGGCTTCCAGTCACCCAATGCGGCGGAAGCGCATTTACGGGTACTACAAAAGAAATCCATGATCGGCATTGAGAGTGGCGTATCGCGCGGCATCACGCTGTTACCGCTGGCTATTGGCGAATTGCCGACCAACCCCAAAACCCTGGTTCCGCTGGTGGGCCGGGTAGCTGCCGGCAGCCCCATCCTGGCACAGGAAAATATCGAGGACGAATACCGCATCGACCCGGGAATGTTTGCGCAGCGACCTGATTACCTGCTGCGGGTAGAGGGCATGAGCATGCAGGATGCGGGCATCCTCGATGGGGACCTGCTGGCAGTACACCGCACACCCGAAGCACGTAATGGCCAGATAGTAGTCGCTCGACTGGATGACGAAGTCACCGTGAAACGTTTTCGCCGACGCAGCCATCGTGTGCAGTTGATTGCGGAAAATGTTGATTTTGAACCCATTGAGGTTGATCTGCGCCGCCAGGAATTGGTGATCGAAGGCCTGGGAGTGGGCGTAATTCGCCCCCGGCTTGATTGATGTGCCCGATGATACGATCGAAGAAAAAGTCATATCCGTGACATGGACCACACCGCCACCATAGACAGCTTGTTGGCCGGTACACCGCACCTGTGGCGCGGACGGGAACCCAACCGCCGCCAGCGTACGCTGGCTACCCGCCATGAACGGTTGGACGCCAGCCTGCCAGGTGGTGGTTGGCCGGTTGGTGCAGTAACGGAACTGATCGCGAATCAGCCCGGCCTGGGTGAATTCAGCCTGTTGTTTCCGGCGTTGGCTGAAATCAGCCATAGCGGCCAATGGCTGATCCTGGTAGACCCGCCCTGGGTGCCCTACCCGGCTGCTTTGCAGGGGCACGGCTTGGCGCTGGAACGGTTGTTACTGGTACGCACCCATAATGACAAGGAATCATTGTGGGCCTGCGAACAGGCTTTGCATGGCGACCAGGGGGGTGCCGTGTTGGCCTGGCCAGAGCGGATCAGCTTTGCCCGGCTGCGTCGACTGCAGCTGGCTGCCGAGGTCAGCGCCAAGCTGGCTTTCCTGTTTCGCCCGGAACAAGTGCTGGCCAGCGCCTCACCGTGCGCCCTGCGTCTACACCTACAGGGTGCGGCCCAAGGTAGTACACAGGGTAATGCATGGGGCAATGTACAGGGCACCCGGATCGACATTATAAAATGCCGTGGAAAATGCCCCGGCAGCCCCTCCGCTGAACCCATATGGATCCCGCAACCACATGCGCGCAGGCAGCCCTACCCCGGGCTGGCTGGAGAAAGTTGCGATAGCACCTGCATATTCACCCATAACAGCGCACGTATCAGCCGTGCCCCCGTGCAGGCTTCTGCTGCAATCAATTAGGGCGATTCTCGCATTATGATACGCGGCAGTTTCACACTGAGGACCATGCTTCCCCGAACCAATACCATCACAACGCCCCATTGGCTGGCTTTGTGCCTGCCCCACCTGGCATTGGATGGGTTCGTTCGCGGCCAGGCCAAGCAGAACCTGCCACTTGCGGTCAGCGCTATCGTGCAGCGCCGCGAAGTGATCATCGACAGCAACTCTTCAGCACGTAAAGGCGGCGTCAGCCCGGGCATGCCGGCAATGGCTGCTTTGGGCATCCTCGACGGGGTGCGCATCGTGCTACGTCAACCAGCGCAGGAAGATGCAGCGCTGCAACGCCTGGCAGCCTGGTGCTATCAGTACAGTAGCCAAGTCAGTATTCCACCTGACCGCCCTGCGCTGCTGCTGGAAGCCGGCGCAAGCAAGCGCCTGTTCGGCACACCACTTGAACTCGGCCAGCGCCTGGAGCGTGAACTGGGTCGACTGGGCTACCACGTGATCGCCGGTTCTGCGCCCACACCCGAGGCGGCCTGGCTGGCAGCCGGGGAAGGCTCGCACATCAATGCGGGCGGCAATATCCGCCAGCAAGTTGGCCCTTTGTCCCTGCGCTGCCTGAATCTGCAGGAATCCGAGCAGCACGCACTGGAATCGATGGGTTTTCGCCAGGTACGGGACGTGCTGCGCCTGCCACGCAAGGCATTGACACGGCGTTTTGGTCCAGCGGTAGCGGACTACATAGACCGCCTGCTCGGCACCCGGCCTGACCCACGCCTTATCTATCAGCCACCACAGAGTTTTAGTACGCGGCTGGAGTTACCAGCTGAGATCCACGCCAGTCAGGCCCTGCTGTTTCCATGCAAGCGCCTGCTGGAAGAACTCTGCGGCGTGCTTCGCGGAAGTGACAAGGCCGTGCAGTCCCTGCACATCGTGCTGTGCCACGAGAATCACGCTGACAGCCAGCTGGAACTCGGCATGCAATCCCCCACCCAGGATCCGGTGCGGTTACTGGGCCTGTTGCGTGAGCGGCTGGAACGCCTGCGGCTACCACAAGCGGTGCGCGAAATCTGCATGGAAGCCCCCACGCTGCTGCAGTTGGCCGCCAACCAGCGCAGCCTGTTCCGCGACAGCCCGGCCGAACAGCAACATGGCATTGAGCAACTGGCTGAACGCCTGCAAGCACGGCTGGGCCCGGATGCAGTAGGTGGCCTGGCAGGCGTTGAAGACCATCGCCCGGAATATAGCTGGCGGCCACGCGCCCTGGATGAAGCAGTGCACTGCACCGCCCTGGCACACCGGCCGTCCTGGTTATTGCCCAAGCCCAGGCGTTGCGATATCGGCCACTACGAAATTCTCGTCGGCCCCGAACGCATCGAGAGCGGCTGGTGGGATGGCCGTGACTGTCGCCGCGACTATTTCATCGTGCGCGATATTCGCGGCAGCACCCTTTGGGCCTTCCATGAATACAAACCACGCCAAGGATGGTACCTGCACGGGATTTTTGCCTGATAGAAACAGTCAAGGTAGTGCAGAGCACAACAAGCTGTCGTACCATCTGATCCACTCCATTGAGCGAGCACTCATAACCCATGATCCCGGCTGCAGAAGCATTAGAGCGCCTGATTGCAGGCAATAAGCGATTTGTGTCCAACTCCAGTGAGATCGGCCACATGCGCCCCAGTGAGCACGCATCCGAGCAAAACCCGTTTGCCATTATTCTTGGGTGTTCAGACTCGCGCGTTCCTGCAGAAATCGTGTTCGATCAGGGCCTCGGCGAGCTGTTTGTCATTCGCGTTGCCGGTAACATAGTTGCTCCATCGCAGGTGGGCAGCGTTGAATTTGCTGCCGAACGCTTTGGCACACGGCTCGTAGTGGTACTGGGCCATTCGCAATGCGGCGCCATACTGGCCACCATCGAACAGCTTGGGCAGCCCACGGAAGGCCAGTCACCCAACCTGCGCTCCATCGTGAATCGCATCCGCCCCTCCGTTGCACCCTTACTGCATGGCTCCAGGCAAATCGACGATACGTTGGTCAACCGCGCCGTGAGGGCAAATATCTGCGTTTCGGTTGACCATTTACGCCATGGCTCGGCTCTGCTCGAGCAACTGGTTCACGATGACGGACTGGTGATCGTGGGCGCCGAATATTCACTCGAAACCGGATTGGTAGATTTCTTTGGCAACTGAGATGACCGACCGCGACACCCCCCCAGATTGCGTACCATTTGGCAGCGCCCTGGCGTACTGGTTTAAACTGGGATTCATCAGTTTTGGCGGGCCAGCGGGGCAAATCAGTCTGATGCATCAGGACCTGGTAGAAAAACGCCGCTGGATTTCTGAACAACGCTTTCTGCACGCCCTCAACTACACCATGGTACTACCCGGCCCGGAGGCCCAGCAATTGGCCACGTACATCGGCTGGTTAATGCACGGTTTGCGTGGCGGCATAGCGGCCGGCACCCTGTTTGTATTGCCTTCCCTAATTCTGCTGATCGGCTTGTCCTGGATCTACCTCGCGTATGGAGATGTCGCAGTCGTTCAGGGCATCCTGTACGGCATCAAGCCCGCTGTCACGGCGATTGTGCTCGCAGCCGCCTACCGTATTGGTTCCAGGGCTTTAACCAACAATGTTTTGCGTATCATTGCCTCGCTCGCTTTTTTATCGATTTTTGCGCTGAACCTGCCGTTTCCGCTTATCGTCCTCGCGGCCGGAACTGTGGGCTTGCTGGGCTCCCGCATCGCACCGCAGGCGTTCAGGACAGCAGGCGGACACACCCGCGCGCAGACCTCTTTTGGCCCCGCACTTATCGACGATGACACACCGATCCCGCCGCACGCGCGCTTCAGTAGCAAGCGGTTCGCGGTCATTGCATCGACCGGATTTATCCTTTGGGCAGCGATGCTGACCCTGTTGGCAGCGATCTTTGGCTGGGATGCGACACTTACCCAGATGGGTTGGTTTTTCACTAAGGCGGCGCTAGTCACTTTTGGCGGCGCGTATGCAGTCTTACCTTACGTGTATCAGGGTGGAGTTGAACACTACGCCTGGTTGAGTGGCGCACAAATGATAGATGGCCTGGCGTTGGGCGAAACCACACCGGGACCCCTGATCATGGTAGTGGCCTTCGTGGGTTTTGTTGGCGGCTGGACCAAGGAAATTTTTGGACCAGCCATGTTGCCATTGGCTGGTATTGCCGGGGCTTGCTGCGCCACGTTTTTTACATTTCTGCCGTCCTTCCTGTTCATCCTGCTGGGCGGCCCTTTTGTTGAAACTACCCGGCACACAATCGGTTTTACCGCACCCCTAACCGCCGTGACCGCTGCCGTTGTGGGTGTCATACTCAACCTTGCTGTGTTTTTTGCATATCACGTACTGTGGCCCTTGGGTTTTACCGCGTCTTTTCAGTGGTGGGCATTTGCTATTGGCGTAATGGCCTTCATTGCCCTGTTCAAATTCAAGTTGGGAGTGGTGCCCGTGATTGCTGCATCTGCAGTCCTTGGGCTGGGACATCTGCTGTAAAATTGGCGGATACAGGGGAGACCGCGTGGAGTTTGAGCAAATAAGGGCTTATGCGCTCGGACTGCCGAAAGTTACCGAGGAGCCACACTTCTCGCTTACCTCCTTCCGTATCCGTGGCAAAATTTTTCTCACCGCCCCACCCGACCGGAAGAGCGTCAATATTTTTGTTGAGGAGGCAGACCGGGAACGGGCGCTAGCCATTGATCCGGTGGCATTTGAGAAATTGTGGTGGGGCGCTAACGTGATGGGGTTGAAAGTGCACATTGCCCGGGTAGACCCTGTTCTGATATTCGAGCTTCTCAAGTTGTCGTGGTTTCGCAAAGCGCCAAACCGCGTAAAGAAAGACATTGCCTGAATTTTCTCACCAGGACGGACACGCCGTGCGCACAAAGAGGACTTTCCTGTTTATCTGTTCCACCCTGGCACTGGCTGTTGCAGTCCTGCCCATAGCTGCGTCTGCTGCCGAAATCCGCGTTGCCGTGGCGAGCAATTTCCGCCCTGTCATGCAGGTTTTAGCCAAGCGATTCGAAGCCAGGACAGGACACGATGTAATCCTCATTTTTGGCTCAACCGGCAAGCAATATGCCCAAATCAAGCATGGCGCACCGTTTGATGCATTTTTTGCCGCTGACGCCCAGCACCCGCTGCAGCTTGAACAGGACGGTACTGCCGTTGCAGGTACACGCTTCACCTATGCCATAGGAAAACTCGTATTGTGGAGCCCCGTGACCGGGTTTGTAGACCCAGCGGGAGAGGTGTTGCGAACCGGTACTTTCAAGCATCTCGCTATCGCCAACCCCGAGCTTGCACCCTATGGCCGTGCGGCGCAGGAGGTACTCCGGGCGATCGGGCTATGGGAACCGCTCACCGCTCGCCTGGTTCGCGGCGAAAATATTGCCCAGGCGTTCCAGTTCGTTACCAGTGGCAGCGCGGAGCTCGGATTCGTCGCCAACGCACAGATCAGGCAACCTGGCAAGCCACAGAACGGATCCTACTGGGACATCCCGCAAGCGCTGTATTCGCCCATCGAACAGCAGGCCGTTTTGCTGCGTGACGCTGAGCCGGCCCGGGCTTTCCTGCAATTTACCCAAAGCTGGGAAGCATTGAAAGTCATCGCTACATTTGGCTACGCCGCACCATGATCTTGTCCGTTGAGGACCTCAGTGCACTGGCCGTCACTCTCAAACTGGCCGCTCTCACTACGTTGATCCTGCTGGTGGTGACCACCCCTCTGGCGTGGTGGATGGCGCGCACGCACTGGCGTTACCGTTACATGCTCGAAGCAGTGGTGGCGTTGCCATTGGTATTGCCGCCCACGGTGCTGGGCTTCTACCTCCTGGTGATGCTCGGCTCAAACGGCCCCATTGGTAAGCTGATGATCGCAGTGGGCGGCCAACCACTCGCCTTTACATTTGCCGGGCTGGTCATCGGCTCAGTCATCTATTCCCTGCCCTTCGTTTTGCAGCCGCTGCAGAACGCGTTTGCCGCTGTGGGTCCGCGTCCGCTGGAAGTGGCTGCCACACTGCGCGCCGCACCACTGGATCGCTTCCTGAGCGTTGTCGTTCCATTGGCGCGACCGGGATTCGTGACTGCTGCTGTACTGGGCTTCGCCCATACACTGGGTGAATTCGGCGTGGTGCTGATGATCGGTGGCAATATCCCGGGACAAACCAGGGTGGCTTCCATCGCCATTTTCGATCATGTCGAAAACATGGACTATCTGCACGCGCACTGGCTGTCCGGCATCCTGATTGGCTTTTCCTTCATGCTTTTGGCAGTGGTATACCGGTTCAATCGTAAGCTGCGGCTGTTGCAATCATGAACATTGCAGCGCGCTTCAGGATACAGCGCGACAATTTTCTGCTTGATGCGGATTTCTCCATCCCGGCACAGGGGGTGAGTGCATTGTTTGGGCCTTCCGGATGCGGCAAGACTTCGCTGCTGCGCGCCATTGCCGGCCTGGACCATGTCCCCCATGGACGCTTGTCAATAGGCGATACGAACTGGCAATCAGACAAAGTCTTTGTTCCCACACACCAGCGTGAACTTGGCTATGTGTTCCAGGAAGCCAGCCTGTTTCCCCACCTGGATGTGCAAGGCAACATTGAATACGGCTTGAAGCGCGTCCCCGCTGCCCAAAGGAAATTATCTGTCGGGCGTTTGTGTGATCTGCTGGACGTTAGTTCCTTGCTGCGACGAAAAGTGTCTACCTTGTCCGGCGGCGAGCGGCAACGGGTGGCCATTGCCAGGACGCTGGCAGCAAATCCCAAAGTGATCCTGATGGATGAGCCTCTGGCAGGTCTGGACCAGGAACGCAAACTGGAAATCCTGGACTGCATTCTGGCGGTGCAGCGTGAATTTCGCATACCGATTTTGTACGTAAGTCATTCCCGCGACGAGGTCAGCCGAGTGGCCGATTTCATGTTGCTTATGGCGACCGGTCGCATCATTGCCCAAGGTGATGTCCACGAGCTGTTTTCCCGCCTGGAGCTGCCTCTGGCGCACGACAATGAGGCGGCCGTGGTCATCGATGCAATCGTGAGCAACCACGACGAGGAATATTCATTGAGTGAGCTAATATTCCCCGGTGGCAGTTTCATGCTTCCACGTCTCCCTCAGGCTATAGGCGCGCGCGTCAGATTGCAGTTGGCAGCGCGTGATATCAGCCTGACGCGTGAACTACAATCCGGCACCAGCATCTTGAACATATTCCCGGCAATCGTTGAAGCCATTGCCCCCGCAGGCCCGGCGCAGGTCATTGTGCGATTATCAGCCGCCGGCGTACCGTTGCTCGCGCGCATAACGCGCAAATCCTCTACCAGGCTGGACCTGCAACCCGGCAGCGTGGTGTACGCTCAAGCCAAGAGTGTCGCATTGCTTTCATGAATTCAGCGTGGCAGTCTGAATCCCTGGCATGGCTGGTGTTGCCTGAGGAGGCATGACAGTGCAGAGAACCAAATTCCTGATCCTGATTCTTGCGCAAAGCCTCTCCTTGCTGGGAGCGTTTTCAATCCGGGCAGATACACCGCCCCGGGCGCGCGATCTCGGCATTCCGTTCGGAGGCACGCCCGGTGTACTCAACGCCATAACCGACGTGGCTGGAGTGGAAGTCGGGCAGGCTACCCTGGTACGCGGAAAAGGCCCATTACAGATTGGTAAGGGACCAGTGCGAACCGGCGTTACGGTCATTTTTCCCCTTGGCCGTACTGCCACGACGGGAGTTGCGGCAGGTCATTTCACCTTTAATGGCGATGGCGAAATGACCGGGAGCCGGTTCGTGGATGAATTCGGTGAGCTGCACGGTCCCATAACCCTGACCAACACGCTCAGCGTTGGACTGGTGTCTGCAGCAATCATTGAGTGGAACCGTCAGAACGTTTCAACCCAAGATGAACTCTATGCCCGCGGCTTACCGCTGGTGGCCGAAACCTGGGACGGCTTTCTCAATGACATCTATGGCCAGCACGTGCAGCAGGAGGACGTGTTCCAAGCCATCAACAGCGCAAGCGGCGGGTTGGTGGACGAGGGCAATGCGGGCGGCGGGACCGGAATGAGCACGTTTCAATTTTCCGGTGGCACGGGCACCGCGTCGCGCCGGGTTACTACTAAATTTGGCAATTTCGTACTTGGCGTGTTGGTACAGTCCAACTTCGGTGTGCGCTCCGAAATGCTGATTGCAGGCGTTCCCGTGGGAGCAGAAATCACCGACTTGTTGCCCGACTCCGGTGTGACGCCCGAACCCGAAGGTAACTCGATCGTGGCCATCATCGCCACGGACGCGCCGCTGCTCCCAAACCAGCTTGAACGGCTTGCAAGGCGCGCCACCCTTGCCCTGGGACGTGTGGGGAGCAACGGGCACAGTGGTTCGGGCGATATTTTCCTGGCATTTTCCACGGCGAACCGGATGAATGCTTATTGGGGAAAAGAGATCAATCACCTGAGCATGCTGCCGGACATGAACGCCTTGTTCGAAGCAACCGTGCAGGCTACCGAGGAAGCCATCATCAATGCCCTGGTTGCAGGCCGCACCATCTCGGGAGTTGACGACAACACGGTTTACGGCCTTCCCCATGAGCGCGTGCAGGACATATTGCGTCGCTCCGGGCGCTTGGGACCAGTCACGCAATGAACTTGCCAATCAGTTCGTTTTACATGACGACAGGACTGCTGATCCTCAGTAATGTGTTCATGACGTTTGCCTGGTATGCGCACCTGCGCAATCTCGGTGACAAGCCGTGGATAATTGCAGCCCTGGTGAGTTGGGGTATTGCCCTGTTTGAATACCTGCTGCAAGTTCCGGCCAATCGAATTGGCTATAGCAGCATGAGCCTGGGGCAGTTGAAAATATTACAGGAAATCATTTCCCTGTCAGTATTCGTGCCATTTGCCTGGATTTACATGAAGGAACCGTTAAAGCTCGACTTCCTGTGGGCCGGGCTGTGCCTGGTGGCCGCAGCCTACTTCATCTTCCGTGGAGATATGACGTGAATTCTTCAGACCGCCAGGACGGAGAATGCCTTGATTCGGATATCTCTGGCTGAAAGCCACTAAGCCAGGCCATTCACCATAGTTGAAAAATCTCCGGTAAAATCATGATAACAAAATCACCTGCGATTTCGCTTTGATATGAATCCACTGTGGAAATTGTTTCTCAAGGGCCTGGTTGTGGTCGTGCCCTCTGTTTTGACTCTGGCCATCCTGTGGTGGCTGGCAAAGGGTGCCGAACAACTACTCGGGGGCTTGCTGGAGCGTTTTTTACCTTCCGGCTGGTATGTGCCAGGCATGGGACTGATTGCTGCACTGTCCATCACCCTGCTCGTGGGCCTGCTGTCGCATGTCCTGTTGTTTCAAAAACTGTTCTCCCTGGGTGAGTCATTCCTGAACCGCCTGCCACTGGTCAAAACCCTGTATTCGGCCATCAAGGATTTCATTGCCTACCTGAGCCCGGACAACAACCGGGCCATGAGCAAAGTGGTGTTGGTAAAGATTCCCGGGCAGGGCTTTGAACAAATCGGATTCGTCACTCTGGAAGACTTTGCCAGTCTGCCCTTCCTGCCCACGGTCGACGACCCCGTGGCCGTTTACCTACCTATGAGTTACCAGATTGGGGGCTATACGTTTTTTTTGCCAAGATCATCACTCACAGCCCTGGATATGACGTTTGAACAGGGCATGAAACTGGTATTGACCGGTGCAGTTTCCCGTGATCAGGAACATACCCCGAGCCAGCCATGAACAAGAACAGCCTGTGCTTCATGCTTTTTGCGATTGCCCTCTTACCATCCTGCAGTGCGGAGCAGGTCTACGGCGTGGCCCGGCAAATGGAACAAAGCCGCTGCGTCGATGGACCTGCGGTCACCTACCAGCAATGCCTGGAACAGTCAGGCATGAGTTACAATGAATACGCAAGACTGCGGGCAGAATCAAACCAGGAGCAGCAATGAGAACCCCAGCAACGATCTTCCTGATTTCCCTCATCTGGTTAATCCAGGCACAAGCGGAAGACCACCAGGACAGCATTGAACTGCAAGGGATGTTCAGCAACCCGGCGAACGCAGCACAGTTTCGTGACTGCCGCACAGGCAAGTCCTTTCCGATTGCCATGGTTGGTCCCTATGCCGCGCTTGAGCAGGCATACCTGGATTCCGGAATCGAGCCTGGAAAGGAGCTCCTGGTCGCTATCCGCGGACGCTATCTCGAGCGTCCGACTGCGGATGGAAACGCCAGTGAAGATATGCTCGTAGTAGATACTTTTGAGAAGGTCATTGACTCCGGGGAGTGCTTGGCAAACGTATCCGCTGACTTGCGCAATACATACTGGAAATTGCTGGAAGTCGACGGCAGGAAAGTTACCACGCCGGAGGGCCAGAAGGATGCCCACCTGCTACTGGCCAGTGACGGCGCCAGCGTCCAGGGCTTTGCAGCTTGCAATAATTTCTTTGGCCAGTATTCCGCTCAAGGCGATTTGCTGGCTTTTTCAGGTTTGGGCTCCACCATGATGTCCTGCCCCGAAGGTATGGATACCGAAATAGCTTTTTTGCAGGCTCTGGGAGAAACCAACCGGGCAGTAATCAACGGGATGTACCTGCAGTTATATGTCGGAGATCGCCTGCTGGCTCGCCTGGAAGCAACGTCTCCATAGCCTGGCCCCAAAGCGTGACCCGCATAGCCTGAACTTACTCCGGGCTGTAAAGAGGTCCAGCTTTCCCGCTGCAACTACGCCTTATGTTGCCCGCCTCCTGCGGTCGTGCTCCCGCCTGCGGTTTTTCTGTCCCCGGTTTGGTATACGAAATCAATACATATACTGTATATTAATAAGGGCTATCCATTTAGCTCCACTTCAGTCAACATGTAGTGGTGACCGATAGCTTAACAATGCCTGTTTCCGGGCGCGACTACCCGCGTACGTGGGAGCAATTTCTCGATTGGTTTCCTGATGAGGCATCGTGCCATGCATACCTGGAGCTTCTGCGTTGGCCGCACGGGTTTGAGTGTCCAAAATGCGGCAAAAGGGATGAAGCTTATCGG
>JANLTO010000084.1:0-3292 GCA_031362985.1 Lysobacterales bacterium | reverse complement strand
GCGGGCAATCTGTTCCGCTGCCAGGGTAGCGTGGATCAGTTATGGACTATCGCCCAGCACGAAATGCGCGAATTGCGGCACGAAGACAAGGTCACTCTGTTCAATGCCAGGAAATTTGTCTCATTTCAAATCGCCAAGATTCTGGATACCTTTCAACATGACTTCCGCCGGGCGCATCAGAACCTTGGGTTGTCGAGCGGTACGCGAGCAGCTCACGGCGCCTATCCGATAATCGACAACATCACGGCACTGTTTTCGGCCACGCCAGTCATTGCCCGGACCGCCACCTACACCTTTGCCTGCGCGGACTGGATTGCCGACGCCTTCGAAGGCCGCGAATTCATGTTGCCGGTTTACTCGCGCTTGCTGAACCCGACCTCCATTGCGCTGGCCAATCACATTGTCGACATTGAATGTGGCGCACTGGCAGGTGAATACATGGCGTGGAACTTCAACAGCGGTATGGCGGCCATCGACGCTACCTTGTCGCATCTTCTCGGCCACCGCGATGTGTTGATTGCCAGCCGCAACATTTACGGCGGCGCGCATCAGTTGCTGCACGATTGGTTCGCCAAGCCATCCAACCTCGATATTGCGGTTGAGCATTTCGATGGGTACCTGGCGGAGGATTTCACAGCGTGTTGGCAGCGCATCCAGGTGCAGTATGCTGACCGCTTCAGCGACGGCCGCCAGGCCTATCTCTACCTGGAATCACCCTGCAATCCGCATGGATATGTCCTGGATGTTCCGGCCTTGTGTGCAGCCGCTCATGCGGCTGGCTTGCGCGTGATTCTGGATGCAACCGTGGGCACGCCGTTTCTCCAGCAGCCCTTGCAATGCGGGGATCCGGCCCAGCGGCCGGATTTCGTGGTGCACAGCTATACCAAGGATCTGTCCGGAACCGGCTCGGTCATAGGCGGCTGCACCATCGCCCGCAATGCCGACATGTTCATACCCAAAGGACAAGACGGCTGGCAAAACTCAATGTTCTGGAATGTGTATTACATCAAGGGCGCTTTCCTGTCCGCCGATGCGGCATTTGAAATACTGCAAGGTATGCGCACGCTGAACCTTCGCCTGCTGCATAAATGCATCAATACCGAAATCCTGGCCCGATTCCTGGACAGTCATCCTGGTATCCAGGTGAACTGCAACGCTTTGCCGGATCACCCCAATGCAACACTGCGCCGTCAACAACTTGCGCTGGAGTTACCAGCCCCGCTGTTCACGTTTGAGGTCGTGAACATAAGCGCCGACTGCTTCCGGCAGTTTTTCGACAACCTGGAACCGGTGTTTTCGCACCAGATCAGCCTGGGTCAAACCAATTCAACCGTCAGCTGTCCTGGCCTCACCACCCATTCAGAGCTTGATGCCCAGGCACAGGATGATTGCCATATTTACGCCAACACCATCCGCATTTCCATCGGCTGCGAAAACCCCCGGGATCTTATTCGCCATGTGACGGCGGTCGCCAGCGCCGTGATTGATCCGATCCGCCCGGGCTTTTCGGCACGGTTCATGTCACCCGCTCAATCCGATGAGTTGATCCGTGATTGCTACATGCGACGCCAGGCCAGTTTTATCGAGGCTTGCCTGGCTTGAATCCAGCGCCTGGGTTGTTAGCCGGTTTTAACTGTGCGCCAGGCTGGCCTGTGGGACCGTAAAAAACCGCAGCGACTCCAGTTCCATACCCAGAGCCGCTTCAGCGCTGTTTCCGTGGCTGGCCAAGTCCGTAGCGAGGCGCCGGGCCTCTTCCAGATATCCGGCATAGCGGCGTATGCGTTTCCCCGCGTTGAGTGCTGTAGGTTGCGGGCCGCAGCATTCCAACGCGGCATCCAGAGAAAAGGCCTCCAGGCAGACGCAGTCATTTTTATGGCACCAGGCGCCGGTGGCGAGATCGAAATCGTACAGCGGCAAAAAGTATCGGCCTTGTTCGGCGACAAACTCGATTGCGTTCGCAATGTAATCCACCTCGATATCATCCATCACGTAATGCAGGCTGATCCTGCACCAACCGGGCTTGATTCCCGAATAGCCTTGTCGAATCCACTTACGATACTGCTCGGACTTCTCCGCGCCAATGCCCAGCAAGCGGTGTCCATACGGTCCGGCACAGGAACAGCCGGCCCGTGACTGGATGCCAAACAAGTCGTTCAGCAAGGTAGTCACGAACTTCGGGTGCAGGTATTTGCCTTGGGTATCGCGCAGATTGAAGGAAATGATCGCGATGCGTCGGCCTGGGTCCGGATTGCCCAGAATCTCGATGCCGGGATGTCGCTGCCAGCGCGCAAAAACGCGTTGCAGCAATTCGCATTCACGGTGTTCGATCACCTTGTGCCCGATGCGATCCTTAATCTCGAACACCAGACCCGCTTTCAGGATTTGCAAAACGCCCGGCGTTCCGGCCTTTTCACGCTCTTCGATATCCCGGATAAAGTCCTGGCTGGTCGGCCCCACGTAGTCCACTGTGCCACCAGCGCCAACCGACGGCGGCAGTTCGCCATGGTAAAGCCGTTTGTTGAATACCAGGATGCCGCTGGAACCGGGCCCGCCCAGAAACTTGTGCGGTGAAATGAATATTGCGTCCAGCGAGGCGTCGCCCGGGTATTGATTTGCAGGTGGGTTCATATCGATCTCGACATAGGGCGCGCTGGCGGCGAAATCGAAACAGGCAATGGCATCATGGCGGTGCAGCAGGGCCGCAATCGCGTGTACCGGCGAGCGCATGCCAGTGACGTTGGAGGCGGCTGAAAAGGAACCAATACGCATGCGGCCCTGGTAGGCCGGGACCATCAGCAGGGCTTCGAGAGCTGCCAGATCGATGCCGCCCTCGCTGTCCAGAGGTACCTCCACAACCGTGGTCAGCCCCTGGCGCCAGGACACCTCGTTGGAGTGATGTTCATAGGGTCCGACGAACACCACGGGCTGGTGTTGATCAAGCTGTTGTTTGAATGCCTGCCTTCCGGTTTCACCGAAGGTGCGCTCCAGTAAACCATCCAGGTTTTGCCGCGCGGCCGGCGGCAGCATGATGCCAATGATCTGTTGGAATTTATCGATGGCGCCCGTGGCGCCACTGCCCACCGGTACGATGCATCCGGCTGGCCCTGCATTAACCGATCGTTTGATTGAGTTTTCAGCCTCCTCCAGCAAATGCGTCATCGAGCGCCCACTGATATCGTCCTCGGTGTGTGAGTTGGCGTAGATGCGTTGCAGGTTTTGCAGGTAGCGCTCGACCAGCGTCAGGCAACGGCCCGAGGCAGTGTAGTCGGCGTAGACCATTAGTCTCTCGCCG
>JANLTO010000077.1:0-24549 GCA_031362985.1 Lysobacterales bacterium | reverse complement strand
CAGGTCGATATTGCGTATTACATGCAGCCTGTTCAAACTCTTCCTGGACAAAGTAATGCTTCCTTGTGTCACAGCGCTCCCCCACAAAAGGGGACACTTTAACTTTGCACACAGGGGACATTACAACTTTGCACCTACACGACGTTCTTTCAGGTTGACCCTGGTCCTTAAACCGGATAACATTCTCGCCCTTTTGCAGGGCCGTTTTCCTACCGGAGTTTTATTCCCATGTACGCAGTATTCAAAACCGGCGGTAAGCAATACCGGGCTACCACCGGTGACACGATAAAGGTTGAGAAAATTGAGGCCGAAAAGGGCTCAACGATCGAACTCGACCAGGTGCTGATGGTTGGCGAAGGTGAAGACGTAAAAGTTGGCGCACCCTTCCTGGATGGTGGAAAAGTGATCGCCCTCGTGGTGGATCATGGTCGTGCCGATAAGATCAAGATCATCAAGTTCCGGCGTCGTAAGCACCATATGAAGCATATGGGCCATCGGCAGTACTTCACACAGCTGGAAATTACCGGTATCAAAGCCTGACGGCGAAGAAATTCAGGAGATCCCAGGACCATGGCACATAAAAAGGCAGGCGGCAGTTCTAGAAACGGCCGCGATTCAAATCCAAAATACCTCGGTGTAAAGCGCTATGGCGGTGAATCTGTCATTTCCGGCAATATCCTGGTCCGCCAGCGCGGTACCAAGTTCCATGCCGGCGAAAATGTAAACGTTGGCCGTGACCACACCCTGTTTGCGGTAGCTGACGGCACCGTGCGATTTGATCAGAAGGGTAGTAAGAACCGCAAGTTTGTCAGCGTCATTCCCTCCTGATTCGAGCGCAGGATTCAGAAAAAACCCCGCTCAGGCGGGGTTTTTTTATGCAACAACGGATTGAAGAAAGTCTGCTACAGCAAATAACGTAGAATTATCCCTATGAAATTCGTCGACGAAGCAAACATAACCGTAATTGCCGGCAACGGGGGCGATGGTTCGGCTTCTTTCCGTCGTGAGAAATTCATTCCTTTTGGCGGTCCCGATGGAGGTGATGGCGGGCGGGGCGGCAGTGTTTACCTTGAAGGTGATTCCGGGCTTAACACGCTGGTGGATTTCCGCCACCTGCGCAAGTACAAGGCCCGGAACGGCGGGGGTGGAGCCGGCCGGCAGATGACCGGGAGGGGCGGTGAAGACGTTATCGTTCGGGTTCCGCTTGGCACCATAGTTGCCAATGCCGACACCGGCGAGGCCATGGGCGACGTCACTGAACACAAGCAACTGCTGCTGGTTGCGCGTGGTGGTCGTGGCGGACTGGGCAATTTGCACTTCAAGAGTTCAACCAACCGGGCGCCCCGGCGTACGGTCCCGGGTTTGGAAGGTGAAACCTTCAACCTGCATTTTGAACTCAAGGTTTTGGCCGACGTTGGCTTGCTCGGGTTTCCGAACGCAGGAAAATCGACCCTGATATCAGCAGTATCCGCGGCCAGGCCAAAAGTGGCTGACTACCCGTTTACCACCCTGTATCCGAATCTCGGTGTAGTACGCATCGACACGGACCGAAGTTTTGTCATCGCCGATATCCCCGGGATCATTGAAGGCGCTGCAGAGGGCGCCGGCCTCGGTATCCAGTTCCTCAAACACCTGCAGCGCACTCGCTTGTTATTGCAACTGGTGGACCTGGCGCCTCTGGACGAAGATGTTGATCCGGCCTCTCAGATTCGCCTGCTCGAAAACGAACTGGAACGATTCGATCCAGGCCTGATGGATAAGCCGCGTTGGCTGGTGTTTACCAAAGCCGATTTGCTACCGGGCACGGAACCACGTGAAAAAGCTGCGGCCGTGGTCAAAGAATTGGGCTGGAGCGCCCCATGGTCGGTGATTTCATCAATTACCGGCGAAGGCACCCGCGAGTTGATGCACCAGGTGTCCGACGCCTTGCTGAGAATAGATGAGCCATAAAAAAGCCCCGGAAGTGCCAGGGCTTTTGCACATTGAGGAGTCACTTTGGGGGTGACTGCCTTGTAAATATCTGATTACATGTCTTTAACGTGGGAATTTAGCCGCGACTTATGCCGCGCAGCCTTGTTCTTGGCCATCAAGCCTTTGGCAACGGAACGATCAATTGCCGGCACAGCGGTTTTATATGCAGTTTCAGCTTTGGGTTTGTCGCCAGCGGCAACGGCTTTCACTACGTTTTTGATTGCAGTGCGTACGTGTGAGCGCATGCTGGCATTGTGTTGGCGGTTTTGTTCCGACTGACGGGCACGTTTGCGAGCTGATAAACTGTTAGCCAAGGTAATCTCCAAACAACATTTTTAAAATCAAGCCGGGCATTTTCTTATTTTTTGTCGGCCGGGTCAATCAATACAGGGATTTGATTTCACTTGAAGCTCTTGAAGTCCACCTTGACGGTTGGGTTATCCACCTTTGTCTCAAGGTTATCAGGATTTGTACGCGATATGGTCATTGCACGGTATTTCGGTGCAGATTCGGCCACTGACGCCTTTTTTCTCGCATTCAGAATCCCGAATTTCATGCGGCGCCTGTTTGCCGAGGGCTCCTTTTCGTTGGCATTTGTGCCTGTTCTTTCAGAGGCAAGGGCCAGTGGTGACCGCAAGGCCCTAAAGAGCCTCGTTGATCATGTGGCCGGGACCCTCCTGGCTGTGCTGATGGTGATTACAGCGGTAGGTATCCTTGCCGCACCCGTACTAACCGCACTATTTGCCCCGGGTTGGGCCCTGGCGCGCCGGCCTGAATTCTGGCTGTCGGCAGACATGTTGCGCGTTACTTTTCCTTACATCCTGTTCATTTCCATGACAGCTTTGTCAGGCGGCATCCTCAACACTTTTGATCGTTTCATGGTACCGGCGCTTACACCCGTGCTGCTCAACCTGTCCCTGATTGTCGCAGCAATCGGATTCTCCGGCCGGGCTGAAGTGCCTGTGATGGCGCTGGCCTGGGGGGTGTTGGCGGCCGGCCTTGTGCAGTTGCTGGTCCAGGTTCCGGCTCTGATCCACCTTGGCATGCTGCCGCGACCGCGCTGGGGTTGGCAGCACTCCGGAGTACGCAAGATCCTGCGCTTGATGATCCCAACCCTCGTGGGCTCCTCGGTGGCGCAGATAAATTTGTTGGTGGACAGCGTGATGGCTACCTTTCTGATCAGCGGCAGCGTGACCTGGTTGTAC
The DNA here is from genome assembly GCA_031362985.1 of Lysobacterales bacterium. Classification (GTDB taxonomy): domain Bacteria; phylum Pseudomonadota; class Gammaproteobacteria; order Xanthomonadales; family SZUA-36; genus SHZL01. The sequence continues at coordinate 21,373 of JANLTO010000077.1, read as the reverse complement.
TATTCGGACCGGCTGCTGGAATTTCCGCTGGGTGTGTTTGGTGTTGCCATCTCTACCGTTATTCTGCCCAACCTGGCACTCAAGCACGCCCAGAAAACCACGGAGGCTTTTTCCGCCACCATGGATTGGGCGTTACGCCTCGCGCTGATCATAACCTTCCCGGCAGCGGTGGCTCTTGTAGTCCTAGCCCAACCCTTGCTGATCAGCATGTTTCAGTACCAGGCATTCACGGCAGAAGATGTGTACATGACATCGCTGAGCCTTTCGGCCTATTCCCTGGGCTTGCCCGCTTTTATTGCCGTAAAAGTGCTGGCCCCCGGTTTTTATGCACGGCAGGACACACGCACACCCGTGCGCATTGCCATTATTGCGATGGTGTCGAATATTGGCCTTAACCTGCTGTTCGTTGGGACGCTGCTGGCACTGCATTTCGAGGGTCCCCACGCCGGCTTGGCGCTGGCGAGTGCCCTGGCTGCGTACATCAATGCCGCCATGCTCTACCGGGGCTTGCGTCGCCATGGCGTCTACCAGCCGGCACCAGGCTGGTCACGCGTCCTGTTTGCTGTATTTACCGCTGCCCTGGCCATGACTGCCTGGTTGCTGTGGTGGTATGGGAGCGTAGACCAATGGTTGGCAGACGCTGCACCCATGCGCATCCGCAGGCTTGCCGAGCTTGTTGTAGGCAGCATCCTGGTCTATTTCGTGGTGATATTTGGCAGCGGTCTGCGCAAGCATCACCTTGAGAAAGGCGGGGTTTAGAGCGTGAACGTGTTGCGCAACAGGCCCGGTCAGCGCCGCCCCGCGCGTCTGGACCGGTCGATTGTAACCATCGGTAATTTTGATGGCGTACACCTCGGCCACCAGGCCTTGCTGCGACGCTGCATGGAATTGGCCGGTGGGAATGAATCTGCTTCGGTAGTTACCTTTGAGCCACTGCCGCAAGCGGTGTTCAAGCCCGCAGCAGCGCCGGCACGGCTGACCACGGTGTATCAGAAACTGATGCTATTGCGTGCCACTGGTGTTGATGAAACCTGGATGCTGCGCTTTGATTCGAGCCTGGCCTCCTTGTCCGCAAGGGAGTTTGCCACCAGGGTGTTGTTTGACGGTCTGGCAGCCCGTTGCGTGGTGGTGGGCGAGGACTTTCGGTTTGGACGCCGCCGCGAAGGTGATGTGATGCTCCTGCGGACCCTGGGCGAAGAGTTTGGATTTGAGGTAGACACGCCACGGGCGGTCTACCTCGGGACCGAGCGGATTTCCAGTACAGCCATTCGCAGTGCATTGGCCGAAGGAAACCTCGAATTTGCGGCAAGGATGCTGGGCCGGCCTTACCGGATGGAGGGCCACGTCGTTATTGGTCAGCGATTGGGCCGCACACTGGGATACCCGACAGCCAACCTGCGCATTCGTGCCGAGCCAGCCGCACTTGCAGGGGTTTTCGCAGTGTACGTGCGGGTTGCGGTTTACCGCGGCGACCGGCATGGGCATCATACCTGGTTGCCGGGTGTAGCCAGCCTGGGCTGGAGGCCTACCGTGGGCGGCCAGGAGCCTTTGCTGGAAGTGCATTTGTTCGATTTTGCCTGTGACCTTTATGGGCAACGCCTGGAAGTCGAATTTGTGGCAAAGTTACGGGATGAAGCTCTTTTTGAAGCCATAGAGCCCATGGTGGCGCAAATGCGCCTTGATGAAGCTGAAGCCAGGTTAATCCTGGAAAATTCCGAGCGGCCCGACTAAATGATGTGCAACAGAAATAGAGGACTATGGACTATAAAGACACAATAAACCTGCCAAAAACTGACTTCGCGATGAAGGCCGATCTGGCCAATCGGGAACCGGGCATGATAGAAAATTGGGAGAAGGCCGGGCTCTACCAAAGAATCCAGCAGGAAACCGCCCAGCGGCCCCTGTGGATCCTGCATGATGGCCCCCCTTACGCCAATGGCGACCTGCACATGGGTCATGCGGTCAACAAGATCCTGAAAGATGTTGTGGTCAAGTCTCGCCTGATGGCCGGCTTCCGTTCGCCGTACGTTCCCGGATGGGACTGCCACGGCCTGCCCATCGAACTGCAGGTCGAGAAAAAATTTGGCAAAGTTGGCCAGAAGCTGGACGCGATGGCATTTCGAGCGCAGTGCCGTGCGTATGCAGACAAGCAGATTGAATTGCAGAAAAGTGGTTTTCGCCGCATGGGCGTGCTCGGTGACTGGGACAACCCGTACATCACCAAGTCGTTCACCTATGAGGCGAACATGATCAGGGCATTGGCGACCATCATTGATGCAGGGCACCTGGAACAGGGAGCCAAGCCGGTGCACTGGTGTTTCGACTGCGGCTCAGCCCTGGCCGAAGCTGAAATCGAGTACCAGGACAAGACATCGCCCGCCATCGATGTGCTGTTCCGTGCAGTGGACAGGACCGCCCTGTTTGCCACATTTGGCGTGGACGTGATGGACGGTGATGCCGGCATCCCGATCTGGACCACAACGCCCTGGACCTTGCCCGCTAACCAGGCAGTTGCCTTGCATGCGGAGCTGGACTATGTGTTGATTTCAGCGCGCACCCACGATGTAGCGTTGGTGCTGGTTTTGGCGGCAGACCTGCTGGATTCGACCGTGACGAGGCTCGGCCTGCAAGCGGTGGAAAAATTAGCCACGACCAAGGGAGCCGCGCTGGAGCACCTGCGGCTGCGACATCCGTTTTATAACCGCGATGTGCCGGTCATCCTGGGCGAGCACGTCACTACCGAAGCAGGTACTGGTGCCGTGCACACGGCGCCGGGCCATGGCGAGGACGACTTTCGGGTTGGCCAGCTTTATGGTCTCCCTGTGAGCAACCCGGTGGGTGGGGACGGCGTTTATCTGGAGGATACCGAGCTCTTCGCCGGTTTGTGGGTGTGGAAGGCTAACGAGAACATCATCCAGCTATTGCACACCAACGGTGTCTTGTTATTCAACGAAGATTTCCAGCATTCCTATCCACACTGCTGGCGTCACAAGACGCCAACTGCTTTCCGCGTGACACCACAATGGTTCATCAACATGGACCAGGCCGGCTTGCGGGACAAGACCGTCAAGGCCATAGCGGACGTACGCTGGGTGCCTGGCTGGGGCGAAGAGCGCATTAAGGGCATGGTGCAGAATCGCCCGGACTGGTGTATTTCGCGCCAGCGCACCTGGGGCGTGCCCATCACCCTGTTTATCAGCCGTTCAAGCCGGGAGTTGCATCCCGAGACCACGCGCATCATGCAGCAGGTGGCCTTACTGGTGGAACAGGAAGGGGTGGATTGCTGGTACCGGGATGACATCTGGTCCCGCCTGGGTCTTGCGGAAAACACCTGGGAACGGGTAACGGACATTCTTGATGTCTGGTTTGACTCCGGTGTTTCACATCGCGCGGTGCTGGATGAGCGCGCGGAATTGACGCGGCCGGCAGACATGTACCTGGAAGGATCCGATCAGCATCGGGGCTGGTTTCAGAGCTCCGTATTGACCTCTGTGGCTATGCACGGCATCGCCCCCTACAGGCAGGTACTTACCCACGGATTCGTGGTGGACGCCGATGGTCGCAAGATGTCGAAATCTGCCGGCAATGTCGATTCGCCTATTAAGGTGATGAACACGCTGGGCGCGGATATCCTGCGTTTGTGGGTAGCCGCTGCAGACTACCGGGGCGAGATGAGCGTCTCGGATGAAATCCTCAAACGGGTTGCAGATGCCTACCGCCGCATCCGCAATACCGCACGCTTCCTGCTCGGCAACCTGGATGGTTTTGATCCTGCCAATGCTCTGCCCGCAGACCAGTTGCTGCCTTTGGACCGATGGGCGGTGGATTGTGCCGCGCAGTTGCAGGCCGAAGTGGTGCAGGCATATGCCGATTACCAGTTCCTGCAGATTTACCAGAAAGTGCACAATTTCTGTGCCTTTGAGATGGGCGCTTTTTATCTCGACATCCTCAAGGACCGACTCTATACCACCGGCACTGACAGTCCTCCGCGCCGATCCGCGCAAACCGCCATGTACCATGTATTGCAAGCCATGGCCCGCTGGATAGCACCTATCCTGAGTTTTACCGCGCAGGAAATTCACACCTCCATGCCGGGCCAACGCAGTGACAGTATATTCCTTGAGACGTGGTACGACGGATTGTTTGAGCTGGCCGGAGGTACAGAGGAAAGGGTGCGCTGGCAACGTATCATCGAGGTGCGCGAAGCGGTGAGCAGGTCCATTGAGCTGGTGCGCAAGGCGGGCAGGGCAGGGTCATCGCTGGCGGTCGAAGTTGACCTGTGGTTGCAGGGTGAGCTCAAGCATGCCATCGACTGGTTGGGCGACGAGCTGCGTTTTGTGTTGATCACTTCCGGGGCGAGAGTCGATGAACTGGCGGTCGCACCGGCCGATATCGAACGTGAACGCCTGGAGCACGGCGAGATCGCAATTCGGGTGATACCATCGACGCACGAAAAATGCGTGCGTTGCTGGCATTATCGTCAATCTATCGGCTCGCACCTTGACCACCCGGAAATTTGCGACCGTTGTGTTGAAAACGTAATAGGCGCCGGCGAAGTCCGCCGCGTAGCATGAGGAAAATCATGACGTGCATGCAAGGATGAACACGAAACCGACTGGCCGCATGCGTCAGCTACCTGCGCCCTATTCCTGGCTTTGGCTGCTCGTTTCAGGTGTGATCGTATGGGCAGACATGGTGACCAAGGAATGGGCTAGCGAGGTATTGGTATTGTATCGGCCACACGAGATGTGGTCCTGGCTGAACATGACACTGGCGCATAACTACGGCGCGGCATTCAGTTTCCTCAGTGACGCGGGCGGCTGGCAGCGCTGGTTTTTCACTGCCCTCGCATCGGTTGTCAGCGGGGTGCTGATCGTCTGGGTATTGCGCTTGCCCCGGCGTGAGTGGCTGACCGGTCTTGCGCTGGCCCTGGTGATAGGCGGAGCCCTGGGCAACCTGTCTGATCGCGTACAGTTGGGCTATGTCGTGGATTTTATTGATGTCCACTACAGCGGCTATCACTGGCCCGCGTTTAACGTGGCCGACTCGGCCATCACCAGTGGTGTGATCCTGCTCATACTCGATGCCCTGCGTCGGGCTTGGCGCGGCGAGCCAGTGAAAGAGTGATGGCCGCGAAGTGAAGGCGAAATAATGGACATCCTGTTGGCCAATCCCAGGGGGTTCTGTGCTGGTGTAGACCGCGCCATAGAAATTGTCGAGCGGGCTTTGGAGCTCTTCGGCGCACCCATTTACGTGCGCCATGAAGTCGTACATAACCGTTTCGTCGTAGATCGGCTGCGTGAAGCGGGTGCAATTTTTGTTGAAGACATGGACGAAGTCCCCGACAACTCGACCGTGATCTTCAGTGCACACGGTGTATCCATTTCGGTGCGCAAGCAAGGGCAGACCCGGGGCTTGAAGGTATTCGACGCTACCTGCCCATTGGTGACCAAAGTTCACATGGAAGTAGCACGGCATTGCAAAACAGGCCGGGAGGCGGTTTTGATCGGTCACGCGGGACATCCGGAAGTGGAAGGTACCCTGGGCCAATGGATGAAACACCCGCCGCGGAACAATCGGATTTACCTGGTGGAAACACTCGAAGACGTTGCATCGCTAAAGGTTAACTATCCGCAGGATATTGCCTACGTAACCCAGACTACGCTTTCGGTAGATGATACCCAGGCGATTATCCAAGCATTACAAAATCGCTTTCCAGATGTTATCGGCCCCCGGCACGACGACATATGTTATGCGACGCAAAACCGCCAGGACGCAGTTAAGGACCTTTCCAGTCGTGTAACCCTGCTGTTGGTGGTGGGCTCGGTCAACAGTTCCAACTCGAATCGCTTGCGCGAATTAGCTGAAAAGCGCGGAGTGCCGTCATACCTGATCGACGGTGCAGACGACATTCGGGATGAATGGCTGGAGGGTGTTGCTACGGTTGGCGTAACGGCTGGAGCATCGGCGCCTGAGAGCCTGGTGCGCGAAGTCATCGCCTGCCTCCAGGCAAAAGGCGGCAACACCGTGGAAGAACTCAAGAGCATACCCGAAACCATGGAATTTGCCCTGCCCAGGGAATTGCGCCTGAAAATTGTCGACGCCGGGAAGGTTGACCCGGGAATTATCGATTCAGGCATCCTCAACTCTCCTTGAGCTAACGCCCTTCCCAGCATTTGCGTAATCGCTCGTGAGGTCCGCTAATCGATCGGGTCCCATTCTGGTCGAGTGACAAACTGCCACACGGGTCTGCGGACTGCGCGCCCAGGGGTTGGGCTACCACGATGTATGCACTCACTGCAGCCTGGTGGTCCGGCTCAAATCCAAACCCATACCTGTCGTCTTTATCCGGTGGCGCCAGGCAGCGGTTGGTGTCGTAATTGAAGTCCCGCGCATGAATCCGTTCCTGGCAAGCTGCGGCTGTCAGCAGAACTTCTATGGCAGTGCCCCGGTATGCCCGTTGCACATAAGCCTGGTAGGCGGGAATCGCAAACGTAAGCATGATGGCGACCAATGCGCAGACGATCAGGAGTTCAAGCAAGGTGAATCCGCGGCACCAGCGACAGCTTTTGCAGCCCCTCCTGACTGGCAGTTCCATGCTTAGCGGCGCTGACGCCAGGCCATGCGTCCGCAGTCGTACCACGGTCTGAAACCTGCGCAGAATTCATTGGCATCCCTGATTCCGGCGCCGGGCAAAGCATCAGCTTGCCAGGGCCGGGCGACGATGGATTCAGTGACTGCCACGGCCGCCGCACCCTGACCGGAGCCGCGACCGAGGACACGGTAATAGCCGATACCCTTCACTGGGGGTGCATCTGCAGCGACCGACACGCCAGTGAGAGGATCAAAATAAACTTCCTCAATCAGGAACCGGGGAGGGTCTGCACCTTTGGCGGATGCACTTTCGACCCGCATACCTGACAGTGGATCAAGCGCAGCGTCCACAGCTTTTGAACGCCACCAGTTTGGATCTTCGTATTCCGGAAAGGCAGGAACATCCAGGGGCGGGTGAATGATGGCGCTCAAGGGCAGGTTGAAACACCCGACCTGGCATTCGGGTGCGCGGCCATCGTGGCCGATTGAATACAGGAAACCCTCGCCCTGAATGACCGCCAGTGAGGAGTTCTGAAGGGCCAGTTGCTTGTCTTCGAAATTACCCGCCATACGGAGCTGCAGGACCATGCTGGATGTCGCCACCAGCGCCAGCAGGCTGATTGCGGCCAGGAGTACCAGCCCAGTCAGAAGAGTAATGCCTCGCTGGCGACGAAAAGCCGCGCTCTTGCAGGCAGCCTGCCTCATCCTTGCCGCCCCCGCAGTGCCTGTGAGTATGTGTATACGCGGCGCAGCCGTCCGTCGGCCGGTGCGTTTATGACTCTATCAAGCAAAGTATATGATTTGGGTATTCCGTCCGTGACTGCCTGGTCAGTGCGAACAAGTACCGCAATTTGCAGGCCCGAAATGCGAGCTTGATCCAACCACAGCCCACCCTTGACCCAGTGGTCGGACTGGCCATCCATGTCCTCATCCTCAGCGTACAGGGCCTGGAACGCGTCAACGTTTTCCAACAGACCCTGGTTTAGAACCTGGGTGATGAATTGACTCGCGCCAGGGCCGTAGCGGCAGGTATGGGCAAGATTTCCTGAGCTACTCAGGCTGAGGATGGATTCCATAAGGTAAAACCGGGGGCGGCCGTTTGCGTCGGTCGCCGGATTCGCACTGCCATAGCAATTGAGTTCCGACCAGGTGCGAATGGCCAGCCTGTCTCCCTTGCTGCTCACCGCATCCCGGGTTTCCGGTGTAAACCCGGTTTGCTCCGTTGCGTTCTGCCAGGGTTCCGGTGTGTAGGGTGACTGCCGCAGTACGTTGGCCAGGCTGTCGACGGCAAAACGTCCATTTTCCTGCAGTTCCGCCATGCCTTCCTGCAGGCGGAAACTGCTACGCGCTCCGGCAACAATCTGTACAAGGCCAATGAGCAAAATAGCGCCAATGAGCATGGCCAGCAGTAGCTCCACCAGGGACATACCCCGTTCGGGGAAAATTTCTGTGCTGCCGGGGAGCATCAAGGCCTGACCTGAACTACGACGCGCTGCACACCTTCATTGCCCGCATCGCGCCGATGAGGGTCTGTCCAAAACACCTTGACTACGGCAGATCCGGCGCCGTCGCAGGCCGGCTCAGTAGCTTGGCCGTCGTCGGGGGACGCGTCGCGGCACACCAGGCCCGTGGATCCGGGCAGATTCTGTTCCAGTTCAAACTGCCAGCGCGCCAGGTTTCCGGCTGCCCACGCCACGCTGGAACAGCCTGTAGGCGGAGCACAGTCTTTCGGGGATGGTGGAACCGGGTTGATGTAATGGCCAATCGCCGCCGGGTTCATGAGTATCAGTTCCGCCAGGGACGAGGCCTGCATGGTGGCGACTGTCTGGTCCTGGGCTTTCTGCGTGCCGTGTACCGAGGTCAGCATCATCAGCGACAATCCCCCCAGGCCGAGCGAAAAAACTACTGCCGAAACCATCACTTCCACGAGGGAAAACCCATATTGACGGTGCTTTTTTGTGTCTGTTCGCATGCTGCAATGAAACTCAATTGATATCGCGTTCAGTGTTGCTGCTGCTTCCGGACTCAGGAAGATTTGGAAGGAAGTGTGAGGCCTGTTCAGGGCAGGGAAAATGGGTGATTTACCCGCCGGTGAGTAGGAAAACTGCCGCGCATGCACAGCTTTCGGCTGGTTGTTAAAGGGGGGTGATTTGCATATACTGGCCGCCCTTCAAAGCGCCGGCATAGCTCAGTTGGTAGAGCATCTCATTCGTAATGAGGAGGTCCGAGGTTCGAATCCCCGTGCCGGCACCAGTTAAATCAAAAATTGAGCGCCCGCCGGGTTGCTGCCTGGTCCCCGGTTATTGTCCCGAACCCGCTGGGTTCCATAGCCGCATGCGCTGATAAACATACGCAGCAATGATCAGATCATAGGCCAGGCAAAATGTAGCATAGCCCGCCGGAACTTCGGTCCAGGGAATAACGCCACCAATTGAAGCCACGTAAACTTCGTGGAGTACGTCCCACACTCCGTGGGCAACATAGGCTACCACCAGGATCCAGCTTGCCATGAACTGGGCCAGCAGGGCGAGCACGGTAAAAATAATCAAGCCGACAATCTCCGCGTGCAGCGCAGAAAGGTCGCCGTAATAGTAAGAGAATCCGATGTAAAACAGGGCTATGGGAATCAGCGTCAGGGAGAAGAAAATCTTTTCGCCACGCAGACTCAGAAACTTGCGCACCGGCATTATGGTGCCGGGGATGGCGATAATGATGCCAACAACGAATCCAATGATATGTGCCGTCATGCCAGGTTTCCTTTGATGCCTTTCCCGGGTATTGGACTACGCGATTTAAGTGGGGCTGAGCCGGGATATCTTATATAGTCATCCATTGTTCATGTGGAATGCAATATGCCCGTTTCGTTTCATATTGGTATCCTGCCCAATCGCCCCATTCGGGATTTTGTCAGCTGGATCACCCGCGCCGATGAACTCGGCTTCGCCGGGGTTTGGGTCGCGGACTCCCAATCCATTTTTCGTGATGCCTTCATGGCGCTTACCTTGTTTGCCGAGCACACGCGAAACATGCAGTTGGCAACGGGCGTCGCAAACATCATTACCCGCCACCCGGCTGTATTGGCCCACAGCTTTGCTACCCTTGATGAGCTATCCGGGGGGCGAGCCATACTGGGGATCGGGATTGGCGATAGTGCGATCTATACCATCGGTCAAAAGCCATCAAAATTGGCCCGCCTGGAAGAAGTCATTTGTGTTCTGCGTGCTTTGCTGGCTGGCGAAACGGTGACCTTCGATGGACAGGAACTAAAGGTCAACTGGCCTCCGCGTAAGGTGCCGGTGGTAATTGCCTGCACCGGACCAAAATCCCTGCAACTCGCCGGGCGCATCGCTGACGGCGTTTTGTTCCAGGTGGGCGCCGACCCCCAACTGGTGCGATACGCACAAAAGAATATCGCGATCGGCGCTGCACAGGCAGGACGGAAACTTTCGGACGTTAAACTGTATCAACGGCTCGGCTGCGGAGTTTCGACGGATCGGGAGCGGATTCGGGCAGAAGTAAGAGGCTATGCCTCGATTGCTGCCGGAACGATTTACGCTGGCATTCCACGCGAAGACATTCCTGATGACCTGTGGCACGATCTGAAGCACATGAAAGATCAGTACGATTATCAACAGCATGGCAACATGCAGGCAAAACATGCCGGGCTGATCACAGAACGAATCCTGGATGCGGTGTCCATATCCGGCACGCCCGATGAGGTTATTCCCCGGTTCCGCGAATTGATTGCACTGGGAGTCGAAAACTTTGTGCTCCCCATTGCCACCAATGAGCCCGATGTCATGATCAACACCCTGGCGGAGTCCGTGATTCCGCATTTGCAAACAAACTGATGGCTGCTGTTACTTTAGGCTTCAAGGCCTTTGACCCGCACGAGTTGCTGTGCCACTTTGTGGCGGTCAGGTCTGGCCTGTATACAAAGAACCAGCTGCAGGTGGAACTGGTGGACATCACCTTTATTCCGGAAACTGAGTTGCCCGTGCATTGGTTTCAGGCCAGTTGCGGTGCTGCCCTAGCCAGCGCGGTAAAAGGAATCCCGCAACGTGTGGTCTTCGTGGCTGTAGACAAGCCGATGTTCTGGATCTATGCCAGCCACGGCATAAAGAATGTGGCGGAATTGAAAAATAAGCGGCTGGCAACCTTTCCCGCCATCGCACCCCCGCATTACCTGGCCAACATCATCATGACCCGGGCAGGGCTCAAAGTTGCGACTGAGGTGAGTTTGCACTGCGCCAGGGACGACACGGCGCGTCTTGGCCTGCTGAAGGGTGGCTATGTGGATGCCGCTGTCATCAGTTCGGCGTTGGCGCCGGCCAAACTCACCGGGCTCGGTTTTACTACGCTGTGTTTTTTCGGGGATGAGATCAGGATACCCACAACCGGACTTGGCGTTGGTCAAGACTACCTCGACAAGGAATTCGAGCTGACACGGCTATTGGTAGGCACGCACAAGGAGAGTCTGCTGCTGATTCACCATGACCCCGTCCTGGTAGGCCGGGTGTTGCAGGAATATTTTGACGTGACGCAGGAACACGCTGATGCTACGGCCCGGTTTTATCAGTCCTGTTACACAAAAGACGGTAAAACCACTGCGGGCATCGCGCGGGCTGCCATTGACGGTTTGTCAAAATCGTTGAACGTTTCCACCCCCATTCCCTGGCAACAAATTTATCGGTTTTGATCTTTTGGACCTGCGCTGCTGCGTCTCATTTTTCAGGATTCAATGCAATACCCCGCCATTTCTGCTATTAATGGGGCATTACACCGGTCGATTTTCGTTGCTTTTCATGTTCGCTTCGGGGAGACACTCCTATGCGTACCTTGCTGATAGTGGCGGTTTTTCTGGCAGTTTCCTTGACTGCAATATCAAATGGTGCCTCTGCTTGCGGTGAAAGTATGTTCCGCGTTGGCAAGGGCGTTCACTACCGTGCCTATTCTGCCCCCATTCCAGGCTCCGTCCTGGTTTATGCACGAACTGATCAAGAACGGGCTGTGGCTGACCAGCTGCAAGAGGCGGGGCACAGCGTTCAGATCGTCTCAAATGATGTTGACCTTGCGATGGAAATGCAAACCCAACAGTTCGACGTGGTCGTTGCCCCCTACAGCAAGCGAGACGAAGTCGAAGCCCAATCTGCGGAAATCGCCACCCATCCAGATTGGGTGCCGGTGATTGAGAAAGGTTCACCCGATGCGAAATTGGCCAAGTCGCAATACGCCCACACCGTGTCTTCGGATGACGACGTCAACAAATATCTCAAGGCGATTCATAAAAGTTTGAAGGAACAGGGCAAGTAGGGCCAATCAAGGCTGCCCGGCTCACAGATCACAGTCGGAACCGGCACGTCCGTCATGCACGATGTCCTGGAGTCTGAGAATATGGATAAAGCTCAACTCACTGCCTTTCGTTCAGCACGCCATGAGTATCGTCAAAAATTACACATTGTGCTGCTGTGCGCAGCATTGTGGTCGCCCGGCGTCTGGGCCAGTGAGGCATTTAATATTTACGACCAGCTCTACACAAAAGGTGAGGGCTCTGTCTTCCTTAATTATCAGTACATCGACGTCAGCAAGTTTCAAAATGGTGTTAATGAGGTTCCTATTGGGGAAGTGCGCACTCAAAGCCTTTACTTCCAGGTTGACTATGCTGTTGCGGAACGCTGGCGTCTTGAATTTGGCGTTCCCTACATCAAGAAACGGGCCTCCGGAGCGACTACCCACAACCCCGCGACCCTTGATCCTCCTCATCCCGAAGTGTCTTTTATCGACGACGGCAAGTACCGCAGTACGTTTCAGGACTACTACTTCGGCGTGGACTATTTGTGGATCAATAAACCGGTGCGGGTAGAACCCTTTATCCATGTGCTGATTCCCAGCCATGACTACCAGTTTTTTGCCAATTCCGCCGTGGGCCAAAACCTGTGGAGGGTGGAGCTGGGATTGGAACTAACCCACTTTCTGCCATTTTCTGATTGGTATTACCGCCTGGGTGGTGGATACACCATCGTGGAGCAGACGCTCGGAGTGAACGTAAACCATTTTCGAGTCAACGCCGAAGTGGGATATTTCCTCACACCCAGCTTCGCGATTAACGTGTTTGGCATTGCCAGAAAAGGCAATGGCAACAGCGCCCAAGCTTTTCCGCCTTCAAAGCGGACCGATGAGGCGTGGTTCCAACACGACCGCACCGTCCGGCACAGTTCCGCCAATGTGGGCATCGGTGCGGACTGGTTTTTCCATGAAAATTACCAGTTGTCTGCCAATGTCTTTACCACCGTTTGGGGCGATTCCGTGCATGTGGTCGATATTGCCGGCGACATCGGTATTACCCGCTATTTCTGATCGGGTGAGCCAGGCAACAAGCCCTGGCTCTCCAGGGTTTGGGGTAGCCGCTCACGGATCGCCGCCAGGCGTTCTTCAATGGCGCTGACCACCGCCTGGTAGCGGGGTTCATCCACGTACTTCTGAAAACAGGTTTGGTCCTTAAGCCAGGGCAGCCAGACGATGTTCGGCAGAGTCTTCAACGGTTCGAGCAAAACCAAAGCCTCGGCGTCTTTACCCAGTGCCGCCAGCAGGCATGCTTCGGTCACATAAGTCGCCCAGGAGCTGCGTTTCTTTTCGGCCCTGTAATCGTGATGCCACTTTATGCCCCAATCTGCCAATTCATTAGCCCGCTCTGTTTCGCCACTGGCTGCCAGAGCGCCAACCATTGTCATTACCGCATGGACTTCATTGGCACGGCGAGATTCACTCAGCACAGCTTCGGGCATACCGGCCCGTTCGAGAATCCGCAGAGAATCGGTGAACCGTCCCGCAGTGTTGTACGCAAAAGCCAGCAGGAACAGAACATCCACGTCACCGGGTTGATCGATGGCCAGTTCTTCGCCGAGATCGATGAGTTCGGCATAGCGCCTTTGCCAGAATAACTGCCCCATGCCGGGATCTGGCTCAAACAGCGCCGCGCTTTCGAAGTCGCCAATACGGGCATGCATTTCGGCCAGTTGACCCGCAATATCCGCATCGTCCGGGCGCAGCAACCGTGCCTTGAGCGCATATCCAATGGCTTCATCAGGAACACCACTGGCCTCCGTAATTCGGGCAGCGGCCAGGTAACCAGGCGCAGTGGGGAACAACTCCAGAATCCGGGCAACAATTGATTGCGCCCCTGCGCGATTGCCATCGAACGCCAGGTAGTAACCAAGATCTGCGTGGCGTACCAGCGACAGGGGGTCCACATCCCGTGCCAGGCGGTAGTACTTTTCGGATGATGCAGCCGTATCACCCTGCATCCACAACCAGGAGGCATAGTACGACAGGGCATCGGCGTTATTCGGGTTAAGTTCGATGGCGCGCAAGTAGGCGGCACCGATGCCGGGTTGGCGGGTAAGCCAGTAATAAAGGCCAAGGGTGGCCTGCGCATCGGACAATCGCGGGTTAAGTTCCAGTGCTTTGAAAATGGGTCCCTCGGCAGCATCCACGTCACCCAGATACAGCAGCATTTTGCCGAGCCGGGCATGGGCTTCCGCTGATTGTGGGTCTTCTGCAATGGCCCTGCGGTAGTAGTCAATGGCTTTTTGCAGCTTGTCTTCATCCACCACCTGTTGATCGGCAACCTGCTGTTCATACTGGCGCCCGAGCAGCAGCAAATCGTGCGCAGATACCTGTTGCGGCGATGGGTTTGCGGTCGTTTCAATCGGCAACAACTCCGGCATCAGCTGGCTGACCACAGCCTGAGCCAGTTCCTGCTGCAGCAGCAGCACATCACGGCTGGCACGTTCGTAGCTTTGCGACCACAGCTGGAAGCCGGATTTGGAGTCCACCAGTTGCACCGACAGCAGTACGCGGTTGCCCTGGCGGTTGAAGCGGCCTTCAATCATGCGGCTGACACCCAGTTGCCCGGCGATGGCCGTCGCGCCCAGATCCTGCCCGCGAAAACGAACGGACGAACTGCGCGCCATCACTCTCAGGCCCGGCACCTGCGCCAGGCGGTCGCGCAATTCATCGCTCAGCCCTTCACTGAGGTAATCGTTGCCTGCGTCTCCACTGGTGTTGGCAAAAGGCAGGATCGCAATGGATTGGTCAAACGCCTGCTCCGTCGCCTGTTCCAGAGCTTCCGCCGTTGCCTGCTGGCGTGCGGCTGCAACGGTGGCGGATTCACGATCCGGCGAGAGAATGAATTTGTCGAAAGCGAACCAGGCCAGTGCCAGTCCCAGCAAAGCGATGACGATCCGGTCAAATTGCTTGCCGGCGGCAACGACCTGAGGTGCGTCGCGGTTGACATTCTTGTCGAGCTTGAGTCCTTCAGCGGTGAATTCAAACGCCCAGGTAAACACGAGCACTGGCACAAAGCCAATGGCGAATACCAGCACGATCAGGCGCGGCAGACCGGGGCCGAAGCCAAACATCGGCAAGATGGTGCTACTAACTTCGGTTGAGAGCCAGGCAAGCGCCAGGTAAGCGATACCGGTGCGGATCACATTGCGGCGCTTGAGCTCGGAGATGAAGGACATGTTTTTCCTGTGAGCGAATTCGAACCGTGTTGGCGTATTTCAAGATATTGGTCGGTTTGGCTTGGGCCATTTCCAGATTGTTTGAAGCCGCCAAATGGCGCGAACACATCCATGCATGGCAAGGCATTTCATGCCATCATATTTAGCCTTCCAGACTGCGGCTTTTTGCGTTTTTTTCCATGTACGATATAACACCATCAAAGAGGTATTAGCAATGCTCGGATTGATGCAGGACTGGCCTTTGCTGGTCAACAAGATGCTTGACCATGGCGCCGCGAACCATGCTGAGCGCGAATTTGTCACCCGATCCCTGGAGGGGCCCATTCGGCGTTATACGCTGGCGGACTTGCGCCTGCGTGCGCTGCAAGCGGCCAAAGCCCTGGAAAAAGACGGCATACGACTGGGCGATCGTGTCGCGACCATGGCCTGGAATACCGACCGGCACGTTGAAGCCTGGTTTGGCATCATGGGCCTCGGCGCCATTTGCCATACCCTGAACCCGCGGTTGTTCGCTGAGCAGTTGGTCTACATCGTCAACCATGCCGAAGATAAAATCCTGTTTGTTGACACCAGTTTTGTGCCCGTTTTGCAGGCCGTCTCGGCGCGCCTGCCCACCGTGCACAAGTACATTGTGCTGACCGATAGCCAGCACATGCCCGATACCACGCTGCCCAACGCAGTCGCCTACGAAGACTGGCTGGCCGGCGTCGACGCTGATTTTCAATGGAAAACTTTTGATGAGAACACGGCAGCGGCCTTGTGTTACACCTCGGGTACAACGGGAAATCCAAAAGGCGTGCTGTACTCACATCGCTCTAACGTATTGCACGGCATGATGGTGAACCAGCCCGATGTATTAGGCTTAAGTTCCGAAGACGTCATTCTCCCCATCGTACCCATGTTTCATGCCAATGCATGGGCAATTACCTACGCTGCACCCGCTGCCGGCACCAAGATCGTGATGCCTGGAGCCGGTATGGATGGCGCCAGCATTTACCAGCTATTGGATACGGAAAAAGTCACTGCCAGTGCGGCTGTACCAACCGTCTGGATGGGATTGCTGCAGTACCTGGAATCCACCGGCAGCAAACTTCCGTACCTGAATAAGGTGCTGATTGGCGGGGCAGCGTGCCCACCGGTGATGATTCGCAAGTTTGAACTGGACTACGGTGTTGAAGTCATTCACGGTTGGGGCATGACTGAAATGTCACCCGTGGGCACGACGGGCAAGATGAAGTACGCCACTGCTGGCCTGGACATTGAAGCCCGCTTGAAGTTGAAAGAGAAACAGGGCCGCACTCCTTTCCTGGTCGAAATGAAAATCGTGGATGACGAACATAAGGACTTGCCGCACAATGGCGAGGCCTTTGGCCATCTGCTCGTCAGGGGCCCGGCTGTTGCCAAAGCGTACTTCAAGCACGATGCAGAAATTCTTGATGCGGATGGTTGGTTTGACACCGGGGATATTGCCACCATTGATGCACTTGGCTTCATGCATATTACCGATCGCGACAAGGACGTGATCAAGTCGGGCGGAGAATGGATTTCGTCCATCGAAGTTGAAAATACGGCCATGGGTTGCCCTGGAGTGGCCGAAGCAGCCGTAATCGGTGTGCCGCACCCGAAGTGGAGCGAACGGCCCCTGTTGATCGTGGTGCGGAAGGCCAATAGTGATGTGGGAAAAGACGCAATACTGGGCTACCTCGATGGTAAGATTGCCAAGTGGTGGGTGCCTGATGACGTGGTATTCGTCGACACAATTCCTCATTCCGCTACCGGTAAAATCCAGAAAATGGAACTCCGCAAGCAGTTTGCAAACTACCAGGCAGGTTGATCAGAGGTTTCCCATGCAATCTTCTGCATTCTCATTGGCAGAAACCATCGAGGTGGTGGTCCAGGAGCATATCGGCCGCGTTGGGTCTTTAATGCCAGTGCTGCATGCTGTGCAGGAACGCCTGGGCTATGTGCCGTCTGCAGCCATACCGATGATTGCCACTGCGCTCAGCCTGTCCCGGGCCGAAGTGCACGGCGTTATGCACTTTTATCATGATTTTCGCGCCGAGCCCGCAGGCGATCACGTCATCCAGGTGTGCCGTGCCGAGGCTTGCCAGGCCATGGGTGCGCGAGCACTGGAAGCTCATGTTTGCGGCAAGCTGGGTATCAACTTCGGCGAGACCACCCCTGACGGGCGTTTTACGCTGGATCCGGTGTATTGCCTGGGCAATTGTGCCTGTGCGCCTACGGTCCGTATCGATGACGACATCCATGCCCGCGTAACCCCGGAACGGTTTGATCAATTGCTAGCCGGCTTGCAGGGGGAAGGCCGATGAGCATTCGGGTTTTTGTTCCCAGGGATACAACGGCGCTGGCTTTGGAAGCGGATGCCGTGGCACAGGCCATCACGGCTGAAGCATCGCGAAGTTCAATTAATCTGACCGTGGTGCGCAATGGATCCCGCGGTGCTTTCTGGCTGGAACCGCTGGTAGAAGTCGAGGCAGGCGGCCGCCGGCAGGCTTTTGGCCCGGTAAGCCCGGCCGATGTACACCGCCTGTTCGAAAACGGGTTTCCCGGAAATTGCCAGGACGTGCTCGCGCTGGGCCGCGCAGATGAAATACCCTGGCTGCAGCGCCAGCAGCGTCTGACCTTTGCACGCGCCGGCCTCGACGACCCCCTGTCGATAGAGAGTTACCGTTCCCTGGGCGGGTTTGCCGGCCTGGAAAATGCTTTAGCTTTATCACCGCAGGCCATCGTTGATGCTGTGAAGGAATCGGGCTTGCGCGGTCGCGGGGGTGCGGCGTTTCCAACGGGCATCAAGTGGCAAACCGTACTGGATACTGCATCGGCACAAAAATATATCGTGTGCAATGCCGATGAAGGAGACTCCGGCACGTTTGCTGACCGTTTGTTGATGGAGGCAGATCCCTACCAGCTTATCGAGGGCATGACCATTGCCGCAGTGGCAGTGGGTGCCAGCGCCGGTTTCATTTACCTGCGCTCCGAATACCCGGTAGCCAGGAAGGTGCTGCTGGAGGCGATTGCCCGTGCCGAACGCGCCGGCTGGCTTGGGGAAAACATCCAGGCCTCTGGAAAGAAATTTTGTCTTGAGCTACGCATCGGTGCCGGAGCCTATATTTGCGGTGAGGAAACCTCCCTGCTGGACAGCCTCGAGGGCAAGCGCGGGCTGGTCCGTTTCAAACCGCCTTTACCCGCGATCAAAGGTTTGCTAGGCCAGCCGACCGTTATGAACAACGTATTGTCTTTTGCGGCCGCCACGACGGTGCTGGCCAAAGGGGCGGCGTACTACCGCGACTTTGGCACCGGCCGTTCACGCGGCACCCTGACCGTACAACTGGCCGGCAATATTCGCCGTGGCGGGTTGGTGGAACTGCCATTCGGCCACACCTTGCGAGAGCTGGTGGAAGATTTCGGTGGTGGCACTGCCAGTGGCAGGCCGATGCGTGCGATCCAGGTGGGTGGCCCGCTGGGAACCTACCTGCCTGCTGCGCAGTGGGACGTTGCGCTGGATTACGAAGCCATGACGCAGATCGGTGGACTGCTGGGCCACGGCGGCATTGTCGTGTTCGACGATACCGTTGACCTGGCACAACAGGCACGCTTCGCCATGGAGTTCTGTGCGATTGAGTCCTGTGGCAAATGCACGCCCTGCCGGGTGGGCTCAGTGCGCGGGGTAGAAGTGATCGACCGCATCATCGCCAATGAACACCGCGCGGAAAACATCAGCCTGCTGCAGGAACTGTGTGACACCATGGTGGATGGATCACTTTGCGCTATGGGTGGTCTTACGCCGTACCCCGTGCGCAGTGCGTTACAGCATTTTGCGGAGGATTTTGAACGATAATCGGTGATGGCAGAAATCGTCTTTCCCCATTGCCTGGACTGTCACAGGCGGGAGCACGACACTTCGTTGAAGCGAAAAGAGGGGTCAGAGTTCATTTCCGACCCCTCCCGCTGTTTTAGGCTGTTTCAGTTTTTGAGACCACCGAGGAAAAATTTGGCGGGTGGAAGCGGGATGATGTCGGTGTTGGCCTGGCCGAAAGCCCGCTGGTTGCCGGTTAACTCCAGCCGGTTACCGCTGCCAAGATTGCCCGGCAGCGGATCCCCTATGCCGTCGACAGTCTCGCCGTAGCGATTGTTGGTGGGTCCGCTGCCGGTCGTATCGCGAATCAACACGCGCAGTGTGTTGTCATCGCCCGGCGAATACTGCCCGCTGGATTGCGCTCCAAATAAAGAAAAGTCGGCAGCACCTGCTCCCTGTGAGTCCAGCGACAGACCACGAATGCGCAGATCGACTGTATTGCGCGAACTCGGGCCAGTCGTGGCATTGAACCGACGTGCCGCAGCCGCCAGAATACTCCAGCCGAACCCCTCAATGCGGTCATTGTTTGAGCTCACGTAGACGTAGTTGTCATTAGCGCCCGGGGCAGGAACCGGCACCGGTGGGGCGGCCCCGCCCTGGATTTGCATGCCGGCGGCAGTGGGAGAGCCGGTATACAGATTGCGGTCCGAATAAATCATGGTTGCGGATCCGGTCACCTGGTCGAACCGGCTGACACCTCCCACGACATTGAGTGTGCCGTTGAGCCGGTTGCGTGCGAGTGAAATCGTCACACTGGACAGCGAAGAAAAGTTGATACCGAACACGGCATTGGCGCCAGGCGTTACCTGGACAATGGAGTTGTCCATGCGCAAGGCAAGGTCGGAGCCATTATGTGGCGGCGGATCGCCGGCTGGATTCGGATTTCGCGTGAACACCAGCACGCCCCCGCCGATCGGACCATCCGGACCGACTCCGTTAATGTTGTCGCTGATCAGCTCACAGTCGATGATGGAGGCGGAGACCGTGTCGCCCGGCGCCCGTGACTTGACGCTCACGACATTGCCAGGAACCACGAACGGCTGCTCGACCTGCAAGCCTTTGAGCTGCGCCCCGTCGCCCAGGGTCAGCAGATCACCGGGAAAAGGATTCGCGGCGACGATCGTGGTCTCCGTACCCGGCTCGAAACCGGTCGGCAGGCCATCAGACATCATAATACCTTCACCCTCAAGGGATACGCCATTGGGCACCACCAAAGGGATATCGATCGCGTAGACGCCACTTTGCAGAACCAAACGGCGGCCGGCGTTGGCATCGACCAGGGCAGCCTTGAGTTCGGCAACACTGGCCAGATACAGTGGATCGAGGTTTGCCGACATTGCGTACGAGACGGGTGCCAGGCAAAGACTCAATGCAAGTGCGGTACATCTGAACTGATGATTTTGTTTCATGGAAAACTCCAGTTGTGGAAGGGGCTTTAATAGTCCCACCCTCATCCTCTGAATGTCCTTAAGGAAATATGAAAGATTATGAAAAATTATGAAGAGAATTCGCACTGCGTATTTATAGGGGAGATTTGGGGTCAGACCGAGGTGCCCGGGTAAATCAGCCAATGGCGCGGGACTCATTTTCAATTCGAGGGCAGGTGTTGGCCAAATTTGCCTTGTCATGGCGCTGAATTTAACCGTTGCTAAAGCGCTTTTCTTGACGGGAGACGGATCTTCGAACCTGAACGGATCGGGCCAGGGTTTCAGGTTTAAGTCCCGGCTACTACATTTATGATTTGGTCGGTAGCAAATTTCTGAGATAATGCCCGGCATGGAAACACAGCGTGTATTTGACCGGCCAAAGGATTTTGGAACACCTTGCCCCATTCCGCTGGGGCATTTGGTAAAGCTAAGCATTGATGGCCGCGAAATCAGTGTCATGCAAGGCACCTCGTTGATGCGTGCGGCGGCCGAGGCAGGCATCAAGGTGCCCAAGCTGTGCGCGACCGACAGCCTGGACCCGTTTGGCTCCTGCCGCATATGCCTGGTTGAAGTAGATGGGCGCAAAGGTTTTCCAGCATCCTGCACTACCCAGGCCGAAGAAGGTATGGTGGTGCGTACTCAAACGGATCGCCTGCGGCAGCTTCGCCGTAACGTGGTCGAACTGTATGTTTCCGACCACCCGCTGGAATGTGTTGGCTGCGCTGCCAATGGTGACTGCGAACTGCAGGATACCGCCGAGGCGCTGGGCGTTACCGAATCGCGCTACGGGATAGCCGGGGCCAACCACCTGGATGCACCCAAGGATGAATCCAATCCGTATTTCACGTTTGATCCTTCGCAGTGCATCGTGTGCTATCGCTGTGTGCGTGCCTGCGACGACATCCAGGGGACGTTTGCACTGACCGTGGACGGTCGCGGCTTCGATTCAA
>JANLTO010000144.1:0-70382 GCA_031362985.1 Lysobacterales bacterium | reverse complement strand
CCCACCGCTCCCCAGCTTGAGGCACCGTGCCGCTGCACTTATTAGCTTTGTAACATCGTGCAACGGTTGGGACCTGCGCTTCCCGCTGAGGACGGTGCGTCAGGGCTCAGCGAGTTGGGGCGGGGATCACTTCCAGGGAGTGTATGCGGCAGGGAGGCCGCATCCAAGCCTACAGGGATGTATTCACGGCGTCTCCCGGGAAGTGATACCGGTCACAGCTCGTGCCCCCAAGCCGATTACTGGCCCCCGCTCCCTGAATCCGGCAACATTACGCGGGAACTACAGGCAAAAAAAACCCGCCTTACGGCGGGTTTTTCTACAAGTGTGGGCGCTTATTTTATTTTGCCTTCTTTGTAGATGACGTGCTTGCGTACGACCGGATCGTATTTTTTAACTTCCATTTTCTCCGGCATATTTTTCTTGTTTTTGTCTGTGGTGTAGAAATGACCCGTCCCAGCCGATGAATTCAGTCGAATCTTGTCCCGTGCACTTTTGGCCATGCTACTCTCCTCAAACCTTTTCGCCGCGTGAACGCAGCTCGCTCAGTACGGTATCAATTCCTTTCTTGTCAACGATGCGCATGCCTTTGGCCGACAGGCGAAGCCTCACCCAGCGGTTTTCGCTTTCGACCCAAAACCGGTGATGGTGAAGATTTGGAAGAAAACGACGCTTGCTCTTGATGTTCGAGTGCGACACATTGTGGCCACTCATTGGAGCTTTTCCGGTTACCTGGCAGACTCTGGACATGGAATTTCCCGCTAAAATTAACTGGTACGAAAATCAGCCGCACTTTATACCGCATGCGCTGGCGGGTTGCAAGGTTTCAGCGTAACGAGCCTGGCGCAAAGCCTTCAAAGCAAACCTCGTGCAGCCATGGAAACCGGCGTCCCGTCACCGATGACGAAGTGATCAAGCAGCCTGATGTCCAACAGAGCCAGGGCATCCTTCAGTCGCCGCGTGATGGCCTGGTCGGCGAGGCTGGGTTCGCTGATTCCGGAAGGATGGTTGTGTGCAACGATCAGGGCGGACGCACCGTGTGCCAGGGCTTTTTCTGCAACTACCCGCGGGTACACAGTGGCACCATCGATGGTGCCATGGAATAGCTCCTCGAAGGCAATTACCCGGTGGCGGGTGTCGAGGAAAAGGCAGGCGAATACCTCGTGGGGTTGGTCGCGGAGCATGGATTTCAGATACAACTCCGTGGCTTGCGGACTTTCCAGGGTTGAGCCCCGCACCAGCGCTTCATGCAGGTAGCGATTGGACAGTTCGAGAACCGCGCTCAGCTGGGCTGACTTGACCGGCCCCAGTCCGTGACGCTGTTGCAGCAGTGCCACATCGGCCCGTAGCAGGCCGCGCAGGCCGCCAAAGTGCGTCAGCAGGTCATCGGCCAGGTGCAGAACGGAAGTAGAACCTGCCCCTGTGCGCAGCAAGATGGCAAGCAGTTCGATGTCGGTGAGCGAGGCGACACCCGATTGCACCATTTTTTCCCGCGGCGCCAGCGTGCCGGGTATGAAATTCGTCATGTGTTCAGCCAGATAGCGAAGCCCGTTTCAGACTGCACTGCGCCGGCGCGCAATAACAGCGTAAATTGACCCTGCGAAGCGTAGTCTTTTGGCCCGCCAGACGCGGCAATGGCTGCTGGAAGCCTGCAGCTTGCATGGCCCCAAGCTTTCGTGACCAAGGCTTGTTATGATTGTGCGAGTACGCGAAATTGCGCCAACTGCCGGTCGTAAATCTTACCCGGCCGCAGGCGCTGGCAGGAAAGCAAGGCAACTCCGGGAGCGCCTGGCGGGTGTAGCGAAACTTCCATGAACGCTTAAGGTGTCTCTGAAAGTGAAATCGATTCAAATCAAAGCGATTGACCCCAGGCTGGGTGCGGAATTTCCGTTGCCTGACTACGCCACTGCCGGTTCGGCCGGCATGGACCTGCGTGCTTGCCTGGATGCAGCCATGACCATCGCACCGGGGGAGACACGATTGATTCCGATGGGGTTCGCCATGCATATGGGTGAATCCGGCCTGGCTGCTGTCATTTTGCCACGATCAGGCCTGGGTCACAAACACGGTATCGTATTGGGAAATCTCGTGGGTTTGATTGACAGTGACTACCAGGGGCAGGTCTTTGTTTCTTGCTGGAACCGCTCCGGGGTCGCGTTCGAAATAGAGCCGGGTGCCCGTATTGCCCAACTGGTGTTCCTGCCTGTGGTGAAGGCGCAATGGACCTTGGTTAGCGAGTTTGATCTCTCGGCCCGCGGCGAAGGCGGATTCGGCCACACGGGAAAGCTATGACAGGGAAGGAGGATTGGTCATGAAGGATCTGAAGGCAAGGATTGGCAGCATGCTGGTGTCCCGTCGTGTTGATACCCGCTTGATCATTTTCATGGCTGTATTTGCCGCTGTGTTGGTCGGACTTCCCGCTTGGCTCGAGGTGCGGGATATGGCCGATCGTCACACTGCCGACAAGGCTAACGCCGAAACCCAGCGTATGATAAAGCAGGTTGAAACGCAGGCCGACACGCTAAATCAGCTATTGGCCGACGGGCAGACGCAAACGTTAGCCCTGCAGGTGCTGGCCGATCCGGACAAGCTCGGTGAACTGAACCAGTACCTGGCCGGGCGCGTCCCCGAGATCAAGGAAGCGCAGATTATCCCCGCGCCCCTGACGACATTCCTTCCCGCTGAGGTTGCGGGTGACGGGTTTGCGTTGTTGGAAATGCTGATGGTGGCCCGGGACGGTAATCAGCCGTTATTGCAAATGCATTCAGCTTTGCAGCCCCCCATGCTGGTCGATGTCGGGGTGGTGAAAAAGGGCGAGGAATTGGCCGGTTTCCTGATCCTCAAGATCGATCCGGCTTATGTGGTGGAGCAATTCAACCCGGAAGTGTCTGGTAAGCAATACAGCAGCATTTCGCAAAATAACGGGCGCCAGGCACCCACGACGCTCAAAGCCGTTGGCCAGGCGGGAGCAGCTGGATCGTTCACCGAAAAACTGCCTGTGCCCGGAACCCTGTTCCGCATCGATCTGCCCGCTCCCGTGGTGCCTGGGTTCGTCAGCGGTTCGGTGCTTGTAATTGCTCTGGTCCTCGGGCTTCTGCTCCTGGCTGCCGCGGCAATTTTGTATCGTTTGAACAAACAATGGGCGCTTGAGCAACCCCAGCCAACGGCTGTCGACAGGTTAGTTGTACCCATGCCAGCAGCAGAACCGGTACCCGCTGTTGAGCAGGCGCCCTCTTTGGGCTCTGTGCCTGCAAGAACACCACCCAGCGGAAAACCGGGTGTGGCGCAGTCTTCCGTGGCCACGTCACGCCCGGCAGATCTTCCCGACCCGCCGCCCATGCGGCTGCGCTATGACATCCAGGAACACCCCAAAGGAAAGGCGGGCGATATGCACCAGGTAAACCTCACAGCAGAAATCTTCCGCGCTTATGACATACGCGGCATCATTGGCAAGACGCTGGATGCCGGTATCGCCACCCAGGTAGGCAGGGTGCTGGGCACCCTCGCGCTGGAGAAAAATTCCAGCCCGGTGGTGGTGGCCCGCGATGGACGATTATCCGGCCCGGATCTGGTCGAGGGCATGATCGCAGGCATAACCGCCAGTGGTTGCGACGTGCTGGATATTGGCGCCGTGCCCACCGGTGTTCTGTACTTTGCAGCCCATGAGCTGGCCAAGGGCTCAGGCGTGGTGATTACCGGCAGCCACAATCCCCCGGATTACAACGGGTTCAAGGTCATGGTGGCGGGTGATACGCTGTTTGGGCCCCAGATAAAGGATATTTACCGGCGCATCACCGAGCAGGATGTACTCACGGGTGAGGGGAAAGTGGAGCGCAAGGACGTGCTGCTGCAGTACCGCAAGCGCATTTCCGGCGACATCCAGCTCGCCCGCCCTTTGCGCGTAGTCATAGATTGTGGCAACGGCATTGGTGGTGTGTGTGCGGCAGATGTGCTGCGCGACATTGGGGCAGACGTATTGCCCCTGTTCGACGAGGTGGACGGAACATTCCCGAACCACCATCCCGACCCCAGCGATCCACACAACCTGAAGGACCTGATCGACTCCGTCCGGCTGATGGATGCGGATATTGGCCTGGCGCTGGACGGCGATGCCGACCGGCTGGGTGTAGTGACCCTCGGCGGTTCGATCATCTACCCGGACCGGGTGATGATGCTGCTGGCGATGGACGTGCTGGGCAGAGTGCCGGGCGCCACCATTATTTATGACGTGAAATGCACCGGGCAGCTGGCAAAGGTCATCGAGGAGTCAGGCGGCAAGGCAATCATGTACAAGACCGGGCATTCCCTGATCAAGGCAAAAATGAAGGAAATCGGCTCGCCGTTCGCCGGGGAAATGAGCGGACATTTCTTTTTTGGAGAACGTTGGTACGGAGTCGATGACGGCATATATGCGGCTGCGCGGCTGCTGGAAATCCTGGCCGGATCCGAAGCGCCGCCCGAGGCCATTCTCAATTCACTGCCCTCCAGTTACAGCACGCCCGAGCTTAAAGTGGAAATGCAGGAAGGCGAAAATCATGCCTTCATCGATGCGTTCCAGGCGAAGGCACGGTTCGAGGGAGCAAAGGTAAGCACCATCGATGGCCTGAGAGCGGATTTTGAAGATGGCTGGGGTCTGGTCCGGGCGTCCAATACCACTCCGATTCTCGTGGCTCGTTTCGACGGCGAAACCGAAGCGGCCCTGGAGCGCATCAAAAACGTGTTTCGTGCACGCATGCTGGCCATCAACCCGGACCTCAAGCTGCCTTTCTGAAAACTGCGTATCCGCCCCTTATCTTGCTGGTGATCTTCAACAAGCCGTGGGGAGTACTCAGCCAGTTCAGTGACCGTGAGGGGCGCCTCACCCTCGCGGACTTCATTGACATCCCCGCCATTTATCCGGCCGGACGCCTGGATCGCGACAGCGAGGGTCTGCTGGTCCTGACGGATGACGGGCGTCTGCAAAATCGCGTGGCAGATCCTGCTCACGGCTTGAACAAGGACTACCTGGTGCAGGTTGAGGGCAGGCCGACTCAGGGGCAGCTCAAGCAATTGTGTCGCGGGGTGCAACTTGCCGACGGTCCGGCAAAAGCGCTGGAAGTGACTCTGTTGGCGCGCAAGCCAGGTTGGCTGTGGTCGCGCGACCCACCCATTCGCAACCGCAAGCACATCCCGGTCTCGTGGGTGCAAATCAAGCTCGATGAAGGTCGCAATCGCCAGGTACGACGCATGACGGCAGCTGTCGGTTTGCCCGCCCTGCGCCTGGTGCGAACCCGCGTAGGTGTTTGGTCGCTGGCCGGGTTGGAGCCAGGGAAATGGAGACTTGAAAGTCCCAGTTAAGGCTTGTGCCCAGGCGGGGAATGTCTTGTTACAGGTATTTTCGTATACTAGGCGAAGAATCATCTTGCCGCGCTGCTCCGGGTGCGGCGGATTGTTACGCAGCAAGCTTGCGGAGAATAGTGAACCAGAAATGTGTACATGCACAGGAGCACGAAAATGAAATCGATGAAGTACGCTTTATTAACCCTGTTGTTGCTGCCGCTGGCAATTCAGGCCGAAAATGCCACGCAGGCCAAGATAATCACCAGCGTTGACCAGGCGGCAAAATGCATTTCTCCCATCGAGGTAAACAAGATTGATGGCAAGGAAGTCAAAGTTCAAAAACTCGGCTTCAGCATTGACCCTGGCAAGCATGCGATCAGCGGGCGTGCCCTGATTAACAATTCATTCTGCAGCGTTACGGGCCTCGATACCGGCAATAACCCCATAACGCCGGTTGAATACGATTTCGAAGCAGGCAAGACGTACTGGATCGGCTACGACCACAGCGCCTCGTTGCGCAAGGACTGGAAACTGGTGGTGTGGAAGGTCGAAGGCTAGTAGGCAAATTCACTGAACACCGGATCTACTGACCCGGACCAGGCCTGATGGAAACGATCCAGCTTTATCTCCGCCGGGGTCTTGCCGCTTTCTGCGGTTTTTTGCAGGGGAGCGAGGAAGCCGGTTTCGTTTTCCCCGGATGAATTGAGGCGATTGCGCGCCCGCAAACCCGCATTGGACAACTTGATCAATTCCAGCGCCATGGACTGCACGCTGCGCCCACCCACAGCAGCTTGCAAGCCCAGTCGCGGCACGTCGCGCCGCAACTGCAATCGTTCTTCCAGGGTCCAGTCACGGGCCATCTCCCAGGCAGCGTCCAGCGAGGGTTGATGATAAAGCAGGCCGACCCAGAAAGCTGGCAGCGCACATAGTTGATCCCAGGGGCCACCGTCTGCACCGCGCATTTCCAGGAACCGTTTCAACCGCACCTCCGGAAACGCAGTGGTGAGGTGGTCTTCCCAGTCCTTGATGGTGGGCTTTTGACCTGGGAAAGCCGGTAACTTGCCCGCCAGGAAATCCCGGAATGATAGCCCCGATGCATCGATGTAGGTGCCTTCCCGGTAGACGAAGTACATGGGTACATCCAGCATGTACTTTACATAGCGTTCAAATCCCATGCCGTCTTCGAATACAAAAGGCAGCATGCCGGTCCGGTCCGGATCGGTGTCTTCCCAAATACGTGAGCGGTAGCTGACATAGCCGTTGGGCTGGCCTTCGGTGAATGGCGAATTGGCGAACAGGGCCGTGGCCACAGGCTGCAGAGCCAGCGCCGTGCGAAATTTGTTCACCATGTCGGCTTCTGAACCGAAATCCAGGTTGACCTGCACGGTGCAGGTGCGGCTCATCATGTCTTGCCCGAGTGTGCCGACTTTGGCCATGTAGTCGCGCATGATGCGGTAGCGCGCCTTGGGCATCCAGTGCATGTCGGCCCGGCGCCACTTGGGGTTGAAGCCCATACCCAGGAAAGCGATGCCCAGCGGTTCGCAGATTGATTTCACCTGCTTGAGGTGAGTATTCACTTCCCGGCAGGTTTCGTGCACGGTATCGAGTAGCGCACCGGAGAGTTCCAGTTGACCGCCGGGTTCGAGCGTGATGGACGCGCCAGTGTCGTCCAACAGGGCTATAGGCAGTCCATGCTCATACACCGGCTTCCAATTGTAACGCTCGCACATTGCTACGAGGATGGCGTGAATGCCGCGCTCCCCTTCGTACGGAAGCGGGCGCAAATCCGCAGTGGTAAAGCCAAACTTTTCATGTTCCGTGCCGAGGCGCCACTGATCCGGTGGCCGGCTGCCGCTGGCCATGTAGTCCAGGATATCACTGACTTGGTCAATGGTTGCAGACGGCTGGTTATCAGGTGGTTTGGACATACGGTTTATTCCTGGCCGATCACGGCGAGCGGCGCACCCTGGGGGCATTTACAGTAGATGTGGGCACTTCCGCAGAAAAAAACCCGGCATCCTCATTGCTTAGCTGGCCGGTGGTTCATAGGATACACGTTGGTCGCGTCGCAAAACAGGTTGAAGGTTCTCATGCCATTGGGGTTAAGGAAACTGGTTTTTCTTCTGGGCTGCGGTTGGCTGTGCACCTTCCAGCAAAGTCTTGCAGCCGATACCGTGCGTCGCGGCCTGGGTCCGGAGCCGGACTCCCTGCATATTCACCGCGCGCAGGGGCTTGCAGCCATGAATCTGTTGCGTGACTTGCGCGAAGGCCTGCTTACTTTTGATGCGGCAGGGGAATTGGCGCCGGGGGTTGCCATCTCGTGGCAAATTGAAGACGGGGGCCGGCGCTACGTCTTCACTTTGCGGCCGGACGCGCGCTGGTCCAACGGCGATACGGTGACTGCGGCGGACTTTGTGCGCGCCATGCGCCTCGCCGTTTCGCCTGGCAGCATGGCGGTGACTGCCGGTTTGCTCATCGACGTAAAGAATGCACAGGCCATCATGCGGGGAGAGAAGCCGGAAACGGAACTGGGAATTGAGGCCCTCGCGCCGGGTCAGTTGGGCATCACCCTCGAAAGACCGGCGCCGTGGATACTGGAAATCCTTGCCCATCCGGTCAGTTTTCCCCTGCATGTTTCGCTGGGCGTTGACGTGAAGTCTGACCCCGTCAACGGGCCCTACGTATTGTCCCAGTGGACGCCACGCTCGGTCATCCGACTCGGCCGCAATCCGGCTTTTCACGCCAGCGCCGAAACGGCCTTGGACGCTGTCGAATATTTTCCCATTGAAGAGCCCGCAACGGAGTTGGCCCGGTTTCGTGCGGGCGAAATTGACATCACTGAAACCATTCCGACCGGGCGGTTTAAATGGCTGAAGGAAAACTACGCTGGCGAGTTACGGGTCAGTCCTTACCTCGGCAGTTTCTGGCTGGGCTTGAATATGCGCCACGCGGAGCTGGGACGTTCGCAGGAATTGCGCCAGGCGCTGGCGCTGGCAGTGAACCGGGACACGCTGGTACATGTCGTGCTTGGTTCAGGTGAAATCCAGGGTTGGGGCGTGGTTCCCCAGGGAATCGCGGGCTATCAGCTGCAGCACATGAGCATGGCCGATGCCAGCCAGGCGGAACGGGAGGTTGAGGCCCAACGGCTTTACGCAGCCGCGGGTTTCACCCCGGACCAACCGCTGTTGTTGCAGTTGAGGTACAACACGTCCAGTTTGCACCGGCGAACGGCCATTGCCGTTGCAGCCATGTGGAAACAGGTGCTGGGCGTGAATACTGAGTTGGTCAGCGAAGAATGGAAAGTGTTTGTGAACAACCGGCGACTGGGTGTGGTCACAGAGGTGTTCCGGGGTGGCTGGATCGCAGATTTCGCCGACCCCACCAGCTTTCTTGCCTTGTTTACGACAGGCAATGAGCTCAATTCAAGCTTTTATTCGGACGTGGAGTTTGACAGCCTGATGGAGGTAGCCAGTGGTGCGAGCGGCAGCAGGAGGATGAAGTTTTTGCAGGAGGCGGAAGCACGCCTGCTCGAGAGCATGCCCCTCATTCCCCTGTACTATTACGTCTCGCGGCACCTGGTGAATTCAGACGTGCAGGGGTTTACCGACAACATAAGGGATATTCACCTGTCCCGCTACCTGAGCAAGAGCACACCCTGATGTTTTCATTACATCGTTGCCTGCTCCCCGTAATGTGTTCACTGCTGGTTTGCGCTTGTAGCGAAAAGGAGCAAGCCCCCGATACCTTGCGCGAGACGAGGGCGGAGCCGGTAGACCTGGTGCTGGTTGACGGTCGTCCGGATCCATCGGTTTTGGCCACGGAGCAGGTGCTCTATCGCGGTAATGGCGAGGAGCCGCAAACACTGGACCCACATCTGGCTGAAGGCGCGCCGGCAGCACACATCCTGCGCGACTTGTTTGAGGGCTTAACCACTGAAGCACCGGACGGCGCGATCATCCCCGGCACCGCCATCCGCTGGAACATATCACGCGATGCCAAGACGTACACGCTGTACCTGGACCGTGATGGCAAGTGGTCCAACGGCGACCCATTGACGGCTGAAGATTTCGTTTTCAGCCTGCAGCGCAGTGTCGATCCAAAAACGGCATCAAACTCAGCCGGCATGTTGCTGCCGATACTTAACGCCCGCGAAGTCATCAGCGGGGAAAAACCGCCATCGGAGCTCGGTGTAACGTCACTGGATGAACATACCCTGCAAATTACGCTGGTGGCGCCCACTCCGTATTTCCTCAGCTTGCTGGCACATCCGTCCGCCTACCCGGTGCACAGAGCCAGCCTGGAAGAGTTCGGGGAGCGCTTTTCCCGTCCGGGCAACCTGGTGTCCAATGGCGCCTATGTTTTGCATAGCTGGGATTTGCGATCGTCTATCGAGCTGCAAAAAAACCCGCTGTACCGTGCGGCCGACCAAACGGTGATTGAGAGGGTTATCTACCTGCCGACTGAAGACCGGTCAAATGAAGTCAAGCAGTTCCGGGTTGGCGCTTTGGACTGGACCTATGGAGTCCCCGACAACCAGTTTGCCTGGCTGCAGGAAAACTATGCGCCCGAGCTCATCATCAGTCCCTGGCTGGGATCCTATTTTTTCGGCTTTAACCTGGGCCAGGAACCGTTTGTGGAAAATCCGTCCTTGCGCAAGGCCCTGGTTCTGGCTATCGACCGTGAGGTGCTGACGAAGAAAGTCACGCAGTACGGGGAAGAGCCCGCTTTCGCACTGATACCCCCCGGCATTGGGGACTACACACCTGCAATCCCGGAATACGCTGACTGGACCCAGGCTGAACGCGTGGCCGAAGCAAAGAGGCTTTACGAGGAGGCCGGGTATTCAGAAAAACGACTGCTGACGCTCGAAATACACTACAGCACTAACGAGAACAACAACAAGATTGCCCTGGCAGTGGCGTCGATGTGGAAGCAAGTGCTGGGAGTTAATTCGACGCTGCTGAACGAGGAGTCTAAAGTGTTTTTGCAAAGCCGCACACAGAAAACCGTCACGGAAGTTTTCCAGGCAGGCTGGGTCAGCGACTACAATGACCCTTTCAGTTTCCTGCAACAGTTCCGGACGGGCGATGAGCGCAATGACTATAACTATTCCAATAGCAGCTTCGACATGTTGCTGGAGCAGATTGCGCAGGAACGTACTCCGGCGCGTCGCGGCCGCATGATGGTCGAGGCAGAGCGTATGCTGTTACAAGACAACCCGGTCATGCCGATTTATACCTATGTCACCAAACACCTGGTAGACCGGCACGTAAGGGGTTGGGAAAATAATTTCATGGACCATCATCTGACCCGTTACATGTACAAGCTCAAATCCCGCGAAGCGGAAAACCCCGCAGGAACAGATGCGACGGTGCAGCCGGGGGAGATACCGGCAGAATGAACCAGACGGGCCTGGGTCGCCACCTTGCATCGCGCCTGCTTGGCCTGGTGCCGACCCTGTTGATGTTGATCACAATCGCGTTTTTCCTGATCCGGATGGCGCCGGGTGGACCGTTTGATGCCGAGAAACCCCTGCCCCCCGAAATACGTGCCAACCTCGATGCAAAGTACCACCTCGATGAACCCGTGTTGCAGCAATACTTCCGCTACATGGGTCAAATCATCAGTCTCGATTTCGGGCCCTCATATCAGTACAAGGACTGGACCGTCAACGAACTGATTGCCATGGGATTCCCGGTATCGCTGGCGATTGGCGGTTCGGCCATGCTGTTGGCCTTCGTCCTGGGTACGCTGATTGGGGTGATCGCTGCTTTGCGCCAAAACTCGATGGTGGATTACTCGATCATGGGCCTGGCCATGATGGGAATTTCCATTCCCAATTTTGTCGTTGCCCCACTGCTGATCCTGTTTCTTGCGGTGTATGCCGGTTGGCTGCCTGCTGGCGGCTGGGAGTGGTCTTTGCAGAATATGTTGTTACCGGTTATTACCCTGGCCTTGCCGGTGATTGCCTACATTGCCCGATTGACCAGGGGTAGCATGATCGAAGTACTTCACAGCAACTACATCCGCACTGCCCGCGCCAAGGGATTGCCGGAACGCATCGTGCTCGGCCGTCACGCAGTAAAGCCAGCCTTGCTGCCGGTAATTTCCTACATGGGGCCGGCGACTGCCGGCCTGATTACCGGATCGGTCGTGATCGAGCGTATTTATTCCATTCCCGGCCTTGGTAGTTACTTCATCCAGGGCGCGCTGAATCGTGATTACACCCTGGTCATGGGCGTGGTTATTTTCTATGGCGTAATCATTATCCTGATGAATTTCATCGTCGACATGCTCTATGCCTGGCTCAATCCAAAAATCCGCTTCGATGAGGCCTGAGTAATGGCGCGCATGAAAATGACCGGTGATGCCGTTGCCAACGATCCGTTTGCCGCGGCGTTTGCCGCACGCGACGTGCGCGGGCGTTCTTTGTGGATCGATGCCTGGCAACGCCTGTTGAAAAATCGTGCTGCCGTGGCCAGTGGCATCACCATGTTTCTGATGGTGCTGGCGGTGGTGTTCGGCCCGATGCTGTCACCCTGGGCGCCCGACTTTACCGATTGGGACCACACGGCATCCCCGCCCAGCCTGGCCAATGGACATTGGTTTGGCACCGATTCGGTGGGCCGCGACATCCTCGTACGCACCCTGGAGGGCGGCCGGATTTCCCTGCTGGTGGGACTGGTTGCAACACTGGTCAGCTTGGTAATTGGCGTGAGCTATGGGTCCGTGGCCGGCTATTATGGTGGCGTCACCGACCGCATGATGATGCGCATCGTCGATATCATCTATGCCCTGCCGTTCATGTTTTTCGTCATTTTGCTGATGGTTGTATTCGGCCGCCACATCATCCTGATTTTCGTGGCAATCGGCGCAGTGAATTGGCTGGACATGGCACGCATCGTGCGCGGCCAGACCCTCGGTCTGAAGAACACCGAGTTTGTTGAGGCTGCGCAAGCCTGTGGTGTGAGCGACAAGGCCATCATTGCGCGCCACATCGTGCCCAACCTGCTCGGCGTGGTGATGGTGTACGTAACCCTCACCATTCCCCACGTCATCCTGGTCGAATCGTTCCTCAGCTTCCTGGGTCTCGGCGTGCAGGAGCCCATGAGCTCCTGGGGTGCGCTGGTCAATGATGGTGCGCAGGACATGGAATCATCGCCCTGGACCCTGATCTTCCCGGCTACGTTCCTGGCGGTAACGTTGTATTGCTTCAATTACATTGGCGATGGCATGCGCGATGCGCTGGACCCCAAGGACCGGTCGTAAATGGCCCTGCTGGAAGTGACAAATCTGCAGGTCAGCTTTGCCACGCCGGAAGGGCAAGTGCATGCGGTCAACGGCATCGACTTCGCGGTCAGCGCAGGCGAAACCCTGGCCATAGTGGGTGAATCGGGCTCGGGCAAAAGCCAGCTGGTCATGGCCATCATGGGTCTTCTGGCCGAAAACGGTCGCGCCAGCGGGCAAGCCTTGTTCAAGGGCGAGAACCTCCTGCAGAAAACCCCGCGCGAGCTCAACAAGGTGCGGGGCAGCCAGATCGCCATGATCTTCCAGGACCCGATGACGTCCCTTAACCCCTACCTGACGGTCGAACGGCAGATGACCGAAGTGGTGATGCATCACCAGAAACTCGGCCGTCACGAAGCCTTTGAACACGCGGTAGAAATGTTACGTGCGGTGCGCATTCCGGATGCAGAAGAACGCATTCACCAGTACCCCCACGAGTACTCCGGTGGCATGCGCCAGCGCGTCATGATTGCCATGGGTTTGTTATGTGAACCGGACTTGCTCATTGCTGATGAACCCACCACGGCGCTGGATGTGACCGTACAGGCCCAAATTACCTACCTCATCGGCGAATTGCGCAAGAAAACCCGCATGGCCATGATTCTTATTACGCACGACCTGGCTGTCGTGGCCGGCATCAGTGATCGAATCCTCGTGATGTATGCAGGACAGATGGTAGAGAGCGGCGCAGCTGAGGACATCTTCTACCGTGCCCACCATCCGTATACGCGCGGCTTGTTGGCTTCGGTGCCCAGGTTGGATCGTGCCGCCAGTGAGGACCTGCAAGCGATCCCGGGTAACCCGCCCAATTTGCTCGCCCTGCCTGCAGGGTGTTGTTTTCGCGACCGCTGCACCCAGGCTCAGGAAATCTGTTCCAGGCCACCGCCGGTATGGCGCGGTGAGAATGGTCACAGAAGCCGTTGCGTGCTCGAAATGCCGCAGGGAAGCATTGAACAAGACCCCTCCGGGGACAGCGACGCAGCAGCAGGGGAAAGCGCTCCATGACCGAACCGGTGTTGCGCGTTCAGGACCTGGCAGTCTATTTCACCAGCCATACCGGCAGCCTGTTCCGGCGTGAAGAGCGCGTGCTGCGCGCAGTGGACGGGATCAGTTTCGACCTCAATCCGGGTGAGACCCTGGGCATAGTGGGTGAATCGGGTTCCGGCAAGTCGACCCTGGCACGAGCCATCCTCGGCCTGCTCACCCCGAACCGTGGGCGCGTGCTGTGGATGGGGGAGGATCTCACCCGGCTGGAACCTGAGCCCATGCGGCAGAAGCGCAAGGAATTGCAGATTGTGTTCCAGGACCCTGTTGCCTCACTCAACCCGCGCATGACGGCAGGGACCATCATCGCCGAGCCCTTGTGGACGTTTTATCCGCAGATGGAGAGCTTGCAAGTCGAGGAGCGTACCCGGGGCATGATGAAAATGGTGGGTTTGCTGCCCAACCAGATCAATCGCTATCCGCACGAGTTCTCCGGCGGTCAATGCCAGCGCATCGGCATTGCACGGTCCCTGGTGCTCAATCCCAAACTGTTAATCTGCGATGAGCCGGTCAGCGCACTGGACGTTTCCATCCAGGCCCAGATCATCAACCTGCTGCGCGACTTGCAGAAAAAGCTTGGCCTGGCGCTGATTTTTGTTGCCCATGATTTGTCCATTGTGCGGCACATCAGCGATCGCGTCATGGTGATGTATATGGGCCGCAGTATGGAAGTTGCGGAAAAGGCGGAACTGTACCGGCGACCTTTACACCCGTACTCCCGTGCGCTGATGAAATCAGTGCTCATCCCCGACCCCCAGCGCGCGCGCGCAGCGAGGCAGGACGTGTGGCTCAAAGGGGATATGCCTTCGCCTTTCAGTCCGCCGCGGGGATGCATTTTTCACAGCCGCTGCCCCTACCAGGTGCCACGCTGCCAGGCCGATGTGCCGGCACTGCGGCGCATGGAAAATGGCAATTGGGTGGCTTGCCACCGTGCCGAAGAATTGGACTTGTCGATCTGAGCGCCTCAATCTGTGTTGGGTTAATATAGCCGTCCGCCAAGCGAGAAAAGTTCATGAATTACCAAAGTAATCACATACTCAGCAACCACCAGCCAGGCAACTGCATACTGAGCAACTGTCAAACAGGCAAGCGAAAAATTTTCCGTGTCGCGCTGTTTGCCCTGGCCGCGCTGCTGCTGGCATCCACCGGTGAAGCCCGTACCAAGCAATTGGACAAATGGGTCAATAAAGACGCACCCAAGAGCAACCCGGCAAAAATCGCTGTAATCGCCGTCCTGCCAGATGGCTTGATCCGCGAAGCGGTTGAAATCGCGATCGTGGAAGTTTTGCAAAAGAAAGGCAAGGAGGTCGTTGTCGGCAGCAAAATCCCCGGCATGTTTGGCGGCATTCGGGGCAAGATCAACTCGGATAAAGCGGCCAAGGCATTGATTGAAGCCGGTATGGACGGGGTCATCGTGCTGTTCTATACCGGGGGTGGTGTCAGTGGCGAGTACCAACGATCAGACTACTGGCTACAATACGAAGGAACTGCAGTGGGCTGGGGCGGCTATGCCTTCGGCTCACCCTATTTCACCAACGTGTACACCGTGCAGCAAGGGCCCGGCTATTCCGATTATCAAAGGTCAGCCATCGTGGAGTCGAGTTACTACGACCTCAAAACCAGGCAACCCGTGTGGCGCATCGTAACGGAGACACATGACACCGAGCATTCCGATACCGCCAAGCAAATTGCCAAGAAGATCAAATCCCAGATGGGTTCGACCGGCTTCTGAGCACGCCAGGGAGCATGGTTGACGCGGTTCATGGCTGAAGCGGGCCGGGCAGAGGAGTTGCTTGCCGGATTCCGTGTGCTGCTGGGGCAAGACCTTCCCGGGGAAGCCTGTGCACAGCTACTGGCCTACCTGGATTTGCTGGAGTACTGGAATCGCAGCTATAACCTGACAGCCGTGCGCGATCCGGCCGCAATGGTTTCCCGCCACCTGCTCGATTCCCTGTGCGTACTGCCATTTATCGAAGCAAAAACGCTATTGGATGCCGGCACCGGCGCCGGCCTGCCCGGTGTGCCGCTGGCCATCATGCGCCCCGGGATGCACGTAAGCCTGCTCGACAGCGTTGGCAAGAAAATCCGCTTCCTGCGACACGTCAAGCGTGAACTTGGACTGGACAACATCACCCCGGTACAGGAGCGCCTTGAAATGTTCACGCCCCCGGAACTTCCAGCGGTCATCATCAGCCGTGCGTTTGCGGAACTGGCACAGTTTGCAGGCGCTGCACGACACCTGCTGCGGTCGGATACCCAATTGCTGGCCATGAAGGGGCGCTGCCCGGAGGCTGAAATGGCCGGGCTGCCGGCCTGGATTCGAGTGGACCGCGTAGAAAAACTTTTCCCGCCGGGATTGCATGAGGAACGCCACCTCGTCATTATGTCCCTCACTGCATGACCCTGGTTGGTTGATCGGAATGCCTTTTCCCCATGATTCGCAACGGCCGCACACTGCCTGCTTTCTCGTTCTCTCAAGGGCCGACTGAGATGCGCTGCATTGCTGTGGCGAACCAAAAAGGTGGTGTGGGCAAAACCACCACCTGTGTGAATCTTGCTGCTGCTCTCGCCGCAACCCGCTGCCGCGTCCTGTTGATAGACCTCGATCCGCAGGCCAACGCAACGGTGGGGTGTGGGGTAAAACCGCGCGGACTACTGGCCACCACGTGCGAAGTGCTGCTGGGTGAGCGCAGCCTGGGGCAGGCTCGATTCCAATTGGGTGAATTGGGCTTTGACCTGTTGCCCGCCAATGCTGACCTCACTGCGGCGGAAGTCGCGTTGCTCGGCCGTGAAGGGCGAGAATATGCATTGAAGCAGGCGCTTGCGACCGTGGCCACTGAGTACGACTGGGTTATCATCGACTGTCCGCCCTCCCTCAATATCCTCACACTCAATGCACTTGCGGCCGCCGACAGCGTGTTAATCCCCATGCAGTGCGAGTACTACGCGCTGGAAGGATTGACCGGCCTGGTCAATACCATAGAGCAGGTGCAGGCCAGCATTAATCCTGAGCTGCAGATTGAAGGCTTGTTGCGCACCATGTTTGATGTGCGCAACAACCTCTCGGAGGCGGTCTCGGAACAGTTACTGGAAAATTTTGGCGACAAGGTGTATCGCACCCTCATACCGCGCAATGTGCGCATCGCAGAAGCGCCGAGCTACGGCCTGCCAGTCCTGCTGTACGACCCGGGCTCTAAAGGGTCGCTGGCATACATAAGCCTGGCCGGTGAACTGCTGCGACGAAACACCGCCAATGAATCCACCACCAAACCCACGGCCGCATGACGGCCCCATCCTCACTGAAGAACATGTCCACACTGAAGAACAGGCCCACACTGAAGAACAGGCATTATGACAACTCGTAAAAAGACTCCCCTGGGGCGCAACCTGAGCGCCATGCTCAGTCAAAACACCCTGCAAAAAGCCGGTGGCACGGAGTCCCGCGATGAGCTGCGCCATCTGCCGCTGGATGTCATCCGACCGGGGCGCTTCCAGCCTCGCTCGGTTTTTGATGAGGACAAGCTGGAAGAGCTGGCCAGCTCAATTCGCGCCCAGGGTGTGGTGCAAGCTGTGGTGGTGCGTGAAACGGCCCCTGGCGAATTTGAACTGATTGCCGGCGAGCGCCGCTGGCGCGCCGCGCAGAAAGCCGGGCTGAGCTCGATTCCAGCCGTGGTTCGCGATGTCGCTGATGAAGCCACCGTTGCCATGTCGCTGATCGAAAACATCCAGCGCGAAGACCTCAACCCGCTGGAGGAGGCAACCGCCCTGCGCCGGCTGATCGACGAGTTCCACATGACCCACCGCGAGGCTGCCGACGCCGTTGGCCGCTCCCGTGCGGCGGTTTCGAACCTGTTACGCCTGCTGGAATTGCTGCAGGAGGTCAAGGACATGGTAGATGGCCGCCTGATCGAGATGGGTCACGCCCGCGCCTTGCTATCCCTGGACACCGGCCTGCAACTCAAGGCCGCACGGGAGGTCGTCAGTCGCAAACTGTCGGTGCGGGACACGGAAGCCCTGGTCCGCCGCCTGCAGGTGCCGGCCAGGAAACCCGACCGAAAAACCGACCCGGATATCCAGCGCTTACAGAACCGCCTCGAGGAATCCCTGTGCGCCACAGTGAAAATTCAGCACCAGGCTTCCGGCAAGGGCAAGCTGGTGATCAGTTACAACAATGCCGATGAACTCGAAGGCATTCTGGGCCACATCAGGCTGGCCGACGAGTAAGCTGCCCCCGAAGATCAGGGCACGGAACCGCCGGTCTCCGTTAGCGCTGCCAGCCGTTTGCGCTCGCGATGCACCAGCTGCAAATTGCGACCATAGATAAAAAAACCCACCGACTGCCCGAGGATGAATACCGGGTCCTGGCGGTAGATCGCATAGCTGAGCAGCACCATGGCGCCGCCGATGCTGCACCACCAGAAAGCTTCGGGGATTACGCTTTTCTTGGCGCGTTCGCTGCTGATCCACTGGATGAGGAAGCGTGCAGAAAACAAGGCCTGGCCACTGAATCCAACGACCAGCCACACGGTTTCAGGTTTCATAGCAATTCCTTAGGGAGTTTCTCAGGTTAAGGAAGCTCTGATGTATTCAGAGCTACTTTAATTCTTCCACATCGGGGCGATGAGAGCGGCGAATCAGCCACGCCACGCCCAGCAGGTCCACGATTCCGACCCATAGCCGATTCCAGATACCGTATTTCGATTTTCCCCGCAAGCGCGGCCGATGCTGCACTGGCACGCTGATCACCGTGCGCCCGGTGCGTTGCACCAGTGCGGGCAGAAAGCGGTGCATGTGGTCGAAATAGGGCAGGCTTAAGAACACGTCGCGGTAAAACACCTTGATGCCACATCCGGTATCCGGCGTGCCGTCCCGCAACAGATTGCGACGTATGCCATTGGCGATGCGTGAAGACAGCAATTTGACGGCGCTGTCTTTCCGTTGAGTGCGCCAGCCTGCCACCATGGCTACCGATGCATCCGCTTCGTGCAGGGCCAGCAGCAAAGCGGGGAGGTCGGCAGGGTCATTCTGGCCGTCCCCGTCCAGGGTGCCAACGACCACGGCCCGGGCTGCCTTGACGCCGTTCCAAACGGCAGTGCTTTGGCCGCAACGCCGGGCATGCCTCAGGGCGCGCAGCTGCGGATTTTCTGCACGCAATCGCTGCAACTGTGCCCAGGAGTCGTCAGCGCTGGCGTCATCCACCAGGATGATTTCGTATGCGCGATCCTTGAACACCGCGGTGACTTCCGCTAACAGGGGCTGGATATTCGCTTCCTCGTTATACACCGGGATCACGATGCTGATTTCAGGATTCATGCGGCCTATCTCCCGGCTGCGGTGCAGGCCCGCAGGGGGGCATGATCGCATCTGCGGTGACCAACAGCCAATGCGAGCGGTGGTACGCACCCAGGTCTTCGGCACGGGCCCGGTCCACGCACGCCGGCACGTCCTTGTCCGGGAACAGCAGCCAACGGCCTGAGCCGGATTTTAACCAGTCAAAGGCAGCCTGCCACTGATCGGCACCTGGGGCGCCCAGGCCGAACAGTGCGGGGTCGGCGGTTCTTTGCAATCGCGCCTGCAACAGGGTTTGCTCACGCCAGCCAGCGAGGCCCAGCTCGGAATCCGGGCCAATATGCGCAGCCACTGCCTGCAGCAGTCCCTTTGATGAGCGCAGATCATTCAACAACGGCGTGGCGAACAGGCGATAGCCCAGCCAGGTCGCGAGCAGGATGACACTCAGCCACTG
The DNA here is from genome assembly GCA_031362985.1 of Lysobacterales bacterium. Classification (GTDB taxonomy): domain Bacteria; phylum Pseudomonadota; class Gammaproteobacteria; order Xanthomonadales; family SZUA-36; genus SHZL01. Next base: position 50,992 of record JANLTO010000144.1, on the reverse strand, counting down.
GAAGGCACGCTGGCGGCGCAACAGGCTGCCGCTGAGCAAGGCTGTCGCTCCGATCCAGACAAACAAGGGAGTGAACTGCGCGAGCGGGATCTCCGGGGGATTTTTCAATGTGAACCAGCCCATGGTTAGCGCCAAAGCTGCAAGCAGTGCCAGGGTCATCACGCTGCCGAGCAGGTAATACACCCACTGCACTGCAGTACGCCGTAACAACTGATCAAACAAGGGCGCCAGCGCCAGCGCCATAACCGGAAGTGCCGGGTAGATATAAATATCGCGTTTGGCCGGCGAGGCGGAAAAGAACAGGATCACCAGCGCCACCCAGACCAGCGGCAGCCAGAAACGGGGCTCGCTGCGCGCAGTTCGCCACCAATGTGGCAGGGCAAACAGCACCAGCGGGCTCAGGCTCATCCAGTTGAGCGGGATGACCCGAACGAGGTAATACCAGAACGGGTGGAAATGCCCCCATGGCGTCGAATAGCGGTCGACGGTCTGGTGCAGAAGAATATTGTCGCGGTAGGCCGCAGTGGCCGGGTCGTACTGACTGAACAGCAACAGGGGCACCACCCACGTCAGCAGCGGCAGCAAGAATGCACCTACAGATGCCCAGCGCCAGGACGACGGCAACGCCGGGGTGATGGCGCCCGGGGGATGGCCAATGCGGCGATACAGCATGGCGATGGGGACAAACAGCACCGGCAGGAAACCTACCCCCTTGGTAATCACGCCCAGCCCGCAAGCCAGGGCGGCGAGGCAAAGCCAAAACGGTGCGGGCCCGCGCAGATAGTGGCGCAGGAAGCCCGTAGCTGCCAACGTCGTCCACAGGCATAGCAAGGCGTCGATCTGACCGCCACTGGTTTGCTTGAGAAACTGGAAAGTGCACAACAACAAGAGGGCTGAGATCAGGCCGGTGCGCCGGTCCCACAGATCACGGCCGCATGCGTACACCAACCACAAGGTCCCGAGGCCGGCCAACAAAGAAGGCAGCAGGAACGCCAGCCGGATCGACCCTGACAAAGCGTATACAACCGCTTCTGACCACATGAACAATGGCGGTTTGTCCGGATACAGCTCGCCTCCCCGCGTGGGTAAAAACCAATTTCCGCTGTCGACCATTTCCTGGGCTACCAGCACGTAGCGAGGCTCATCGGGCGGCCACGGATCACGCATACCCAATCCGGCGGACAGGTAGAGCACAGCCAGCAGTGCCGTGAGCAGCAGCACGATGCGGGAATTGAAGTTCAAGGAGGTGACTGGAGATTGACGGATTTTACGGGCACTCACGGAAGGCTCCGGTGGATTATGCGCGGAGCGCGTTTCTGCCGCAAAGCCTTCCTCCGATGTCATTGGGCGGTGCGGGAGCTGATCGTCCCCAAGAAAAAGCACAGGTTTCAATTGCCCACACGTTTTTCCCAATGTTAGAATGAGCGGTCAATTAACCGCGTTTTGTCCCAGGCTGCTGCGTCGGACGCAAGGCGCAGGGTATGGCCGTGTCTGAACGGCGGGCAGGAATGCAAATGAACCAGCCGCAATACCAGGCTGCTTATGCGCTTCGGACCATGCGCGCGCTGGCCACGGCTTTACGGACGCAGACGGTCGTGTCCATCGTGCTGGCCATGGGTTTGTTGTTGTTGAGTCCGGTTGCCGCGTATTCATCGATGTGCGGCAGTTTGGTGGTGTACCTCCCTGGACTGTTGTTCACCCTGGTGGTGGCTCGCAGGATAGGTGGTGACAGCACCACTTTTTTGGGTGCTGCTGCGCTGGCCGAGTTCGGCAAGCTGGTTTTGACGGGTGTTTTGTGTGCCCTGGTTTTTATCTGGGTCAAACCACTTGAGCCGATGTGGTTTTTTGTCGGCATGCTGGCGGTACTGATAACCAGCTGGATTGGCCTGGCCAGGGCAATACGATAAGCAATACGCTAAGCAATACGATAGGCAGTGCGCTGGGCACCAGGGTGCGTCGCGTGGGCAGGCCATAATTGGCACTAGTTGTCGAATTTATTGATTGTTGAACAAGCGTCCCCAACGGGATGTCGAGACGGAAACGAGCGGATAAGAGCATGTCTGGCGATATTGAAAGTATCTCTGAAAGCGAGTACATCCAGCACCATCTGCAGAATCTGACCTTCGGCCAAACGCCAGAGGGAACGTGGGACTTTGCCCATACGCCGGCAGAAGCCACGGCCATGGGCTTTTGGGCGGTCAATGTCGATACCATGTTCTGGTCCCTGCTGTTGGGCGCAGTTTTTTTCCTGCTGTTTCGCAGTGTTGCAAAGAAAGCCAATGCAGGTGTGCCCTCACGCTTCCAGGCAGCGATTGAAATCATTGTTGAGTTTGTGGATAACAGCGTGCGCGAGACATTTCATGGCACCAGCCGGCTGATTGCGCCGCTGGCACTGACCTTGTTCGTGTGGATCTTGTTGATGAACTGCATGGATTTGCTCCCGGTTGACTGGCTGCCCACGCTGGCGAAATCGCTGGGAGTGCACTACCAGAAAGTGGTGCCGACAACCGATGTCAATGCCACCATGGGCATGGCCATTACCGTGTTTGTGCTGATCATTATTTACAGCATTCGCTTCAAAGGGGTGGGTGGTTTTCTGGGCGAACTGGTGATGAACCCCTTGAATCCCAAAGAGCTGGGCATGCCCAAGTTGGTCTGGCCCTTTATATTTGCTTTCAACTTGCTGCTGGAGCTGGTTTCGCTGTTCGCCAAGCCGGTTTCACTGGGGCTGCGGTTGTTTGGCAACCTGTATGCCGGTGAGCTGATTTTCATCCTGCTCGCCATGGTGTTTACCGCGGGTTCGGGATGGAAAGCTGTTGGTTTGAGCTCGATGTTTGGTGATCACATTCCGCCCTGGTTCTGGGTAGTGGCTACCGCAACGGTGTTCGTCACCTTGTGGATGAACCTGAAAGGCAAGCTGAGCAATGGCAAGACCTGGTTGCTGTTGTTCGCGGAAATGCTGCTGATCGGAGGGTCGGCCTTCCTTGGCGGGCAGTTGATGAATTTTGGCTGGGCGGCATTCCACTTGATCATAGTGACCTTGCAGGCGTTTATTTTCATGATGCTGACCATTGTCTACCTGAGCATGGCTTCGCAGCACCATTGAGCAGTGGGTGTAGTTTTGCAACCGGATTTTTTGTTTTAACAATCTCTGAAAACGGGAGTTAGTGATGGAAACTGTAATTGGTATGACCGCAATAGCCGTTGGCCTGTTGATTGGCCTGGGTGCACTGGGTGTGGGTATTGGCGTGGGTATTCTCGGCGGACGCTTGCTCGAGGGTTCAGCTCGTCAACCGGAGCTGGCTCCGATGCTGCAGGGTAAATTCTTCCTTGCCATTGGCCTGCTCGACGCGGTGGCGATGATCGGTGTCGGTATTGCCTTGTTTTTCACCTTTGCAAACCCCTTCGTGGGCCAGTTGCAAAGCGCATTAGCCGGATAGAGCTTAAGGCATGAATCTCAATGCCACGTTAGTTTTACAGTCGATCGCGATGATGATTTTCGTGTGGTTTTGCATGAAATTCATTTGGCCGGTGCTACTGAAGTCCATGGACGAGCGGCGGGAAAAAATCGCCGAGGGCCTCGCAGCCTCAGACCGTGCGGACAAAGAACTGGCAGCGGCTAAAACGATTGCCGGCGAAGAAATCCGCGTAGCACGGGAGAAGGCTGGTGAGATCGTCGAGCAGGCGAACCAGCGGCATGGCCAGATCCTGGACCAGGCCAAGGAAGACGCCGTTGCAGAGCGCCACCGCCAGGTTGCCGCTGGCGAGGCGGATATCGCCCTGTCGGCCAACCAGGCGCGTGAAGCATTACGCGCACAGGTGGCAAGCCTTGCCGTACTGGGTGCATCGCGCCTGCTGGAAAAAGAAGTCGACGCAAATGTCCATCGCAAGTTACTGGATGAGTTGATTTCTGAAATATGAGCAGCGTAACCACATTGGCACGGCCTTACGCCAAGGCGGCGTTCAGTCTGGCACAGGAAGGGGACTCCGCTGCCCTCAAGTCCTGGCAGGACATGCTGGTCCTGGCCAGCGCCATTGCCGCGGATAACTCTTTGGCCGGGCTACTGGACAATCCGCTGGTGGCACCGGCGCAGGCCGTGGAGCTGCTTACTGCCACCGGAGCAGATCGTTTTGATGAACGTTTTAAAGCTTTTTTGGGTGTGCTCGGCGCCAATCGCCGTCTGCCCCTGTTGACTGAAGTAACCGCTCTGTTTAATCGCCTGAAACAGGCCGCGGAGCAGCGACTGTTGGTGCGGGTAGTTGTTGCGCAGGCCCTGAGCGAAGAGCAGGCAAGCCGCATGACCGAGGCACTGACGCGCCGCTTCAAGTGCGCCATTGAGCTCGAAAGCGAGATCGACCCACAGGTGTTGGGTGGCGCGGTGATTTATGCCGGTGACCAGGTCATTGACGGCTCCCTGCTAGGGCGATTGAACAAACTGAGCAGTGCTTTAGCCCGCTAGCTCAGGAGAAATACGCGGGGGGATTTCATGGGGAGATTTACATGGGCAAATTAATTTAGTGAGATCCACTGAGCGAGATTTTGAATAACCGGTCGCCAACGCAAAAAGCGATATAACAGGAAGAAAACAATGCAAGTATCACTGAATCCATCAGAAATCAGCGAGCTGATCAAACAGCGCGTCGAGCAACTGAACATTTCTGCCGAAACGCGCAATGAAGGCACTGTGGTCAGCGTCTCCGACGGCATTGCTCGCATTCACGGTCTTGAAGACGCCATGCAAGGCGAAATGATCGAATTCCCGGGCAATACCTTTGGCCTGGCGCTCAACCTGGAGCGCGATTCGGTCGGAACGGTAATTCTGGGCCAATATGAGCACATCACGGAAGGCGACACGGTCAAATGCACCGGTCGTATTCTCGAAGTGCCGCACGGGCACGGCTTGCTGGGGCGCGTGGTCGACGCGCTGGGTAACCCGATCGACGGCAAGGGTCCGATTCAGAATGACGGTTTTGCGCCTATCGAAAAGGTTGCCCCCGGTGTGATCTGGCGTAAATCGGTAGACCAACCAGTGCAGACTGGTCTGAAATCCATCGACTCGATGGTGCCCATTGGCCGTGGCCAGCGCGAATTGATCATCGGTGACCGCCAGATCGGCAAGTCGGCCATCGCCATCGACACGATCATCAACCAGGCCAAGTCTGGTATCAAGTGCATCTACGTGGCCATTGGCCAGAAGCAATCGACGGTGGCAAACGTGGTGGCCAGGCTCGAAGCGAACGGTGCCATGAAACACACCATCGTGGTCAACGCCTCGGCTTCTGAATCTGCCGCCATGCAGTACATTGCGCCGTATTCCGGCTGCACCATGGGCGAGTATTTCCGCGACCGCGGTGAAGATGCCCTGATTATTTATGACGATTTGACCAAACAGGCCTGGGCCTATCGCCAGGTGTCGCTGCTGCTGCGCCGCCCGCCGGGCCGCGAAGCCTATCCTGGTGACGTGTTTTATTTGCACTCCCGTTTGCTCGAGCGAGCGGCGCGGGTGAACGTGGAGTACGTGGAGAAATTCACCGGGGGCAAGGTGAAGGGCAAGACGGGTTCACTGACTGCGCTGCCGATCATCGAGACCCAGGCCGGTGACGTGTCCGCCTTCGTTCCCACCAACGTAATCTCCATCACCGACGGCCAGATATTTCTCGATACCGACATGTTCAACTCCGGTGTACGCCCTGCCGTCAACGCCGGCCTGTCAGTTTCCCGCGTAGGCGGCGCTGCGCAGACCAAGGTGATCAAGAAGCTCGGTGGCGGTATTCGTCTCGCGCTGTCGCAGTATCGCGAACTGGCGGCTTTTGCCCAGTTTGCCTCTGACCTCGACGATGCGACCCGTAAGCAACTCGACCGCGGCCAGCGCGTGACTGAACTGATGAAACAGAAGCAGTACAGCCCCTTGTCAGTCGGGCAGATGGCCGTTTCCCTGTATGCCGTTGACCGCGGTTTTATGGATGATGTCCCGCTGAACAAGGTCGGAGCATTCGAAGCAGCGCTGGTTGACTCCCTCGGCGCGTCCCAGGCCGGCCTTATGGAAAAACTGGATGCTGGCGTCTGGGGTGACGATATCGAGTCGCAGCTCAAGGCTGCGGTCACCGAGTTCAAGGCCAGCGGCAGCTGGTAAGCAAGCCTCGTTTAGTGACCCGGAAAAGAATGGTGTTTGATCCCGAACAGGCAGTGGAGCGCGGTTAAGTGGCAAGTGGCAAGGAAATTACCAGCAAGATCAAGAGTATCGAGAACACCCGCAAGGTGACCTCGGCTCTCGAGATGGTCTCTGCCAGCAAGATCAAGAAGTCGCAGCTCCTGATGCGGGCGACGCGCCCCTATGCCCGCATGCTGCGCAAGGTGATGAGCCATCTGGGTAAGGCCAACCCGGAATACCGCCACCCGTTCACCATACGGCGCGAGGAAGTGCGGAAAGTCGCCTACATCATCATATCCACCGATCGCGGGCAATGTGGCGGCCTGAACATGAACCTGTTCAAGCTGGCCATCGCCCACGCGCGTCAGTGGCGGGAAACGAACACGGCCATCAGCCTGGTCACCATGGGTAAGAAAGCCACGGCTTATTTCAAAAACTTTCCGATAGAAATCGTCGCTTCTGCCAGCGGCTTTGGCGACCGGCCGCAGATCGCAAAACTGATTGGCGCGATGCGGGTAATCCTCGACGCCTACCGTGGTGGTTCAGTGGACCGGGTATTCCTGGTGTACAACGACTTCATCAATACGATGTCGCAGCGCCCCGTGCTGGAGCAGTTGCTGCCCTTGCCGGAGTCCGACGAAACCGAAATTCCCGACATCTGGGATTACATTTATGAGCCCGATGCCGAGAAGCTTCTGGACACAGTGCTGGTGCGGTACATCGAGTCGCAGGTCTACCAGGCGGTGCTGGAAAACCTGGCTTCCGAACATGCCGCACGCATGGTCGCCATGAAGAACGCGACCGAGAATGCCATTGAACTGATCGGCGATTTGAAGCTGGCCTATAACAAGGCCAGACAGGCCGCGATCACGCAGGAAATTTCTGAAATTGTCGCAGGTGCGGCGGCCGTTTAGGGGTCAGAGTATAAATTGATCATGATGGGTGACCGGGAAAAATTGCAGTATCGCAATTTGTACTCTGACCCCATCCCAATGATGCAGAGGAGCAAGTAATGAGTGCTGGAAAAATCGTTCAAGTCATCGGTGCCGTGGTGGACGTCGAGTTCGCACGTAATGCCATGCCGCGGATATTCAATGCCCTGACGGTAGATGATGCCGCGATCACCCTGGAAGTTCAGCAGCAGTTGGGTGACGGCGTGGTGCGCACCATCGCGCTGGGTTCCACCGATGGTCTCAAGCGCGGCCTGGCGGTGAGCGACACCGGTGCCGCCATCTCCGTGCCGGTAGGCGAGCAAACTCTCGGCCGCGTAATGGACGTGCTGGGCCGCCCCATTGACGAGGCTGGCCCCATCGGCGAGACCAAACGCATGCCCATCCACCGCAAGCCACCAACCTATGAAGAGCAGGCTGGAGGCAACGAATTACTGGAAACCGGCATCAAGGTAATCGACCTGATCATGCCGATCGCCAAGGGCGGCAAAGTGGGCTTGTTCGGCGGCGCCGGCGTGGGCAAGACCGTGACGCTGATGGAACTGATCCGCAACATCGCCGTAGAGCACTCGGGTTACTCGGTGTTTGCCGGCGTGGGCGAGCGTACCCGCGAAGGCAACGATTTCTACCACGAAATGAAGGACGCCGACGTGCTGAAAAAAGTGGCACTGGTTTATGGGCAGATGAATGAGCCGCCGGGCAACCGCCTGCGCGTGGCGCTCACCGGCCTGACAATTGCTGAAGAATTCCGCGACCAGGGCCGTGACGTACTGATGTTCATCGACAATATCTACCGCTACACGCTGGCCGGCACCGAGGTATCTGCTCTGCTGGGCCGCATGCCTTCAGCAGTGGGTTACCAGCCGACACTGGCGCTGGAAATGGGCCTGCTGCAAGAGCGCATCACATCCACCAAGACCGGCTCCATCACGTCCTTCCAGGCCGTGTACGTTCCCGCAGACGACCTGACCGACCCATCCCCGGCGACGACCTTCGCGCATCTCGACGCCACCCTGGTACTCAGCCGTGGTGTTGCTGAGATGGGCATCTACCCGGCCGTGGACCCACTGGACTCCACCTCGCGCCTGCTGGACCCCAACCTGATCGGCCAGGAGCACTACGATGCGGCGCGCGGCGTGCAAGGAGTGTTGCAACGTTACAAGGAACTCAAGGACATCATCGCTATCCTCGGCATGGACGAACTCAGCGAGGACGACAAGCTGGCCGTGGCGCGCGCCCGCAAGGTGCAGCGCTTCCTGTCACAGCCTTTCTTCGTGGCAGAAACCTTCACCGGCTCGCCCGGCAAGTACGTTTCCCTGAAAGACACCATCCGGGCATTCAAGGGCATAGTCAGTGGAGAGTATGACGCACTGCCGGAGCAGGCGTTTTACATGGTGGGTGGCATCGAGGAAGCGGCCGAAAAAGCCAGGAAGATGCAGGCCAAGGAAGCCGCATAGTGGCGAGCAAAACCATTCAATGCGAAATCGTGTCTGCCCAGGAGGCTATTTTCTCCGGTGAGGCGACGATGGTCTTCGCCACGGGCACGATGGGTGAATTGGGCATTGCGCCGCGGCATGCGCCGCTGATTACGCAGCTCAAGCCCGGCCCGGTGCGGGTGATCAAGCCGGGCGGGGAGGAACTGTTCTTCTTTGTCGGTGGTGGCATCCTCGAAGTGCAACCGCACGTGGTCAACGTGTTGGCTGATACTGCAATCCGGGGCGGCGACCTGGATGCTGCGGAGGCTAACCGGGCGAAGGAAGAAGCGGAGCGGCAACTGGCGGATCGTGCCGGCGGAATGGAATCAGGTGGTGATGCCGAGGCTAAACTGGCCCAGGCCATGGCCCAGTTACAGGCGCTGGAACAGATGCGGAAGAAACGGCAGAGCTGAGCCCAAACTCCGAATTCAATTGTTTCATAGGTTGATTACTCCTTGGTTCATTATGTCTGGTGGAAAACATTCAGGAGGGAGAGCTGCTGATGGACCGTGAATCGTTCAAGTCCGCAACAACACCGCTTGCGGTAGTTCTGGCTTTAACCCTATGTATCATCACAGCCAGCTGTAGCAGTAAAGATCAACCAACGGTTGCTCAAGAAGCGCCGGCTCTCACTCCCAACATATCCGATACACCCGCAATACCCGACCTGCCCGAAGTCACGTTATGTGTCGTGCCAGATCCTCAGGTGCCTTCGTCTGCCTTTGATATTTTTCAATCAGAGCCCCAGGGACGCAGTGGTTATTGGGTGCGTTACCAGTGCAAAGAGGTTTGCGCCGACTGGCGCCAATGCCTGGTGCCAGCGTACTCGGACGACCACGGCACTTTGATACCCAACGGGCGTCATCCCGAAATACCCAAGCAAGCATTGGCATTTGTGGTTGATGGAATGGGTGGACACCTGGCCCTCAGCAGCGATGGCAACAAGATCGTATTTGCACACTTTGGGGCTGGCGGCACGAGTTACTACTCGGAACCCATGGAAACACTGGAAAAACAATCATCGGCGCGGACGGTCATGGTGCGCTGGGAAAAGGGATATACGGCCAGCATTTTTCAGCCACCCTTTTCCGAGCCTGTTACCTGGGGCTGGTACTCACGAACATCAGAAAAAGCTACCAACATTCGGGAATTAAATAAACGGGTGGCCAGCATTATTGCCTGGACCCACGACCAGCTTACGGACGGGGCGATGTTCGGCACAATAGGTTGCAGTATGGGAACCAATGCCACATTCGGTCCTGTACTTTGGCATGGGCTGGATCCGATCATCGATTATCAAATGTTTGTCGGTGGGCCGAACATGTGGGATTTGAATGCGCAATGTGGCAGAAGGCATTACGCAAAGGGTTATTGCGACCTTGATGGCGTCACCACCTGCGAGAGTGATGGGGATTGCCGTGACGTGGGTGAAAACAGTCTTTGCACCAGGCCAAGCAACTACACAACCATCGACAAATTATTCGAAGATCTCCCCAACCATATTCATGTAACGGACGCCTGCGATATACAAGCCAATAACGAATCGACGGAACCCTATCCGCCTTTTGATGAGAGCAGCATGGCGTTCTCCGCACCAGCCCATTGGGACCTGGGTCACCGGGTAGATTTCCTGGTAAATCTGGGGGCGCCGCAAGGCGCGACATTCGAAGAAGGCATTGGTGGTGACGAGTATTGGGGCCTGGGTAACTTTCCCTATATTTTTAACAAAATCCAGCCCGCGGAAAACAAGCATTGGCAAGCTTATCCAGGCACCCATCATTGCGGTGCAATGGATAATGAAGCGCTGGACCTCATGCAGGAACGAATGGGCCTCTAACGTCTGCTGCCGCATGGTGGCAGGAATGTATCACTTGCTTCTGAATCAAGAACAGCAAGATACTAATGTCAATGCGTAAAACACGGATCGCTCATCCGTTGGACCGGCGTAATCCTCGCACCTCAGGTGCAATGTGACCGCAGTGCGGTGCAGGGACAAGATTATGCAATTGTCGGATAGCCAAAACGAGCGGGAGCTTAGTAGTGTGAAGGTCTACGAGCCTTTACTGCTGCAGTCGGAAGCAATGTGAACTTGACAGGAGCCTGTTTATGTCAGCCTCGAAGTTAATCAAACGTTTCGCACTGGCAGCAATTGCCGGATCGTTCCTGGTAGTTGCGGTTGCCAGCGCCGATGAAGATACGTCAGCAGAAAGACAGAAAATGAAGGAACTGGGACTCAAGTACGACTCTGCTTGGGCTCTTTACCAGGCGCTAAAAGAGCAGGCTCACGGGGGCACGCCACTGACCTGGCAAACCGTACCCAACTGGAGTGGCGTGCGCACGCGCGCTAAGGGTATTACTGAATACGACCCCGATGGGCCACCCCAGGGTGAGTTTCCCTCGACTGCGAAATTCACGCCGGAATACTACGCAAAAACGCTGAAGGCCGTCGAAGACCGGAAAAATGGCATTGAGTACGATCCTTTGAGCCAGTGTATTCCGCCGGGTTATCCGCGCTGGCTGGATATGCCGTTTCTGCGTGAATTTATCGTGATTCCGGAAATGACCACGATGATTGCGGAAGCCTTTAACAGCGTTCGATTCATTTACACCGATGGCCGCGGACATATCCCGGAGGAAGACCGGTATCCAACGGAAAATGGTGATTCCATTGGCTTTTGGGACGGCCAAAAGCTGATCACACACACCAATCAATTGATGGCGCATATGTATGAGCGGGCCCAGGGCTTTTACACGGAGCAGGCCGAGAGCGTTGAAATCTGGGAACAAATGAACGATGGAACCCTTGTGGCACATGTGTGGGTTTACGACCCACCGGCACTCCTGGAACCGTGGTACACGCGGCAAGGCTATGCAAGATTGAGCAATCCCGATTTAAGTTTGCGCATAAGGCACTGGGCCTGTAAGGGGAATCCCAATAACGACGTGATTGAAACTAAAGAAGGCGGTTCGCAATTCAACAATTTCGACTTCGAAAAGGCTGACGATGACGCCAACAAAGACGAGAGGTAGATTTCAATGAGGAAATTTCTGTTAATTGTACTAAGCGCTGGATTGAGCCTGGTGTCTGTATCGATCATGGCTCACCATTCCGGGTCGATGTTCGAGGAAACGAAGACCATCACCTTAACGGGCGTGATCAAGGAGTTTCAATATACCAACCCGCATTCCTGGTTGATCATTGATGTAACGGGCGAGGACGGCAAGGTGACTGCCTGGGGATTTGAAGCTGAAGGCCCCAGTACCTTGCTCCGGGCGGGCATCAAAAAAAGTGATTTCAAGCCCGGCACCAGGATAACGATCACTGGTCGCCCGATGCGCAATGGCCGGCCTGCGGGGTATTGGGTAAGTGCCGTGCGTGAGGAAGATGGCAAAATATTCACCCCGAGTGCAGGGTTCGAAGTGAAATGACGCTTGGTCCAATGCCTGGCATTTTAAAATCGGCCCGCGCCACACCCAGCGCCGAAGGGACTTTTACTGCAGTATTTGGATAGGAATGGGAGAAGGCATAGTAGTCTAATCAGTAGGTATCCAGAGGAATACTTCCGTGAAGCTAACCAGACGGTCATTTGTTGACAATGCCATCAAAGGCTCGGTACTGAGCCTTACGTTCAAGCTCGGTGGGGCGACCTTGTTGCTTACGCCTGAACAGGCGCGCGCCCAGGGTATTCCATTACAGAAACTCACCGCTGAACAAGCCCGGGATCTCAACATACTCGCCGAAACCATAGTGCCTGGCTCTGCTGAATTGGGCGTGGTGAATTTCATAGATCATCAGCTCAGTACGGACCCGAATGAAGCCCTGCTGATTGCCAAGTATTTTGGCGTTTCCCCCCCGTACGTGAATTTTTATGCGAAAGGACTTGAAGTGGCTGCCGGGATGGCACACAAAGCGACCGGGAAATCCCTCGAGGCTCTGGATGCCGCTGAAAAAGACCAATTGGCCAAAGCGATGTTCCCGCCGGGAACGCTGGTTGATGGCTTCCCTGTTTTTCTGTTTTTCATGTGCCTGCGCTCCGACGCAGTGGACGTGGTGTACGGCACACCTGCTGGATTCGAAAAGCTGAACATACCCTACATGCAACACATTTTGCCGCCGGAGGGATGGAATGGCTAAGACGCTGGAAGCAGTTGAAGTAATCGTAGTTGGCACGGGGGCCACCGGCAGCCTGGTTGCGGCCGTGCTGGCTGAAGCCGGGAAAAGCGTCGTGGTCCTCGAAGGCGGGCATGCACGTAAACTCGGCGACTTGTATAGCTCGCAGACCTGGGCGCGCCGCTTGAAATGGGCAACTCCAGAGGTTCTCGGAGCGGGCCCGGACAGTATTTGGTTTAATTTCAATGCCGGACATGGTTACGGTGGCGCGGCCATCCACCATTACGCCGTTTGGCCGCGCTTCCACGAAGACGATTTCCAGGAGAAAACCCGTTTTGGTCGATCTCTGGACTGGCCCTTCGAGTATTCAGAACTCCGACCCTACTATGACATGGTACAAAAAGAAGTAGGCATAGCTGGCGACGCAATAAAGGAAAAATGGCGTCCGGCAGGTGATCCCTATCCCCTGCCGCCAGTCTTGGTGAGCAATCACGGCAAGGTGCTGGCGCGCGGATTTGAAGCGCTGGGCATGCATACCTCACCGCTGCCCATGGCCATCCTGACGCAGCCTTACAACGGCCGTCCGCCCTGTATTTGGGACGGTTGGTGCGATGCCGGCTGTCCCATCGGTGCCCTGGCAAACCCGCTGGCGGTGTATCTGCCGCGGGCAGTAAAAGCTGGTGCGAAATTACAGCCGGACGCGCATGTCACGCGTGTGCTGATGGACAATTCCGGCAAGAAGGCAATCGGAGTGGAGTATTTTTCACCCTCCGGTGAGTCGTTCATTCAACCGGCTGACAAAGTCGTGCTGTGTGCATTCACCGTTGAAAATGCGCGCATTCTGCTGAATTCAGCTGATTCCAAAAACCCCAATGGCGTGGCCAACAGCAGCGGAACCCTGGGCCACTACCTGATGTGTCATGCCGCCGTTGGCATCAACGGACTGTTCGATGACGACATGCAAAATTACCTCGGTGCGACCGGAGGTCAATTGTTTTGTCAGGATGCCTTCGGCAAAACCAGCGATCCCGGTGGGGCATTTGGCAGTCGCCAGTGGGAAATCGCCCTGGCGCTGAAACCTAACGATCTCCTGGGAATAGCGATGTCCCGCCCGGATATTTACGGCGCGGAGCTGCACGCCTTTATGCAGGACGGCGCGCATCACATGGGCTCAATGGTGGGTGTTTGCGAAGACGAAGCACTGTCAGAGAACCGTATTGAGTTGTCCGCGGAGAAAGACCCGTACGGCTACCCGTTGGCAAAAGTTGTATACAAAGCCAGTGCCGACGGCGTCAAGCTGTGGCAAACGGCTGCTGCCGAAGGCGTGAAGATATTCAAGGCAGCCGGTGCGCGGGAAGCCTGGCACGGCCCGCAAGGTGGCCAGCACATCATGGGCGGGACGATCATGGGTACGGATCCGTCGAAGTCAGTACTCGACGGAACCGGCAGGGCGCACGACGTACCCAACCTGTTTGTTGCGGGGCCGGGCGTGTTTCCAAGCAGTTCCGCCGCAAATTCGACATTTACCGCCAAGGCAATGGCGATGAAATCGACCCGGTTCATGTTGGAAAACTGGGGAGCGTGAACACATGAATCCGTTTTTGCTGATCTGCCTGTTGTTTGCCGGACTTGTGGCGCCGCTGGCTGCTGATCAAGCTCAGCAATCACCCCTGCACGTGGGCGGTGCGCTGTCTACCCGCCCGTATGCATTCACCATGCAGCTTTGGTACCGCGACATTGTGTATGACGACACCGCTGCCGACCCCCGGTTTACCAGCCTGGATATCTATTCCAATGATCCGGTGGAGCCGGGTTCGCCGGTCATGGTTTTTGTACATGGCGGCGGTTTCCGGGTGTCGGATAAGGCTTCGTCCAAAGAACTTGACCCCAAGCCCGAGTATTTTGCCAGCAAGCTGGGCTACCTGTTTGTCAGCATCAATTACCGCTTGCTTCCCGAAGGGCAGTATCCGCGCAACGTTCAGGATGTCGCGGACGCCCTGGCCTGGGTTTCCGATCACATTGGTGAGTTTGGGGGGGATCCCAACAAAATATTCCTGATGGGGCATTCCGCCGGCGCGACACTGGTCGCTCAGGTAGCCACTGATGAGACATTTCTCAAGAAGGCCGGCAAGGATCTGAGTATGCTGAAGGGTGTGATCGCCAACGAAGGCGGTTACGGGGAAGCGAGCGACCAGGCCGAAGCACAAAACTACGAGTCCCTTTTTGGTCCGGACTGGCGTGCAGCGGTTCCAATTGGCAATGTGGCGGCAGGCAAGCACATTCCGCCGTTTCTGCTGTTTTACGTGGTGGGTGGGCAAACGATGGTCCCAAATACGCCGGCGCAAGCGATCGGTCTGGGCGATGCCTTAAATTCTGCGGGAGTGCGAGCGGATTTGGTGGCTTTGGACCATGTCGAACATTTCGGCGCCAATGAGCGAATTGGAGAGTCAGGTGACATTACCACCGTTTCAGTAGAGCGATTTCTGGACTCGATCACCGGCAGAACGACGCCCGCCACGTGGAAGTCCGCCTTACCCATGGGCCCCAAAAAATAGCAGTGTTGCAACTCTCCTTGGCCAGGTTGAATGACATGCTGCAACAGGTCGGGTCGGCTTGTTTTGGTTGTGCTTCAGGAGGTAAAAAATGAGACTGGAGCTGGCTAACACGTCCAGGCAGTTGGCTGGTTTCAACCCGTACATGACCAATGACCTCGATGAGGCGCGTGCACATATCAGTTCTTTGTTTGTGCCGCATCAGCTGGACGTCGTGGGGCGTAACCAGGTCCTGGACGTACATATCAGCAAGGCACGGCTGGAAGGTGTTTCGCTTATCTACCACCGACACGGTGCCTCTGTAAGTGTGCGGCCCCAGCTGTTGCGCGATTTTTTCCTGCTGCAAATTCCCATTCGTGGACAGTCGTTTGTCACCGTCGATAAACAGGAAGTCCATTGCAGTCCGAAACAGGCAGTAATGATTTCGCCAACCCTGGGTGTCGAGATGTCTTTCGGTGAAGGATGCGAGCAACTCATTGTTCGAATAGAAAAGACAGACCTTGAACTCCAAATGGAACAGCATCTCGGCCGCCACCTGGAGGAACCCGTAAAATTTGTTCCAGCGGTTCCGCTGGACACATCATCTGCAGGCGAGATAACCAGCCTGTTGCGCTACATGACCATGACGCTTTCTGAAACTGGAGGCATCTCCGGATCGTTGATAGCAAAAAAGCACATGGCGTCCTTACTCATATCGGCCCTGATAAACTGCCTCGATCACAACTACCAGGAAGAATTGGCCGAGGGAAAAGCCTGGCCGAGACCGGCTTATATTGCCAAGGCGCAAAAATTCATGAGAATGAATTTTGCTGAGCCCATTGGGCCTGAGGACATAGCACGGGCAATCGACCTGAGTGCGCGCGCAGTGTACGCCGGGTTCAAGGCTTACTTGAACACGACACCCATGCGCTATCTCAAAGACCTGCGGCTTGACATGGTGCACCAGGCCTTGACCAGTTTCGAATCGAATCGAACATCGGTTACGACCATAGCCATGAATTGCGGCTTTTCTCATTTGGGCCATTTCTGTGCAGCTTACAAGCAAAAGTTCGGCGAATTGCCGCACGAAACGCTGTGCCACGGCAGGCGGAAACTTTAGCCGAATACAAAAAATACCTTCAAACGAACTGGTTTTCCAAAAGACGCACTTGGTGCGAATATCGCCAAACAGTAGAAAATATGGATAGGTGGAGTGCCCGATGAATCCTGCACGTTTGCTACCTGCGCTGCTTTTTCTGCCGGCCTGCGGCCTGGCGGACACGGCCAGCCCGATAACTGACATCACCCCCATTCACGACATCATGCACTACCACATCATGCCGGCGGCCCAGGTGCTTTGGGACGCCACGGCGATATACATCACCATCGAAGGCGAAGACGACCGTTCGCCCAGGAACGATGGAGAATGGAAGGTTGTGGATCAAGCCCGCATAGCCCTGCAAGCCGCCATTGAGACCTTGCTGGTGCCTGGCCGCCCTGCCGATGAACCCAACGTTGACTTAAGCGACTACCCCGAAGGTGATCTCAAGCCGGACGAAATTGAAGCCATGATCAAAAGTGAACCGGAAGCCTGGGTGGCCATGATCCATGCCCTGGACGCTACGGTGCAGCAGACGAAAAAGGCTATTGCGGACCACGATGTAGAAGCGCTCAGGGAAATTGGCGGTGCAATCGATGACGATTGCGAGGCCTGTCATCTGCACTTTTGGTATCCGAAGCACTGACTTGCTGGCCAGGGGAGAAAGACATCTTGCTTGATTGGCTTGAAAACACTGCGGTTGCGGTAATGGTGCAGGAGAGCCTGTGGGGATACCCCATTGTTTTGAGTTCACACGCAGTTGGCATGGCGATACTCGTGGGTATCGTACTGATGATCAATTTCCGGGTGCTTGGATTGGCGCCCAAGGTCCCTGTTTCTGCGCTCAAGACCATGTACAAGGTGGCCCTTATCGGCTTGGTAATCAACGTAGTGTCGGGGTCGATGTTGTTCGTTGCCAATGCCGACGCTTTTTTCGAAAGTACGCCATTCATGTTGAAGATCATTCTGCTCATTGTCGGCACGACGTTGCTGGTGATGCTGTCGCGCCGGATTTTTGTCCCGAACGATGCCGCACAGGATTACGCCCCCACCCGGCAAGCCCGGCTATTGGCACTGATCTCCAGCATCGCATGGGTAGGGGTGATTGTGATGGGCCGTCTCATCGCCTATTGGGATTGGAAGGACTTTTAGGGAGTAGCTATGGGCGGCATTTTGACCTGGATGGAAGGCAGCACCCTGGCCGGGATGATCGTCGGTAATATTTGGGTGTTCCCGGCGCTGGAAACCTTGCACTTCATCGGATTGATCTTGTTGATGGGTTCCCTTTTGATCATCGACTTACGGTTTGTCGGATTTGCGCCGCGTATTCCCCTGAATGCCGTGCAGGGCTTTCTACCCATTTCTTTACTGGGATTTGTCATCAACCTGACCACTGGCATCCTGTTTCTTTTTTCCGATCCGTTGCATTACTATTCAAACCTTGCCTTTCGACTCAAAATGTTGGCTGTGCTGCTCGCCGGCTTGAATGCCATTTGGTTTAAAGTTTCTCTGAACCTGGAAGCCGCCTCAACCGAAAGTTCGCGCAATCCCCGCATGCTTGTCCGGGTGATAGCCGGCCTTTCGCTGCTGCTGTGGACATCTGTCATCGTGTTTGGGCGCATGATTCCTTATCTGTAATGGTGCGCTGACACCGGGGTCCAGCCACTTCCATGACGATTGATGCTCTGTGATACAACGGTTTAATCTGGTTTAACTACTGAGGTGACTCACTATGGAATCCACCCAATTAAGCAGAAAGATGGAAGACCACGCTTTGGAGCCCGTACCAGAGGGTGAACGGCAGAACTGGTTGCGTCTGTCGTGGAACACGGCAGGAATCGTTACTACGCTGGTCCAGCTTTTCCTCGGCGCCCTGGTGGCATTGGTTGCAGGGCTAAAGATAGCAATTCTTGCAGGTTTATTCGTGGTCATCGTCGGATTCCTGATGGGGTGGGGAGTTGGCCATATCGGGTACAAGAAAGGCTGTTCGAGCACCCTGATATCACGCACTTGCGGACTGGGTGTCAGGGGTTCCGTGCTGGCGTCCGCTATTTTCGGATTCATGATTATTGGATTCCTGGCGATCGAAAACGCGCTGCTCTACAAAGGATTTCTGTTCTTTCTCGAGATTCAGGACACGCTGACCAGCAAAATAGTGATCTATGGCCTGATGACTGTTGCCTGGGTGTTGCTCACCGCGTTCGGGTTCGAACTCGTAGCAAAAGTTTCTTCTGTGACCCTGATTGCTTTCCTGCTTGTCCTTCTTTGGATGGTGATCGATGTTGTGACGAGTTCAGGTCAGTCATTCATGCAAACCCTGACATTTGGAACGCAACTCCCCGCAGAGGCCATCGCCGCCATGGGCATAAGCAGCGATGGTGACAAATTTGTTTTTGGCATAAACGTTCTCATCGGATCGGCGGGGGCGCTCGCGCTGGTCGATGGTGATTTCGGCCGCTATGCCAGGCGCTCGGTTGATATTGGCGTTGCAGCGCTGATTGGTAACATTTCCATGTCATTGGTCATGCTGACCATTGGTGGCATCGTGATGTTTGCCGGGATGGGAGCAATCGTTGACTACTTCGTGTCGGTCCGCGGGTTGGATGTTGGCGCAGCACACCAGCTGGCGCTGCAAAGCCCGGACAGCATTGCGTCGGCTTTCATCATATTTGGCGGCGTTATTGGCGCCTTGCTGATGGTACTGGCGCAGTCGAAGGCACAGGTGCTCAATACCTACAGCGGTTCTTTGGCCCTGACTAATCTTTTCGATGTGGCATTCAACTGGCGTCCGGGACGGATCGTATTCGTCGTTTTGGCAAACGTGATTGGACTGGTCATGCTTTATGGAGAAATCCTGGCTCTGGTCAATTCCTGGATCACCATTCTAGGCGTCATTACCACGGCGCTGGCCATGCTGATGATTACCGATTACTTCATCGTCCGGCCGAAATTCGACCGGTCGAATGTGGCAAACAACGCGGCCGAATCGGTTAACTGGTCCGGTGTTATTTCCATCGTAGCGGCCACTATCCTGGCGCACTATGTGCTGAACAAATACCAGCCAATCGAGTTCTTCACATCCGCACTAGCGGTGTTGATTGTGTATCCGGCGTTGCGTTTGACAACGAAACGATAGTATTTGCCGGTGGTCGGAAAATGATTCATGCACTCGAGTCATCAGGTCAAAGCCATACTTTCAGTTCAGCCAATGGCCAAAGGAATTCAAACCTTGCAATTGCGGATATTTAATCCATAATTGCAAGGATGATAAATCGTCGAATCAAGCCTGTTTTGCGTCAGCTTCTTGCCGAGTATCCAGCGGTTTGTTTACTGGGGCCGCGGCAGTCGGGAAAGACCACCCTTGCTCACGAAATTGCCGCTGGTGCAGAGTCCACTTATCTTGACCTCGAGTCACCGGCCGACCGGGCGAAACTCTCCGACGCTGAACTCTACCTGACGGACCACGAAAGTAGGCTGGTCATTCTCGACGAAGTGCAACGTGTTCCTGAGCTGTTTCAAAGCCTGCGCGGCCTGATCGACCGGGGGCGACGCCGGGGAAGGGCTGTTGGGAGATTCCTGCTGCTGGGTTCGGCTTCGCTGGAGCTTTTGCGGCAATCGGGTGAAACCCTGGCCGGGCGCGTGGCCTACCTCGAGTTAGGACCACTTGATATCCTGGAAGTTGAGTCCGAGCGCCGTGACCGGTTATGGGTACGCGGTGGCTTTCCGGACAGCTTCCTGGCCGCCAGTGAAAGCGCCAGCTTGCGCTGGCGTGACAACTTCATCCGCACCTATCTTGAGCGCGACGTGCCGCAACTGGGCCCGCGTATTCCCGCCGAAACCCTGCGACGCTTCTGGGTCATGCTGGCTCACAGCCAGGGCGGGCTGCTTAATGCCACTTCATTGGCCCGCGGATTGGGCGTCGATGGCAAAACCGTTGCCCGGTACCTCGACTTGATGGTCGATTTGTTGCTGGTCAGGCGGCTTTCACCCTGGCACAAGAATTTCGGCAAGCGGCTGGTGAAGTCGCCCAAAGTATATGTGCGTGACAGCGGCATCACCCACGCCCTGCTTGGCCTTGCCGACAAGGAAGCGGTGTTGGGCCATCCGGTTGTCGGTCACAGCTGGGAGGGCTTTGTCATTGAAAACCTGCTGGCCGTTGCGCCGCAGGGGAGCGATGCGAACTTTTACCGCGCATCAGGCGGCGCCGAAATTGACCTTTTACTGAAACTTCCGGGTCGCAAACCCTGGGCAATAGAAATCAAACGCAACCTTGATCCCAGGCCGCGCAAGGGATTTTACAACGCCTGTGTCGATCTGAAACCGGAAGCGCGGTTTGTGGTGTATCCGGGTACCGAGCGCTTCCCCATTGCTCAGGACATCGAAGCAATCAGCTTGGCAGGCTTGGCGCACGAGGTTTCGAGATAGGTAATCACTCAGACCCGCGCCGCCGGTGGAATTGGAAAAGTCCTGCGCCAATTGCAGGATGCTGCTCGATTTGAAGAGTCTTCAATTGGCCGAACAGGCCTTACCTGGCATATGGGGGCGCAGCTTTTCAATGGCTGCTCGAAAATCAGGGAAAACCAGGGGATTGGCAGTGTAGTAGCCGTCTTTCCCCGTTCCCAGAATGGTGCCGTTGTATACCCCATTCAATATCCACGGCACGGCGTCTTGATCAAGCTCATTTGCCTCCCATGGATACCTGGGTGTTTCTTCCAGTCCATAAGTGACGGCATAAACTCCTTCTTCCTCGAATATGTCGAGCATGGTCTTGAACCAATGCTTCGGATACCAGGACTGCGCATTGAAATAACTCATGAAGTATTCCTGGCTGACCGGCTTGCCGGTAGCCGCCTTTTTAATCAGGTCATTGATCCACTCATACAGCAGAGTATTTTCCTTGTATCCGTGTTTCTTGCCCCAGGGTCCTAGTGGCTTGCCCACCCGATCTTTCCACAATTCAATCAATGAAAATTCGGTCGAGATGATTTTTTGATTGGGTTGCAAAAAATGTTTTACCAGCTCGATATCCAGCGAGACTTCAGTTGGGTCCATAACGTGTTCATGCAGATCGATGCCTGCGACCAATTGCGGGTTATCGTGCAATACGCTCAGGACTGCCGGGACGATCGTATTCACTGGAGAGGTAAGGCTGCTGGGGCGGTTCAGAGCGCCGACAAATATTTCGAAAGTCCAGCCGTTGTCGTTCTTGAGTTCGTGCAAATTCCCAATGAGGAAATTTAAATAGGCAGCATAGTTGTCTGCGGTCTCCTGGTCTGTATTGGGTTGCACTTCGAACATGGGCTCGTTGCCAACGACGAGGATGTCGATATTTTTTCCGCGATCTTTGGTCGTTAGCAGGGTCTCGATGGCAGTAAGCAAATTCCCCCATTCGTCAATGGTGCTGGGAACCCTTCCATGCGGAGGTTTGTATGGGTAGGTGAAATCGTGCTTGAGGCTCAGAATGATCTTTGTGGGCCGGCAATCAACCATCACGGCTTTGGTATCGATGAGTTTGTCGACTGCGGCGACCGCGAGCACGTCGGCGTCACTGCTGACATGATCCAACGATTGGAAGAGATTGCGTTCCACGATGCCGGTTATTGGATTGGGGGGATCGCTATCCGGTGGGTTAGCGTAAATGAGGTAGTTGCGCGGGACGTTGACATAGGCTCGCACCCACCTCACCCCGGATTTTGCAATCAGGGCATGGTTGATGTCAGAGATCTGTTCGTTGTAACCGCCGCCAAGCTCCACGGCCTGCGAAGCCAGCGGACTTGACATCAGGACTGCAAAAAGAAGAGCGATTCGATTCATGCCGTGGTCCCCCCACTTTGGCTGAGCAGCTTATTCCGCTGCCGCGACTGCCCGCTCCATGCCCTTCGTCGGTTCGCTGGCAGCCGCAGGTTCGTCCGCGCCGGTGTCCGATGGTAGCTCGAAACTCCCACCGAGGGCGAGGTGCACGGTGGTGCGCTGGCTCAGGCGTTCGCTCTGCACCCGCAACAGGGCCTGTTGGGACGAGTTCAGACTGATCAGCTGCTGCTGCACTGCGCGCAGGTCTGCACTGCCGATGCGGTAGCTGATTTGCGCCAATTCCAGGGCGCGTTGGTTGTCATTCACCGCCTGTTGCAGCAGGGCCTCACGTTGCGTCAGGGTTTCGCTCGTCGCAATGCCGTTTTCGACATCACCCAAGGCACGCATTCCCATGCGGGCATAGTCCAGCACTGCCTCCTTCTGCTCCAGCGTGCGGATTTCAACCTGGGTCTGGAGTTGGCCGCCAAGATAAATGGGGGCAAGCAGCTTGGCCCCGGCGCCGGCAGTTGGATTGCTGAAGCCCGGCGCCAGGGTCAGGATGCTGCTGTGGATCGAGGCTACGTTAGCGTTAAGAATGATGCGCGGCAACTTCGCCGCCTTGGCTTCGCCCACCCGGTTGAATGCTGCGGCGACGCGCTGCTCGGCAGCCACCATGTCCGGGCGGCGCTCCAACATCTGCAGCGGGAAACCAGCCGGCATGGGCCCGGGCATGGCCGTGAGGCTCTGGCGAGCTTCAAGTTCAGCAGCGGGATAACGGCCCAGCAATAATTCCAGGGCACGCAGGCTCTGACTGTGGGCCAGTTGCACCTGCTGTGCAGCGTCGCGGAAGGTGCCTAAAGTGGCGTCGGCCAAAGCGACATCCTGCTCACTACCCACGCCGACCTTCCAGCGTTTCTCTGCCAGGGTCAGCAATTCTTCGGCGGCTGTGACCATGCTTGCTGAGATTTGCGCCTGCAACCAGGTTTCGCTGGCCGTGAACCAGGCCCTTGCGACCGTGGCAGCCAGGGATTGCCGACCGAACTCAAAATCCGCCTGAATGGAAGCATAGGTGGCCTGTGCTGCATTGCGCCCGTAGCGCAGTCGGCCCCACAGGTCAGGTTCCCAGGAAACCCCCAGCGAAACTCCCTGCAAGGCCGAACCTACGTCACCACCACCCATCTTGAGGCCACCGGTGCCGAACACGTTGATGGAGGGTCGCAGCGCAGCCTTCGCCAATTCCACGTATTGCTCGGCCTGCTCAACTCTGACTGCGGCAACCGCGAGGTCCGGGCTGTGCAGCATGGCTTCCGCGACCAACGTGTTGAGCTCGGGGTCGTTGAAGCTGGCCAGCCAGTTGTCCTGGACCGCTTCGCTTGAAATCGCGGCGGCCTTCCAGGTGTCTGTTGCGCGCAGGCTTGCAAGCGAGCCGGATTGCTCGCGAATCGCTTCACCTGTGGGGGGTGGTTTGGTTGCGCACGCCGTGCCAGCCACCACCAGGCATGCGGATAAGATCCACCACAACGGGCTGGCCGCACGCTTTACCGCTTGGCAATGCTGTCCGATTCCGCTACGACTCATGCCTTTCATGCTCGCGTGCTCAATGCAGCTTCAGGATCAGCCAATCCAGCTTGGCGCTGACCCGCAGCAGGATCTTGCGCAGGATATGGATCATATGGCCGCTGTCGGTATACACCGCTCCTGCACCAGATGCGCCTGCTGCCAGGAACAGGCCTTTGTCCCTGGCATCCGGTAGCAAGCGTACCGCCAGGGCGTAGGGCGGTATCGGGGCGACCCCGCCTGCCGTGTTCATGGTGCCAATCGGTAACTGCCCCTGCGCGGTGGCCCACATGATGGAATCGACCTTGAACTTTACGATACGGCCTGGATACATCCTGAAGGCTACTTCGGCCTCCTGCCCCGGTTTGATTTTTCGTACTTCATTTTGCCTGAAAATGGCGAGTACCCATTGCTCATCCTCGATAAAATTCATGGCCGGCGCCACCGGCAAGGGCACGGCCATCGCACCCGGACGCAAGGTAAGCGCGACCACGGTGCCGTTTGCGGGGGCATAGTAAGTGGTCTGGCTGAGCTGCCATTCGGCATCGGCTAATTGGGCCTTGGCACTTGCTATCTGGGCTTTCACTGCAGCAACCTGGTCCTGTTCTCCCGCCAGCGTCTTGGCGTCCAGGGTCTCGCGGGCCTGTGCTTCGGCCGCCACCGCGGAAGCCAACTGGCCTTCGAAATTGGCCACGTCAGACTGCGCCCGCTCAAAGTCGAAGCGGTTGCCGGCGCCTGATTCCGCCAGTTCCCGGAACTGATCCAGGCGCAGTTTGGCGAGGGTCAGCTGCGACTGGATTGCTGTTTTCTGCCCGGTCGTGCTTTTCAATTGTTCCTGCAGGTTCTGCGAGTTGGCTTCAGCCGTGACCAGTTGTGCCTCTAATTGGACGATCTGCGCTGAGAAATTCTGCACCGCGATCTCGTACGGTGTCGGGTCGATCCTGAACAGCACGTCACCTTTCTTGATGGGACGGTTTGGCTCGATCGGCACTTCGATGACCAGCCCGCGCACCGGAGGATTGATCGGCACCACGTAGTTGACCACCCGCACATCGGCAGACGAAGGCGCCACGATATTGAGCACCAGGATCAGGGCTGTCATCGCGATGATCGGGATCGTGATCGTAATGACCTGCGTGATGATATTCCATGGCAGCCATTTGAATTTGAAGAAGACCAGCCAGGCAAAAAATGCGTAAATGCCGAGGAGTATGAGTTCCATGGATCAGTTCCTGTCTGCTTCAGGACCGGAAGATGGCCTGCTAAGCCTGGCTTCCAGTTCGTTGATCCTTTGCCGCAATTGCTGGAATTCCCGGACATCGAAAGAACCACTCGTTTCCGGCTGAGCGGCTTTGTCTTCACCGTGCGGCACGCGGTCGGTGCCGTAAGCCAACTTGTACAGTACGGGCTTGCTATAGGCCCACAACCAGGCCAGGGGCCAGAGTAAGCCGCCGAAGAGGAGCGACAGAAGACACAGGGTCTGGATGGCCTTGGCTTGTGGATGTTGCTTTTGCTCGGCAATTTTCTCCGGCAGGATGTGCACCAGCCAGAACAGCGCGATGCCAATGATGGGTGCAATGATCAGCACCACCCAGGCCATGACGTCGGCCACCGTGTCCAGCGCCTCACCCTGGAACATCGAGGCCTGGGCGATCCCGGGTAGCACAAGCAGGGCAGCCAGTGCGGCGCAAATGGCCCGGGCGGTGGAATGGGGGCAAGAGTACTTAATTCTCATTGGGGGCTCATTGAGGGGCTCATCGGGGAGCTTGGTGGCAGTGGAATTCCAACAGTAGATTTTACCGGTCTCGTGGGGCAACGTCATGGCGATATGATAACCTGAAGTTGGCGGAAACATTGGAGCAGAACTTTGCCCTCGGCACCTTGACCGGGATCAGCCTGGTATATACTAGCGTTGTTTAGCAGCCTGTTTTGCCATCCAGAACTGCATTGGGCGGAACCCGCCACCGGAGGAACTTGCATGAAACACGTCTTGACTGGAACCCTGTTGCTACTCGCCTTGCAGGGTTTACCCGCCACCCTTCTGGCGCAGGCGGGCGATCCGACCGTCGCCTCACCAACAACCACCGGCGCCACGGAAGAACAACTCGCGGACGCCATTTTTACTTCGGAACAGTTGGAACAACTGGTGGCGCCGATCGCACTTTATCCCGACGCCTTGTTGATGCAGATCCTCATGGCTTCAACCTACCCGCTGGAAGTCGTGGAAGCGGACCGCTGGATCAGCAAGCAACCGGATCTCAAAGGAGACGCACTGGACCAGGCCTTGCTGGACAAGGACTGGGATCCCAGCGTCAAGTCATTGACCACTTTGCCCAGCGTGCTTACGCAAATGAGTGACAACCTTGACTGGACGCAGGACCTGGGCGATGCGTTCCTGGCGCAGGAAAACGACCTGCTCGATACCGTGCAAACCATGCGCGGCAAGGCCTATGAGGCCGGCAACCTGCAGACCACGGAACAGCAGCAGGTCACCCAAAACCCGGACAAAATCATCGTTATACAGCAGGCATCGCCTGAGATTGTGTACGTGCCGACCTACGCACCGACGGTGGTCTATGGCCCCGCCTGGGGCTATCCGTCCTATTACTACCCCTCAATGTACCCATACTATCCGCCCGGTTACGGCCTGCTGGCATTCGGGGTGGGAGTCGCAGTGGGAGGAGCAATCTGGGGCAATTGTAACTGGGGCTGGGGCCATAACAATGTAAACATTAATGTTAACCGGTATAACAATTTTAACCGCAACACCAACGTCAATTTCGACCGTGACCGGGTAGATGGGCGCCCGGGCGGTGGTCGTGACGGCAACAACGCTGGTTGGAAGCACGACGCCAGCCACCGCAAAGGCGTTAACTACAAGAGCAAGGATGTAGCGCAGCGCAACGGGGCGAACGCGGGTTCCAACCGGGTGACCAAAGACCAGGCCAGGGGGCGTACAACGGCAGGGACTACTGATCGGGCAGGCGCGGGCGGACAAGCCCAAAACCGCGCGGCTGGAGCAGGCGGGCAAGCACAGAATCGCGCGGCCGGAGCAGGTGGACAAGCCCAGAACCGCGCGGCCGGTGCAGGCGGACAAGCCCAAAACCGCGCGGCCGGAGCAGGCGGGCAAGCACAAAATCGGGCAGCCGGAGCAGGCGGGCAAGCACAAAATCGGGCGGCCGGAGCAGGTGGACAAGCCCAAAACCGCAGTGCCGGTTCTCAGGGCACTCGTGCCCCGTCGGCTAATCGCAGTGGGTCTTCCGGTGGCAATTCAGCGTTCAGTGGTTCGCGCAGCCCATCGAGTGATCGAATGTCCAGTTCCCGCGGCGCCTCCAGCAGGGGTACACCCTCTTATGGTGGTTCGCGCGGTGGTGGTGGTGGTTCGGGCGGCGGCGCTTCGCGTGGCGGCGGCGGAAGGAGGCACTAGCAATGAATTCATATTTTGTATGTTTGTACCGTGGATGGTCCAGAAGATTTTATGTGGGGCTGACCCTCATACTGCTATCGGTATTGGTGGCCGGCTGTGCCAAACAATCGCCCGTTGTGTTCGATAGCCCCGAGGCGGCAGTCCAGGACCTGGCCAAACTGATCCAGGAAAGTGATGTCGAGCGTCTCAAACAGGTTTTCGGTCCGGGCAGTGAAGATGTGCTGCTGTCGGGTGACGATGAGCAGGACCGCGACGACTATGCGCGAGTTGGAGAGATGATCCAGGCCGGGGTGGAATTCGAAGATTTCGACGAGAACACGAAAATCGCCTTGCTCGGTGAAAAAGCCTGGTCGTGGCCCATTCCGCTGGTGCGGGATGGACAAGGCTGGCGTTTCGACGTGGCTGAAGGCCGCGAGGAGTTACTCAACCGCAGGATTGGTCGCAATGAACTGTGGACCCTGACTGCATTGCATGAGCTGGTGGGCGCCCAGCAGGAATACGTCAGCGAAGCCCGCGACGGCAACCTGCCAGCCTATGCGCAGAAGTTTCGTAGCGCCGAGGGCAAGCGCGACGGCCTGTACTGGAGAACTGAAGACGAAGAGGAGCTGAGTCCATTGGGCGATCTCCTCGCTGAGTCTGATTCCTGGGGGCCGGAGCCTCATCCCTTCTTTGGCTATTTCTACCGTATGCTCACCAGCCAGGGCGAAAACGCGCCGGGTGGCGTTGTGAACTACCTGGACGAAACCGGCCTGATGACCGGCGGGTTTGCAGCGGTCGCCTGGCCGGCGACCTATGGAAATTCAGGTGTCATGAGCTTCGTGATCAATCAGCGCGGCATAGTCTTCCAGAAGGATCTCGGGGCTGATACCGAGCAGGCAGTATCTGCGATCACAAGCTTTGATCCAGACGATAGCTGGATGCCGACCGGCGACACGGTGCTGGAAATAGAGGAAGGTCCCCAAGAACAAGCTGCAGAACAAGCTGCAGAGCAGCCCGAAGAATAGTCAGAAGAACATCTACAAGAGCGGCCATGGGCAGGACCGGAAACCGGTCCTGCCAGCTTGTCAGAACTTTTCCTTCACGTACTTGAAGGAATAATCGAAGTCCTTGTAGTCGCCGCGCTTCCCCCGCTTGGGCAGCTTGATTTTTTCCTGCGGGATCTCCTTGTACGGTACGCAGCTCAACAGATGGCTGATGAGGTTGAGCTGGCCACGTTGCTTGTTGTCGGTGTTGACCACGTACCAGGGTGCGATGCCGGTGTCGGTGGCCCTGAACATCTCGTCACGGGCGCGTGAGTAATCGAACCAGCGGTTGTAGGACTTCAGATCCATCGGCGACAGCTTCCAGGTCTTGCGGCCGTCATGGATGCGCGACTCCAGGCGCCGCGTCTGTTCCTCCGGGCTGACTTCCAGCCAGTACTTGATCAGGATGATGCCGGAATCGACCATGGCTTTCTCAAACAGCGGCACCATGTTGAGGAAACGTTTGGTCTGGTCCGACGTGCAGAAACCCATCACCCGTTCCACGCCAGCGCGGTTGTACCAACTGCGATCCATGATGGTGACTTCGCCCGCCGCAGGAAAATGCTGCACATAGCGCTGCAGGTACATCTGGCTCTTTTCCCGCTCGGTGGGCGCCGGTAGCGCCACCACGCGGAACACCCGCGGACTGACCCGCTCGGTGATGGCCTTGATGGTGCCACCCTTGCCCGCGCCATCCCGGCCTTCGAAGACGATGCAGACTTTCAGCCCTTCCCTGATCACCCACTGCTGCAGTTTGACGAGTTCAATGTGCAGTTTTTTGAGTTCCTTCCGATACATCTTGCTGCTTAGTTCAACCGGGGCGCCGGCGACGCGTGTGCTTTCGGCTTTCTTCTTGCTGCCGCCGGGTTTGCTCGCGGATTTCTTGCTCTCAGGTGCTTTGCTCATTTTCCAAAGCCTTTTGGGTGATGTGGCTGTACAGGTCGATCATTTTGTTCGCCAGCGGCTGGTATTCCGGATGCCTCGATATCATCGTCCTCAACTGGTTTGAGTCCTGGAACACTGCCGCCATGAATTTCAAATCATTTTCGTCAAGCTTCTCGCCTTTGTCCACCCGGTCTTTCATGGCCAGTGCGCGCGGCAGGCGCCAATTGTTGAGACGGTCCAGCAAAACCTGGACGGTGCCGTCACCGTGTGATGGATCTTTCATGTAAACCTCCCTTTGCTTTCCCGAATTTTACACTTCCCGGCATAAGTCTCAGCAAGTTTTTAAGCGAAGCCCTACCCAGGTCATCTGAGCGGGCGGCTGGTCGCTGGCCCTGGCTTTAATCCCGGTCAAATGCTCCCGGATAGTGAAGCCGCGGGCGCTTTACGTTAACCTTGCGGGAGGCTGGCCATCGGTCGTACGAGCGATGCAAGCACAAAACGAAATCCCGGATACCCCCATGAGCGAACACAGGTCTACTGCCAAACGCGCAAGTGCAGAACAGCCGGCCACACTGACTGTAGGCGCGACGCTGCACAACCTGTTCGCAAAACTTGCACAATTCCGTTTGGCGACCACGTTGCTGGTGCTCGCGCTGCTCATCGACGTGGCCTACGAGACCATCCTCCCCCTGAGCCTGAAATTCCTGGTGGACGAGGCTATCGAACCCAAGGACTGGGACGCGTTCGTCCTGATCTCAAGCGTGCTCGCGGCGGCGTACGTCATAGCTGTCGCCAGCGCCATCGGCCGTGACTTTCTCTATGCCTGGCTGGGTGGCCAGGTGTTGCATGATTTCCGCATCCGCATGTACGGCCATTTGCAGCGGCAGTCGATGGATTTCTTCGGCCGCATGCGTTCGGGCGATCTGCTGTCGCGTTTCACCACCGACCTCGCAGCGGTCGAGAACGTCATGGTCCTGGGCCTGCCGATGGCCTTCCTGGCCAGCATCAACATCCTGGTGAGCAGCACAGTGCTGTTCGTGCTGGAGTGGAAACTGGCCATGCTGCTGTTCCTCGCAATGCCATTTTGCATTCTCGGGCCGCGCCTTCTGGCCCCGCGTGCGCTCTCGGAGGGTGCTCATTTGCGTCGCGAACAGGGGGTGCTCGCCAGCATGGTCCAGGAAAACCTCCAGGCGCAGCGCGTTATCAAGGCATTTTCCCTGCAGGATTCGGCTTTGAACCAGTTCCGGGAGCAATCACACAAGATCCGTGGCCGCGGAATCCTGTTCGGCTTTTACTGCTATGCCACCGAGCGCACACCCAACATCGGCATGGGGCTGTTCAACGTGCTGGTGCTTACCGTGGGTGGTTACATGGCCTTTCAGGGCGAACTTTCGGTCGGCTCACTGGTTTCCTTCAATATGCTTTTCCTCAATGTCAGCGGCGCCGTGATGACGCTTTCCAGTTTTGCGCCGACGCTGCTGCAGGCAACGACCGGACTGGAGCGCATCCACGAGTTGCTCGATGCGCCGCCCCGCGTCACGGAGCGGGCCGATGCCGTCACTTTGCGTCCGCTGGTCACCGCGATCCGGCTGGAGAATGTTTCGTTCAGCTACACGGGAGAGCGCCGCAACCTGGACGAAGTCTCGCTGGAAATTCCGAAGGGGGCGCGGGTCGCGTTCGTGGGCTCCAGCGGATGCGGCAAGAGTACCTGCCTCAACCTCATCCTGCGCTTCTTCGATCCTGACCAGGGTCGCATCTGCTGCGACGGTCTTGACCTGCGTGACGCCACCCAGAACTCATTGGTGTCGCAGATGGGCGTGGTCTTCCAGGACAATGTGCTGTTCAACACGTCCGTGCGGGAGAACGTACGCATGGGCTGTGCCGATGCCAGCGACGAGGAAGTGGAAGCGGCATGTCGCCTGGCCGAGCTCCACGACGTCATCGTGGCCATGCCGCAGGGTTACGACTCCCCGGTCGGTGAGAATGGCAGCCGGCTATCCGGCGGCCAGCGGCAGCGACTGGCGATCGCCCGTGCCCTGATCCGCCATCCGAGCATCCTGGTGCTCGATGAAGCCACCTCTGCGCTTGATCCCTCGACTGAAGCTGCGATCAACGCGACGCTGGATCGGCTCGCGGGCGAGCAGACCACCATTACGGTCACGCACCGCTTGAGCCCGTTGGTCAACTACGATCGCATTTTTGTCTTCCATGCGGGGCGCCTGATGGAGGCAGGCAACCACCGCGAGCTTCTTGCGCGCGGCGGTATTTACGCGGACCTGTGGGCCAAGCAGAATGCCGTGGCTTTTTCGGAGGACGGATCGCACGCAAAGGTCGACCCGGCCAGTCTGCGGCGCATTGGCATCTTCAAGGACCTCGATGAAGGAATGTGCGAGCAGATTGCCGATCTGTTCCGCATCGAGGAAGCCGCTCCCGGTGCTGTAGTGTTTCGCCATCATGACGTAGGTGACAAGTTCTACGTGATCGCGCGCGGCCGGGTGCGCGTTTCCGCCACCAGCGACGACGGCGCGGAGCATACGCTGGCAGTGCTGCAGGACGGCGACAATTTCGGCGAAGTCGCCTTGCTGCAGGACAGCCCACGCAATGCCACCGTGACATCCGAGGCCGCGACGGTTTTCCTCACTCTGCGCCGCGCCTCGTTCCTGCGCCTTCTGCAACGCCAACCAGGGATTCTTGCCACCCTGCAGCAGCAACTGAAAGTCCGCCATGGCGCCGACGACGCCATAGTCTCGGCTGAGCCATGAGCGCCTGGCCAGATCCCAGGCAAGACCTGAACCCAGACCCGAACCAAGCCCTGAACCAAGCCCTGAACCAAGCCTTGAACCGGGGCACATGACCGTGCCAGTCAGCAAGGAGTTCATTGGCTGGCAACAGTTCGTGCCGGGGCTGGCCATGCTGCGTCACTACGAAGCCGCCTGGTTGCCGCGCGACCTGGCTGCCGGCCTGGTGCTCACGACCATGCTGGTCCCGGTGGGTATTGCCTACGCCGTGGCCTCAGGCGTGCCAGGCATTTACGGGCTGTATGCCACGATCATTCCCCTGTTGGCCTATGCACTGTTCGGGCCCAGCCGCATTATGGTACTCGGGCCGGATTCGTCCCTGGCGGCGCTGATCCTCGCGGTGGTATTGCCGCTGTCCGCCGGCGACCCGATGCGGGCTGTGGCCGTTGCGGGACTGCTCGCAGTGGTTTCTGGGCTGGTGTGCATCCTGGCTGGCTTCCTGCGCCTCGGGTTCATTACCGAGCTGTTGTCCAAGCCCATCCGTTACGGGTACATGAACGGCATAGCGCTGGTGGTATTGATCAGCCAGTTGCCCAAGCTGTTCGGCTTCTCCATCGAGCAGACCGGGCCGTTGAGGGATCTCGCCCGGATCGCACAATCGGTGCTTCACGGCCAGGTCAACTGGGCCGCCTTTGGCATCGGTGCGGGTACGCTGGCCGCAATCATGGTGCTCAAACGTTTCCCGCGATTCCCCGGCATCCTGCTGGCCGTGGTGGCAGCCACCCTCGTGGTCGGGGTTTTTGACCTCGGCACCGGCGCGGGGGTGAAAGTACTCGGTTCGCTGCCGCAGGGGCTGCCGTCGTTTTCCATCCCGTGGATAGGGTTCGCTGATTTGGGCGCGGTGGTCATCGGCGCTTGCGCCATTGCCCTGGTGTCCTTCGCCGACACCAGTGTCCTTTCGCGCAGCCTGGCGGCCAGGAACAACACCCGGGTCGATCCGAACCAGGAAATGATTGGCCTCGGTGCAGCCAACCTTGCGGCCGGATTCTTCCAGGGTTTTCCGATCAGCAGCAGCGCTTCGCGCACGCCGGTGGCGGAAGCCTCCGGCGCAAGGACCCAGCTCACCGGAGTAGTCGGCGCGCTGATGGTGGCACTTCTGCTCGTAGTTGCACCCGACCTGCTGCACAATCTCCCCACCAGTGCACTGGCGGCGGTCGTGATTACCGCAGCCATCGGCCTGTTCGAATTCAAGGACCTGGTGCGCATCTGGCGCATTCAGCGCTGGGAGTTCTGGCTGTCGCTGGCTTGTGTTGCAGGCGTGGCCACACTGGGGGCGATTCCCGGAATTGGCATGGCGATCGTCATCGCGGTCATCGAGTTCCTGTGGGATGGCTGGCGGCCGTACTCCGCGGTTATGGGCCGCGTGGGCGGACTGCGCGGCTACCACGACATTGCACGTTTTCCCGCAGCCCGGCTGATTCCGGGATTGGTCCTGTTTCGCTGGGATGCTCCGCTGTTTTTCGCCAACGCGGAACAGTTCCAGCAGCGTGTATTGCAGGCCGTGGCTGCCTCGCCTTCACCGGTGCGGCGCGTGATCGTTGCGGCTGAGCCGGTGACCAGCGTGGATGTGACGTCGGCGGATACCCTGGCCGAGCTACACCGGGCACTGCAGGCGGCAGGGATCGAGTTGCACTTCGCCGAGATGAAAGATCCGGTCAAAGACAAGCTGAAACGCTTCGAGCTGTTCGACCGGTTCGGGGCCAGCAGCTTTCACCCAACTGTTGGTGCGTCTGTGGATGCCTACCTCGCCGATTACTCTATCGACTGGCGTCCCTGATTCCGCTACCGCAGGTCGCCTGGCAATTCAAAATGTGTACGAGGCATACAACATCGAGTACCACCAGTCATCGTTACCGCCCGTCCATTGCACGGCGGCATCGCCAGGAAAGAGCACTGCGAGTACGCCGATCAGGTACCAGTTATCGGTGGCCGCCCAGTCCGCAGTGAAGTTGATTTCATCGCCCCAGTCATCGCTGGTGACGTCCGGGGATAGGGTTCCGGGTTCTTCGAGTTTGAAACTGTAGTAAAGCAGGTTCAGCGTCAGCGCGTCATTCGGTTGCGCCTTGATGCGGAACTGCTTGCTGCCCAGGTTGCCATTCCCCAGCGGGTAGTTTCCGGTGATCTCGCCCTGGTACCACGAACCGTAATCGGTGTAGCCGTAAGCGATCGAACTAAACGTCTCGTTTTTTGCGGTAGCGGGATCATCGCCGCTGAACACTGCATAACGGTAAGCGATCCACGGCGACCAGCCGGTATCGCTGAATGCCCAGGCTGCCTGCCCATACCAGCCATCGGCGTCGTACTGATCGCTGTTCTCAATCACGTACTCGCCGTTCAGTTCCAGCCCTCCCAAGCCCTTCCAGCCGAGACGCCAGGACCAGACGTCCAGGTCGTCGGTGTCCTGCAGCTTGGGATTCACCACCATGTAGGTGGCTGCTGCGGTAAGGGATTCGGCAAAGGTGTATTCAAAATTACCGCCGACTGCTTCGCCCTGGGTACCACCCCGGCGTGGCGTGTTCTGGATGAAGAAACCTTCCGCCACCAGGGTGTTGCTCTTCAGCCTGGCAATGACGGATTCCTGGAACGCCTTGCGCAAGCCTATGTACCAGCCACCGCGTTCACCACCATCGCTGTGTCCATCGGCAATCAGCAAGCCGCTGCCGATCAGGTAGTCCTGCCGGCCCACGGTCAGGGAAAACGTATCTTCTTCCAGCCCTTTGAAGGGGCCATCATAGCGCCAGCCCAGATGAGCCTGCTCAAGGGATGCCCTGCTGGTTTTGTCCAGGTCGATGGTCAGGCCGGAGGCGTCCTCGTTGCCCGTGCTGGTGTAAATTCCGCTGAGTTCGGCGAACACGGTGGACTTGCCATCAGTGTATTCCCAGGCAAGGCCAAGCTCCGTGCCGAATTCTCCCCAGGAATCGGTGTCGCCACCGAGAAATTCCTCGGATTGCCCGAACCAGGAGCTGTTCTGGAAGAACGCTCCCACGAAATTGGCATTGAACTCCAGCCTGGATTCGTCGGTTTTATACAGTTCGATCCCCGCTGTGGTGATGCTTGGCAGGAGGCTGATGCAGACCACGCTGGTGCAGCGCAGCCAAGTCAAGTTGGCAATGGGTAGAAAAGCCCCGGCTCGCACTGCCGCTACACGGCGTTAACAGGTGGTGATTCTGCTTCGGAGGCAAGCCAGGCCTCGAACAATTTGTACCCCAGTGTCAACACGATCGCCCCAACAAACAGGCCGACGATTCCAGACCACAACAAACCACCTATGGCACCGAGAAATATCACGGCCATGGGTACATCGACACCGCGCCCCAGCAGCAGGGGTTTGAGCACGTTATCGAGCACCAGGACCAACGCATTCCAGATCGCAAAGACCACGGCAGTGGTGGTGTCCCCGGTCATAAACACGTATATGACTGCAGGAATGACGATGGGACCCACGCCGATCTGCACGGTGGCAGAGATCAGGCACAAAAAAGCCCAGATTCCCGCGCCGGGCAGGCCGACCACCATGAAGCCGAGCCCGGCCAGCAGGGTCTGAATAATGGCAACGCCCAGCACGCCCTGCGCCACACTGCGGATCGCCGCCCCGGTAAGTTTGGCAAATTCGTCGCCGCGTGCACCTGCCAGGCGTCCCGATAAGCCATGGGCAACTTTGGATGCCCCCTCGGAATACCGCAGCAGGATGCCGGCGATGGCAAAAGCAAATACGAACATGATCAGGCCCAGTCCGCCGCTGGTTGCCATACCCAGCATCCACGCGCCTACGGCCTTCAACTGTGGTTGTATCAGTTTCATGGCATCGGCCAGGTTGGTGGCAGCCAGGTTCCACGTGTCGGCGACGTATTCACCGATCAGTGGCCAGTCTTTGACCGAGGCGGGCGGCGGCGGAATAGTGATGTGTTCCTGGCGGACATGTTGTGCCAACACGGCGGCATTCTCCACCAGCAGCGTGGTCAGCATGATGGTCGGTACCAGCAATACCGCCAGAAGCACCACGGTAACGAGCGCAGCCGCCAGGGTTCTCCGGCCACGCAAAAACCCGACCAGCATGTGGTACAAGGGATAAATCGCCACGGCAATGATGATTCCCCACAGCACAGGGATGAAGAAGGGTTGCAGTATCCGGAAACACCAGAACGTCAGCATCGCCAGTGCCCCCACTCGGATGACGACATTTGTGACTGTCGCGGACAGCTCACTTTGCCGCACTGCTGGATCAAGTTCTTGCATGACGCTCTCCCCGGTGACTGGTGTTTGCACTCCTGATCATCGCATATAATCGAAGGAGTTTGACTTGAATCAAGGCTGCATGCGAGACGGCTCCTCAGCTTTGAAAAGCTGAATCGACCGGACAAAGAACGTATGAATCCATGCTGAGGGCCAGCAAACGCACTGCAGAGTGCTGTGACTAGGCATCATGATTAAAGAAGCGACACCAGCGAGCGCAGGAGCAATCAAAAAACCGGTGCGCGGATGGCGTGCGGCCTTTCCTCCGGCGCAGTGGCTGCCTGCCTATCGGCTGCAATGGCTGCCGCGCGACGCGATCGCCGGCGTGACTCTTGCTGCCTACGGCATCCCGGTGTCGCTGGCCTACGCATCGCTCGCCGGCCTGCCGCCGCAGTATGGCATTTATTGCTACCTGGTTGGTGGCCTGTTCTACGCCTTGTTCGGCTCATCGCGGCAGCTGGCGATCGGACCTACTTCGGCGATCTCAATGCTGGTCGGTGTAACCGTTGCGGGCATGGCCGCGGGTGACCCGCAACGCTGGGCCGACATTGCGGCCCTGACCGCGCTGGTCGTAGCAAGCATGTGCGCGGTGGCGTGGCTGCTGCGCTTGAGCTCGCTGGTTAACTTCATCAGCGAAACCATTCTGCTCGGTTTCAAGGCCGGTGCAGCGCTGACCATCGCCACGACCCAGTTACCCAAGCTGTTTGGGGTCCCGGGCGGCGGTGAAAGTTTTTTCGAGCGCATCTTCATCCTCGGTGGCCAGCTTCCCGACACCAACCTCGCCGTTTTGGTTTTCGGCCTTTTCGCCCTCGCATTGCTTTTGTTCGGGGAAAAATTCCTGCCGGGCCGCCCGATTGCCCTGCTGGTCGTAGTGCTTGCCATCGTCTTGCTGTCAGTGACGCCGCTGGCTGATCTTGGCTTCAAGGTTGTGGGCGCATTGCCGACCGGCCTGCCAGACTTCCACCCGCCGACGCTGCGATTGAGAGATGTGGACGGAGTGATTCCCCTGGCGTTCGCTTGCCTGTTGTTGGCCTATGTGGAAAGTATTTCCGCAGCGCGTGCCCTGGCACAAGTGCACGGGGACGAAGTCAATCCGCGCCAGGAATTGCTCGGCCTTGGTGCGGCGAACCTGGCTGCAGGTCTGTTCCAGGCTTACCCGGTGGCGGGCGGCTTGTCGCAGTCTTCAGTGAATGACAAGGCCGGTGCCAAAACGCCACTGGCGCTGGTGTTTGCTTCGATTACCATCGCCCTGTGCCTGATGTACCTGGCGGGCTTGCTGAGTAATCTGCCGGACGTGGTGCTCGCTGCCATCGTGCTGGTGGCAGTCAAGGGCTTGATCGACATTCGCGCGCTGCGCCACCTGTGGCGGGTAAGCCGTTTCGAGTTTGGCGTATCGTCGGTTGCATTTGCTGCAGTGTTGCTGCTGGGCATTCTCGATGGGGTGATGGTGGCAGTGGTGGTGTCGCTGTTGTTACTGATACGCCGCACCGCGCACCCGCATGTGGCTTTTCTCGGTCGCATCCCCGATACCGGGTATTACTCCGACATGGAGCGTCACCCGGAGAACGCGGCGGTTCCAGGTGTGCTGTTGTTCCGCGTCGAAGCGGCGCTGCTCTACTTCAACGTCGAACATGTGCGGGAAGTCTTTTGGGAGAAAATCCGCGCGCTGGCGGAAGCACCGAAGCTGGTTATATGCGACCTCTCGACATCGCCCATGGTCGACCTCGCTGGCGCGAGGTTGCTGGCGAATCTGCAGGCAGAACTACAGGCAGCGGGCGTGCGCTTGCGGCTGGTCATGGCGCATGCTGCGGTGCGCGACATCCTGCGCGCCGAAGGGCTGGAGGAGAGCGTGGGCCACATTGGCCGCAAGGTCTCGGTGGCCGATGCTGTCGACGAGTTCCTGGGTGCGTAAACCGGAAAGCCGGAGAGATGGCTAGAATGGCTAGGGCAGGCCAGTTTTCTGCTTTGCTGCCCGTTCCGCCGCAATCGCTGCAGTAACCGCAGGGCGTGCCTTTACGCGGTCGTAGTGCGTTTTGATCCACAGCCATTGGGCTATGTCCAGGCCGGTCCACTGACCCCAGTTCGCCAGCGTGAACAGGTAGCTATCGGCCACGGTGTAGGTGTCACCCATGAGCCAGGGCTGCTGTTCGAGTGCGGGCTTAAGGTTGGTGAAGCGCAGCATGAGTTTGGCGTGTGCCGCCTCGCGTTCGCCCGGTGTAGCCTGCTTGTTCCATAGCGGACTCCAGGCTTTGTGGATTTCGCTGGAAAGGAAATTGAGCATGGCTTGCAACTGGTAGCGGGCCATGCTGCCGTTCGGCGGCGCGAGACCGGTTTGGGGCGCAAGGTCGGCAAGATACTGCACGATGACCGCAACTTCGGTGAGAACCGTGCCGTCGTCGAACTGCAATGCGGGCACATAGCCTTTGGGATTGACCGCGAGAAAATCACCCCCACCCGTAAATGTCTTGCTGCGAAAGTCGACCTTGACGATTTCGACCTGGCCGGCGAGACCGGCCTCGTAGGCAACGATGTGCGGCGCCAGCGAGCACGCTGCCGGGGAGAAGTACAGTTTCATTTGAGCTGCCTGGAAGCGGGCATTAAGCGCACATCAATCAGACAAGTAATATTCCACGGTTGAAACCACCCGCACGTTTTTGATGTGCGGGTTATTGGTATCCCGTGGTTCGATGGTGAACTGGCCTTGCGAGGCCTGGCGAATTTTGCCGAGCTTGCTGTTTGAATCCGCGGCGAATTTCACACCTATTTCACGTGCCTGTCGCGTGGCTTCCTCGATCATTGCGGGTTTGACTTCGTTGAGCCGCGTGAACAGGTACTGCACGGCATTCTGGTACGGGTCGCCCGAGAGGACGATACCTTGCTTACCCAGTTCCACCAGGCCGCCCATGGCAGTTTGAACCTTTGCAACCTCCGTTGAGTACACGGTAACGGTCTGGGTGGCCACATAACGGAACTGGACGCTGGCGTTGTCACCCCAGCTTTGCGCGGACCGGTCGGTGATCAGCGGAGTTGATACGGTTACCTCGCCCGGATCGATGCCGGAGGTACTTAAGTAGCCGGTGATCTTCCCGGTGGTTTTCTGCAGGCCATCGTACAGGGCCGTCAAGTCATTGCTGGCCTCGGTAAACTGGATGGGCCAGATCACGATATCGGCAGGAAACTCTTTCTCCGAAAGTCCCTTGACGGTAACGGTGCGCTCATATTCCTTGTAGCGGATCGCTGCATCACCGAGCAGGTAGCCCAGTGACGCCAAACCCAGCAGAATAAACACGCCCAACAGCCAATTGCTGCCACCTTTCCCATTCATCATGCGTTTTCCTCAAAGCATCGGTACTGAATTCGGATTTGCCGGGTCATTCTAACCCTGAAAAGTGTCCTATGTCAGA
Source organism: Lysobacterales bacterium (assembly GCA_031362985.1). GTDB lineage: Bacteria > Pseudomonadota > Gammaproteobacteria > Xanthomonadales > SZUA-36 > SHZL01. Next base: position 11,558 of record JANLTO010000144.1, on the reverse strand, counting down.
CCCAGTTCAGCGATACTTTGTTTGCGCATCTCGAACTTTTGCACCTTGCCGGTAACGGTCATGGGAAATTCGGTGACAAACTTGATGTAGCGTGGAATCTTGTAGTGTGCGATCTCCCCGCGGCAGAAGTTTCTGATGTCTTCCTCTGTGGCCGGGGCATCATCGCGCAAGGTTATCCATGCCATGACTTCTTCACCAAAAAAGGCATCGGGAACACCGATGACCTGCACATCCAGCACGCATGGATGGGTATAGAGAAACTCTTCGATCTCGCGTGGGTAGACGTTCTCCCCGCCCCGAATAATCAAATCCTTGATGCGCCCCACAATGCGGGCATAGCCTTCCGCATCCAGCGTCGCGAGGTCGCCGGTATGCATCCAGCCATCGGCATCAATTGCAGCGGCTGTCTGGTTCGGGTCATTCCAGTAGCCCAGCATGACGTTGTACCCTTTGGTGCAAAACTCTCCGGGCGTTTCCAGTGCCACGGTTTCACCACTGGCCGGATCGATGATCTTGATTTCCACGTGCGGGAGCACCTGGCCAACCGTGCCAACCCGTCTCTCCACCGGCGCGTCCCAGCGGGTTTGAGTCGCCACGGGACTGGTTTCGGTCATGCCATAAACGATTTCCATTTCCCTGATGTGCATGCGCTCAATCACCGCATTCATGACTTCGACCGGGCAGGGAGAGCCACCCATCAGTCCGGTGCGCAGGCTGCTCAGGTCGAAGCGGTCAAAATCCGCGTGCGCCAGTTCGGCAATAAACATGGTGGGTACACCGTGCACAGCAGTCGCCCGCTCCGCCTCGACGGCAGCCAGCACATCTCCCGCATCGAAAGAAGCGCCGGGCAGGATCATGGTGGCCCCTTTGCTGACACACACCAGGGTACCCCCCACCATGCCAAAGCAGTGATACAGGGGGACCGGGATCACCAGCCGGTCGCGGTCGCTGAAATTCATCAGCTCAGCCACGCAAACGGCATTGTTGAGGATATTGCTATGGCTGAGCGTGGCGCCTTTGGGTCGCCCGGTGGTGCCGCTGGTGAACTGGATATTGATGGGATCGTGCGCCGTCAAACCCGCCTGGCATTGCACCAGCTCAGCGCTGCTGACCCGGTCGCCAAATCGCATGAAATCCTGCCAGCGCCACAGCCCTGCCGCGGTTTCATCACCGAAGCGGATCACCGATTTGAGCGTCGGCAGGTTTTGCGATTGCAACTGGCCTGGCTGGCAGAGATCCAGCTCCGAGGCAAGTTCCCGCAGCATGTCGGTGTAGTTGGAGGTCTTGAATTGCGTGGCGATTACCAGCGCCGAACAGCCTGTCAACTGTAGCGCGTAGTCCAGTTCATGCACGCGATAGCTGGGATTGATGTTTACCAGGATGGCGCCGATTTTGCTGCTGCCAAATTGCAGGATGGTCCATTCGGCGTAATTGGGCGACCAGATACCGATACGCTCACCTTTTTTCAGGCCGATGGCCAGCAGGGCTCGTGCGCATTGATTTACTTCTGACTGAAACTGTCGGTAGCTGTAACGCAAGCCCTGGTGAATAGAGACCAGGGCGTCATTGTCCGGGTAAAGCCGGGCCGTCTGGTCGAGCATCGCACCGATGGTCAGATCGAGCAGGGGCCGGTCGGTGCTGCCTTTGGCATAGCTCAATAACGCGCGTTTCATCGCTTCGGTTCACCCTTGTTGAACGTCGCCACATCGCAAGCCATGTGGCTGGGAGTGCAAACTAATACGTTCTGCAGTTGAAAAGTATACATTTGGGTGGTCTGATAGCAACCGAATGGACATTTCCCACCGCATCGGGGACTGAAAAGGGGCCATCCAATGATTACTGCCGATCAACTACTTGCGCATGCAGTCGGCGATTACATACTGCAAAGCGACTGGATGGCTAATGAAAAAGCCACCAAATCCCTGGCGGCGCTGGCCCATGCAGCGACTTATGTCCTGCCGTTTCTGTTTCTCACCACCAATCCCAAGATCCTGTTTGTGATTGGCGCAACGCATTTTGTCATTGACCGCTTTCGCCTCGCCCGCTACGTTGTCTGGGTGAGAAATTATCCCTGGCCCGGAAGTAAGCCGTGGGCGCAATGCCGTGTCACGGGGTTCGTGCCGGGGCTGCCCCCTTACATGTCGGCCTGGTTACTGATCATCGTGGACAACATCATTCACATTGTGATCAACGGTGCGGCCCTTACCTATATCCACTGACCCTTCCGTGCATTCCGCTATTTCAGTACGCAAGCTCAGCAAGACTTACCAGTCCGGCTTCCGGGCGCTGAACGATATCAACCTGGAAATTCGCCGCGGCGAGATTTTTGCCTTGCTGGGCCCCAACGGGGCGGGCAAAACCACCCTGATCAATATCATCTGTGGCATCGTCAACCCGGGCCCGGGGCAGGTGCTGGCCGATGGCCACGATGTGGTCAACGAATTCCGCGCGGCCCGCGCAAACATTGGCCTGGTGCCTCAGGAACTGACCACCGATTCGTTCGAGACGGTGTGGGCCACGATCAATTTCAGCCGCGGCCTGTTTGGCAAAGCGCCTAATCCGCAGCATCTTGAGACCGTGTTGAAAGACCTGTCCCTGTGGGATAAACGCCACACCCGCATCATGACCCTGTCCGGTGGCATGAAGCGCCGCGTGTTGATTGCCAAAGCATTGGCGCACGAACCGCAGATCCTGTTCCTGGACGAGCCCACTGCCGGCGTGGACGTGGAATTACGCCGCGACATGTGGACCATGGTACGGCGGTTGCGCCAACGCGGTGTGACCATCATCCTCACCACGCATTACATCGAGGAAGCCGAGGAAATGGCCGATCGCATCGGCATCATTCACAAGGGTGAACTGGTGCTGGTCGAGGACAAGGATGTGCTGATGAAAAAGCTCGGCCGGAAGCAACTGACCCTGCAACTGCAGAATCGTTTGTCTGCCATTCCTCCCGGACTGGCTGATTGCCCGCTGGAGCTTTCGGTCAATGGTGAACAACTGGTGTACACCTTCGATGCCCAGGGTGATCGCACCGGCATCGCCGGCCTCTTGCGTCGCCTGGGTGAACACGGCATTGATTTCAAGGACCTCAATACCAGTGAGAGTTCACTGGAGGACATTTTTGTGAACCTGGTGCACTCCCAGTCATGAACGGTCACGCCATTCGCGCCATTTACCTGTTCGAAATGCATCGCGCCTGGCGTACCCTGATGCAAACCCTGGCCACACCCGTGATCTCAACGTCACTGTACTTTGTGGTATTCGGTGCGGCGATTGGTTCGCGCATGGCCGAAGTGAGCGGAGTGAGCTATGGTGCGTTCATCATCCCCGGCCTGGTGATGTTGGCACTGCTGTCCGAGAGCGTGTCCAATGCTTCGTTCGGTATTTACATGCCACGCTACAACGGCACCATTTACGAAGTCTTGTCCGCGCCCATTTCCTTTGTCGAGATCGTGATTGGTTATGTCGGTGCTGCTGCAAGCAAATCCATCGTGCTGGGCTGCGTCATCTTGCTCACCGCGCGGGTGTTCGTCGACTACCAGATTCAACATCCGCTGTGGATGGCGGGCTACCTGGTGTTGACTGCTATTACGTTCTGCCTGTTCGGGTTCGTCATCGGGGTTTGGGCGGATAACTGGGAAAAGCTGCAAGTGGTGCCCATCCTTATCGTCACGCCCCTGGCTTTCCTGGGCGGCAGTTTTTACTCCATCAACATCCTGCCGCCACTGTGGCAAAAAATCACCCTGTTCAATCCGGTGGTCTACCTGATCAGTGGCTTCCGCTGGAGTTTCTATGGCGTATCCGATGTGAGTCCTGCCCTCAGCCTGGGCATGACCTTGCTGTTCATGCTGCTGTGCGTGGCCGCCATTGCATGGATTTTTCGCACCGGCTATCGCTTGAAGAGTTAGCGGGTCTGAGGGTTTCTCTGCGACAATGACCGACCCTTTGCTACTGCTGATGCAAACGCCATGAGAATCGCCAAGCGCCTGGTCTTCACTTGCCCGCTGATCCTGCTGTGTTGTTCCTGTCTCCAGACACCGCAGACCCCAGCGCCCCCAGTAACTGTTGTATCACCCCCGACGCCCGTGGCACCGGCAAAGACAGGCAAGCCGAAAAACGTGATCCTGATGATTGGCGACGGCATGGGCTTTGCCCAGGTAAAAGCCTACCGCAACTACGCAGATGATCCGTCCACGCCCCTGATCGAGCCTCTGCCGTTCGACCCGTACCTGGTTGGCGCCGTGGCCACGGATTCAATTTTCATGAACTGTGGTGAAGGTGGCGCCGCCCCCTGCGTGCGCGATCCTTATGGCATCACCGATTCGGCTTCTGCAGGCACCACCTATGCCACCGGGCAAGACACGGTAATCGGGCGCCTTAGCCTCTCACCCACGGGCGAAATTCAGGAGAGCATCAGTGAAATGGCACGACGTGAGGGTACAAGCGTCGGCATGGTTGTGAGTTCGCAAATCACGCACGCAACGCCTGCCGCTTTCCTTGCCCATGTCAAAGACCGCGGGCAATACAGTGACATCGCCGACCAGTTGTTCGACAACCAGTGGGACAATAAGCCGCTGGCGGCCGTGCTGCTCGGTGGCGGAACGGCCGACCTCAAGCGCAAAGACCGCGATCTGGTCGCTGAATTTACCGGGGCAGGGTATACCTATGTAAGCAACCGCGATGAGTTGTTGCAAGCGGATGCCTCGCAATTGCTGGGCCTGTTTGCACCGTGGGGGCTGGCCCGTGCCTGGGACCGGGATGCGCATGTGCCATCACTGTCCGACATGACCCATGCAGCGCTCAAGGTACTGGAGCAAAACCCGCAAGGTTTCTTCCTGATGATCGAAGGCAGCCAGATCGACTGGGCGGCGCACGCCGATGATATTGCCGGCGTCATCAGCGAGATGGAAGACTTCTCCGCAGCCACAGAAGTAGCGCTGGAATTCGCAGCGCAGCAGGGCGATACCCTGGTAGTCATTACTGCCGACCACGAAACCGGCGGCATGAGCCTGGGCCGGGATGATATCTACCACTGGGATCCGCGCCCGCTGCGTGGCATGAAGAAAACTCCGGCCGCTATGACGGAGGAGTACCTCGCCAGCAGTGAACCCCTGTCGCAGGTCGTCGCGCGCTCCATATCCTTCACCCTAACGGCTGAAGAGCAAACTCGCCTGGATAGTTACCCGCGCGAGGTTCCATCTGATCCAGCTTACGGAGTGGACGGAATAGCGGCCTACATGGGTATCAACGAAATGCTGAGCAAACGCACGGTGACGGGCTGGAGCACGCTGGGTCATACCAGTGTGGATGTACCGCTTTACGCAGTCGGCCCCGGTAGCGAAAATTTTCGCGGCCTGCTGCAGAACGAAGAACTTGGCCAGCGCTTGCAGGCGGCCTTACTTCCCTGATCTGCGCTTCCCTGAGCTCGCGCTACCGCATATCATCACTGGAACTGCGAGCGATAGCATCCACAGGCCGCATCTTCCAGGCCATTACGGGAAAGAATGCTGATCTGACCGCGGGCATAGCCGATGAGGTTTTTGCGCTGGAGCTTGCCAGCAGCAATGGTAACGGCACTCCTTTGCACGCCGAGCAAGTCAGCAAGAGACTGGTGTGTCAGCCGGAATTGATTCGTGGTGGTGCGGTCGTCTGTCATCAGCAAATAACGCGCGAGGCGCATCTCGACCTCATGAAATGAATTACACGCCGCAGTCCTGAGCAGTTGCCCCATCAATACATAGGAATAACGTTTGAGTACGCGCACCAGGTCCGGGCTATCGCGCAAGGCGCGCTGGAGCTGCGCTGCAGTCATGCGCAGACAGGCGCCAGATGCCTGTACCACGGCTCGCAGCCAGGTGGTGTTGACGCCCAAGGCAACCGTGGATCCCAGCGCACCTTCGTTGCCGATCATGGCCAAACCCAGGGGTTCATGTCCGTCGGTGGTCGTGACCAGTGAGATCAGGCTGCTCAAAGGGAAGTAAATATGCCGGAATGGCTCTTCGGCTTCACTCAGAACGGTGCCGTGTACTAGCTCGAAATTTTCACAGGCGCCCACAATCCGTCGGCGTTCCTTCAACGGCAGGCTGTTGATTAGATGGTTGATATTGGCTGCCTCGATGGCGCCTGACAGGAAGCACTCGCTCCACAAGAAAACCGACGGCCAGGTCAAGCAAACGTAGCCGGGACACTGTGGACGGCTCAGTGTACAGGGCGATTGCACAAATCTCTGTGCGCCTTGACACATACTGAGCGCTTTTGATGTGGAACGTTCCGGAGCAGAAGCCCGGGAATACGGACCCCTGGTGCGACTCAATTGGGCTTAGGCAGCCACGGGGAAGGCCTGCAGACGATCAGTTTCCTTTTTCACCACGGCATAGCATTCGCAGCACAATTCCTCGAGCCTGTGCCGATTAATCACCTGAATCCTGCCCCGTTGGTATTCGATCACGCCGAGCTGCTGTAGCTTGCCGGCGGCTTCGGTCACCCCTTCGCGGCGCACCCCCAGCATATTGGCGATCAACTCCTGGGTCATGATCAGGTTGGTTCCGTCCAGCCGGTCCAGGGACAGCAGCAACCAGCGACACAGTTGTTGATCGATGGAATGATGTCGGTTGCAGACGGCCGTCTGGGCCATCTGGGTGATGAGTGCCTGGGTATAGCGCAACATCAGCATGCGCATTTCTGAAAACCCGTTGAACTCATTCCTCAGTCGCTGCGATGGCAGCGAGAATGCCGAACCGGCGCTCTGTACTATTGCCCTGCTGGTGGTGCTTTCGCCGCCCATGAATACCGAAATGCCAATCAACCCTTCGTTACCCACGACCGAGATTTCCGCCGAGGCTCCGCTTTCCATAACATAAAGAAGCGAAACGATGGAATCGGTCGGGAAATAGACACAATTCAGGGCATCGCCGGATTCATAGAGCACCTTGCCGAGCGGAAAGTCGACCGGTTTCATATGCGGAAATAAATGCTGCTGGGCTTCGGCCGGCAGGGCGGCCAGAAGTTTGTTGTCCAACAGTGCGGGCGGTGGCTTCTTGCCTGCTTTCATTTTCAACCTCCGGACGATCGTTGCAATCGCCTCCGTACCAGAGCATGAACCTAAGGTCTCAACTCTGTCTGTAAGCTAGCACACATAGCGTCAGCAGGAAAGCGATCGTTCGACAGCGCACAGACCGGCATAAGCGGCGAGTTCGAGCGCGCGAGGGCGATTTTGTTTTAAGGCGGTGTTGAGCCTGGTGAAGCCACCGTAATCATCAGGAGGACCCTCAGGCCGGAGTGTCTTTCTGCCGGGTAGCGGTCACGCCGTGGACGATCGCAACCCCAACCAGGCAGAGAACTCCGACACCGATCCATTGTGGAGGCACGTTGAGCAGGCTAGCGCCCAGCGCCGCGCCGCCAATGAAAATGCAATAGCCAACGATATAGATCCAGAACGACATAGTGGTTCACCTGTGGTAGAGACAGTGGCCACTCTAACCGTATGGTCCCATGCGCTCTGTGCCCCAACGTACAGACGCCTCAATCAGCGAACCGTAGCATGGGTTTCGTAATACAGATTCCACCGCTCGTGCCAAGAGCACCAATTCCGGTACTTCGAGAAAGGCAGAGCATATCAACGCACGCACATGCGTGCCCTGGAGGAAAAAATGAAGAAGTATTTTCTGAGCATATTTGCTCTCATCCTGACTGGTGCGTTTGTATTGAACATCAGTGCGTGCAATACCGTAGATGGATTGGGCAAGGATATGAAAAAGGGTGGCGAAGAAATTTCCGAAGAAGCCAACGAGCACAAGGACAACGACTAGTCGTTGGTTACGTGTCCGACGATGCAAAACACGTCTGAATTATTTATTTGAGAGATACCAATCCATTCCGGAGTATGTGAACCATGATGAATCGACTGATACCAATAATTGCAGTAGGAGCACTATTGCTTGCCGGCTGTAATGAATCCCCATCCGAAACTTCCAAGGATGTTACTAAGGCACGCGAAAAAGCCAGCCAGGATGTAAGCGAGGCCCGCCAGGACGCTAGCAAGACAGAGAGCAAGTCGGAAGAGAAAGTAATCGACGCGCAACAAGCGTATGCCAAGACTGATGCCAATGCCCGTGAGAAACTCACCGACGTTGAGTCCGAAGCGATGGCCGCCCAGGCAAAATCGGACTTCGAAGTCGCCACGGCGGAAGCTAAAGGGCGTCACACCATTGCTGTGGAAAAATGCGGTGCGCTTGAAGGCGTCGACAAGAAAGCCTGCGTGAGCACGGCCGATGCGAATTTTGCAGCCGATGAAGCTGTGGCAACCGCAAATCGTGATACTGCCCTGGTTCTGCAGGCAGAGAGCAACAGGTAAAGGCAGCGCCCGGTTTCCGGGCGCTTTTTGAACTGAAACTGAAGGGTGCGCGCGGAAAATCGCGCAATGACGGTTTTCTCGTACGTTTTTCTCAGCAAACCGGAATGTGCCCTCACAGCCTTTCTATTGACCCCCCACTGAGAATCCCTGAATGAAACACATGCTTCCAAACCTGCCCTATGCAGTCTCGGCGCTGGAGCCGCACATCAGCGCGCACACCATGGCTGTGCATCATGGACAGCACCATGCTGGATACGTTAACGCCCTGAACCTGGCTCTTGATACTGCACCTGAATTACTCCAGGGGAGACCGGCGCATTGGCTGTTGCTCAATCTCGACCTGGTGCCGGAGACCATTCGGTCCACAGTCCGTAACAATGCGGGTGGACATCTGAATCACAGCATGTTCTGGCAATCGATGTCCCCGGGGGCCGGCGGCAAACTGAATGGTGCACTTGGCGACTCCATCGATCAGGCATTCGGGAGCGTCGCCACATTCAAAACAAGCTTTGAAGACGCGGGGCGCAAGCTGTTCGGATCGGGATGGGTGTGGCTGGTCAAATCACCTAATGGCGACGATACACTGCGGATACTCACTACCACGGGACATGACAATCCCCTGACACACGGCTTCTATCCGCTGCTGGTCAACGATGTGTGGGAACACGCCTACTACCTCCAGCACGAAAGCGATCGCGGAGCATATCTCAAGAACTGGTGGTTGGTGGCTAACTGGAAAGAAGCCGGGCGACGGCTGGCTCGGGCCGCACGTAATGCCGAACTGCCCTGGAAAGCCAGTGACGATGAGCTTCTGGTAATGTCCAACTGATTTGCATTTCCAGCCCCGCGCCTGAATCATGGCGCGTGTTCAAACTCTTGAGCGCTGCCGCCAAAACTTGCTCATTATCGGTTTCATACTGATCCCATGAACCAGTATGGAAAGCGCAACAACTATCAAAGTCAGGTGAATCAACTCAACGGCCAACTCTTCCGGCAGTCCATGCTGGATTGCGTACATCAGGTAATAGAGCGAACCGATCCCGCGTACACCGAACCATCCTGTCAGGGCGAGCATGCGCCACGATGTGCGAGTGGCTATCAAGCCCAGCATTACACTCACGGGCCGGGCGACGGTAAATATGAACAGTGCAAGACCTGTGGCGCGCCAGCTCCACGAATCCACGAACAGCATGCCACCGATCAGCAGAACCAGAACCAGTTCCGACAGTCGCTCCAGGTGTTCCTTGAAAAGCAAGGAGCCTTCGCTGACAGGCTGCTGCAAAGTAGTGCCTTCGGGTCCACTCAGCATCTCTGATGCAGCAGGGTGCTGCGCAGAATCCGGGGTGGTGCCTGCGAGCTTGAGTTCCGTGTGACGCAAGGCTACGGCAGCGAAAAAGACAGCCAGGAAACCCCAAGCGCTGAACCACAGGCTCAGGCCATACACTGTGCCAATCAGGCCCAGGCCCAGGAAGTCATTTAGCAGCTCGGGAACTGGCCGGTTACGACGTAGGCGTACTGTAATCTGCGCGAGTCCCCAACCAGCAGAAGCTCCGATAGCGATTCCCGCAAGCGTCGCCCACAGTACATCTACCAGGAGCCAGCGCTGACCGAATTCACCCAGTGGGTGCAGACCCAGCAATCCCAAGCCGAGCATGATAAACGGAAAAGCGCTGCCGTCATTCATGCCTGCCTCGCAGGTCAAAGTAAATCGAAGCGGATCGCGGTCATCCGCGTGACGGGTTTGCACGTCGGTAGCCAGTACCGGATCCGTCGGCGCCAGGATGGCTCCCAATAACACAGCCGCGCCGGGTGACAAGCCAAGCACTAAGTAGGCAAGTGCTGCAACGAGGGCGACTGTCATGGTCATCGAGAAGAATGCGAGGAAGATGGGTGCACGCCAGCGCACGAAGGTAAAGGGTACCGGCATTTTCACGCCAGCGGAATACAGGGAAATCAGCACCACCACTTCGGTGAGTACTTCGAGAAACGCAGATTGCTTGAGTGGGTTGAAGTGGAACAGGCCAAGGACGGTCGGGCCGACCAGTAAGCCCACAGCGAGGTAAAGTATTGCGGACGTCACCGGCAGGTGCTTGATGAAAGGCGGCGTCAATCCCTTGGTGAGCATTAATATACCCACCAGCAAGAACCAGCTGCTGCTATCCATGCCCAGTGCTCACTGCAGGCCGGGCGGAGGGGTAAGTCACCCCTCCGCCCGGGCTTCCTGGTTCGTTACTGGTCCTGGCAAAGACCCGGATCCGTGTGGTTCTGCTTTGCTTCGCGCTCGCAGTCGGACTGGCTATTGTTCTTGCCTTTGGACTTCTGCTGTTTGCTGCCGGTCGCTTGCCCTTCGGGCTCGGTCGCGGCTTGGCCAGCAGGTGCACCCTCGGGTTGTGCATTGCTTTGCTTGCCTTGAGGTGGCCGATTCTGTTGCTGCTTGGCGGCTTGCTTATCGCTGTCGGCCTGGCGCTGCTGCTGTTGAGCCGCTTGCTTGTCGGCATCGGCCTGCTGCTGCTTCTGTTGAGCCGCCCGCTTGTCGCCATCGGCCTGCTTTTGCTGTTGCTGAGCTGCCTGCTTGTCGCTATCGGCCTTGCGCTGTTGCTGTTGGGCCGCTTGCTTGTCGGCATCGGCTTGCTTCTGTTTCTGCTGAGCCGCTTGTCTGTCAGCATCGGCCTGCTGCTGTTGCTGTTTAGCTGCTTGTTTGTCGCTGTCGGCCTGGCGTTGCTTCTGCTGGGCTGCCTGCTTGTCGCTATCGGCCTTGCGCTGTTGCTGTTGGGCCGCTTGCTTGTCAGCGTCCGCCTGCTTTTGCTGTTGCTGGGCTGCTTGTTTGTCGCTCTCGGCTTTGCGCTGCTGCTGGGCTGCCTGCCTGTCAGCATCGGCCTGTTGCTGTTGCTGTTTGGCTGCTTGCTTGTCACTGTCGGCCTGGCGTTGTTTACCCTGGGCTGCCTGCTTGTCGGTGTCAGCTTGCTTTTGCTTCTGTTGAGCGGCCTGCTTGTCAGCATCGGCCTGTTGCTGCTGCTGTTTAGCTGCTTGTTTGTCGCTGTCGGCCTGGCGTTGCTTCTGCTGGGCTGCCTGCTTGTCGCTATCGGCCTTGCGCTGTTGCTGTTGGGCCGCTTGCTTGTCAGCGTCCGCCTGCTTTTGCTTTTGCTGTTGCTGGGCTGCTTGTTTGTCGCTCTCGGCTTTGCGCTGCTGCTGGGCTGCCTGC
>JANLTO010000055.1:0-3656 GCA_031362985.1 Lysobacterales bacterium | reverse complement strand
CAGGAACCCATTCCGCTTATCATTGGCTCCCTAATTCCACACCAGCCCTGAACAGCCCAAAATACCCGTGAAATTCTCTGCCCTGCTCCAATACATCACACCGCACCGGAATACCTTGCTGGCGATCGTCGCATTGCTGCTGGTCTCCAGCGCCTTCTCGCTGACCAGCCCCTGGATTGCGGGACAACTTACGGGTATTGCCCTGGGTGAACCCGATGTCCTGTTCGCGTCCGTTGGAGTGCTGTTCACTGCGTGGCTGGGATTGATGGTAGCCAATGGTCTGTTGGGCTTTGCCTCTTCGTATTTGGTGGGCACTACCGGCGAAGCAATGGCAGCTCAACTACGTAGTCGCATTTATGAACATCTGCAGGTTTTGCCACTGCCCTATCACCAGGAGCGAAGCCAGGGAAACTTGCTGGCTCTCATCAATAGCGATTCCGAGAATATCAGCAGGTTCGTCACCAACACACTGGTTCAGTTGTTGCCGCTTTTGGCTTCTTTCTTGGGTGCATTCGTGATCATGGCCTGGCTGGATCCGGTAATTGCGGTCCTGGCTGCATTGTTATTGCCAATTTATTACTTCGCCATGAAAATTATCGGCCGGCAAATTCGCCCGATTTCCGCTGCCTGGATGCAGACATGGGCAGTCATGACATCTTTGGTTATGGAAAACCTGGGGCTCATGCCGGCCATCAAGGCATTCAGTCGCGAGCCACTGGAGAAGCAGCGATTTCAGCAACGCAATGTTGACTTGCTGACCCTGTCAAGGCGACAAATCCTTATCCAGTCCCTGCTGTCCCCGGCCATCGGCCTGCTGGCTGGAGCAGGCTTGCTGCTCCTCTTGTGGGTCGGTCTTAGACACATCGAGGCCGGAAAGCTCGAGCTGTCCGGGCTGGTCAGTCTGCTGCTCTACGCCGCAATGCTCACGCGCCCCGTGTCCGGCCTGGCGAACGTATATGGGCAGGTGCTGCTGGCGCAGGGGTCAGCCACGCGCCTGGTGGAGTTTTTTACCGTACAAGCGGAACCCATGGATGATGGCAAGCCTCCGATAGCTAACCTCAAAGGACTGATAACTTTTGAAAACGTCGGTTTCGCCTACCCCAACCGCCCACAACTGCTAAGTCAGTTCAATCTGAGAATTGCAGCGGGCGAGACCATCGCATTGACTGGCCCCAACGGGGCTGGAAAGAGCACCCTCGCCCATCTGCTGATGCGTTTCATTGAGCCCAACCAGGGCCGCATATGCATCGATGGTCACGATATCAGTGAAGTCAGTCTGAGCAATCTGCGCAGTCAGATTGGCCTGGTCGCACAAAATACCCTGCTGTTCAGCGGCACCGTGGCGGAAAACATCGCCTACGGCCGCCACCTCGCCAGCATGGCAGACATAAAAAAGGCCGCGAAAGCGGCCCGGGCAGATGAGTTTATCCAGCAATTACCGGATCAGTACGAAACCCTCATCGGCGATCAGGGCATCCGCCTGTCCGGTGGCCAGCGGCAACGCCTGTCCCTGGCCCGCACTCTGCTCAAGGATCCACCCATCCTGATCCTGGACGAAGCCACGGCAATGTTCGATCCGGAGGGTGAGAGTAGTTTTATCGAAGAATGCCACGAATTGCTGCATCAGCGCACCGTGATCCTGATTACCCATCGGCCAGCCAGCCTCGCACTGGCGGACCGGGTCTTGAGAATGGATCTTTTCAGTTCCACCCCTTCCATCGATATACCCATATCCCCATCCATTCCAGAATCGCCTGGCTCGTTGCGGCCAGTGCATCGGCGCGGGGAATAAACCCTGCGAGGGAGTTGCTGTCGCCCTGCACGAATCGCACATCGACTGACACCGGGAAGACTGTCACTCCCAAAATTTTGAACGACGCTACCGCACGTGGCATATGCCAGGCGGACGTCACCAGCAGATTTGATTGACAGTTCGCCTCCCGCATCAGCGCAACGGCATTCATGGCATTTCCACGCGTGTTTACGCTGGTGGTGTCGAGCAGGATGGACTGACCGGGTACTCCCCACTTCTCCAGCAGTTCCTTAATCAAATTGGCTTCCGGGACCAGGTCCTGCATCCACGGCTGATTTCCAGCTGCCACAATGATCGTTCTAGCTTTTCCAGCTCGATACAATTCCGCTGTCTGGCAAACCCGATCCACCGCAGCGGTCAATTCAACGTTCACCCTTGGGGACATGACAAACCCCAAGGCACCGCCTAATACCACAATGCAATCGGCGGCTGGAATATCTGCAGTAGCCACTGGTAAATATTGCCGCTCCAGGCTCCACATCAAGCGCCCGGCTACCGCAGGCAGGGCCGAAACCCAGAGAATCAGAATGGAAGCCAACAGACTCGCAAGCGCGAGCGCCCGCTTGCCTTTGAGGATGAATACAAAAGTGAGAAGCGCAGCCAACAGGCTGAGTGAGATGGGTAACAGCAGCAGGGGTAACACTTTGGAAAAATAGTAAGGCATGGCTACGTTAGGCTATTTCCCGGTTAATTTTGCGGCCAGTGTACTGCGGAATTGATCTGTGCAGTGTTCACTGTCACCATGGACCACCTTGTCCGATTTGAATAGAAAGGCCCACGCCTCGTTGTGAAATCACTCGAAATCCATCCTCAAACTCAGAATCTTCAAAACGAAAATCGAAGGTCTGTCGTTTTGCACGCTCTATTTTGTTTGCTGGTAGCGGCGATTCTGGCCAATGGCTTGTATTTTTGGTTGCAGAAAAGCCAGGTGATTCCGAGCAGCACCTATCTGGATTACCGACATGCAGTGGAACTTGCTGCCAATGACCCTGGAATGGAACAGCCGAAACTCATTCTTGACGGGTTCTATGTAGTGCCCAAAGAATGGATTTTGACCAAGCTGCTGAAAGACATTTTTATAATTGTTTTTGGGATCGCATCAATTCTGTATTTGCGGCATTCGAAACCCATCATTTCAACTGCACTCGTTCTACCGGCTTTATTGGGCTTGTCAATTACAGCCGCCTTTTTACAATCCCTGTACCTGTATGGACCCTTGGTGACCATTGCGGGCCTGCGGCCCATAGCGTACCTGGTCGCAGGAATGCTCGGTGCATGGGCAATCCGCCGGCGCTCGATGGAACTGTTATGCCATTACCTGGTAGCCGCCCTGATCATCGAACTGATATTTGCGCTGTATGAGTACCGCTACGGGATTCCGCTGTTTAGCACGGCGCGACTAGCCAATCGAATCAATGGTACCTTTTCGTTTCCCGCCAGCCTCGGCATATTCGCAGTCACTGTTTGCGTATTCGCGTTCACCTTCAGCAGCGTCAATAAGCTGTTGTTATTGTCGCTGGCTATCGCATTCGTATACCTGACGGGGTCCGCCACAGCGCTTGTAATTCTGGCCGCATTGCTGGCCATGTGGGCAGCACATTCAGCTCCAGACCGCTGGAAGATGGCTGTCCGGTTGACTTCATATGGAATGATCGCTGTCATGTTACTGGCGCTGCCGAAAATGGTTGCCAGATACGATATTCTTAACTCACTTTGGGGAAGAATCGAGCCTGCCACCGACTATATTGAACACAGGCCATCATATGTTCAGGTCCTGTTCGGCAAGGGACTTGGAATCGGGTCCAATATCGTTAATTCCGCGATTAAGCAATCGGAAGCAGTG
>JANLTO010000027.1:0-69610 GCA_031362985.1 Lysobacterales bacterium | reverse complement strand
ATTATACTCTGACCCCAAATTAGGGACGTCAACAACGGGATGACCAAATGAAACTACATTACATGCTCCTTCCGCTGCTGGCTCTCGCCGCCTGGGCGCAACAACCGGCGGTGGCCGCTACAGCGCCAGGTGCTTCCGCCGCAACTGCCCCCAATGCCGCGAAGGTGCCAGCAGGCAGTTACACGCTCGATAAAGCGCACGCGAGCCTCACCTTTCGGGTGAATCACCTGGGATTTTCAAATTACACTGCGCGCTTCAAACGCTTCGAGGCCCAGTTGCAGTTCGATCCAGATGCGATCTCTGCTTCCAGCGTGACGGCGACGGTTGACCCCCGCTCGCTGGATCTCGACAACCCGCCGGAAGGCTTCACCAACGAGCTGCTGCGTGAAGAGTGGCTAGATGCAGCGCAGTTTCCCGAGATGACGTTTCGCTCCACCAAAGTCGAATCGACGGGATCCAACGCTTTTCGCATCCTGGGTGATTTCACGCTGCATGGTGTAACCAAGCCTGTTGTCCTGGAAGCCACGTTCAATGGTGGCTATGCGGGACATCCAATGGACCCGCACGCGCGCATCGGATTCTCCGCACACGGAACTCTAATGCGCTCTGAATTTGGCGTTGCGTTTGGAATTCCCGCCCCGGGCACCACGATGGGCGTCAGCGACAACGTGGACATACTCATCGAAGCAGAATTTTCGGGGCCGCCGCTTGCTGGTGCTCCGCCCGGGCAAACTGTCGAGAAGCAGCCCTGACGCACGAATGACGTCACTTCCAGCTTGATCCGGGACACGTCATCCCGGCCGGAAGAAGAAACGTCATCCCGGCCTCGTTTCCCCCGTCATCCCGGCCTCGTTTCCCCCGTCATCCCGGCCCCCGAGCCGGGACCCAAAGCATGCCTCTGCCCATGGATGCCGGACCCGTCACGCCGGGCTCGGCCCGGAGCCGGCATGACGAATCCGGAGCCGGCATCACGTATTTGGAGTTTAGGCTGGCGGACCGACAAACATCCGGTACGCAGTGTTGTCACTTTCCGACGTATAAGGGTAGGCGATGGATTCAAGGAACTGGTGAAAGCGCAACATATCCTCTTCCGGCACCTGGATGCCCATAAGCACACGGCCGTATTCTGAGCCGTAGTTGCGGTAGTGAAACAGGCTGATGTTCCAGTCTGTTTTCATACCCCGCAGGAATTTCAGCAAGGCGCCAGGGCGCTCGGGAAACTCGAAACGGTAGATGCGTTCGTTGCTCACCTGGGCGCGGCCACCCACCATGTGGCGTATGTGCTGGCGCGCCATGTCATTGCCTGACAGGTCGGTGACCGGAAAGCCGCGTTCGACCAGGCTGCTGATGATGCTGTGCTTTTCCGCCACACCCTGCTTCAACTCCACGCCGACAAAAATGTGCGCGCTGGTTTGGTCGGCATAGCGATAGTTGAATTCGGTAATGCCCCTCAAGCCCACGGTTTCACAGAATTCCAGGAAACTGCCGGCCCGCTCCGGAATGGTCACGCCGAGCAGGGCTTCCTGTTCCTCACCCACCGCTGCGCGTTCGGCAATGTGGCGCAGGCGGGCGAAGTTGACATTGGCCCCGGACAAAATGACGGCAGCGCAACCCGTGCTGCCCGGATGGTCATGAAAGTAACGTTTCATCCCGGCAAAGCCAAGGGCGCCGGCGGGTTCGGCAATGGCGCGGGTGTCTTCATAAACGTCCTGCACGGCCGCGCAGAGTTCGTCGTTGTCCACGGTGATGACTTCATCAAGCATTTGCGCACAGATTTCAAAGCTGTGATCGCCCGCGCGCTTGACTGAAGCGCCCTCGGCAAAATGCCCGACTTCAGCGAGAGTCACAGGTTGCCCTGCGCGCATGGCAGCCTGCATGGAAGCGGATTCCTGTGCTTCGACACCAATGATCCTGATGCCAGGCTGCAGGAAGCGCGCGACCAGTGAAACCCCGGCAGCAAGGCCGCCACCACCGATAGGTATGAACAGGTAGTCAATGGGCCTGGACGCCTGTCGCACTAACTCCAACGCGATGGTTGCCTGGCCTGCGATCACCTGCGGGTCATCGTAGGGATGAATGAATTCAATGTCCTTTACCCGGGCCAGATCCAGCGCATACGCGCAGGCTGCGT
Source organism: Lysobacterales bacterium (assembly GCA_031362985.1). GTDB lineage: Bacteria > Pseudomonadota > Gammaproteobacteria > Xanthomonadales > SZUA-36 > SHZL01. Next base: position 67,479 of record JANLTO010000027.1, on the reverse strand, counting down.
CGAAGTCATCACCTTCGATCAGCACGGTTGCGCCCAGCTTTTTCACTGCGTTAACCTTGATGGCGGGAGTTACAGCGGGCATGACCACGGTGGCACTCACACCCAGGTGACGCGCCGCCATGGCGACACCCTGTGCGTGATTGCCCGCGGAGGCGCAAATGACGCCGCGGGTACGTTGCGCCTCGCTCATGCTCAACAGGCGGGCATAAGCGCCGCGAATCTTGAACGAGAAAACGGTTTGCAGGTCTTCACGCTTGACCAGCACGTCCACCCCAACGCGCTCTGACAGTTGTGGCATTGCCTGCACCGGTGTTTCGCTTACCAGGTCTTCCAGCCGGCATTGCAGAATGCGGGGCAGGTAGCGCTCAAACAGCGCCTTGCGCTGCTCTTCCGTTTGTACTACGGCCCCCGACTGCGCCACGCGATCCGACTGCGCCACACGATCTGACCGCGTCGCGTCGGTTTCACCCGGTTCCGGGCAAGTCGAATGCTGCGGAGTTTTCATGTGTGCTTATTGCCCGCCACTGATTGCTTGATGTTGGGCAGTGGCAGTAGCGAGATGCTCACACACCGCCGCAGTCACTTGCGCGGTAGTGCAACCGTTCTTCACCAGGTCCTGGGTCAGCACGCCGCTTTCCCAACACTGGAAAATGGCTTGTTCCAGCGCATCAGCGACGGCGGGGCAGGACAGGGAGTAACGCAACATCAGTGCCACGGAAAGAAACATGGCATAAGGGTTGGCAATGCCCTTGCCGGCAATATCCGGAGCCGATCCATGCACCGGCTCATACAGGCCGAAACGGTCCTCGCGCAAGGAAGCGGAAGGTAGCAGGCCCATGGAGCCACACAACATGGATGCTTCGTCGGACAAAATATCGCCGAACAGATTCTCCGTGAGCAGCACGTCAAAATCACCGGGGCGGGTCAGAAGATGCATGGCAGCGGAATCGACCAGCATGTTGTCCAGCCTTATGGTGGGAAATTCTTCGGCCACCACCTGCGCGACTACTTCACGCCAAAGGCGCGAAGTTTCCAGCACATTGGCCTTGTCGACCTGGGTTACACGGCCATCGCGCAACAGCGCCAACTGGCAGGCTTTACGCGTTACCCGCTCGATTTCGGCCCGGGTATAGCTGCACACGTCGTGGGCTGAATCAGCATCGCGCCTTCTTTCGCCGAAATAGATACCACCGGTAAGCTCACGCACGATCAGCAGATCTACGTTGGCGAGTTTTTCCGCTTTCAGCGGTGAGAACTGGTGCAGGGCCGGATGAGTGACCACCGGTCGAAGATTGCAGAACAGGCCAAATTCGGAACGCAGGCGCAAGAGTCCTTTTTCCGGCCTTTGCGCAGCGGTGTTGCCGTCCCACTTGGGGCCGCCCACCGCACCCAGCAAGATGGCATCGGCTGCACGGCAGGCAGCGATGGTTGCCGGTGGTAACGGGTCGCCGGTGGCGTCGACTGCAGCCCCTCCGATGAGCTGTTCATCAAGTGCTATGTCGATAGAAAAAAGCTCGCGGATCACCGCGAGCACTTCTTCTGCCGCGGCATACACTTCGACGCCTACGCCGTCTCCGGGCAGCGCCGCAACGCGGTAATGCTTAACGGTTATGGGAACTGCTGGCGTTTTCATACCGGGTGATGTCCGTGTCCTTTAGTTTAAGGAAATCCAGTTGGTCGATGCCCTGAGCCAGGCAGTAGGCAGCAAAAGGGTCCAGCGGGAAACTGAAGGTGCCAAGTTCACTCACTTCCAGCTTGCCCGCCGCAATGTCAATGCGCACCGGGTGGTTCGGATGAGCCAGTAGAAACTCCACCACGCTTTGTTCCATTACCACCGGCAGCAGGCCGTTCTTGATGGAATTGTTGCGGAAGATATCGGCAAAGCGGGTGCTGATTACCGCGCGAAAGCCCAGGTCCATCAAGGCCCAGGGCGCATGCTCGCGGGATGATCCACAGCCAAAGTTGGGACCTGCCACCAGGACTTGGTGCTCCGAGGGCACATGGTGCATTAAGGGATGCTCCGCCTTGGAACTGCCATCCGGGTTAAAACGCCAGTGGTAGAAACAGAATCTGCCCAGCCCTTCGCGTTCGGTGGTGGTGAGGAATTGTGCCGGGATAATCTGGTCAGTGTCGATGTTATCGAATAACAGGTTCAGGGTACGGGATTGAATAATTCCCGCGGCCTTTGCAGAGTTTTTGTTGCTCATGACCGCGCCTCCATCACTGGACGATTTTCCGGCTCAGGCCCAGTTTCCAACATGAGCCCATTTTCCAGAAAAGGCCTGGGGTCCGTGACATGGCCTGCAACCGCGCAGGCCGCAGCAGTCAGCGGGCTGGCCAACACAGTGCGCGCATTGCGTCCCTGGCGTCCCTTGAAGTTACGGTTGCTGGTACTCACTACCAATTCTCCGGGTTGGGCAATATCACCGTTCATGCCAATGCACATGGAGCAACCTGGCTCACGCCATTCGGCCCCCGCCTCGAGGAATATCCGGTGCAGGCCTTCCTTTTCCGCAGCCGCCCGTACCTGTTCGGAACCGGGCACGACCAGCATGCGCGTACCGGCGGCGACCTTGCGGTTTTGCATGATGGAGGCAGCTGAGCGCAAGTCGCCAAGGCGTGAATTGGTGCAGCTGCCAATAAACACGATGTCCACATGCTCTCCAACCAGCGGAGTGCCACCGGCGAGCTGCATGTAGTCGTGGGCATCTTCGTTGGGTGACTGGTCGCGGCCTGGCACCATGCCGTTGATCGGGATGACCATGCCGGGGTGAGTCCCCCAGGTCACGCTGGGCTGTATTTGGCCTGCATCGATTTTTACCAAGCGGTCGAAAGCAGAGCCTGTGTTGCTTTCCGGGCTGTTCGCCAGAGTTTTCCAGTCGGCAATGGCGCGATCCCAAGCAGCACCTGCAGGCGCCATCGGCCGCCCCTTGAGGTAGGCAAACGTCACCTCGTCCGGCGCCACCATGCCGGCGCGCGCGCCGCATTCAATCGACATGTTGCACATTGTCATGCGGCTTTCCATGTCCATGGCGCGCACGGTGCTGCCGAAGTATTCGATTACAGAACCGGTGCCGCCATCGACACCAATAGTGCCGATCACGTGCAGGATCACATCCTTGGCGGAAACCCCGCGGCCAAGTTCACCTTCAATTTGAATACCCAGCGTTGCGGGCTTGCTCTGCAGCAGGCATTGGGTGGCCAGCACATGGCCCACTTCGGTTGTGCCAATGCCAAATGCCAGTGCACCAAACGCACCGTGGGTGGCGGTATGGCTGTCGCCGCAGACGATGGTCATGCCGGGTTGGGTTGCGCCCAACTCCGGGCCGATGACATGAACGATGCCGCGGTTCGGACTGCCCCAACCGTGCAGTTCTATGCCGAAATCCGCGCAGTTGCGGTAAAACGTTTCAACCTGCTCGCGGGCCTGGTCGGTGACGTAGGGATAATTTCCGTTCGCATCGGCCGGCAGGGTGGGGGTGGAATGGTCGATGGTTGCCAGGCAGCGGTCCGGCCGCCGCACGTTCAGGCCGCGACTCCTGAGTTCGGAGAAGGCCTGTGGCGTGGTGACTTCATGCAACAGGTGCAGGTCGATGTACAGGATGGCCGGGGCGCCATCACCGCCCGGTGCCGATTCTTCGCGCACTACATGCCTCTGCCAGATTTTTTCAAACAGCGTGGGCATGCTGATCACACCGCCGCTTTCAATTGGGGCTCGGCGGTGCTTTTGCCCTGATGTTGATGATGCCGGTTCATGATGGTCACCAGTGCCTGCGCCGAGGCCTCAACGATGTCGGTGGAGACACCCGTGCCCTGGTAACGGCTGGCTCCGATGGTGGCACGAACCACTGCGCGGCCCTGTGCATCACTGCCGCTGGACACGGCGCTGACCTGGAATTCTTCCACGTGCAATTCTTCATTCATGATCAGCTTTATGGCATTCACAATCGCGTTGACCGGGCCATCGCCACGGCCGCTGAAGATGCGTGGTGCCGCACCGTCGAAACGCAGTTTCAGGCTGGCTTCGGCAGACTGGTCGGTATTGTCCACCTCGGTGTGAATAGAGATGGCATCGAGATGCCAGGGACCGCTGTGATTCGTGCCCAGGACCAGCGCCTCGATGTCTTCGTCGTATACGCTTTTTTTCCGGTCGGCCAGTTGCTTGAACTTCACAAACAAGACTTCCAGCACGTCCTGGTCAACACCATAACCCAGTGATTCCAGGCGATCGCGGAAAGCATGGCGTCCGCTGTGCTTGCCCAGCACGAGGCTGTTTTCGGGTACGCCGACATCCACGGGGCGCATGATTTCGTACGTTTCGGCGTGCTTGAGAACTCCATCCTGGTGAATGCCGGCCTCGTGGGCAAAGGCATTGCGGCCAACAATAGCCTTGTTGGGCTGGACCTGTGACCCGGTCACGGAGCTCACCACGCGGCTGGCCGGGTAGAGCCTGGTGGTATCGATGCCGGTACGCATTTGATAGCGGTCGTGGCGGGTGCGCAATGCCATGACCACTTCTTCCAGTGAGCAGTTGCCCGCTCGCTCGCCGATGCCGTTGATGGTGCACTCCACCTGCCGTGCGCCACCTTCGATGGCACCGAGGCTGTTGGCTACCGCCAGCCCGAGGTCATTGTGGCAATGCGCACTCAGGATCACTGAATCCGGCTTGCGCAGATGAGCACTCAAGTGGAGGAATTGCCGCTGGATCTCAGTCGGCGTTACATAGCCCACCGTATCGGGCACGTTGAGCACCCGTGCACCCGCGTCGATGGCTGCCTGGAAGTAGTCCACCAGGAAATCGAGCTCGGTGCGGCCTGCGTCTTCGGCCGTGACCTCGATATCATCAAACCACTGCCGACCATAAATCACTGCCGTGGTCATGTCATCGATGATCTGCTGCTTGCTCATCTTCAACTTATGCTCGCGATGGATCGGGCTGGTGGCGAGGAAAATGTGCAGGCGTTTGTTCTTTGCCGTTTCCAGTGAACGGGCAACTGCCTCGATATCGCTGGTGCGGGTGCGGGACAGGCCGCAGATCACGGCGTTCAAGCCCAGGTCACCCACAGCCTTGACGGATTCGAAGTCGCCATCGGAAGCTGCCGGAAAGCCGGCCTCGATCACGTCCACACCGAGTTCATCCAGCACTCGCGCAATCTGTAGTTTTTCCGGCACGTTCATGGAACAGCCCGGGGATTGTTCGCCGTCGCGCAAAGTGGTGTCGAATATGTGTACGTAATTGTCGCCGGGAGTGTTCATAGGGGCATTCATTGGGGCATTCATGGTATTGGCTCCAGTCAGGATTCAGACTTTGGATTTTTTTGCCGGGAGACTCTCTCGCGGCGCAGGCGGAAAAGCGGTAACGGCACCTTTGGACGCCGAGGACACCAGGTAGGCATACTTGGCCAGGGCGCCGGAGGTGTATTGCCGTGGCCGTGGTTTCCAATCGGCACGGCGTGCTTCGAGGTCGGCATCGGTGTAAACCCGGCGCTGATCTACGTCAATGGTGATCATGTCGCCCTCGCGCAGCAGCGCTATGGGACCACCACTCGCGGCTTCGGGCGCGACATGGCCTACCATGAAGCCATAGGTGGCGCCACTGAAGCGGCCGTCGGTCATCAGGGCAACCGAAGTATCCAGGCCCTGGCCAACCAGCGCGGCGGTCACCGCCAGCATCTCGCGCATACCCGGGCCGCCGCAGGGGCCTTCGTTGCGAATCACGATGACATCCCCGGCATTGATCGTGCGCGCCTGCACCGCAGCGAATGCTTCCTGTTCACCTTCATACACGCGCGCGGGCCCGGTAAAAGCAAACTCGCCATGCCCGGCCAGCTTGGCCACGCAACCCTCAGGCGCCAGGTTGCCATACAGGATGCCAAATCCGCCGCGGGGTTTGATCGGCCGATCGAACGCCACGATCACTTCCTGGCCGGGCGTTTCGCTGCGGTCAGCGCATTCATCGAACAGGCTGCGGCCGCTGACGGTGGCGGTATCGATCAGCAGACCGGCTTGCCTGAGGCGGTTGATCACCAGCGGCGTGCCGCCTGCTGTAAACAGATCCGGCGCCATGAAACGACCGGCCGGTTTGAGGTCGGCGATGATGGGTGTCTTGCGCGAGATTTCGTCGAACTCATCAATATCAAAATCAACACCGGCCTCGCGCGCGATGGCCAACAGGTGCAGTACGGCATTGGTCGAGCCCGCGGTTGCCGTGACCACGGTGGCCGCATTGCGCAGGGACTCATGGCTCACCATGCTGCGTGGGCTCTGGCCTTCGCGCACCTGTTGCACCACGCGCATGCCGCAGTCATGCATCGCCTGTGCCTTGTCCGGGTGGATGGCAGGAATGTCATTGACGCCCATGGGTGACAGACCCAGCGCGGTCAGCGCCATGGCCATGGTATTGGCGGTGAACTGGCCGCCGCAGGCGCCGGCGCCCGGGCAGGCCTCTTTCTCTATCTCGGTAAGCTCGGCCGTGTCGATCTTGCCTGCAGCGTGCGCGCCTACCGCCTGGAACACATCCTGTATGGTAATGGGAATGCCGCGGTGGTGACCGGGCATGATGGACCCGCCATAAATGACCATGCCGGGAACATCAAGGCGGGCCAGCGCCATGGCGCCGGCGGGGATGGTCTTGTCGCAACCGACCAGCGCCACCACCCCGTCGAGGCAATGCCCGCGGGTGACGAGTTCAATGGAATCCGCAATCAGTTCGCGTGACATCAGCGAACACTTCATGCCTTCCGAGCCCATGGAAATGCCATCCGATACCACGATGCTGCCAAATTCGATGGGCGTTCCGCCGGCAGCGCGAATGCCTGCCTTCAGGGGTTCAGCCAGTTCGCGCAAATGCGCGTTGCACGGAGTGATATCTGACCAGGTGTTGACGATAGCGATCAGCGGCTGAGCAATTTCTTTATCACCCAAGCCGGTGGCTCGCAACATGGCCCGCGCGGGTGCACGGTCTGGTCCTTTCTTGATTTGGTCACTGCGCATGTTGTCTGTTTCTTCCTTGGTGAAAAAAAAACCCGCACTTTCTTGGTGCGGGTTTTTCAGGTTAATTAGGGTATTGCTTAGCCTGTTCCCGCACCTCTGCCGATAATTAGAAGCGCAAGTAGCGAGCAGGGAGCCAGCAGGTCCAGCCCAAGGGTCGGCAGTGGCGCAACAGCACACCCACCGGTGTGGCGGGCATTGATCATCGAATCATTGCAGGTGGTGCGCATGGTTCGATTCGAACATAGGGCAAAAATGATGTCAATCATTATTTTCAGCGGCATTATTTTCAGCGGCTTGAGTATTGAGGAAGCTCTGATTTATTCCGTCAGTCCGGCCAAGGGCCGAAGGCCCGCTGAAATCCGTCATCCCGGCCAAAGGCCGAAGGCCCACTGAAATCCGTCATCCCGGCCAAAGGCCGAAGGCTCACTGAAATCCGTCATCCCGGCCCCCGAGCCGGGATCCATTCCGCTGCATAAGCGGTGGATCCCGGATCAAGTCCGGGATGACCTTTGTTCCTGATCATTCTCGCCCCGGGGTGACGTTCCTTTGCGGGAATAACATTGTGCAAGGAGAAGGTGAGACCGGGTACCGGTCGAGAAACTGGCCTGGGCCATGCACCGGTGCCGCGAAGGCCACGACTGCAGGGATGCAGGAGGTAGGGTACCAAGAGTAGGCGCCTTTAGACGACGCAGGAGCAGTTGCCTACATGGATGTAGGCAAGGGGCGTGAGCAGGAGCGGAAGCTTTGCCGAGGGATGGCCGCAAGCGGCCGAAATCGGCATTAATCACAGCTTCCCTGAGTCATAATTCTGCTACAAACGGAGAATATCCTAATTTCATGGACCCTAAGCATGGACCCTAAGCGATGAACATTCTTTTTCTTTGCACCGGAAACTCCTGTCGTTCGCAGATGGCCGAGGGTTGGGCGAAGCACTTTGCTGGCACGAATCTCGAAGTACATTCAGCCGGAATTGAAGCGCATGGCAAGAACCCGCGGGCCATTGCGGTGATGGCCGAGGCGGGTGTGGATATTTCTGCCCAGCAGTCCACCGTGGTCACGCCGGACATGCTGGATGCGGCGGACCTCGTGGTGACGGTGTGCGGGCATGCCGACGAAATGTGCCCGGTGTTGCCGCCCGGCAAACCTAAAATTCACTGGCCTTTGTCCGATCCGGCCAAAGCCACTGGCACGGAGGACGACATCATGCGGCAGTTCCGCACCACGCGTGAGGAAGTAAAGAATCGTGTGCTTGGCTTGTTGCACAAATTTGGCCTGGAGACAGAAGTATGAGCGCGACTCAGCGCATGCCCTTCTTTGAACGCTACCTGAGCCTGTGGGTGTTGTTGTGTATCGTGGTGGGAGTAACTCTCGGCCAGGCAACCCCCGGCCCGTTCGCAGCGCTGGGACGGATGGAATTGTTCCGCGTCAACCTGCCGGTGGCGGTGTTGATCTGGCTGATGATTCTGCCGATGCTGCTGAAGATTGATTTTCGCTCCCTGCAGGAAGTCCGGCAGCACTGGAAAGGCGTGGGGGTCACGCTGTTTGTGAACTGGGCGGTCAAGCCCTTCTCCATGGCGCTGCTGGCGTGGTTGTTCATCCGCAACCTGTTCGCCCCCTGGCTGCCGGCCGGGCAGCTGGATAGCTATATCGCCGGGCTGATCCTGCTGGCGGCCGCACCCTGCACCGCCATGGTGTTTGTGTGGAGTAACCTCTCGGCCGGCCATCCGGGCTTCACCCTGTCACAAGTAGCCCTGAACGACGTCATCATGGTGTTCGCCTTCGCGCCGATTGTCGCCCTGCTGTTGGGCATTTCGGCGATCAGTGTTCCCTGGGAAACCCTGGTCCTGTCGGTGGTGCTGTACATCGTCCTGCCGGTGATCATCGCCAGTCTGTGGCGCCGCTATTTGTTGCGATCCGGTGACGCCAAGGCGCGACTCGCCCGCGTGCAGGAGCGCCTGCATCCGGTTTCCCTCAGCGCGCTGCTGATAACGCTGGTGTTGCTGTTCGGCTTTCAGGGGCAGCAAATCATCGACCAGCCACTCATTATCTTGTTGCTGGCTGTGCCCATCCTCGTGCAGGTGTATTTCAACTCCGGGCTGGCCTACCTGTTGAGTCGCAAGCTGGGGGTCGCGCATTGCATAGCCGCACCCGCTGCCCTTATCGGCGCCAGTAATTTCTTTGAGCTGGCAGTGGCTGCGGCCATCAGTCTGTTCGGCCTGGAGTCCGGTGCAGCGCTGGCAACCGTTGTCGGCGTGCTGGTGGAAGTACCGGTGATGCTGTCGGTGGTGTGGATCGTCAACCGGAGTCGCGGGTGGTATGAGGCTGGTAGCCCCGATGCTGCGGAGACAAACGCTTAGCTGCTTCGATACAGTTCGCGCCGGTGTCCGACTGTTACGACCAGCACGATCAGCCGGTCGCTGTTGATTTCGTGGATGATTCGATAGTCATCCTGCCGGATACGATAGCACTGCTGTCTCGACAGTTGCTCGCATCTTGCCGGCGCCGGAGGATCTCATGCCTCCTTTCTGCAAAAGCCTGAAATAGCTTGTTATTTCGGGCATCTGCGAGTATTCTTGCCGCCAGCAGTTGGTTGGTTCGTATGGCGATATCGAGTTATATGACGTCAACTGTGAATAAAGTTGGTTGCACGTCTACTAGGTCTGCTCAGAAGCTCCACATCGGTAACTCCTGTAAAACACCTGTAATGAGATTTGCAATTAATCAGTGTTTAATCTTTTTTATAAGGTAATTAAAATGACGACAGGTACCGTAAAGTGGTTTAACGATTCCAAAGGTTTTGGATTCATCGCTCCTTCTGATGGTAGTGCGGATGTATTCGTACATTTCTCTGCAATCCAGGCCGGCGGATTCAAATCCCTGGCAGAAGGTCAGGCAGTGAGCTTTGAAGTGGAAAACGGCCCGAAGGGTCTGCAAGCCACCAACGTCACACCGACCAGCTAATCGGCTTCTAGCCACAGTTAGTAAAAAAACCCCGCTTTCGAGCGGGGTTTTTTTTGCCTTGCGTTTTTGTCCGGACTTTTTTAGCGGAAATGCGGCGCCGCAGACCGGAAAATCATCCGCGCCGGGATGACCCCGCCACAGCAGGACGCTGCCGCCGTCCACTATTTCCATTGCTTGGCCTGGCTGGATTCGGGCGACTGCTTCGTGCCTGGACTTGCCGGCTTCCACCAGGCCGCTGGCCTTTGGCGCGACTGGTTCCACGGGTATTTCCCCGCCCACTCCCGCGGCCATTACCGCCCAGCTTGATGGGCTCGGCACGGATGGATGGGTCAGGTTCATATCCTGGAATTACGACTTTCGGCAGATCGCGTTTGAGCAAACGTTCGATATCACCCAGCAACTCGTGCTCGTCAATACACACCAATGATACGGCCTGGCCTTCGTTACCGGCACGGCCGGTGCGGCCAATGCGGTGCACGTAATCTTCAGGTACGTTGGGCAGGTCGTAGTTCACCACGTGCGGCAACTGGTCAATGTCCAGTCCGCGGGCTGCAACATCGGTTGCAACCAGCACCCGGATGTCGCCGTTCTTGAATTCAGCCAGTGCCCGGGTACGTGCACCCTGGCTCTTGTTGCCGTGAATCGCCAGGCTGGTGATGCCATCTTGCTCCAGTTGCTGCGACAGGCGGTTGGCACCGTGCTTGGTGCGGGTAAACACCAGCGCCTGGCGCCAGTTTTGTGAGCCGACCAGAAAGGACAACAGCTCGCGCTTGCGCTCGCGATCCACCGGGTGGATGACCTGCTCGACCAGTTCGGCCGGCGTATTGCGCCGCGCGACTTCAATGTGCGCGGGAGCCTCCAGCAAAGTCTCGGAGAACTTGCGCATCTCGTCGGAATAGGTAGCAGAGAACAGCAGGTTCTGGCGTTTGCGCGGCAGCAGGGCGAGGATTTTCTTGATGTCACGAATGAAGCCCATGTCCAGCATGCGATCGGCTTCGTCCAGCACCAGGATCTCAACTTTGCTCAGGTCCACGGTGCGCTGCCCGACATGGTCCAACAGGCGTCCGGGTGTTGCGACAAGAATATCCACGCCGGCGCGCAGCTTCTGGATCTGTGGATTGATATTAACCCCGCCAAAAATCACTGCTGACTTCAGCGCAAGGTGTTTGCCATAGGTGAGCACGCTTTGCTCCACCTGCGCTGCCAATTCGCGCGTGGGCACCAGGATCAGGGCACGCACCGGGCGACCCCTGGTTGCAGGCGCAGGGTTGTTGCTCAGTATCTGTAACAGTGGCAGGGTAAAGCCTGCGGTTTTGCCGGTGCCGGTTTGCGCTCCAGCGAGAATATCGCGGCCTTGTAGAATGACAGGTATGGCCTGAAGCTGCACGGGTGTGGGTTCGGTGTAACCTTGTTCGGTGACAGCACGAAGGATTCCGGCCGAAAGGCCGAGTTCTTTAAAAGACATAATATGTATTGCTCGTTAATCGGCCTGCCTGTGACTTATGTCCCAGGTCGGTCCAGGCGGAAATTGTTTATTGGTATTCGAGGCTGGCCGAAAGAGGTTACCGCGAGGGATCAGGAATGACCGATTGCACCTGATGGGGCGGACTATACAGCAGAGCAGCGGGAAAAGCTAAGGCGCTGAGCGGATTGCAGGGAAAGGGCAAGTCTGATGGAAAAGCAAAATGCGGGTTCATGGACTATGCTTGAGGTGAAAGGGGTTTATTCGGTATAGGGCTCCGGTCTGCATGCGCACCTTAAGTTGGCCGGCATCGATCTGACGAAAGGAGAGACGACCATGCAACACCTCATTCGAACTGCACGTACCGCAGCCTTCGGGCTGGTTTTGATGCTCACAGTGCTTATGCCGTCAGCGGCTGGGGCCGCAGGCTATATAAAAATCGCCGGTGTCGAAGGCGAGTCGACGGCCAGAGGCCACAAGAACGAGATCGAAATTCTTTCGTGGTCGTGGGGAGACTCCCCGCCGGCTGTCGCCATGAAAGCTACTTCCCCAGCGGCCACTTCGGCAACGGACGCTTCACCGGCAGCCAGATCTGCGGCCAGTCCGGCTGGTGCAGATTCGAGCCCGGTAACGACAGGCGCCAAGCGACAACACTCCATAATTACTATCACCAAGCAGTTGGACAGATCTTCGCCCATGCTGCAAAAAGCCAATGCCGACCACCAGGTGTTTCCCAGCATGACCCTGTCCCTGCCCAACCCGGATGGAGCCAGTAACACCTACCTGGTTTACGAACTGAAGGAAGTCATCGTTTCTTCGTATCAAACGGGTGCGTCAGGTGGCGGGGACATGCCGACGGAATCTGTCAGCTTGAATTACGCCAAGATAAAAGAAATTAAAAAACCCGCAACGGAAAGCAAAGACAAGGCGCTTGATCAGAACTAAGCCTGGCTCCGTAACGGCAGCTAAAGTCTTTCTGGCAGTGCTGCAGGAAGCAAAATCAGCTTCCGGCTGGTGATGTGTGCCTGCCCGGTTGCAGGGCCTTCCAGGTGCAGCGTGGCGGGGTCTGAGCGATGCGACTCGAAATGCACAAAATAGATTGCGCCGGCTGTGCAGTCGAACGCATACGCACTGTCTGAGGGAATGACTGAAATTGTGTAATGGCCGGGATTGAGCGTCCAACGAATGAACGCTTTCGTGGAGAACATGTATGCCCTGTGTGCGAGATCCAGTTGTGCCCGGTATGCCTTTGGTGTGCCAGGACCATGCAGGTATACGACACACTGCTCCGCGGAAGCGGCGAACGTCTTGGCGTCCGCGTCCGCTTCGGCATCCGCATATCGCATGACACCGGCATCCGCACCGAAGCAGTATCCCGACCTGGTGCAATCGCCAAAATCGTCACCGGCCGTTTCAATTTCCCGGCTGGAAAGAACATCCTCCTGGTCAAACGTAAGCAACAGTGCATGCCGCCTATGCAGAGGTGCAACGCCGCCATCGACCGCTCCTTCATACATCACATACATCCAGGGAACTTTCCAGCAGTCCACATAGGATGTGTACACGAATTCAGCATCCTGTGAGTACCTCTCATTGGGCTCGTCAAGCTGAGCGATCACATCCGCTTTGCGGGTAATGCCAATCTGCAAGCCGGTAGCTTCTTCCTCGAAGTAAGGATGTTCGTCAACAGGTATGGGGACCGCGCCAGCAATGCATCCACCCAACATCAGCACATAGCACAGAAGGGAGATAACACGCAGCGGCGTGGCCGTCGCACCGGCGCAATGCAAAACGGGGTCAGAGAACCAATTTCCGTGCAAAACGGGGTCAGAGAACCAATTTCCGCATGCAGCGTCGCAAGTGGTTGCGACCAGACTGGAAAATGGTTCTCTGACCCCAGCTGCACCACAGTCGCTCAAAGTCGAGAAAACCCCGATCCATGATGTAGAACGCCCCCGGCTCCGGCAGCAGTTGATCGAGGATATTGACCTCGTGCATTTTGCCATCGCTGAGGTGGATAAAGCTGGGAATATTGCCGCGCAGATCGAGCAAGGTATGCAACTTGATAGCAGCCTTGGTGGTGCGAAACGGCGCCCATGGAAACACCGACAGGCACAGATCGATGGTGGTGGTGTCGAGGGCATAGACGGACTCTTTGAGTTCGACCCCAAAGGGCTCTTCGGCGTAAAGTCGTCGGGCGATGCCAATCAGACTTTGCGCAAAGTCTGCGTAGATACGCCAATCGCGCACCGCATTGGCATTGGCCAGCGTGTTGCGGGATACCGTAGCGCGAATTCCCAGATGGTAGAGCTTGGTGTGCTGCGCCCGCAGACAGGCTTCGATGTCGCGCAAGCTTTCGCGAAACGTCAGCTGTGCAAACGCCATACACAGAAACTGGTCGAGGCAGGAAAACGATTTGACCTTGTGCTCGCCCCGCTAGCGCGCGACGCATCGCCGAAACGTCGTGAGTGGCAGATGCTGCGTCAACTGTGCGAAAACCAAATTGCCCTGGTTCATGGAATGTCCCCACGCGGATGTTCCTCGCAGCGTGGCAGAATCTTCCATCACTGTTCAAATCGAGACCAGAAAATGTCATCATATATTCGATGCCCTTCAATACCTTATGGCGCTTGACGCGTTCAACGTTGGGACACTACTGCCTGGGTATTTGAAGTCACGCCTGAGGGCATCAAGCGCGAGTCCCAGATCGACCGCACCCGGTCCATTACCCCGCGGACCGGCCACAAGCTGGACCGCGCCATCATTGGCATCCTGGTAGTAGCCGTTGCCTTGTTGCTGCTGGACCGGTTTATCGAAAAGCCCGGATCGGACACACAGGCAGACAAAACGGGGTCAGAGAAGTAATTTCCGCATGCAGCGTCGCAAGAAGTTGCGGCCGGGCCGGAAAATGGTTCTCTGACCCCAGTTGCATGATCGCGCAGGAGCTGGACCCGCGCTCGCGGATTAACGCCGACAACCTGGCTCTCATGTACCTCTACCGGGGTGATTTGGAAGCAGCCGAGCGGACCGCGCTACAGGTCGAGGCCATCGCGCCGGACTGGCCGCAAGGGCAAGAGCGGTTGTTCATGATTTACCTGTTGCGTGGCGATCGCGAGCACGCCGAGCGCGCCGGTAATCGCCTGGCTGCGGTGCTTGGCCGTAAACACAACGCAACCCCGGTTTACCTGGACTTGCTCTTCAACCCCGAGCGCAAGGCGGCGGCCGTCGCGGAAATCGCTGCGTATCCGCTCGACCAGATGGCCAGTCCCGACAACCCGGCGCTCATTGAAGCCTACGACGTGACGCTGCTACTGGCCGTGGCCGGTGCAAACCACGAGGCCCTGGAAACACTCGATTGGTCCCGCCGCAATGATCTCATTTCCAGTTGGGGCTTTATGCGTACGGTGCGGATCATCCCGGACTTTGTGTGCAGTCCCGAGGTACAGGAATTCTACGCCTCAACCAACTTGCCGCCCCTGGTCGAGCCTTATCCCTGCTCGCCGTAGCTCAACCCGTAGCCCACCCGGCCCTCGTTACGGACAGGGACCCGGGGAACAGACCGTCACAGAATCAGCGGAAGCAATGATCGCCCCGACTGCGACAATACCAAGCGCCGCCCACAGCCAGGTCAGGGAGGAATCATCCGTAGACCCGGCCCGTTTTACTTTGAGGCTGCGAATGTTGGCGTAGGGGACCAAACCAAACTTGCCGCCGATGCCCTCGTGGTTGATATCCGTCACGGCAAAATCCAGTTTTTCACTGTCGTTGGTGATGATTTTAACCTCATCCCCAATGTACAGGCCGCTATCTTCCCCCTGGCTTTGCACATTTTGCACGCTGATGGACTGCAAGGATGAACAGGCAGCGAGGTGCAGGATCAGCACGGAGAGTAGGAAATGGCGCATCAGGACCTCAACATTCAGGCGGCCTAGTTCCCGCCGCACACCGACATGATATCGAAAGGCTCAGGATTTGGTAGCTTGCCTTTTGCGACCAATTCCATGACCACCTTTTCCGATGGTGAATGACTGTCGAGTTCCCTGTACCGAGTGCGCTGCTGCTCCACCCAGGGGCTGTGCAACATCGGGCAATAGCTGGCCATGGTCCGCCGAATCTGTTGCCACTGTCTTTCCCTGTAGATATTGGGCAGCCAGGATTCGTCCCAGTCCGGGTTTACGTAGTTGCGGAAATCGAATGCATCGGAGAATTGCCAATACCCTTCTTGTTGGTACAGTAGCGGCTTGTCGCCATGGCACAACTGCTGATAAAACAGAAACCCCTGGTAATTGGCTTCAAGATCAGCCGGGGAGACCACACCGGTAACCCATTTTCCCTGTCCCCCCAATTCCAGCTTTATTCCGAATCGAATCATCTTGCGCTGCAATTCGTTCGGAGCATATTTGTCCTCGTGCTTTTTCCACCAGCGGTAGTACCACCAGCCTTCCGACATGAAATGAGCCAGCTTGTCGGTGCCGAGGCGAATGCCATCCACCTCCACTGTCGGACTGGGGTTTAGCCAGCGAGCGGTATCGAGAGGAAAGGTCTTGGCCAACAGATTGTGCTGGCGGTAATCACGCTCCTCGACGAGGCCGGTTGGAATGCGGTCGACCAGCGGGCTGGTGATCGCCCACATTTCAATGTAGTGGTATATGGACTGTTGCATGCGGTGCTGCACCGGGTCGAGCATGTCTTCACACGAGGTGGCTGCATCTTTACCGCTTTCATCTAGGGCGGACTGGATGTTCAATACTACCCAGGCATTCAAATAGTCGGCCGAGTCAGTGATGGGCTTACCCCAGGCGTAGTACTGGTCGGTTTCCATGGCCTGCAGGGGAGAGCCGGCCAGCAGGGCGACCATAAAAATCAGGGAGCAATTCGAACGGGCTTTCATTTGCTTCAAAACCCCCATCCAATGCTACCGGAATAGAGCCACTCGTCCGGGGAATTAGCTGACAATGAGTGCATGACCGCCGCAGCAAAATTCATCCGCAATATGGAAAAACTACCTTCGAAACCAGCAAAGGTCTGGCCCGGCTCTATCGGCCGGCTGTCACCCCAGGTGCGCAGCACCACACCCCGTACCGCCCACGCGTAATAGACCGTGGGTATGAAATGCTTTAGCTGCCCGGTTTCTCCAGCCAACCTACCCCATCCAACACCGCCTTGCAGGCCATACACGCCGGGTTCCACTGCAAATTGCCAGCCGTGCAGCATGCAGCCGATTGCACAATTTTCTGTTTTGGGTTGCTCCACGAAAATGGCCCCAAGACCGACGGACAGCAGTTGGGAGCTACTGTACCTGGCACGAATCAAGCCGTACCAGCGCCGTTCGGTGTTTTCCAGTTCGGCACGCACCTGCTGCATGGCCCGGTCTTTGGCGGATTGCTCGTGTGCAGATTGTTGTTCAGCGGATTGCTGATCTGGGGTGGGGGCCGGGCTGGTGGCCGGCTCGGCCTGGACTTCCCCGGCAAAAGCCTGCTGGCCCAGGAATTGGGCACATGAAAAAACGCAGATGCAGAGAAATGTTACCGGCTGCTTCATTGTGTTTTCTTCAGGTGCCCTTTATGCCGCCAATGGGTTGCAGATTCTCGGCTTTTCCCAAGGGGGAAGCTGAGTGCGCATTCTGAGTTAGGCAACGGGGGTTGGCAAGCGGGCGCAACGCGAGGGAGCGGTGCACGAGCATGGCTCGCCGCGCGTTCAGCGTGCATTCACCAGCGGATCGTCAAAATCTCGCAATCCATCTGCTTTTCAGGGAAACTGAATTCCCGGCAGATGTCCACAAGGGTTTTGGGAGCATGAAGATGAGAACACTGATTATGGCGTGGCTGCTATTCGCCAGTTGCAGTATCCAGGCGTATGAAAACTTCATAGAAAACCCCACAGCGCCTTACCCTGCCGGTTGCGCTACGATTCCCGATTCGCAGACGTTTATATATGGTGACAACGTTGAACGGGTCTACGACGAGGAATTGACCCTGACCGACTCAACCGACCTGTCCACCGAACTTCCGGTAAACGTCCATGTTTATCGGGTCGCTTGTGCAGAACCGAACCGCTCGGTGATCTGGATCGAGTTCGAAATTCCCGCATTCCTCAACCCGGATGAGACCTTTTATCTCACCCCCCAAATGCAGGCCTTTGTTAACGGCGAAAGCATACCTATGCGCCTCACGGGGGAGCCCAATACCTGGGGCAGCGCTACCGAGCCGGACGGCTTTGCCCACGTAATTGGTGGCTATCAGGAATTCAGTAACGGCGCCGAGTTGACCTGGATTTATGTGCTGGACAACCTGTCCCTGTATTCAACTTTCTCCGATCCGGACGTGTTTATGTCGGCAGCACAATACAACGATGCCTTCGAACTGGATCTGTCAAGCTTGAACAGCACCTGGACCATTGAAATTCCCTCCACGTTTGACACGCTTAATGCCAACAGTCGCATACCCTTGTCCGGTCGCTTGTCGGGTAACTGGGTGGTCAACGGTGTTCCAGATCAGGGATTTGTTATTGCCATATCCGAACTGACCAACAGCCTTGATCCCCTGATGTTCCTGTCGTGGTACACCTACGATAACGATGGGAAGTTGCTGTGGCTGACCGGTGCTGCGCAGTTCGAAATCGGTGACACCCGCATCACCATCCCCATCGAGCTGGTTACCAACGGCCAGTTCCTCGGCACCAAGACGGCCGACCGCGAAGTGGTGGGCAGCGTGATAATCACTGCCAACGACTGCAACGACCTGAGTTTTCATTACGAGTTGAACGATCTCAACCTCGGCAGCGGCGATGAAACATTGCAGCGTTTGTTTTCACTGGAAACCGCGGGGTATGTGTGCCGGGACCTCGAGGCTCGGGTTGAGGCCAACTAGGGGGAGCGCGGACGTCCGCCAGGGGAATCTGCAACCCGGCCAGCGCAATCGGAAGTGGATCACCCACCCGACGGTGAAGTTGTCGCAGTTGGCGGCAGCCTCGTAGGGTTACCCCGCAATATTTGCTGAATCCTTCGTCCCGCGCGGGATACACTGGTCGCCGGGCGAGATCAAACGGGGACTGTCATGGCAGATGGCTTTGAATCTGAGTTTTGCACGCGGCCAGGCGCGGCTCCCAGGCCATTCGCACGGGTGCTGGTGCTCGGTCTGGCGCTCGCGGGGGCGTTTGGCAGCGCCAGTGCCGCCACGGTCAACGTTTCTGGAAATTACGCCCCCATTAGCATCCCTGTCAGCGGCGCGACTACCCCTTATCCGTCCACCATCGCGGTGAGCGGCATCACCGCCAATGTCATCACCAAGGTCGCAGTGGGTCTGAATAATTTCACGCACAGTTTCCCCGCGGACGTCGATGTGCTGCTGGTTGGCCCCGGTGGCCAGCGTGTGATGCTGATGTCGGACACGGGCGGCGGCAATAAAGTCACTGATATCAACCTGACATTCAGCCCCACCGCAACGACGGCAGTGCCGCAGGGCACGACACTGAGCGACGCGACGGTGCTTCCTGCCAACTACGCGAACGAGGAAAACTCAGCCGACTTCTCCGATCCCTTTCCCGGCCCGGCGCCCACCGTTCTGAATCGGGAACCGGCCGACCTGACCGTATTCAACGGCACCAATCCAAACGGCACCTGGAGCCTGTATGTGCAGGATGATTTCTCGGCTTTAGACGACGGATACATTGCAACGGGCTGGTCTTTGTTCCTCACCGTACCCACCGTGTTTACCGTCACAAAAACGGCCGATACCAACGATGGTGTTTGCAATAGCGACTGTTCCTTGCGCGAGGCGATCGTGGCGGCCGAGATCGCGACCGGAAATGACGACCTGATCCGGTTCTCTTCGCTATTTGACACGCCACAAACCATCACGCTGGGCGGAAACGAGCTCATCATCGCCGAGAGCATGACAATACAAGGCCCCGGCGCGGACCTGTTGACGATTTCGGGCAACGGCTTGAGTCAGGTGTTCTATGTGAACGCTCCCGGTTCGGTTACCTTGAGCGGCCTCACGGTGCGCGACGGCTATAGTACCGGTGACGGCGGCGGCATTGGCTCCTCTGCGGCCCAGTTGAATCTGCGTAATGTCACGGTCGCCGGCAACCGTGCCGCGTTCTTCGGCGGAGGCGTGACCGTGTCTGGTGGAAGGAACCAGTTCACAGGTTGCACCTTCAGCGACAATGAGACGGACTATTACGGTTCAGGGATAGTGGTTGGGGGCGCCCCGACCGCCGCGCTGAAATTGATCAACACCACCGTCAGCGGGAATCGGTCGAAATTTGGCAGTTCGGTAATGGCATTTTCCTCGGGCGTCGCACAGACAGATCTCGAAATCGTCAACAGCACGATCGCCAACAATACGGCCAGCGAGGGCGGCGGGATCCTCGTCGCCACGCAGTCCGGCGTCGACGCGATCGCCAACGTCAGCCTGCGGAACACCATCGTTTCGAATAACAGCGTGCCGAATATCGCAACGTTGGACTTTGGTGGCGGTCCGATGACCATCACCTCGCTCGGCTTCAACCTGACCAATGAGGACACGGGCGGGTATTTTAACCAGGCCAGTGACAAGGTCGGTGTCGACCCCCGACTCGGCCCGCTCACCAACAACGGGGGCCAGACCGAAAGCCACGCGCTGATGGGCGGCAGCCCCGCGCTGGATGCGGGTGAACGATCCGGCTACCAGCGTGACCAGCGCAGCCAGTTGCGCGCTTTCGATGCGCCGGGCGTTGCCACCGCGGCCGGTGGCGATGGCAGCGATATCGGCGCGCTGGAAATGCAAGTCCTGATGGTGACTACTCACGGCGACCCTGGCCCGGGCAGCTTGCACCAGGCGCTGCTGGATGCGAACGCGAATGGACCCGGCCAGGACGACATCCTGTTCGACACGGACTTCTTTTCGGTCCTGCGCGTCATGAACCTTTCCGAGGCTTTACCGGCTATCGTCACCAGTCTGAGCATCGTGGGGCCTGGGTCAAAACTGGCCGACGTGCACCGCCTGCTCGGCGGCAACTACCGCGTCTTCGAAGTGCCCAATGCAGCCGGACGGGAATTCTCGATCAGCGGTCTCACCATCAGCAACGGGAGCTTTCCCGGCGGCGGCGGCATTTTCAGCCACGCGAGAACCTCGCTCACGGAGGTCGAGGTGTTCAACAACACCTCGACCGCGGCAGGTGGCGGCGGCGCCGAGATGAGTCACGGCACGATCAAGAACAGCACTTTTGCTCTCAACTCGGGGTCCGGACTGGGCGGGGCCCTGTACGTGCGGGGAAGAGGAACCGGACCGGGAAACGTGCGCGTGATCAACTCGACATTTTTCGGCAACGTGGGCGGCCAGGCACCCGGCATCGCTGTGGTCAGTGAATTCGGAGCTACCGTTACGCTGGAACTGCTGAACACCACTATTACCAGTAACAGCGGCATCGCGGATGGTGGCCTGCGCGTCCATACGGCGGGCGGCGGCTCTTCCATCGCCACGGCGATCCTGCGCAATTCCATTGTGGCGGGCAACGCCGCCCCGAACCTGAATGCAACCACGACGGGCGGCGGGCCATCCACCATCGATTCGCGCGGCTACAACCTGACCAACGATGCCAGCGCCACCTATCTCGACCAGGCTACCGACAAGATCAACACCGACCCCCTGCTCGGCGGGCTAGTGGACAATGGTGGAGCCACAACCACTGTCGAGCTGCTGCCCGGAAGTCCCGCGATCGACGCCGGCGGACGCTCTGGTTACTTGTCCGACCAGCGCCGCCTCAGGCGGCCCAATGACCAGGCGCTCATCGCTAACGCTGCGGGCGGCGATGGCAGCGATATCGGCGCGGTAGAGATGCTGCCGGAAATCACTTTCCGCGACGGCTTTGAGTGATTTGCCCGGTGATATGTCCGGGGCCGCCACCTGGTTTTGACCAGGTCCGCGTGCAGGTGACCCCGACCAGCGTAATTCCTGCATGCGGAATCGAACGCGCGTCCAATATCTGATCAGCCCAGGTAGTGCCGCACGCCGCGACCGTGTTGTCGTCCCTCGTATTGGAATATGCTAATAGCGTATTTCTCCACTATTGGCTTGATAACAGGACCGACTTCAATACCACCCTGTGCAGAATTCATGAAATGGAAAGTAAGCACTTATTCCCCGGGAAATGCCTACCCTGCGAGCACGACGGGTGTTGCCCGTGTGCCTCGATTCATTCTTATAAAGATCACTACAGGAAGATTTTCAGCACCCTAAACATATCATCTGTATTCGAGTGGGGTCCTGGGTTGAACACAGAAATCGCCCTTGAGCATGGCTCGAGGATTTTTAGCAAAGAGCATGATGGAAAATGGATACCAAAAAATATATCAAGCAACCTATGGTCATATGGTTTATACGATGTCAGAACACCGGATTACGTCGAAGTCTCTTCAAGTGGGTTTTTTATGCAGATCCTGGCTTCGCCATTGCAACTAAAAGTGAGGAACTTGGACCTCTGATTATTGGAGCTTTTTGACTCTTCCACTGCAATGCTCTTGGGTCTGGTGCTGCACTGGTGATCCTGACCGCAGGCCAAGGAAACAAAGTGGCCGGGGGTGCCCATGGTAAAAGCGCCCTGAGCGAATCCGATGCGGCTCGACACGCCGTTTGTTTGACTTATACTTCCGCTATCGCTTGATACTTCGCAACAACAAAGGGGAACTGACTGGCATGAAGAAAATAGCGCTCTGCGTCCTGTTGGCCGTCTCTGCCGTGGGCTGTTCAGATGGCGACACGTCCGGCGTTGCTCAGAGCGATGCCGACGCATGGCCTGTCAAGTGGTGTCTGGCAGAGCCGGGCATTACGACAGAGCAACTCGTGGCGATCATGGGGCCGTCGACCTCCACCTTTCCCGCGGTAGTGTCGTGGTCCGCGCATCAGTATCAGTTCAACGCGTTTTTGGATCCGGATGGAACAGTCAGGCAACTCGATATCAACTCATATTCTTTGAGTGATGAGGAGAAGGCTGCGCTCCAATGCGATGAAATACGGACCAGGGAGTCTAAGGCTGAAAGTGCCGCATCGACGACTCCTGCGGCCATTAGACCTAACGCTTGTGCGCTGGTATCAGAAGCCGAAATGTCGGCAATATTGGCTGCCGCGGTGGTCGCGGAGGCTATCGACGATTCAACATGTGTCTACAGGGCAACCGCGGAAGTCGGCCCCATCGTCGAGCTCTCAGTCCGCTGGGGCGAGGGTGTGGGGGCCATGCAGGGCATCGGGATGGCCGAACAGGATGAACCGGGAGTAGCCAGCCCATATACTGGTATCGGCGATGATGCCGTGGCGGTCGGCACAGGTCTGATGATTCGCACGGGAGAGGACTTGGTGACCATTCTTTTCGGAGGAGTTTCGGACGTTCCCGCTCCCTCCGCGGCAAAGAACATATTCGATACGGCCAAACCAAGAATGGGAAATTGAGGCGATGTCCCGCCGTAATTGAGTAGCACTGGTTTTTGGGGTCCAATTACCTGATCAAGGAGATTGAATGTGAAGAGGCGATCCAGTTAAGAGCAAATTATTGCTTTCCTGGGTGACCCAGAAAGAAAAATCCTGCAGCGGTAGTTTCGTAAGATATTGATTGTATTGGTGGTGATGGGTGGACTCGAACCACCGACCTCAGCATTATGAGTGCCGCGCTCTAACCGGCTGAGCTACATCACCATTTTTGAATGACCATTTTTCGACTGGCTTGGTCCGCTGAACCGGAGGGCCGCAGCGGGGCGCAAATTCTCCTTTCACTGACCCTGATTGTCAACTGTGAATTCTAGTATTCGAGCACCAGAAGTATTCGCAAACCTTCTTCGACCAGGCCCATTTCGGTGTCATTAAGAACCGTAAGTGCGTCGCTAGTGAACCTGCCAACGTCGAAGGCACGGATCTGATCAAGCATGATTTGCGAGGTTTGCCTGAGATTGTCACGTGCTTCAATGGTCACCCGCATGGGTAGTGCGTTGTCCAAAATTCTGGTGGTTAGAGGCAGCACGGCGATTGTCCGGTGTCCACTTTCGTTCAGAGAATCTGTTTGAATCACCAGGCAGGGTCGAACCTTGCCAGGCTCGCTACCTTTTGCGGGGTTGAAATTGGCCAGATAGATCGACCCGCGCTTAGGCGTCATCAAGGCCGTCTGCGATGGTGTCGTCAAAATCTTCGATGGCCTCCAGCGTTTGTTCGCGCAGTCGCCGCGACAGCTCCTGGAGCCTGGCACGCATGGCGTCACGATCAAGTTTCGCCCGGTATTCACCCACGGCCTCGCGGATGACCGCGCTTTTGGTGGTATCCAGGCGAGCGGCCAGTTCGGTGAGTTCCGCATCGAACTTTTTATCTGCTTTGAGCGTGATGGTTTTCATTGCTTGAAATGGTATTACCGAAGCAAGCAAATTGCAACCGAACTGAGCTACTGTGACGGAAACCCTTGAGTTGCCTCGTTCTTGCGGAAGGGCCCTCTCCGGGATCCAGGACAATTCAAAATTGGATTTTGAATTAGCCTGAATTCTGTGAAGCAGCTAGCCGCCTCAGAACCTGTACCCATACGCATCCAGAAACCGCTGCTCGATCTCCGTCAGGCTGGGCGTGTGGTTCTGCGGGCCCTGGTGGGCGATCTTGATGGCGCCCATGAGCGAGCCAATGCGGCAGGTAGTGACCAGGTCGAGGTCATTGAGCAGGCCATGGATCAGGCCGGCGCGGTGGGCATCGCCGCAACCGGTGGGATCCTTGACGGACTCTGCCTTGACGGCGGTGATCTCTATTTCCTCGTCCGCGGTAATGACGGTGGACCCCTCGCCGCCACGTGTGACAATCAGTGCCTCGACCTGGCTGGCAATGGCGCGCCCGTTCATGCCGGTACGCTCCTGCAGCAGCTGGAATTCGTAATCGTTGAGCACTACCCACCTGGCCTCTGCAATCATTTGCCGCAGTTCCGCGCCATCGAACAGGGGCATGGCCTGGCCGGGGTCGAAGATGTGCGGAATACCGGCGGCCTTGAAATCGGCGCTGTGCTGTAGCATGGCCTGTTTTCCGTCTGGCCCCACGAGGCCCATCTTGATGCCTTCGCTTTGGCTGACGTGGTTAAGATGGCTGTGCATCATGGCACCGGGGTGGAACGCGGTGATCTGGTTGTCTTCGATGTCAGTAGTGATGAAGGCTTGGGGGGTGAACTCACCCGGCAGGTGGCGCACGTAGCGCGTGGAAATGCCGAGTTTATCCAGGTGTTCGCGGTAGGGGCCAAAATCATCGCCCACGGTGGCCATGGGGTAGGGCGTGCCGCCCAGCAGTTTGAGGTTGTAGGCAATGTTTCCGGCCACCCCGCCAAACTCGCGGCGCATTTTCGGCACCAGGAAAGACACGTTCAGCATGTGTAACTTGTCCGGAAGAATGTGATTTCTGAATGCCTCCGGGAACACCATGATGGTGTCATAAGCCATGGAACCGCAGATCAATGCCGACATGATTTTCCTGTGTGGATCCAAACAAATTGATATAGAAACTGAGATACAAACTGATATACAAAACGTGGGCATTCTAGCGGATTCGAGTCAATTCAGGGGGATAAAGCAGCCTTCCAGGGTCTGATTCGTGATATATCACAAACCGGCAAAACCTCCGGTTTTCAGCTTTTCAGCCATCCATGTTTTCCTCGGATATCGTATAAATACAGGGTTTTACAGGATTTTCTTGTTGCGGGGGAGCGCGTCGGCTGATACATTAGCCAACCCCAAGCAAATGCAAAAGTTACGGAAAGAACCTTATGGCATTCAAAAGTCTTCGCGGGCTGTTTTCCAACGATCTGTCGATCGATCTGGGCACAGCCAACACGCTGATCTATGTGCGCGGGCAGGGTATTGTGCTCAATGAGCCCTCGGTAGTCGCGGTGCGCATGGATCGTGGTCCGGGTGGTCCGCAATATGTTGCCGCGGTGGGCACAGAGGCAAAGCGCATGCTGGGACGCACCCCGGGTAACATCCGCACGGTGCGCCCGTTGAAGGATGGCGTGATCGCCGACTTCAACATGACCGAAGCCATGCTGCAACATTTCATTCGCAAGGTGCACACCTCACGCTTTTTGCGGCCCAGTCCGCGGGTGCTGGTATGCGTTCCGTGCAGTTCCACCCAGGTGGAACGAAAAGCGATCAAGGAGTCAGCCGAAGGCGCAGGGGCACGCGAAGTGTTCCTGGTAGAGGAGCCGATGGCAGCTGCGATTGGGGCGGGTATTCCGGTACACCAGGCACGTGGTTCCATGGTCCTGGACATTGGGGGTGGCACTTCGGAAGTGGCAGTCATTTCGCTTAACGGACTGGTGTATTCCAACTCGGTGCGCGTGGGGGGGGACAAGTTTGACGAGGCCATCATCAACTATGTACGGCGCAACTACGGCACTCTGATAGGTGAGACCACGGCTGAGCGGATCAAGATTGAAATCGGCTGCGCCTGGCCTGACGAGACGCCGGTCACCATGGAAGTGTCCGGCCGCAACCTGGCTGAGGGCGTGCCCCGCAATGTAACCATTTCCAGCAACGAAGTGCTCGAAGCTCTGAATGAAAGCCTCACCAGTATCCTGGTGGCGGTCAAGACTGCGCTGGAGCAGACACCCCCGGAGCTTTGCTCGGACGTATCGGAGACCGGCATCGTGCTAACGGGTGGTGGCGCCTTGCTGCGCGGCATCGACAGACTGATCAGCGAGGAAACCGGATTACCAGTCTTTGCCGCAGATGATCCGCTCACCTGCGTGGCCCGGGGTGGCGGTCGCGCGCTGGAATTAATGGATCAGAAAAACGGTGATTTTTTCTCCACCAGCTGACCCGGCCTTTTTACCCTAGCTGGAATTCTGAATTGGTAGCTGAAAATTGGTAGCTGAAAATTGGTAACCGGGGGCGTGCAGGTCGGGGCCAGGTTTTCAGCTCAGACGGCGCTGACAGCCCGCTTGATGATGTATGGCTTGCTGGCCATCGTGCTTATGGCAATGGATCACCGCGGCCAGTATGTGCCGCGTTTTCGCAGCCTGGCAGGTCATCTTGTAGAGCCGGTGCATTACATCGTCGAGTGGCCGGTACGCGCCTTGCGCGGCGTATTTGGATTTTTGCAAAGCACCCAGTCTTTGCGGCGCGAAAATTCGGCCCTGCAGCGGGATCTGTTGCAGCAAAAAGCGTCGTTGCAGCGCTTGGGCGCCATGATGGAGGAAAACGCCCGTCTGCGAGCACTGCTCGATGGGGCTTCGTCCCGCCAGGGGTTCGATTTCCAGTTTGCTGAACTGATCGAAGTGGACCTGGATCCCTTTTCGCACAAGATCATCATCAATCACGGCCGTGACCGTGGCATTGTCAGTGGCCAGGCCGTCATTGACGGTGCGGGCATCATGGGGCAGGTTGAAGATGTTTTTCAGGGGCAGTCCACGGTGCGATTGATTTCCGATCCCAACCACGCGTTGCCGGTGCAGATCAATCGAACGGGGCTGCGCACCATAGCCTTCGGCGTGGGGGATACGGCTCACCTGAGCATGCCCGCCGTGCCGCGCGAAGCGGATGTGCGTATTGGCGACCTGGTGGTCACATCCGGCCTCGGTGGCCGCTTTCCCAGCGGC
Organism: Lysobacterales bacterium; assembly: GCA_031362985.1. Lineage (GTDB taxonomy): Bacteria > Pseudomonadota > Gammaproteobacteria > Xanthomonadales > SZUA-36 > SHZL01. The sequence goes on along the minus strand of JANLTO010000027.1, from coordinate 40,481 downwards.
TATCCCGTTGCGATCGTTGCAAGCGTTGATCGCCGTGAAGGGCAAACCTTTGCCCAGGTTCTGGCCACGCCAGTAGCTGCACTGGACCGGGGCCGCGAAGTTCTCCTGCTCAAATCTGCGGCTGAAGAGCCTGCTGCTGTGCCCACTGCTGAAGAGCCTGGGGCTGAGGAACCCAGTGCGGAGGAAACCAGTGCCGGGGAACCTGAGGCTGAGGAGCCTGCGCCGCCGGCCAATGAATAAGCAACGCGAACGTATTTCTCCGGTTCTGATTACCCTTGCAGTAGCCACGGTGCTCACCATTTTTCCCATGCCGTCCGCATTAATTCCGATGCGACCCTATTGGGTGGCACTGGTAATGATTTTCTGGTGCCTGGAAACCCACAGCCTGATCACGCTGGGCACCGCCTTCCTGGTTGGGCTGGTCCTCGATCTGCTAACCGGCAGCTTGTTGGGGATGCATGCGCTCGGCCTGGTTATTCTGATGTACCTGGTCATGCGTTTCCGCGCGCGCCTGCGTTTTTTCCCACCCTGGCAGCAGGCCTTGTCGGTACTGGCGTTGTTGCTCAATGACCGCATCATCCTGCTGTGGATTACCAGTCTGGAGGGAGACGCCTTGCCACCTGCAAGTTTTTGGCTGGCGCCGGTAGTGTCCACCTTGCTCTGGCCGTGGGTTTTCCTGCTGCTGGACCGCTACCGCAGCATGGCCAGGCACCGCAGGGCGAAATGAGTTCCCCACATAGCATCATGGGCAGCTTCACCCACAGCGTCACGGGCGGCAACGGGCGCGGCCGGCCGATCAAGGATACGCTGTTCGAGTCACGACTTTTTCAAAACCGGGCTACTTTCGGCTTCGTGCTCATTGCGCTGGCGGTGGTTCTGCTACTGGCGCGGTACACATGGTTGCAGGTTGTTGCGCACGAAGAGTTTACTGCCCGCTCCAACAGCAACCGCGTGCGCATGGTGCCGGTTGCTCCCAATCGTGGCCTGATCTACGACCGGCGGGGCCGGCCGCTGGCTGAAAACATACCTGCCTACCGGCTGGAGATCGTGCCGGAAAAAGCGGGCGACTTCGAGGACACACTGACCCGTCTCGCAACCATCGTTGAGTTGCCGGAAGACGCTGCAGAGAAATTTGCGCGTGACCGGAAGCGCTACCGCGAGTTCGACGCAGTTCCGCTCAAGTTCAACCTCAGTGAAGAAGAAGTGGCACGGTTTGCCCTGGATCGTCACCGCTACCCCGGCGTGGATATTGCACCATACCTGTCGCGCTACTACCCCTACCGTGAACTGCTCACACATGTGCTGGGCTATGTCGGGCGCATAGATGAGGACGACCTTGCACGGCTGGACCCGGATGACTATCGTGCGACTTCGCACGCCGGAAAGAGTGGTATCGAACGTCAATACGAAGTTGCCTTGCATGGGCATAGCGGCCTGGAGAGAGTTGAAACCAATGCCGGTGGCAGGGTCATTCGCTCGCTGGAGCGGACTGATCCCGTACATGGCGACGACCTGGTCCTGTCACTGGATATACAGTTGCAGCAGGTGGCCTGGGACGCGTTGGGTGACCGGCCTGGCGCAATTGTGGCCATTGATCCTAACGATGGCTCCATTTTGGCCCTGGTGAGCAAGCCTGCATTCGATCCCAACCTTTTTGTGCATGGCATCAGCGCTGCCGATTACGAGGCCATTCTGGCGTCACCCGGGCGAGCGCTGTTCAACCGGGTCATCCAGGGTGGCTATGAGCCAGGTTCAACCCTAAAACCGTTTGTCGGCCTTGCCGGACTTGAGTTGGGCGTGACGACAGCGGACAAGAAAGTTTTTTCCACTGGCAACTTCTACCTGCCGGGCCTGGATCGTCCCTTCCGGGACTGGCGCAAGGGCGGGCATGGCTGGGTGGACATTACCTCTGCCCTGGAACAATCGGTCAATACCTATTTCTACCGCCTTGCCCTGGATATTGGCATAGATCGAATGCACGACTACCTGGCGCAATTCGGCTTTGGCGAAATTACCGGACTGGACCTGCCTGGCGAAATAACCGGCATCCTGCCTTCGCGCGAATGGAAAATGGCCGAGCACCATCAGCCCTGGTATCCGGGTGAGACAGTGATCAGCGGAATAGGCCAGGGCTACAACGTGGTCACGCCAGTGCAACTGGCAGTGGCAGTGGCTGCCCTGGCCAACGGGGGACGGCGTTTCGCACCACACCTGTTGTATGCCTCCAAGCAAGCTGGCAATGAGCAGGCGGTTCACCAGCAAGCCCAGGACATCACGCAGATTCCTGTGGTCACAGAACAGAACTGGGATACCGTGCGCGAAGGCATGCGCCGGGTGGTGCATGGTGCGGCTGGAACCGCGCGGGCCCTGCAGCCCCTGAGTGGCTACCAAATGGCGGGCAAGAGTGGAACTGCCCAGGTCATCGGAATTGCGCAAGGCAAGGATTACAACGAAAACCAGGTTGCAGCTAATCTGCGCCACCATGCACTGTTCATTGGTTTTGCGCCGGTCGGCAACCCGACGATCGCTGTTGCGGCCGTGGTCGAAAATGGTGGTGGCGGTTCACGCCAGGCTGCACCCGTGGTCAAAGCCGTAATCGAAGCCTGGCTGGCGCAGGAGCCGCCAAAATGAAGGGGCTCCTGCCCGGCTGGTTTGGTTTGCCGCGACTTGACTGGACCTTGTTGCTTTGCCTGCTGTTGTTGATTGCACTTGGCTTGCTCGTGCTCTATAGCGCCACCAGTCGGGATCTGAGCGCAGTGTACGGGCAGGCAGCGCGGGCAGGCGTCGGCCTGGCGATCATGCTGGGACTTAGCCTGGTACCGCCCCATGTACTGCGTTCCTGGACACCCTGGTTGTATGGTCTGGGCCTGTTCTTGCTGGTGTTGACCTTGCTCATCGGCGAAGGCCGGGGCGCTGACCGCTGGCTGGATTTTCGCGTGCTCAGGTTTCAGCCTTCGGAAATCATGAAACTGGCAGTTCCCATGATGATTGCATGGTTTTTCCATCCAATTACCTTGCCGCCATCGATCAAGGCTACCCTCCTGGCCGGCGTCCTTTTAGGCGTGCCCGCAGCCTTGATTGCGGACCAGCCGGACCTTGGAACCGCCTTGCTCATTGCGGTCAGCGGCTCTATTACTATTTTCCTCGCCGGACTGCTGTGGCGTTACATACTTATTCTTGCCGGCCTTGTTGGAGCTGCCCTGCCGGCTTTTTGGATCATGTTGCACGACTATCAGCGCAACCGGGTTCTCACGTTCCTTGATCCAGAATCTGACCCGCTTGGAAGTGGCTGGAACATCATTCAATCCAAAATTGCCGTGGGCTCCGGTGGGCTGTTTGGCAAGGGCTGGCTTAACGGAACGCAGTCACACCTTGAGTTCATTCCGGAGCGGCACACGGATTTCATACTGGCAGTTTTGGCGGAGGAATTCGGTTTGTTTGGTGTAACGCTTTTGCTGGTTCTGTATGTGGTGATTACCAGTCGCTGTATCTACATTGCCAGCATGGCCAAGGACACTTACTCGCGTCTGCTGGCCGGCAGCCTGGGCTTCACCTTTTTTGTCTACGTGGTGGTTAATTGCGGCATGGTTTCGGGTTTATTGCCGGTGGTGGGGGTGCCCTTACCGATGATCAGCTTCGGTGGCACGTCGATGATCACCCTGCTGGCAGGTTTTGGTATCGTGATGTCAATATTCGGCCACAGGAATTTTATCCGTTGAGTCCTTGTCCGAGTAGTCGTTGTCCCAGGCCGGAGCGATTCAGTTACACTTGGCGCGGATTGTACGAGTTATGGATTGTGCACGGGTCTGGGTCTGGGTGAACTCGATATCATGGGAATAAATTTAAACAGCATGAAGCGCTTGGGCCTGCTGGCCCTGTTGTCGGTCGCGAGCACATCCTGCCTGGCGGAACAGCACCCCGGGGCGGAGGAGTTTGCGCAAAAGGCTGCGGCCGAGTATCAACTTAACCCGCAACAAGTACTCGACATCCTGGCGCAGGCTGAATACAAACAGTCCATTGTGGACGCCATGACGCGACCTGCCGAAGCCAAGCCCTGGTTTGAGTACCGGCCCATTTTCCTCACTGAAAAGCGCATCAATGGGGGAGTGAAATTCTGGCGCGAAAACCGGGCAAGCGTTGCTCAAGCCGCGGAACAGTTCCAGGTCGACCCGCAGGTGATCGTCGCCATCATCGGAGTTGAAACTTTTTATGGTGCCATCACGGGCAATTACCGGGTGCTCGACGCGCTGGCGACCTTGGCATTTCATTATCCGGCTACCTTGCGCGACCGTTCGGATTTTTTCTCCAAAGAACTGATGAATTTCATCGTGCTAAGCCAGGAAGAAGGGCTATCGATTAATGAGGCCACTGGCTCATATGCTGGCGCCATGGGGCTGGGACAGTTCATGCCCAGCAGCTACCGGGAATATGCGGTTGACCTCGATGGTGATGAACGACGTGACTTGTGGAGTTCCCTGGATGACGTAATTGGCAGCGTGGCCAATTACCTGCACCGGCATGGCTGGACGTATGGCGAGCCCGTGGTTCTTCCGCTGTCACTGGCGCAAGGGGCCAGGCTGGAACTGGTAGCTGATGGGGACTACAAGCCGCAAAAACCCATGAGTGAAATGACGGCCGGTGGTTTCATCAGTGCTACGCCGGTGGATGCTGATGAACTGGTGACAGTGATCAGGCTGGAAGAAGAGAATGCCACCGCCTACTGGCTCGGTTTCAACAATTTCTTTGTCATTACCCGCTACAACAGGAGTCCGTTGTATGCCATGGCGGTTTACCAACTGAGCGAGGAGATTCGCCGGGGAATGGTTGAGTGATCCGGCAGGCTGTGCGCCGGTGTGGATATTTTTTCGCTGTCGCACTCATGCTGCAGCTGTTGGCGTGTGCCGGCAATCAGGAAAAGGGGCCTTTGCCACAAGAAGAGTCCGGCGACGGTCCCCCGCTGAACTCGATCCAGGCCTCCGATGTGAAGGATGCGCAACCGGCTGATGAGCCTCTTGCGCCCTACGGCAACAAATCGCCCTACGAAGTGTTCGGCAAGAAGTACTACGTGCTGGAGTCCAGTAACAACTACGTGCAACGCGGCACGGCATCCTGGTATGGCAGCAAGTTCCACGGGCGGAAAACGTCCAGCGGCGAACCCTATGACATGCGCCTGGCAACGGCCGCTCACAAGACCCTGCCTTTGCCCACGTATGCCGAAGTCACGAACCTGGACAATGGCCGCAAAGTGATTGTGAAAATCAATGATCGCGGGCCGTTCAAACATGACCGCCTGATTGACATGTCTTACGGCGCTGCGCTGCGGCTGGACATGATCGGTACGGGCACTGCCCCGGTTGAGGTGCGCGTCATTGATGCGCACGGCCTGCAATTTGCTGGCACTGAACCGGACAAAGTGAACGAAACCTGGTTACAGGTCGGGGCCTACGGTCAAAAAGATGGCGCGGAAGAACTCGCGGAACGTTTGACCCGGGCCAAGCTCAAACCGGTCAGTATTCAACACAGTCAGAATGTGTTCCGGGTATGGCTGGGACCGTATGTGGGTAACAATGAGATCAACTCAATAATTGAAAAAGCCATTGAACTCGGCTTTGAACGCCCCTATAAAGTAAGTCGATAGGCCAGTGTCCTCAATCCGTCTCCCCAATCCGCATGACTTGCCACCAGAACCTCCAAAAGACCATGAAAACTAAATTCGTATTGATGCTGGCCCTGCTTGTGTCCCTGGGGCCTGCCCTGGCCCAGGTTCCACCGGTCCCCACACCGGCAGCGAGGACTGAAGCGGCCCCCGTGCCTGCTCCTCCCCAATTAGGTGCCCGCAGTTACATATTGATGGACTTCAACAGTCTCGACGTGCTGGTAGAGCACAATCCTGACGAGCGCCTGGAACCTGCCAGCATTACCAAGCTGATGACGACCTACGTGGTGTTCAAGGAGCTGTCCAAGGGCAAGATCAAGCTCGACGATACGGTGCTCGTCAGCGAAAGCGCGTGGCGCATGGGTGGTTCGCGCATGTTTATCGACCCAACCATGACCCCAACCGTCGAGGAGTTGATTCGCGGTGTCATCATCCAGTCCGGTAATGACGCCTGCGTCGCCCTGGCCGAGCACATTGCGGGCACCGAGCAAGCCTTTGCCGACCTGATGAATCACTACGCCGGGGCCCTGGGGATGACGGGCAGCCGTTTTCAGAATTCCACCGGTTGGCCACACGAAGAGCACTACATGACTGCCCGTGATATCGCGACTTTAAGCGCAGCCATTATTCGTGAATTTCCGGAGTACTACCCTTACTATGCAGAGAAGGAATTCACCTTCAATGGCATCTTGCAACACAATCGCAACGCACTGCTATTCAAGGACCCTAGCAGTGATGGCCTGAAAACCGGGCACACGGAGAATGCAGGTTTTTGCCTCGCCGCTTCAGCCAAGCGGGACGGGATGCGTCTGATCAGCGTGATACTGGGAGCCGCATCTGAATCCGCTCGCGCCAGCGATAGCCAAAGCCTGCTGAACTATGGTTTCCGCTTCTTTGAAACCGTCCAGCTTTACCAGGCTCGAACCGAACTGGCCACCGCTGAGGTTTGGAAAGGCGTTGCAGACGTGGTTTCACTGGGCCTCACCGATCCCCTGTTCGTGACCATACCCCGCGGTCGTTACGGCGAACTGGATGCACAGGTCAGTTTGAAGCCTGAGCTGACCGCGCCGCTGACGGTCGACCAGGTGGTGGGCAAAGTCACTGTCAGGCTGGAGGATGAGGAAGTTGCCAGGCGCGATCTGGTTACTCTCAATGCGGTTGAGGAAGCCGGGTTTTTTGGCCGCACATGGGACGGGCTGCGGCTTTGGACGGGTGGACTCTTCGGCGATGATGAAGCCGAGGCCGAAACCCAAACCGTGGATGAAGCCGAAACTGGTGCCGAATCCGATGCCGAATCCAGCGATGAAGCCGAAACTGAAAGCGACACCGACACCGAAGCTGCGGAAAGTGGCAACGGCGAAGCCAATTCGAACGCTCGCGATGAAGCCGGTAGCGAAACAGGCGCCGCAGGCTCTGATGCCGGAAAGCCAGCAGATGACAGCGTCGGGTTGTGAGTCAACTCCCAGCTTGCTGGAGTTTCCCTGCAGTTTTCCCATCAAGGCCATGGGGCGCAGCAGCGATGACTTTGAGCGCATCATCAGCGCCATTATTTTCAGGCACGCCCGCTTGATGGTTGGTGAGTCGATAAGGCTCGCCCCCAGCAAAGCCGGCACCTTTGTTTCACTCACCGCGGTGATTGAAGCGGAATCACAACAGCAACTTGATGCCATTTATCAGGATCTTACTGATTGTGAACTGGTGCTAATGGCTTTGTAGCCCATGACGCGGTCCAATAACCCGGTCCCCGCTGGAGCTTCCCTCAGAGTCAAACGCCTGGGGCGGGCAGAATACGTACCGGTGTGGCGTGCCATGCAGCAGTTCACGGACGCTCGCACCGATGCGACTCCGGATGAGGTTTGGCTGGTAGAACATCCGCGGGTATTTACCCAGGGGCAGGCGGGCAAAGCGGAACATATTCTCGCTCCGGGAGACATTCCGGTGGTGCAGGTGGATCGTGGCGGGCAGATAACCTTTCACGGCCCCGGCCAGGTCGTGGCATACATCCTGGTCGATATCCGCCGCCGCAGAATAAGTGTTCGCGAACTGGTGACACACATCGAGGAGGCCATCATCCGCGTGCTGGCCCATCACGGGGTCAGCGGTGAACGCGCTCCCGGCGCACCGGGTATTTACGTACAGGGTGCAAAAATTGCTGCACTGGGTTTGCGCATCCGCAAAGGTTGCTCATTTCATGGGCTGGCGCTTAACGTGGATATGGATATGGAGCCGTTCGGTCGCATCAACCCGTGCGGATTCAAGGGCCTCGCGGTTACGCAACTGGTATCATTCAAGGCCGTGCAGATGAGCGAAGTCGAAAACCTCCTGGTTAATGAGCTGGCCACGCAGTTGGGCTATATTTCGCTGGACTGGCTGGCGCAGGCAGCCATGGTGAAACATGAGTGACAAAGACAAAATCCCGTTGCGGATCGTAGCCGGTGCGGTTACCAGGCAAATGGGGGCTGACAAGATGGCACGCAATACCGCGCATTTTGCAGACGATGCGCCCAGGTTGCGCAAGCCGGACTGGATTCGTGTTCGCCTGCCGGCGGGCGATGCGGTAGGCCAGTTAAAATCCAGGCTGCGCGAACGGGAACTGGTCACGGTATGCGAAGAAGCCTCCTGCCCGAACATCCATGAATGTTTCTCCAAGGGCACTGCAACATTCATGGTGTTGGGTGAAATCTGCACCCGTCGTTGTTCTTTTTGTGATGTAGCGCACGGCCGGCCCAGGGCTCCTGACAGTAACGAGCCGGCCCGGCTGGCCAGGACCGTACGTGAGATGGGCCTTAAATACGTGGTCATCACCTCGGTTGACCGCGATGACCTCAGGGACGGAGGGGCGGGGCATTTTGCCGATTGCATCACCTCGGTGCGGGCTGCCAGCCCGGGGATAAAAGTGGAAATCCTCGTGCCGGATTTTCGTGGCAAGGGTCGCAGGGAACGAGCGCTGGAGTTGTTGGCTGCCGCTCCTCCGGATGTGTTCAATCACAATATCGAGACTGTCGAAGGCCTGTACCGGAATGTGCGCCCCGGCGCCGATTACTCGTGGTCCCTCGATCTGTTGTCTCTGTTCAAGCAGCAGCACCCGGATATCCCGACCAAATCGGGAGTGATGCTGGGCCTGGGTGAAGAGCGTGAGCAGGTGCTGCAGACGCTGGAGGATTTGCGCGGACATCAAGTGGACCTGGTCACTATTGGCCAGTACCTGCAACCCACAGCCCACCACCATCCGGTGATGCGCTACTGGACTCCACAGGAATTCGATGAACTGGCAACCGCTGCTTATTCCATGGGATTCTCGCACGTGGCGTCGGGCCCGCTGGTTCGTTCTTCCTACCATGCAGACCAAATGGCGCATGCATCGGGCCTGGTCGAAGCAGCCGGTTAACCGGTTAATTACCCAGTTTGGGCGCAAATTCAGGGGTAGCAGGAACCTCTGGATTGTTTTCCTTGTCGGAAACAGGCATAAATGGTAGTCCGGGCGCGGTTTTTTGGCGGAATTCAAACCACAAAATGACCCTAAAAGGAGGTTAATACGTGAGACGCTTTGCGATCATTCTTTTCCTGGCAATTGCCAGTTCTGCCACGTGGGCGGCGCCGCAACCAGCCGAATCGCTGGAGTTCAAGCCCAATATGGATCAGCGCTATGCCACGAACCTGGCGACGCGCTTCCTGACCAACTGGCATTACAAGGACACCCAGCTTGATGATGCGTTTTCCAGCGACATTTTTGATGAGTATCTCGAGCTGCTGGACCCGAACCGGAACTACTTCCTGGCATCCGACATAGCGTCTTTTGAACGCTACCGCAATTCGCTGGATGACGCGCTGCGCCACTCCGATCTGGTCCCCGCCTATGACATGTTCAATATCTACGTAGATCGTGTGCGCGAGCGGGTGGCTTATTCGCGCGAAGTGCTCAAGCAACCCATGGATTTTACGGTTGATGAGGAATACCAGTTTGATCGTGAAGATGCACCTTGGCCGGTGTCCGTCGCCGAGCTGGATGAAATGTGGCGCTTGCGCGTCAAAAATGACTACCTGCGGCTCAAGCTGACCGACAAGGATGATGCCGCGATCATCGAAACGCTGGATGAGCGCTATGAGAATCTCAACCGGCGCATTGATGAATTGAAGTCGGACGATGTGTTCCAGTTTTTCATGAACGCATTTGCCCAGGCAATAGAGCCGCATACCTCCTACCTGTCACCCCGTAGTTCCGAGAATTTCGAGATTTCGATGAGTCTGTCGCTCGAAGGCATCGGTGCATTGCTGGGACGCGAGACCGAGTACACCACGATTGCCAGCGTGGTTCCCGGTGGTCCTGCAGCCATGGATGGGCGCCTTAAAGGCGGCGACCGCATCACGGCTGTTGGCCAGGGGCAGGACGGCAAGATGGTCGATGTCATCGGCTGGCGCGTGGACGACGTGGTAGACCTGATTCGTGGCCCGAAAGGAACGGTTGTACGGCTGGAAGTCCTGCCTGAGGATGTCAGTGTAAGCGGGCCAAGTTCCCTCATCGAGATTGTCCGGGACGAGGTCAAGCTTGAGGAGCAAGCCGCCAAAAGCAGCGTCATCGAAGTGCCCGTTGAGGGCAGCGACAAGATGACGAAAATTGGCGTGATCGATTTGCCGGTGTTTTACATGGATTTCAACGGCAGGGCGCAGAACCTTCCGGAGTATCGTTCGAGCACACGCGATGTGCGACGCTTGATTGAGGAACTCAAGGAGCAGGGCATAAGCGGGCTGGTGGTTGATCTGCGCAACAACGGCGGAGGTTCGCTGCTGGAAGCAACAACGCTGACTGGTTTGTTCATCGACCAGGGACCGGTGGTGCAAGTGCGCAACGCCAATGGCCGGATTTCCCAGGAAGAAGATGTCGAAGCCGGCATGGCCTGGGACGGACCGCTGGCGGTGCTGGTTAATCGTTATAGCGCCTCGGCTTCGGAGATTTTCGCCGCCGCTCTCCAGGATTACGGGCGTGCGCTGATCGTTGGTGAGCCCACTTTTGGCAAGGGCACGGTACAGAGCCTGCTTAACCTGGATGATTACGCGCCGTCGGATTCACCGAGCATGGGTGAACTCAAGATCACCATGGCTCAATTCTTCCGTGTCAATGGCGGCTCCACGCAGAACCGCGGGGTGGTTCCGGATATCGCCTTCCCGTCAGCAGGAGATGCGGCTAAATACGGAGAGCGTTCGCTGCCGCACGCTCTGCCCTGGAGCACCATAGATCCTGCCCGTTACCAAGCCTCAGGCGACCTGAGCCGCTTAGTGGCCGTTGCCAATGATCGCTATGCGGTGAGGATGGGCCAGGACGAGGAATTCGGGTGGCTGCTGGCTGACATCGAGGAATACAACGTTCAGTCCACTCGCAAAAGTATTTCGCTGCTGGAATCCAAGGCACGTGAAGAGATAGCTGAAGAAAAAGCCAGAAGTGACAAGCGCAAGGCCGAGGACGCGGATAAAGAGCCATTGATCAACGGAGATGATGTACTGGCCGTGGTCGGGTCTGACGAGTTTTCCGAGGAGCCAGCTGAAGATGCAGAGGAAGAAGATGCAAGCAAGAAAGGCCCCGACCTCCTGTTGCGCGAAGCGGCGCGCATCGTAAGTGATGTGGTCGAGCTCGAATCCGATATCCAGTTGCTTGATCTGAAGTTTTCCCAGCTCAATTCCAAGGACGCCGCTTCACCGCAATTGAACTAAGCAGCGACAGTGCAGGCCAAAGATGCAGACCAAAGACGCGGAAACCCGACCCATACCCGTGTGGGTATGGATCGGGGTTTTGTTTAGGATATTGGACAGCGCCAGGCCTTAGTTGCGGTTTTTTAACAGGTCGCGGATTTCCGTCAGCAAGGCTACTTCTGCAGACGGTTGAGGTGGTGCTGCGGGCGTTTCCTGTTCTTTCTTCTTCAGTGAATTCATTGCCTTGATCACCATGAAAATGGCGAACGCAATAATGAGGAAGTCGAGCAGGGTCTGGATGAAAGTGCCATAGTTTAAAGTGACGGCGGCCACGTCTCCGCTGGCTGCTTTAAGGGTCAACGCGAGGCTCGTGAAATTCACACCACCGAGCGCAATGCCCAGCGGCGGCATCAGCACGTCATTGACGAACGAAGACACGATCTTGCCGAACGCTGCACCGATTACAATACCAACTGCCATGTCGATTACGTTTCCGCGCATCGCAAACTCACGGAATTCTTTCATCATGCTCATGATTCTCTCCTCTGAAGATTCGGCCATAGGTTGGCTGAGTTGGGGTCGGCAGGTCCGTACTCGCAATAAACTGGAGTAGCAGTTTAATCATAGCTGATTGTTGTCGCAGACTCGAAAGCGAAATCGGCAACCGCACCGTAAGCAGTGGCGCTGTTAGAATCAACATCACATGAATACCAGCAAAACAAGCCGGGTATTGAGGGTGGCCTTGCCCGTTCCCCTGGCTCAATTATTTGACTATTTGCCCACGCCCGGTGAACAGTTTGCACCGGCCGGAGCCCGGGTGCTGGTTCCGTTCGGGCGCCGCAAACTGGTGGGTATCGTGGTGGAGAGCGGAGTCCCAAGCAGTGTGCCGGAAGAGCGCCTGTTGCCGGCCCTGGCAATGCTGGACGAAGCAAAACCATTGCTCGATAGCAGCTTGATGAACCTGCTGGCGTGGTGTTGGCAGTATTACAAGCATGCGCCGGGCGCGGTCCTGAAGGCGGCCTTGCCGCCTGCCTTGCGCAAGCCGGATGCCAGCTTGCCGCCGGCACCCAGGCAGTTTGCTCTGACCGCTGCAGGAGAGGCGAGACTGCAACTACCTGCAGGCCGCGCGCGGGCCCAGTACGCCATGCTGCAGAAATTTGTGCAGGGACCCCTCAGTGAAATCACCCTGGCATTTGAAGGGCCACGATGGCGGGCGACCCTGGGCCGATTGCTGGAGCAAGGATGGGCAGCCCCCGCGCCCCTGGCGAGCAGCGAGCCCCGTATCACGCCGGGACCGAATCTGACCACGGAACAATCCCAGGCGGTCAATTCCATCACTGGCAATTACGGGCGGTTTCAGTGCCACTTGCTCGATGGTGTAACCGGCAGTGGCAAGACTGAAGTTTACCTGCACCTGCTCGAGCCAGTTATCCGGGCTGGCAAACAGGGCCTGGTGCTGGTGCCGGAAATTGGCCTGACGCCCCAATTGTTGCGCCGTTTCCGGCAACGCCTCGGTCTTGAGCCTGCCATCATTCATTCCCGCATTAGCCAGGGGGAGCGGCTGAGTGCCTGGGAAGCCGCGCGTTCAGGCCGCGCGCGACTGGTCATTGGCACCCGTTCGGCGCTATTTACACCTATGCCGACGCTCGGTTTGATCATCCTTGATGAAGAGCACGATAGTTCCTTCAAACAACAGGAAGGCTTCCGCTTTTCGGCCCGGGATGTTGCCGTCAAACGTGCAGCGGACCTGGATATTCCGGTGGTGTTGGGCAGTGCTACGCCATCGCTGGAGACCCTGAACAATGCGCAGGTAGGCCGCTATAACTGGCATCGCCTGCGCCAGCGCGCCACCTGCGCGGCGCTTCCCACCTGGCGGATATTGGACATGAGCCAGAACGCGCTGCATGGCGGGCTTGCCGGCGGAACCATTGAATTGATGGCAGCAACCCTGTCCCGGCAGGAGCAGGTCATGGTTTTTCTTAATCGGCGCGGCTGGGCACCGGTGCTGATGTGCGAGGAATGCGGATGGCACGCCAGTTGTGAGCGCTGTGATTCAAACCTTACCTGGCACCGCAGTGCCGGCCGTTTGTGTTGCCATCACTGTGGCAGCCAGCGGCGCGTGCCGGCATTTTGCCCGGATTGTCGTGCAGATGGCCTGAGTGGGGCGGGTGAGGGCACTCAGCAACTGGAACGAACCATCCAGGAACGCTTTCCCGCGGTGCCGGTGCTGCGTTTCGACCGCGACAGCACCAGTCGGAAAGACAGTTTCAATGAACAGGTAGAACAAGTCATGCAAGGCGGTCCCTGCATACTCGTGGGCACGCAGATGTTGGCCAAAGGGCATCATTTCCCGGACGTAACCCTGGTTGTGGTGGTCAATGTCGACCAGGCACTGTACAGCCCGGATTTCCGCGCACTGGAGCGCCTCGGGCAGACCCTGCTACAGGTTTCCGGCCGTGCTGGGCGGGAAGAGAAGCCCGGTTCGGTGATCCTGCAGACTTTTCATCCGGAGAATGAGTCGATGGACCTGCTGATTAGCCGGGGCTATGAAGATTTTGCCAGCAGCCTGCTGGAAGAGCGGCGGCGCGCGCAACTTCCGCCTTTGACCTTCCAGGCCCTGTTGCGGGCTGAAGCGCTTGTGCGTAAAGATGTGGAACAATTTCTGTCCACTGCGGCACTTGGTTTTCCGGAAGGAGAGACCCGCGTATTTGGTCCCATGCCCGCCATCAAGGAGAAAGTTGCCGGCCGGTACCGGATGTACCTGCTGTTGCAGAGCGCTACGCGGGCCTGCTTGCACCGGCAAATTGATCTGTGGCTACCGCTCCTGCAGGCCCTGCCGCAGGGGCGCAAGGTCCGCTGGGCTATCGATGTAGACCCGCAGGAACTGTAAAGGGCCAAAGTAAAGCTCTCTTGGGGGGAACTCTGATGTAGTCAAAACGCCCCTGGTTCAAGAGCCGCTTTTGTCCACATCATCGTCATCCGGTATGTGATACCAATGCAGTTCGGCATGCACTCTTCTGGCGTGTTCTTCCACGTAGCTCCGGTACTCCTGGGAGGGCGACATGGGTTTGGTGGCCGCAGGAACAGCAGCGGCACTTTGTGGTTGGGCAGGCGCTGGCTTTTGGCTGGCGCAGGCACCAAGCATCAGTGCGGTGATGTTCAGCAGGATGAGTACCGGTTTTTTCATGATGTCCTCCACAGGGCCCCGCAGGGTCTGTCCAGTTCAGGATAACTACGAAGTTCATCGTACCATGATTTTCGTAAATATCAAGCGGGCCGTGCGTGAGCATTCAGCCGCCGCCATGACCAATGACACTAACCGTTTTGAACGAATTGCTACAGAGTGGTCAAAGCGTGGAATTGTTTGTTTGGTTTCAATCTGTATACTCCCTGCTTCCTTAAAATGAACACCTCAAAAGGTCTAGTATGAATCAATCAGATAATCCGGCCTATGTGGCCAAGGCCCCCGGTTCCGACAGCGCAACTGCAGATGCCCACGCGGCCTTCATCCGGCTGAGCGCAGTGGCTAATGAATTGATCATCGGGCAAGAGCGCCTGATGGAACGCCTGTTAATTGCCCTGCTCAGCAACGGTCACCTGTTGGTTGAAGGCGCGCCGGGACTGGCCAAGACCACAGCCATCAAAGTGATTGCCGACCGGATCGAGGGCGATTTCCATCGTATCCAGTTCACCCCCGATTTGCTGCCGGCAGACTTAACCGGAACCGAAATCTACCGCCCGCAGGAAGGCAGCTTCGAATTTCAGCAAGGTCCAATATTCCACAACCTGATACTGGCGGACGAAGTCAACCGGGCGCCTGCCAAGGTGCAGTCTGCGCTGCTGGAGGCCATGGGTGAGCACCAGGTCACCGTGGGCCGGGTAACCTACCGCTTGCCGCGCCTGTTTCTGGTGATGGCAACGCAGAATCCGATCGAGCAGGAAGGCACATACCCTTTGCCCGAAGCGCAGCTGGATCGATTCCTCATGCACGTTTCCATCGGTTATCCGGGTGCAGAGGCGGAATTAAGAATTCTCAACCTCGCACGCCAGCAGGCGCGCGATGAGTTGGGCGAGCGGGTACTGGCTCCCGTCTTAGTTACCCAACAGCAGGTATTTTCTGCCCAGACTGGCGTATTGGACATGTACCTTGCCCCGGCTTTGCAGGAATACATTGTGCAACTGGTGCTGGCCACCCGGGAGCCGGGTCGCTGGGATCCTGCCCTGGCTTCGATGGTGAGCTACGGTGCAAGTCCGCGTGCTTCCATCGGCCTCGACCGTTGCGCACGCGCCAGGGCATGGCTGGCGAATCGCGATTACGTATCACCGGATGATGTGCATGCCGTGGTGCATGACGTCCTGCGCCATCGCGTGCTCCTGTCCTACGAAGCCGAGGCCGATGGAATGACCGTCGATCAGTTGACCGATCGCTTGCTGGACAAGGTTCCCGTGCCATGAGGTCGGGAAGACCAACCGCGAACAAAGAACCGGTGGAGCGAGGAGATGGAATTCATGTCACGTCAGCCGAATTGCTGGCGCTGCGCCCGCGCTGCCACGCCTTGCGACTGCCCATGCGGCAGGCAGCAACTTCCGCACTTGCCGGCGCCTACCGTTCGCGTTTTCGCGGCCGTGGCGTGGACTTTGTAGAGTCACGCAATTACCAGCCTGGAGACGACATCCGTAACATGGACTGGCGGGTTACCGCCCGCACTGGCCGGCCCCACACCAAGGTATTCCAGGAGGAGCGTGAACGTCCGGTGCTGGTCGTCCTGGACGCAAGCCCCAGCCTGTATTTTGGCACCCGTCGCAGACTCAAATCCGTGGCTGCCGGACAACTGGCTGCCGCCGTGGCCTGGTCTGCAGTGCGCCGGGGCGACCGCGTCGGCGGTTTCCTGTTTGCACCCGGCCGGCACCGCGAATTGCGCCCGGCGGGCGGGCGTCGCGGAGCCATGCGGGTGATCCAGAGCCTGGTGGACTGGTTACAACCTGCGCAGTATTCAGGCGGTGCCCAGCCTCTCTCGCTGGCGCTGGAACGCGTGCGGCATGCTGCCCGGCCAGGCAGCCTGATCATTGTAATCAGTGACTTTTTCAGCCTTGACGTTGATTGCAACCGGCACCTGTCCCGGCTAAGGCTGCACAACGATGTGATTGGATGCCAGATTCTGGACCGGGCAGAACACGAATTGCCTGATGGCCGCTACCCGATCAGCGATGGCCACACCTCGACCATCATCGATACCAGCTCGTCTGGAGACCGCAAGCGCTTTACCGACATGGGCCAGCGCCACGAGGAGGAGCCGCGTCACCTGTTTTTCCGTCACAAGTGCGGCTGGATGGTGATGCATACCGATGATGACCCAGTAGATTTGCTTGGCCGCGAACTGCGCATGCTGGTTGGCCGTCCGGCCTGAGTTTTTTCATGGATGCAGGCGCAACCAATCCGCTCTCCCAGTTGCGGGATATACACGCCGCCAGCGCGCCCGGCTGGTGGCCACCCGCACCCGGATGGTGGGTCCTGGCGTTACTGTTGAGCATTTTGCTGGCACTGGCCTTGCGTTATGGCTACCAGCGCTGGCGGGTCGTGCGCCGTCGCGCCCGGCTGCTTGCGGCCCTGGAGCAGATCGGCAGGGAAGTTGACCCGGCCCTTGAGCCACACGAGTACCTGGCGCGGATGAACAAGTTGGTTCGCGTGGTGGCCTTGCGGGCTTTTCCCGGAACCACCTGCGTGCGCTTACAGGGCATCGAGTGGGTGCATTTTCTGCAATCCGCGCTGCCCCAGAGCATTGACTCCGCCAGCCTTGCCGCATTGGCCAGCGGCCCGTATGAACCCTATCCCCGGTTCAATGTGAACAGCTTGCGGCAATTGGCGCAAACCTGGGTGAAAAAATATGGCTGAGCCCATAACCACATCGGGCCTGATACTGGCCTGGCCCTGGTTGCTGGCATTGCTTCCTTTGCCAGCGCTGGTGCGCCACGCCTTGAAGGCCATGCCGCAAAGCTCGCTGCAAGCCCTCAGGGTGCCGTGGTTTTCACTGGTGGGAGGCGGCTCGTCCGGGTTCATGAAAAAACCGGTTCTGGCCGCAGTTGCCTGGCTGGTATGGGTGCTGATGGTGATGGCTGCAGCGCGACCGCAGTGGGTGGGCGAGATCGAAATATTGCCAGTCACCGGGCGTGATCTCCTGCTGGCGGTAGACATCTCCGGCAGCATGGACACCCAGGACATGCTCCTGAACCAGCAAGCCGTGAACCGGCTCACCGTGGTCAAACAGGTTGCCGGCGAATTTATTGAAAGACGCCGCGGCGACCGGGTAGGCCTGGTCCTGTTTGGCAGTCGTGCCTACCTGCAAACGCCACTGACATTTGATACACAGACCGCAGCGATTCTTCTGGGTGAATCGGAAATCGGCCTGGCCGGGCGCGAGACTGCAATCGGCGACGCCATTGGACTGGCCGTCAAACGCTTGCGGGAAGATGCGGCCAGCAAACGCATACTGATTCTGCTCACCGACGGGGCCAACACGTCCGGCGAAGTTCAACCCTTGCAGGCCGCCGAATTTGCCGCGCGGGAAGGACTGACGATCTACACCGTGGGTGTAGGTGCGGACGAAATGATGGTGCAGGATTTTTTTGGTGCCAGGATGGTTAATCCCTCAGCTGACCTCGACGAAGATGCCTTGCGCGCCATTGCCGAGAAAACCGGCGGACAGTATTTTCGCGCCAGGGATACAGCGGCACTGGAAGAAATCTATCGCACGCTGGATGAGCTGGAGCCGGTCGAAAGTGATCAGGAAACGGTACGGCCGGTTGACGACTTGTTTTTCTGGCCGCTTTCGGTAGGGTTCCTCATGACCTTGCTTGGCGGAATGCTGCTGGTCCGGCCACGTACCATGTTGCGGGCCAGTCGCACATGAAGAATCTGGATTTCATCCATTTCATCCGGCCCCTGTGGCTGGCGGCAGCGCCGCTTGCCGTCCTGCTGCCCTGGTTGTGGCGTCGCACGCGGCGTCCCTCCGGCGACTGGGAACGTATCTGCGACCCGCATTTGCTCAAGTGGCTGAGCCATAACGACAGTAGCAGTTCCAGGCCGTCGAGGGGGCATTGGCTGGCCGGGCTGGCGTTGTTGATCGCGGTGCTCGCATTGGCCGGACCCAGCTGGCAGAAACTGCCGGATAGCACCTACTCCGCGCGGGATGCCCGTGTCATTGCACTGGATCTGTCCACTTCGATGCTGGCAGCGGATTTGCGGCCTGACCGCCTGACCCGCGCGCGCTTCCGCCTGGCTGACTTGCTGCACGAAACCACCGAAGGGCAAACCGGCCTCGTGGCGTATGCTGGCGATGCCTACGTGGTTTCGCCGCTGACTTCCGATACCAATACCATCGCCAACCTGTTACCGGCCTTGCAGCCCGACGTCATCCCGGTACACGGTAGTCGCGCCGATCTGGCCCTGGGTATGTCCGCAACCCTGCTGGAGCGGGCCGGGTTCAGCCGTGGAGAAATCCTGTTGGTCAGCGACTCTGCCACTGCAATGGATGCTGCCAAAGCGCGCGAGCTGCATGATCGCGGGTTCATAATTTCTGTGTTGGGGGTTGGCACGGCCGAGGGTGCGCCGATAGCCAGCGGCAGCGGATTCGTCACCGACCGCAACGGCAATGTAGTGATTGCCCGGATGGATGCCGCCAGCCTGGCGGACGTGACAGCGGCGGGCGGCGGGCGCTACTCGGAACTCGCAACTTCAGACGGCGCCGGCGCAGTCGCCTCTCCCTGGGCAGTCTCTGAGGGTAGCGAGTTCACTTTGAACGAGGACTCGCTTGACCAGCGCTGGAGGGATTTTGGACCCTGGCTGCTACTGCTGTTGCTGCCCTTGTCCGTGACGGGTTTCCGGCGCGGAGCGCTGTTCCTGTTGCCGCTGTGCATGTTGTGCGGGATGGGGTATGCCCCTGCAGCCCGCGCTGACTGGTGGAAAGACACCTGGCAGAGACGTGATCAGCAGGCCTGGCAAGCCCTGCAGAAAGACGAAAATGATCGTGCAGCATCGCTCGCGCTTGACCCTGAAATCTCCGGCCAGGCCTGGTATCGCAGTGGTAAATTCGAGAACGCCCTGGGCGCCTGGTCGCGCGCCAGTGGCGCAGATGTCCTGTATAACCAGGGGAATTCGCTGGCTCAACTGGGTGAGTACGAACAGGCCCTGGCGGCATACGACGAGGCGTTGAAGCTGGCGCCCGCGATGGAAGATGCCCGCTTCAATCGCGAACTCATCGCACAGCTCAAGGAGCAGCAGGACCAGCAGGAGCAGCAGGAGAAAGAGCAGAACGGTGAAGGGGATGAGCAAAAAGATGGCGAATCCTCCGACCAGTCCAGCGAGGAAGACCAATCCGGGCAATCCCAGGATGAGTCAGGAACGGAGCAGGAGTCAAAAGAACAGCAGGAAGGCGAACAGGAAGCCGAACAGGATGAGGGCAAGCAGGGGCAAGAGCAGCAGTCTCAGCAGGATTATGCTGCGTCCTGGTCGGAAGAGGACGCCCAGGCGATGGAGCAATGGTTGCGCCGGATACCGGATGACCCGGGCGGACTGCTGCGACGGAAATTCATCAACGAACATCAGCGCCGTGGCGCTCCCGAGGACGAACCGGAACCATGGTGAGAGATATACAACGGATGGGCACTAAATGGGCTGCACATGCATGGCGGTCGTTATTGCCGAGAATGCTACTGTCAATGGCGCTGGCTGGGCTGCTGCCCGCTGCTGTCCATGCTGCGAACATCACCACGCAACTGGATAGAGACCACGTTGTCCAGGGTGAAACGGTAACCCTGATCATCCAGACAGATGATCCGCAGCAAAGCCTTGACGGCGATCTAGGTCCTTTGGCGACAGATTTCGAACTGCTGGACCAGAGATCTGAAACACAAATGTCCATCGTGAATGGCAGCCAGTCTGCCCTGGTCCGGTTAATGGTAACCCTGGAGCCACGCAGGACCGGCTCCCTCACGGTGCCGCCCCTGCGCTTTGGCTCTTTCATGACAGCGCCTCTGTCGCTGACTGTCGATGCAGCTCCGCAACCGCAGCCGGGCGCGACTCCTGCGGTATTCATCGAAGTCGAGGTGGAGCCGCACGATGGACCCTACTACGTGCATGCCCAGTTGTTGCTGACGGTGCGGGTGTTCTATCAGCAGAGCCTTACCGAGGCTGCCATTTCACAGCCTGAACCGGAATTGACTGCGGTGCGCTTGCTGGACGAAGTTCCGTTCCAGGCAGAACGTGGGGGTGAACGCTACCGGGTTCTCGAACGGCACTATGCAGTCTTTCCGGAGCGCTCGGGCCCGCTGGTTATTCCGCCAATGACGCTCAGTGGGCGCCTGGTAGAACGACGCTCTGACAAGCTGTGGCAACCCTCAGTGCGTGGCCGCCGCGTCGAGGTGTCCAGCGACCAGCTTGAACTGACCATCAATCCCAAACCCGCCAGCCACGGCGGTGCCGAGTGGTTACCCGCACGTTCACTCAAGCTCAGCCAGACCATTTCTTCCACTGACGCCCTGACAGTGGGAGAGCCCGTTACCCGCACCATCATGGTGGATGCTGTTGGACTCGAGGAGAACATGGTAATCGCTCCGACGTGGCCGGAAATTCCGGATGTCCGGATCTACCCGGATCAACCGCAAGGCATCAGCCGCAACGATGGCAAGTGGGTGCTGGGCCACAAGGAATTCCGCTATGCCGTCGTTCCGGAAAAAGAGGGCGATCTGGTGTTGCCGGAATTGAAACTGAACTGGTGGGATACCCAGAACAACCGGCAGCAGACCGCTGTGTTGCCCGAACAACGGTTACGTGTCCTGCCATCGAGCGTAGTGCCCGTCCCGCCGCCGGCAAGCGCTGCCCCCGCCGCTGTCGAATTGACACCGGCCAGCCCCGCCATGCCAGCGCCGCCAGGGGAAATCCGCCTGTGGAACTGGCTAACGGCGCTGTTCGCTGCTTTGTGGTTAATTACGCTTGCCATTGGCGCCGTCCTGTTTTCGCGCCGCGACCTGCAAGCGAAAAAAACGGCGCAGACCGGGATGGCTGCGACTGAACTTGCAGTACTCGGCAGGCTTGAGCAGGCGTGTAAACAGGGGGATGCTGGCCAGGTCCGCCGCGCACTTAATCACTGGTTGCGGGAGTTTGGACCGGCAGGTGGAACAGGTAGTTTGCTTGATTTTATTCGCCAGGGTCCGAATCCCGCCCTGTGCCGGCAACTGTTGCTGTTGGATGCCACTGGCTTTCGCCCGGATGCGGAAGAGTCCTGGAACGGACGTGAACTTTGGCAGGCTTTTTCAGCATGGCGGGCAAACTCGCGCGCCGTGGACAAGGGCAAACAACCGGCCGTGACGGATCTATATGCTGTGGCCAGAACCGGCGGTAAGGGCAAGGCCTGATTAAGGGCTTTTCATTACCAGACTGTCGATGCCGTTGGCTTGCAAGGCCAGGCGGATCTCGTCCGCCTTGGCGGCCCCTTGCACCGGCCCGACTCTAACCCGGTACCAGTTGGCGTCGTTTACCTTGACCGATTGCACGTTGGCCTGTATCCCGCTCAGTGCCAACTGCGCTTTCATCTCATCCGCCTCATCAACCGATTTGAATGAACCAACCTGGAGCAGGTAGCTATCTGCACTGGTGGCGGGCGTGGCCGGGTTGGCGGCCTCCTGCTGGCGGGCTAATTCCTGTTGCTTGGCCAATTCCTGTTCCGGAACGACCACTTCCATTTCCGGCAAGACTGTGAAAAAGTCGTAGCGGGCTTTGGCGGGCTTTTCCTCTTCGGTGATGGCTTCGTCAGGTAGCAGGGACTCTCCCTGGAGTTGCGTGGCTGCGTCATCGCCTGCAGGCTGTTCGGTGTGCGGAATGTACCCTTTAGCTGCGAGAAACCAGGCCAGCCCGAGGCCGATCAGAATACCGGTAAACAACCATGTCAAAGCAGGTGTTTGGCTCTTGCTGCCCCTGCTTGCTCCGCGCTTTGCCACTGCTTTACTCCCGTTTCCTGTCTACATTTCTTCCGGTGCTGAAACACCCAATAGCTTGAGCCCGGTCTCCAGCACGATACGTGCTGCGAGAATCAGATTCAATCGGGCATTACGCAAGTTTTCTTCATCTACCAGGAATTGATGCGCGTTGTAGTACGCGTGCAAGTCCGTGGCAAGGGCATGGAGGTAGTGTGCCAACAGGTGTGGGGCACGCAACCTGGCAGCTGAATCTATGCATTCCGGGAAGCGGCTCAACGCGCGCATCAACTGCAACTCCTGATCTTGTGTGATCAGCGGCATTGCGGCTTCGCCGATGGCGCGGTTGTGCCGTGTATCCATTTGGCCCAGGTTTCGGAACACACTGCAAATGCGCGCATGGGCGTACTGAATGTAGTAAACCGGATTTTCGTTGCTACGTGACTTGGCCAGGTCGAGGTCGAAATCCAGGTGTTGATCGTGGGAGCGCATGATATAGAAAAATCGCGCAGCATCGTTGCCCACTTCTGCGCGCAATTCGCGCAGGGTTACGAATTGGCCGGAACGGGTCGACATCTGTGCTTTCTCGCCATTTCGGTACAGGATGGCAAACTGCATGAGGAGAATCTCCAGCCGGTCCGGATCCTCCCCGAAGCCCTGGGCCGCTGCGCGCAAACGAGCCACATAGCCGTGGTGATCCGCCCCCAGCACGTAAATGGCGCGCTTGAATCCCCGCTCAAGCTTGCTCAGGAGGTAGGCAAGATCGGAGGCGAAGTAGGTGGTGCGGCCATTTTCCCGGACCACAACACGATCTTTCTCATCCCCCAACGCTGAAGCACGAAACCAGGTTGCTCCATCTTTTACATAAAGATGGCCGTTGTCATCCAGTCGCTCGATCGCGCGCTTGACAGCGCCACTGTCTTCCAGGGCCTTTTCCGAAAACCACGATTCGTAGACCACGCCAAAATCGGCCAGGTCTTCCTTGATATCGCCCAGGATCGAGTTCAGCGCAGCCTCGAAAAACGTGCCAAACCCCTTCGCTCCCAACAGCAGGCGGGCCTGCGCAATGAGTGCATCTATGAAGATTTCGGCGTCACCCCCGGTAGCCGGGCCAGGAGGGAGCTCGTCAGTAACTTCCACAGCGCTGAAACGCCACTCATCCCCATACTCCGCGCGCACGAGGCGTGCGATGTCGTAGATGTACTCCCCGCGGTAGCCATTGTCAGGAAAACTCGTTTTCTCGCCACATAATTCCAGGTAACGCAGCCACACACTCAACGCCAGAATGTCCATCTGCCTGCCGTTATCATTGACGTAGTACTCGCGCTGCACCTGGTGCCCGGCGAGTTGCAGGATACTGGCCAGGGTGGCGCCATAGGCAGCACCCCTACCGTGTCCGACATGCAGCGGCCCCGTTGGGTTGGCCGAGACGTATTCGAGAGTTACGGACTCTTCGGAGCGGTGCAGGGGGCCACCGAACTGATCACCTTTGCGAAGTATTTCGTTGACGATGTTGGTGAACGCATCGTGGTGCAGGAAAAAATTGATGAAACCCGGGCCCGCAATTTCCATTTTCGCAATTTGGTGGGACTTGGGCATACGATCGATAATGGCCGTCGCCAGTTCGCGCGGCGACTTACCGCTCTGCTTGGCGAGAACCATGGCGATGTTGCTGGCAAACTCCCCATGTTCACTGGATTTGGTTCGCTCCAGCTGGATCGCCGCCGGGTGTTCAGACAAAAGGATGCCATCCCTGAACAGGTAGTTCAGGGACAGCGACAGAAGTTCTTCAATGTGCTCTTTCACAAATTAACCTGATGCTCCCATGGTTGGTCGCCGGGTAAACCGCGGCCATCGCCCAAAAAGGGGCTATTGTAATCGCTGGAGGTGGTCATAAGAAGCGTTGGCGCTGGCTGCATTGCTGGCCTGGCTTGTGGATAAGTCTGTGCAAAAGCTACGCGCCAGACCGGTGAACGAGTGAAGCTGCTCAAACCCGGGGGGTATCGGAGCCGATCCGAAAACATGTTAATTGTTGTAAAACAGTGACCTGAGTTTTTATTTGCAGAATTGGCCTGTGGCTGGCCCGACTGCCGGTGATTTCTTGTGTTCGGGCCGCTGTGCATAAGAAACCTGGGCAAAAGGCCCCTGTCTGTTGGCCCAAACTATCGGACTTATCCATTGGCCTGCCACAGGTCGTCGTCCGCCGGGTCCGGTTGTAACCAGTCCACCTGCCCGGATTCCGGCATTTCTGCTGCTCCCAGGTTGCGAAAATCA
The DNA here is from genome assembly GCA_031362985.1 of Lysobacterales bacterium. GTDB lineage: Bacteria > Pseudomonadota > Gammaproteobacteria > Xanthomonadales > SZUA-36 > SHZL01. The sequence goes on along the minus strand of JANLTO010000027.1, from coordinate 15,898 downwards.
AACAATTCATGGTCGGCAAGTTGGGATGGAGATACATGCGCGATGGCGCGGAAAATATTCTCAATACGGCCGGGGTGTTTGCGTTTCCACACGGTCAGCATTTCCTTGATGGCCTGGCGCTGCAGATTAGGTTGTGAGCCGCATAGATTGCAGGGAATGATGGGGAACTGACGTTCCTCCGCATATCGTTCAATGTCCTGCTCGGTGCAGTAGGCCAGCGGGCGGATTACTACGTGCTTTCCGTCATCCGACAACAGCTTCGGCGGCATGGCCTTGATGCGGCCGCCGTTGAACAGGTTCAGGAACAGGGTTTCAATGATGTCATCACGATGATGCCCCAGGGCGATACGCGTAATGCTATTTTCGCTGGCGAACCGATACAGCGCGCCCCGTCGCATGCGTGAGCATAGCCCACAAGTGGTTTTGCCTTCGGGGATAACCCGACGCACCACGCTGTAGGTGTCCTGCTCAATGACATGAAAGGGCACGCCCAATTGCCTTAAGTAGTCAGGCAGGACATGTTCCGGAAAGTCAGGTTGTTTCTGGTCCAGGTTCACTGCAACCAGGTCAAAATGCACCGGCGCGCGTTCACGCAATGCCAACAGGATATCGAGCATGGTATAAGAATCCTTACCACCTGAAAGGCAAACCATGACTCGATCGCCTGCGCCGATCATGTTGAAATCGCCGATCGCCTGGCCAACGTTTCTTTGCAGTCGTTTGGCCAGTTTGTTGTTCGAATACTGTTGTTTTTGCAATGCCCGGGTAGTCAAGACGTGCTTCCTTCAGAGATGCAATGGCGCCATTTTAACGTGTTATTGTCACTCGTTGGGCCAAGTCTGTACTATCCTTGCAAATGTGAATACCTATAACGATCCGAATGAAATCGTCGCTAAGCTGGCCGAGCTACGCGAAGAGCATCGCGATCTGGATCTGGCCATCGAGCGTCTGGCCGTGAATCCGGGTATCGACCAGTTGCAGCTCACGCGGTTGAAGAAGCGCAAACTCAAACTGAAAGACCAAATCTCCTACTTCCAGTCCAAACTGATTCCCGACATGGACGCCTGAACTCAGCAGATTGACCCCATCCTGAATTAGCTGGTACCGCTTACGCTTTCGGCACCAGTCTTCCACAGAGGGGCGCAAGCGGCGGCCGGTAGACTTTCCTGGGAGACGCCGTAAATAACTCGCTGTTACATGCGTGCCGGGGCCAGGGAGCGCGAGTTTGTGCCTCTGCTCAGCCTGGGGGCGCAACCCGCCGCCGGTACCCTTTCCCGGGAGACGCCGTGAATACATCCCTGTAGGCTTGGATGCGGCATCCCTGCCGCATACACTCCCTGGAAAGGCTCCCAGCCCCGGTTTGCTTGTCGCTGTGGCACCGCAGAGATGTTCCAAGTTTCGCCTTCCAGTGGTGGCTCGTCTTGGCACCAAGTGTCAAGGGCAGGGAGGGGGAGTTCTTTCAGGACCGTCGCCAGCAGGGATGCTGGCGAGGAGCCTACAGGGATGTATTCACGGCGTGTCCTGAAAGAACTCACCGCTCTCTGACCCCGCAACGGACCGACAGGGATGGGTTCACGGCGTCTCCCGGGCAAGTCTCCCGGCCGCCGATTGCGCCCCAAGCTGAAAACCGGTCACGCCTCGCGGCCCACGCAATGGGCCCGGCCGGGTTGAGCCTCCGATTTAGGTTTAGTCCGAGTCCGCTTCCTGCAGCACATGGGGAGCGACGCGGATGATGCCATGGCGGATTTCCCAGCTTAGCAAGGTCTTGGTGTCTTCGGTAATGTCCTTGATGCTGTCGTCGAATTCGAGTTTTCCTTCCGCGCTGCTGGACAATATACCGCGCACCTTGAGGACGTCGATGAACTGGCGGAACAGGCTGCGATCGTAAAATTCCGGTGCGTCAAACTCGTTGAGCATGGAGATACGCTGGGCTGTGAGTATGCACAGCCGCTCCAACTGGCCGCGCGTCAGGGTGCCTGAGCCGTTTTTTACCAGCACGGCAATCGTGATGAAGTAGCGCTCAAAAGTTTGCAACAGGCTGCGGCCCAGCAACTGCAACTGCAAAGCTTCCTCGGTGCTCCCCTCGGCGCGCTCCAGTTCGTTCTCATCAGCCGAATTGACCAACAGGCCGCGATGTTGCAACCACGTGATGGATTCTCCCATGACCTTGAGGAACCCGGGCTCATCCCACGGCAGGAACAGTTCACGCTGCAGGAAGGGATAGACCGCCTGGGCAATGCGCAGCAGCCGCGATCTTTCCACCTTGCGTGAGTTGAGCAATCCCGCTGCCACCAGCGAGGAAACGGCCATCAAGTGCGAAATATTGTTACGGAAGTACGTCAGAAGGACCGCCTGCTTGCCCTTGACGGAAAGAATCTCGCCGAGTGGATGGCTGCTCGATTCCAGCACCTTGAGGTTCAGCCCATGACTGATGATTTCATCGGCAGACAGATTTGTGCAGGTAATCCGGTCCGAGTAGCGGCAAATGACCAGCATGTCGCGGTACAGGTTTATCTGGGCGACCAGTTCCGTGCGGCCCAGGGTATGTTTGGGGGTTGCCAGCAGCACGACGGCCAGAAGGTTGATGGGGTTGACGTGCGCGGCCTGGTTGATGCCGGTCATGATCTGATTTCCCAGATCGTCAATCAACGGGTTCATCCATGAAGGCTTGGAATTCTCCTTGATATTGGTTCGCCATGCCGGCTCATGTTGATCGAGAAGATGGTCGAGGAACACCGGTTGGGCAAAACTGACATGTACTTTGCCGTATTTGTTGCGCAACACCCCGAATACTTTCAACAGGTCGCGCAGGGATTCCGATTTCTTGCTTTGCCCCGACAGTTCGGCGGTATAACTGTCACCTTCCACCAATTGCTCGTAGCCGAGATAAATGGGCTGGAACATCACCGGGTGATCGGGAGAGCGCAGGTACGCCCGAACTGTCATGCTCAGCATACCGGCTTTGGGCGCCAGTAAGCGGCCCGTGCGGCTGCGGGTGCCTTCAATGAAATATTCAATATCGGTTCCCTTTGCCAGAATACGGCTCAAGTACTCATTGAATACCGCGGCGTAGAGCTTTTGCGCGCGGAAACTGCGCCGCAGGAAAAAAGCACCGCCCATGCGCACGAATCGCCCGACGATGGGCAGGTTCAGGTTTATGCCGGCCGCAACGTGCGGTGGCACCAGGCCGTTGTGGTAAACAAAATAGGAAACCAGCAGGTAGTCCATGTGACTGCGGTGGCATGGCACGTAAATCACCGTGTAATCAGCCGCCAATTTCTGGAACTCACGGAAATGCTGCATCTCGACACCATCGTAGATGCGATTCCAGAACCAGCTCAGGAACAGGGCGGAAACGCGCACAAACGCGTAGGAATAGTCGGCGGCAATTTCGAAAGCAAATTTGCGTGCCTTATGCCATGCTTTGGGAACGCTGCTTTTGTCCGCCCTGGCCTGGTCTTCGATGGCTTTTTCCACGGAAGGGCTAAGCAAAATGGAGTCGACAACGGTGCGGCGGTGGGACAGGTCCGGCCCGATGGCGGCTGCGCGCACATTGCTGAAATGCACCCGCAGGATGCGCGAGACCTTTCTGACGCTGCGCCCTGCGCCCAGGTTCTCATCAGCCATTTCCCGCAGGGAAATGGGCTGGCTAAACTGCACGAAGGTATTGCGCCCATTGACGATGGTGCTGAACAGGCGTTGCATTCTGCCGCCAACTTCCCACGATTCCGAGAAGAAAATTTTCGCCAGGCCGGTTTCACGGTCCGGTGCACGGCCCACCAGCACGGTCACCGGAATGATCTGGATGTCCGGCTCGCCGCCGTCAACGACCCGGTCCACCAGTCGTTTGAGCATTGCCGAGTGCTTGCGTGGGGTGGTGTGTCGAATGAGCAGGCCGGCTTTGCGCCGCAAGGCGCAGTACGAGCGTGACTCGGCGCCTGTTGCCAGCGCCAGTGGCAGCAGGGGCCGTGGCAGGTTCAGGTCGCGGCAGGCCCTGTCCAGGATCAGGATGGATGTCAGGGCGTAGGTATCTATGGCGTAACACACCGGTTTGTCAGGATCGAGGTGTAAATCGCTCAGAGGGTCCGGCAAACAGCGGCTGCGAACCCATCCGTGCAGGATGTTCTGTAGCAGCATCAGCCAACGCAGGTACACAGCTGCCAGCAAACCGGCCTTGGGGTGGTCAATGCTCATCGGTTGGTGTGGCGCTTCTGGCTGGCCTGTTGGACGTCCATTTTAGCCCCGATTCTGGCTTTGGGCCGCTTAATTTACGAGCACCGGCTGAACCGGGCGCAGATAAAAAAATCCGGGCTGGGCACAAAGGCCCGCCCGGAAATCCGGCAGAGCCGGAGAGGATCGTAAATGCCTATTAATGATTCTTTATCTGCAGCCCACCAAATTATTTTTTTTCAGATTATTATGAGGTTACGGGAGTATCGTAATGTCTGATATCAAGAATTGTCAAGTCCGACAGGCTCCTGGTCCAGGGCACCGGCAATCTCTGCCTGTATGCGCTCCGCCGCTGCGTGCGGATTTGCCGCATCACGAATCGGTCGTCCCACCACGAGGTAGTCCGCACCATTGGCGATCGCCAGCGCAGGAGTCAGTACACGTTGCTGGTCGTCCTTTTCGTCGTTGTGGATGGGACGGATGCCGGGGCACACAGTGATCAGGGTGGGGCCAACGGCAGCACGTAGCGCGACAACCTCAAGCCCGGAGGAAACTACGCCGTCACAGCCCAGTTCCAGGGCGCGGCGCGCACGGGACAGGACCAGGCTGTGCGCGTCACAGGAGAACCCCAGGTCATCAAGGTCACCCTGGTCGAGGCTAGTGAGGGCGGTAACGGCGAGAATTTTTGAATTTCCCTTGGCTTCAGCCGCCGCGCGCAGCATGGCATCGTTGCCGTGTACGGTGCAGAAATCGACCTCCTGTCGCGCCAATTGGCGAACCGCCGCGGCAACCGTGGCCGGGATATCAAACAATTTCAGATCGGCAAATATTTTTTTCCCCTGGCCGCGCAGTTCGGCGGCCAGCTCAAAATAGTGTCCGGAAAGGAAGAACTCCAGGCCCAGTTTATAAAACGAGACCGCGTCGCCCAGTTGTGTAACCAGCTTGCGCGCCTGCACGATATCGGCCACATCCAGGGCAAAAATCAGGCGCTCACGGGCGGGTATGTGGTCATTATGCCGGGGGGGTGTGTGCATCAAGCCTTTCCTGTGCCTGGGCCAGAGCCCGTTCCTGTTCAAGGATAAATGAACCAACCGTGGGTGCAAGCCCGGCAGCTTGGTCCATGTGAAAGTGGTGGCCTCCTTCCCGCAACAGGTGATGGCCATGCGCAATCGCGGCACTTCTCGCTTCTAAAAGTTCTGCGTTGACGTAGGAGGCATAGGGTGTAGCGGTGAACGAGAGCACGGGAGCCGTGATGTGCGCCAGGTAATCAAGCGCCTGCTCTTCGGTCATCAGGATAGGCGAGACCCAATACAAGGCAGGGTCATTGGTCCATTCGTAATGATCACCACGGTGGGCAACTGAGCGCTCACAGATCAGCCGCGCTGCTTCGTCCGCCAGCCGGGTATTGGCCTGTCGCGCCTTGATCATGTCTGCCACGGACTTATAATGCTTCCGGGGGCGCGGGCCGGAGCGGAAGTAATGCATGCTCCTGCGCAGCCTCGCCGCGCTGCCGACTGCAGGCTCACTGCCAGGTCCCAGTGCATCTAACATCACGAGGCTGCGCACTCGTTGCGGGCAGCTTGTGGCATACAGTGAAAGGATTCCCGCCCCGAGGGAGTGGCCGACCAGATGGCACGAAGCCCATCCCAACGCATCCAGGGCAGCGTCAATGTCCCACAGGTAGTCCATGAAGTAATAATGCGCAGACTCATGCCGGTGGTAAGAGTGTCCATGGCCGGGCAGATCCAGGGCCACCATGTCGATGTCTTCCAGGTGCTGCGCCAGGGGTACAAAAGAGGCGGCATTATCCAGCCAGCCGTGCACGCACAATACGGGTATGCCACGGTGTGGGGCGGCATGGGTCGTGCCCTGGGTTGTGCCTCCGGGTGTCCCCCGGCGGGGAGACCAGCGCAGGCCGGCCAGTGTGCCCGGAGCCGTGTGCAAACGGATTTCTTCGGCGTGTTTTATGGCGTTTTCCATCAAAGCGGAGCCGATTTAGCGTGCCTCGAGGTTGGCGTAGGCCATCACCAGCCACTTGCTGCCGGCTTGGGCGAAGTTGACCTGCACGCGTGTGTGCTCACCTGAACCCTCGAAGGCCAGTACTGTGCCTTCGCCGAACTTGCGGTGCAGAACCCGCTGGCCCAGTTTGAATGGCCATTCCTGGTTTTTAAACGCAGGTGGTTTTGCAGACGCCGCCGGCCGGGCGGAAACATAAGGCCGGCTGGCCGACATTCGCGGACGTATTTCCTGCACCAGCTCAGCCGGTATTTCATCGATAAAACGGGACGGGCGGGACATGGATTCGGCGCCGTGCATGCGCCGGGTCTCGGCATAACTCAGGCACAACTGCTTACGGGCGCGTGTCATGCCGACATAGCACAGCCGCCGCTCTTCTTCCAGGCGGCCACCGGATTCCTCCACCGAGCGCTGGTGTGGAAACAGGCCGTCTTCCATTCCGGCTATGAAAACCACCGGAAATTCCAGGCCCTTGGCCGAGTGCAGTGTCATGAGTTGTACGCAATCGTCCCAGCTTTCTCCCTGGGTTTCGCCTGCCTCCAACGACGCATGGCTGAGGAAAGATTGCAGTTCCGTCATGCCTGCATCGGCATCTTCATTGGGCAAAATGAAGGCATCTGCTGCATTGACCAGTTCACGCAGGTTTTCGATACGGGTTTCCATGCGCTCACGTGGTTCTTTGTCATAATGGGTGGCAAGCTTGCTGTCATCGATCACGGCTTGCATCTGGTTTCCAAGAGTCCAGTTCTGCAGACGCTCCTGCATGCCGCTGACGAGGTCGATGAACTCCTGCACGGCGGCGCAGGCCCGCGGGGGTATTAGCTTCTGTTGAATGCAGGCCTGCGCCGCCTGCCACTGGCTGACATTGGCCTCCCGCGCCTGCAGGCGGATGATACCGACGGTTTTGTCACCGATGGCCCGGGCCGGCTTGTTAATCACCCGCTCCAGCGCGGCATCGTCATTGGGGTTTAGCATCAGGCGCAAATAGGCCAGTGCATCCTTGACTTCCACACGTTCAAAAAATCGCTGGCCGCCATAGACCCGATAAGCGATGCTGGCCCGCAACAGATATTCTTCAAACAGACGCGACTGGGCCGTGGTGCGGTACAGGATAGCCGCCTCGTCCGCCCGGCGCCCCTGATCCAGCCACTGGCGGATCTGTTCCACCACGAAACGGGCCTCGTCCTGTTCATTGAACGCCGCGTAGAGGTGGATCGGCGTGCCTGCGGGGCCATCCGTCCACAGTTTCTTGCCCATGCGACCCTGGTTGTTTGCAATCACGCCGTTTGCGGCCGCCAGGATGGTGCCGCTGGAACGGTAGTTTTGCTCCAGCTTGATGGTGGTGACACCGGGGAAATCGCGCACGAAGCTCTGTACGTTCTCCACCTTAGCGCCCCGCCAGCCATAAATGGACTGGTCATCATCACCGACTACGAACATCGACCCGGAATCACCGGCCAGCATGCGCAACCAGGCGTATTGGATGGCATTGGTGTCCTGGAATTCGTCGATGAGTAAATGTTGCAGTCGCCGGCGGTAATGGTCGAGAACGGCTGGCTGTTCCAACCAGAGTTCGTGGGCGCGCAACAATATTTCGGCAAAATCTACCAATCCGCCGCGGTTGCAGTAGTCCTCATAACGCTCGTAGATGTGTGCCCAAGTGGCAGTTGCCGGGTGATCGAGATGTTCAATATGCCGTGGTCGCTCGCCTTCGTCCTTGCGGGCGTTGATAAACCACTGGGCCTGCCGGGCCGGCCAGTGCGCATCGTCCAGGCCTTCTTCGCGAATGATTCGCCGCAACAGGCGCTGCTGGTCTTCGGAGTCCAGGATCTGGAAGTTCTCGGGCAAGCGCGCTTCTTTCCAGTGCATGCGCAACAGGCGATGGGCAATACCGTGGAAGGTTCCGATCCACAACGGTCGCGGCGACATCTGCAGCAAGGTCCCGGCGCGCGACCGCATTTCCCCGGCCGCCTTGTTGGTGAACGTCACGGCCAGGATGCCCAATGGCGAAACATGGTTGACCTGGATCAGCCACGCCAGGCGGTGAATGAGTACCCGGGTTTTGCCGCTGCCGGCGCCGGCGAGAATCAGTGCGTGCCCGCCCTCGAGCGCTACAGCTGCGCGCTGGGCATCATTGAGATCTTCAAGCAGGTGGGAAACATCCATCGGGTCAGTGGTTTTCCCGGGCAATGGCGCGGCAACCAATGTCTTTGCGGTAGAAAGCATCCTTCCAGTGGATGTTTGCACAAGCGGCATAGGCTGACTTCTGTGCCGCAGCGACCGAGTCGCCCAGCGCGCATACACACAGCACGCGACCGCCGCGTGTGGCGATACCTGCCGCAGTTTGTGCTGCACCGGCAAGGAATACCTTCACATCGCCCGGCAGCGGCTGATCGAGACCGCAGATCACATCGCCCCCGCTGTAACGGCCGGGATAGCCACCTGCCGCCATTACCACGCCGAGACTCGGCCGCGGGTCCCACAGTGCCTCATGCAGGTCAAGTTGCTGGTCCAGCGCGGCCAGACAGAGCTCGACCAGGTCAGATTTCAGCCGCATCAGGACGGGTTGGGTTTCGGGGTCGCCAAAGCGCACGTTGAATTCCAGCACCTTGAAGCCGCCATCGGGTGAAATCATCAACCCGGCGTAGAGAAAACCTCGAAAGGGATGCCCCTCGGCTGCCATGCCGTCTATGGCAGGTTGAATAACCTCGCGCATGACCCGGCGGTGCAAGTTAGCAGTAACTACGGGGGCAGGCGAATACGCCCCCATGCCGCCGGTGTTGGGGCCGGTGTCGCCGTCACCCACGGCCTTGTGATCCTGCGACGTGGCAAGAGCGAGTACGTTTTTCCCGTCCGCCATCACGATGAAACTGGCCTCTTCACCTTCAAGAAACTGCTCGACGATGACGCGGTGTCCGGCTTCCCCATAGACATTACCCGCCAGCATGTCCAGCACGGCCGCCTCTGCCTGCAGCGGGTCATGCGCCACGATCACTCCTTTGCCAGCGGCGAGGCCATCGGCCTTGACCACTATGGGTGTCCCCGGTTGATCCGCGCCGTGCCGGCGTATGAAGGCGACAGCTTCATCGACATCGGTAAACTCACCGTAACGTGCGGTAGGAATGTTGTGGCGGCCCATGAAGGCCTTGGCAAAGGCTTTTGAACCTTCCAGTCGTGCAGCAGCCGCGCTGGGTCCAAAACAGGCAAGGCCTGCAGCCTGGAATCGATCGACTATGCCCAGCACCAGCGGATCTTCCGGCCCGACGATGGTCAGGCCTATCCCCTGTGAGCGGGCAAACCCCAGCAGGCCATCGAGGTCATTGGCGGCAATCGCAACATTTTCTGTTTTCTCTTCCAGGGCAGTTCCGGCATTGCCGGGTGCCACGTATACCCGGTCGACTGTCACGGACTGCGCCACTTTCCATGCCAGCGCATGCTCGCGCCCACCGCCTCCAATAATCAATACCTTCATGCAGGTCTCCTCAGGCCCAGTCTTTTCAAGCGCGCTTCAATGCCTGAAATGCCGTATGCCGGTGAAGACCATCACGAGATCGTGCTCGTCAGCAGCGGCAATAACTTCTTCGTCGCGCATAGAACCGCCGGGCTGGATGACACCTGCGATGCCGGCTTCGGCAGCGGTGTCGATGCCGTCACGAAAAGGAAAAAATGCATCCGATGCCATGACGCTTTGCGCCAGGTCCAGGCCTGCTTCCGCTGCCTTCCAGCGCGCAATGCGCGTGGCATCGACCCGGCTCATCTGGCCGGCACCAATGCCCAGAGTGCGGCCGGCGCCGGCGTACACGATGGCATTGGACTTGACCATCTTTGCTACTTTCCAGGCAAACAGGAGATCATTCCACAGTGCATCGCCTGGCGGTCGTTTACTCACGACGCGGCAATCCGCTTGCTGCACGTGTGCCAGGTCTGCAGTTTGCACCAGCAGTCCACCGCTGACTCTTTTGAAATCCAGCTGCGGCTCCAGCTTGCCCATTGATTTGCATGGCCCGATACTCAGCACCCGTACGTTGGGTTTGCGTGCCAGGGCTTGTAGCGCTACGCTGGCATACCCGGGGGCCAGCAGTACTTCGACGAACTGGCGTTCGAGCAGGGCCTTTGCCGTCCTCTCATCGACCACCTCATTGAACGCAATAATGCCGCCGAAAGCGGACGTAGCATCCGTTGCCCAGGCTTTGTCGTACGCATCCAGCAAATCAACAGACACCGCCACTCCGCAGGGGTTGGCATGTTTGACGATGACGCAGGCAGGTGCGGAAAACTGCATGACGCAGGCCCAGGCAGCATCCGCGTCTGCAATGTTATTGAACGACAATTCCTTGCCCTGCAATTGCCGGGCTGCGGACAGGCTCGATTCCTGCGCATCCAGGTTGCCCTCCGGATTCAGGTCGCCGTACCACGCAGCCTGCTGGTGTGGGTTTTCGCCGTAGCGCAAATCCATGATTTTCCGGAAGCACAGATTGGTCTGGCGCGGAAAGGCCATGCGCTTTCCTTGTGGCGTCAAGGCAGAAAGCCAGGAACTGATGGCTGCGTCATACTGCGCAATGCGATTGAAGGCCGCTACCGCCAGTTCAAAGCGATACTGCAGACTTATTTGACATCCATTACTCTCCAGTTCAGTCAGCACCTGCGCATACTGGTCCTTTGAGGTCACTACCCCCACCGAGGCGTAGTTTTTTGCGGCGGAACGCACCATTGCAGGTCCGCCAATATCGATGTTTTCAATGGCTGTTTCCAGGCTGCAACCGGGCTCACGAGTGACCTGGTCAAAGGGATACAGGTTGATCACTGCCAGTTCGATGCGCGGAATGTCCTGCCCGGACATGACCGCATTATCGGTGCCTGCACGGCCCAGCAATCCACCGTGAATACGCGGATGCAGGGTTTTTACCCGCCCTCCCATGATTTCTGGAAACCCGGTGTAGTCGGAAACTTCCGTAACTTCAAGCCCGGATTCAGCCAGGTGCTTTGCGGTGCCGCCTGTACTCAGTAGCGCAAACCCCAGCGCTACCAGCCGGGTGGCAAACTCAACAATTCCGTCCTTGTCTGAAACGCTGATCAGGGCCAGCCTGGGCGTGGGCAACGTGTGGTCGTTCATATGCCATGCACTGCCAGGTCAGGCAGGCCAGTGCTTGCCATTAGTGACAGCGATGTCGTAGCGGCTCAGCTTGGCACGCAAGGTATTGCGGGTAATTCCCAGGATACGGGCGGTCTGCGACTGGTTGCCGTGTGTGTAGCGCAGTACTTCTTCAATCAGGGGAGGCTCGATCTCAGCTAACAGGGTTTGGTACAGACTTTCGGTCTGGCACTGCCCCATGTCTTCCAGGTAGCGCCGGATGGCATGCTGAACATTCTTTCTGAGCGGGGTGGTGTGTTCGGTTTCTCTGGTCATTTTTGCTGGCTTTTGTGCGGAAACTATTTTTGTTGGCTCGAACGTGTAACCCTACCACAACCCATGGCAGGAGTGCGCACCGGCTTGGCGCAAATTCTCCGGTTTCACCGAGTTTTCAATTAAGGAAGCTCTGAATAGATCAGAGTTTCCTTAATGGAATTGCAGTTCGAAACCGGTCGCGTCGTTGCCCGGGTCTTCGATCTCCAGGGAGAATGTAAGGTGGGCCCCGGGTGCCATGCCCGAGCGTAACTCCGCACTGCTGGTCAGGTAGTCGCCTGGTTTGAATAACTTGCGCGACAGGCGCTGCCCGCGAATATCCACCAAGCTGACATCGACATCCGGGTAGGGTTGCCGTCCATTGGCGCGGCTGACAATACTGGCAGTCAACAGCAGCACGCCAGGGCGCGAGGGATGGGGCTTCAATGTCCGCGCCAGCAGTTCGATTTTTTCCGTGCCAATACCGGCAGAAACAACCGTGGCTGGCTTGATTCCCAGGCTGATCAGTGTGGGTTGCAAGAGCAGGTGCTGCAGCGCGGGAAGTTGAAAAAACACCGCCAGGTAAATCCCGGAAACCAGTATCAATACCAGGCCGGCAGCTATCCATAGAACCCTTAACCATGCCCTTCCCGGAAAGTCGAGGCTGGCCGGGTCAGACTCCGTGTCGTTCCCGGGAGAAGCGCCATCCGGGTTGGCCGATTTTTCGCCGCTGGTGTTGAATGACAGTGTAATACCCAATTCCGGCAGATCACCCGCAGGGGCGCTCTGTTGGCTGGCCTCCGGCCATTGGTCAAACAAAGCCTCCAGTGCATTACTGACTTTGCGGCACTTGCCACAGCGGAATTTACCGCCGCCACGGACCAGCAATTCGGCATTGACCGGATGGACGGTATGGCAGGCCGGGCAGCGGGTATACATGGTTACATAGGGAAGTCAGGCGGCTTAGGGTGGGTGTGCAGCAGTTTCGGCTGACAGCTTTCGGTAGGTTGCCAGCTCACTTTCAAATTTCTGGCGTATCTCTTCTTCCCTGGCTTTGAGCGTAGCCAGTGTGGCCGAATTGCTGACCAGCTTTTGTTTCAGGTCGTTGATCTTCGCCAGCAGCTCCGGTTCAACTGCCAGCCCGGCCCGTTGTGTATCGGCTGCTTCGCGAACGTTGCCGCGGTAGGCCTCCATGAGGCTGGATCTGGAGCCATTGAGCAGCACTGCATCGTAGCCCAGTTGTTTGACTTCCACTTCCATGGCATCGAGGAGTTCCCGCTCGCTGTCATAGCGCAGTAACAGCAAGCCATCCTGTTGTTGCTTTACCTGTTCGTCAGTGTACAGAGGCGTCGGTCGTTTCATCCCGGACTTGTCGCGCGGCAATTCTTTTGGCCCCGCTTTTGCGGCGTCGGGCGGAAGTGAAGGCGGAGGAGGCGGCGGCGTCAGGGTTTGGTCTTTTTCTTGCGTAACACCTTCGTCGCTCAAACCGTCAAACTTTTTGTCCTGAAAGTCCGGAGGCAAGGTCTCGCTGTAGTGCACCTCGCCGTTCTCGTCTACCCACTTATACACTTCTGCTTGCGCATTGGCGGTGATGGCCAGGCTCGATACCAGGCAAAACAGGCTCAAGATTTTCATATCAAACTCCATACTGCTCTCGATAGCGATGAATGGCAGGGAGGTCGATATCAGCAGTGCAATTAGCGTCCAGGTAGCCGATCAGGTCTTCGAGCGCGGCGATGGCCACACAGGGAACACCGTAATCCCGTTGGACTTCCTGCACTGCAGACAATTCCCCAAGGCCGCGCTCCTGGCGATCCAGGGCGATAGCAACGCCGGCAACCTCAGCCCCGGCGGCATGAATGGCGAGAATGGACTCGCGCACCGAAGTACCGGCAGAAATGACATCATCAATGATCAATACCCGGCCGTGCAGGGGCGCGCCCACAATGGTTCCGCCTTCACCGTGGTCTTTGACTTCCTTGCGGTTATAGGCAAAAGGCACGTTATGCCCGTGGCCCAGATGCAAGGCCATGGCGGTGGCAGCGGCCAGCGGTATGCCCTTGTAGGCAGGACCAAACAGCATGTCAAATTCCAGCCTCGATGCCGCAATGGCCGCTGCATAGCAACTGCTGAGCTGTGCCAGGGATGCCCCGTCATCGAACCCACCGGCATTGAAGAAATAGGGGGAGATGCGGCCGGATTTCAGGGAGAACTTGCCAAAACGCAGAATGCCCTTGTGCAGGGCCAGTTGGAAGAATTTTTGCGTGTAATCCTGCATCGAAGAATCCCTTCCTGACAGTGGCCAGTATATCCCGCCTTGGGTGAGCAAAGAACATCCGGTATGCTTGCCGCCATCACTGTGACGGCCAGCATCCATTTCCCCCAAACCGGGCACCCATGAAAATCATTACGCTAAACGCCAACGGTATCCGCTCCGCTGCCAGCAAGGGCTTTTTCGACTGGATGCGCGAGCAGGACCCCGACCTGGTGTGCATCCAGGAAACCAAGGCGCAAATTCACCAGCTGCAAGACAAGATGTTCTTCCCTGAAGGCTACCATTGCTCCTATCACGACGCCCTCAAGCCGGGGTACAGCGGCACCGCCATTTACAGCCGTCGCCAGCCGGACCGGGTGAACCATGGCCTGGGCTGGGACGTGATGGATCATGAAGGGCGCTGGCTGCAGGCCGATTTTGGCAATCTGTCGGTGGTCTCGCTGTATCTGCAGTCCGGTTCCAGCAGTGAAGAGCGGCAGGGCATCAAGTTCCAGGCCATGGACTACCTGCTGCCGCGCTTGCGGGAACTGGTGGCTGACGGTCGGGAGTACATCATTTGCGGTGACTGGAACATTGCTCACCAGAAAATTGACCTGAAGAACTGGCGCGGCAACCAGAAGCAGTCAGGTTTTCTTCCAGCGGAACGTGCGTGGCTGGATGAAGTGTTCACCACTGCCGGTTGGGTAGATGTGTTCCGGCGGGTGGATCAGCGCGAAGAACAATACACCTGGTGGTCCAACCGCGGTCAGGCGTGGGCCAACAATACCGGGTGGCGCATTGACTACCATGTTGCCACGCCGGGCGTGGCCGGCACTGTCCGCTCCGCTTCAATTTACAAGGATCAGCGCTTTTCCGACCACGCGCCGCTGATCATGGAATACGACTACAAATTTCCTGTGCCGAAAATTCCAAGGTGAGCAACTCTGGGGTGAGCAATTCTGAAGTGAGCCCATCCGGAGTGAATCCGTCCGGGGAGAGCCATTCCGCAGTGAATCAGCCAGCCCCACTGCGCAATTGGCGGGAAATCCTGTTGAACCGGCGCATGCTGGTGTGCCTGTTTATTGGTTTTACCTCGGGAATGCCGCTGTACGTGCTGATCCAGCTGGTCCCTGCCTGGTTGCGCAACAACGGCGTCGACCTGGCGACCATTGGCCTGTTCTCGCTGGTGTCACTGCCCTATACCTGGAAGTTCCTGTGGTCCCCCGTGATGGACCGGTTCAGTTGGCCCTTCCTTGGCAGGCGCAGGGGTTGGGCGCTGGTAACTCAGGTTCTGCTTTTTTTTACCATTGGCGCATTCGGCCTGTTTGACCCGGCCCGTTCACTCGGCGCCATCGTGGTGCTGTGTTCCTGGTTGCCTTGTTTTCCGCCAGCCAGGACATCGTGATCGATGCCTATCGCCGCGAGTTGCTGGCAGACGATGAGCTGGGCCCCGGTAATTCCATTTTCGTCAATGCCTACCGTATCGCTTCGCTGGTGCCCGGAGCGCTCGCGCTGATCCTGTCGGATCACGTGCCCTGGAATGTGGTTTTCTGGATTACCGCAGCGTTCATGGCGATCGGCATGGTCACCACGCTGGTGATTCGCGAGGTCAGCGACGATGCGCTGGCACCACACTCTTTTCGGGCAGCCGTGATCGACCCCTTCCGGGAATTTTTTTCGCGTGACGGCATCCGCGGCGGCCTCGCCATTTTGGCTTTCATGTTCCTGTACAAGCTGGGTGACAACATGGCCGTTGCGCTGCAGACGCCGTTTTACATCGACATGGGCTTCAGCAATACGGAGATCGGCTCAACCGCCAAGGTCGCTGCCCTGTGGGCGTCCATCGCAGGTGGCGTTCTGGGTGGCGTGCTCATGCTTAAGCTTTCGATCAATCGCGCCCTGTGGATCTTCGGGTTCGTACAAATGCTTACTATTCTCGGCCTTGCGTGGCTGAGCACAGCAGGCCATACGTTAATCGGCTTGTTCGTGGTGATCAGCGCTGAATACCTGGGTGTCGGGCTGGGTACCGTGGCGCTTTTGGCCTACATGTCCCGCGAGACCAGTCGCGCATTCAC
>JANLTO010000020.1:0-23189 GCA_031362985.1 Lysobacterales bacterium | reverse complement strand
GTTGCCAATGCTGGAAAATCTTGGTTTGCATATCGTTAGCGAAAGACCGTACGAATTGCATTTATCTGGCCAGGAGCGGCTGTGGATCCAGGACTTTGACATGATTCCTGTCGTTGAACATGCCCTGGACCTCGAAGTGATTAGTGAGCCATTCAAGACTTCGTTCGAAAAATCACTGCACAAGCTGGCCGAAAATGATGCATTCAACCGGTTGATCATCGGCGCGGAGATGGACTGGAGGCAAGTTAAAGTCATCCGCTCTTACTGCAAATACTTGCTGCAGATACGTTCGCCGTTTTCGCAGAACTACATGGCAGAAACACTGGCGAAGTTTCCCGCGATTTCCCGCCTGCTGGTCGAACTTTTCGAGGCAATGTTTGATCCGGCACGGGCCACGCAAAGCAGCACCCAAAAAGCGGCGGCTGCCCGGGACCTCGCGCGGATGTTTGATAGCCTGCTCGACGGTCAATTCAAACAAGACAAGCATTTGCTGGAATGCATCGACGCGATGGTCCGGGCACGCCGTGCGGATCGGGAGCAGCAGGAGCAGGCAATCAAGGCAGCGTTCCAGCGCGCTTTGAATGGTGTATCCAACCTTGATGAAGATCGCATCCTCTACGCATTCTATGACGTGATACGCGCCACCTTGCGCACCAACTTCTACCGGGTGGAAGAACACGGAGGCCGGGCCGAATACATCTGCTTCAAAATCGACTCGTCCAAAGTGGCGGATCTGCCCTTGCCACGACCGTATCGTGAGATCTGGGTGTACTCCCCGCGCTTTGAAGGAATCCATTTACGTTGCGGGAAAATTGCGCGCGGTGGTTTGCGCTGGTCCGACCGGCGCGAAGATTTCCGCACCGAAGTTTTGGGCCTGATGAAGGCACAAAACGTGAAAAACACCATGATTGTCCCGGTCGGGGCCAAGGGCGGGTTTGTAGTAAAACGGCCTCCCCAGCAAGGCGGTCGGGATGCATTACTGCAGGAAGGCATTGCTTGTTATTCCCTGTTTATCAATGCGTTATTAGACATTACTGATAACCTGGACGTGAACAAGGTCGTGCCTCCTGACTCGGTAGTCCGGCGCGATGAGGATGACCCTTACCTGGTTGTGGCGGCGGACAAGGGTACAGCAACTTTTTCGGATATTGCCAACGGCATTTCGCTGCAGCGCAATTTCTGGTTGGGGGATGCGTTTGCCTCGGGGGGATCGGTCGGTTACGACCACAAGGGTATGGGCATTACCGCCAAGGGTGCCTGGGAGGGTGTCAAACGGCATTTCCGCGAACTTGGGTTGGATATCCAGAAACGGTCATTTACCGTGGTGGGTATCGGCGATATGAGCGGCGATGTGTTTGGCAACGGTATGCTGCTTTCCCGCCATATTCGCTTGCAGGCTGCGTTCAACCACCAGCACATATTCCTGGATCCTGACCCGGATGCGCGCTCAAGCCTGGCGGAACGGCGGCGTTTGTTCCGCAAACCCCGCTCGGGCTGGAACGACTACAGGCCGGAACTGATTTCCCAGGGTGGAGGAGTTTTTTCCCGGCAGGACAAGACCATTCCCTTGAGTCCCCAGGTGCAGCAGTGGTTGGGCACGCAAAGCGCCGAATTGGCGCCCAATGCGCTGATCATGCTGTTGCTCAAGGCTCCAGTTGATCTCATGTGGAATGGCGGCATTGGCACCTATGTGAAGGCCTCAAGCGAAAGCAATGCTGATGTCGGCGACCCCCCCAATAATGCATTGCGGGTAAACGGGGCGGATCTTTGCTGCCGGGTGGTAGGCGAAGGCGGCAATCTTGGTTTTACCCAGAAAGGGCGCATAGAATTTGCCCTGGCCGGCGGGCGTATCAATACGGATTTCATAGACAACTCGGCCGGTGTGGACACCTCGGACCACGAGGTCAATATCAAGATATTGCTGGCACAGGCAATTCGTGCCGGAAGCCTGAAAGAAAAAGAGCGTAGCCGCTTATTAGCCTCGATGACGGATGACGTCGCGCAATTGGTGCTGCGCAGTAATTATTTGCAGACTCAGGCTATTTCGCTGATGGAAACCCTTAAGGGACCGCGCATCGGGGCCAAGCAGCATTTCATTTCGGTTCTCGAAGCCGATGGAATCCTCAGCCGCGAACTCGAGCACTTACCTGATGATGAGCAGTTAACTGAACGGCGCAACCGCGGCGAAGGCCTGACGCGTCCTGAACTTTCGGTTTTGCTGTCGTACAGCAAAATTGTAACCTACCAGCAATTACTGGCATCAGATCTGCCCGAAGATGCGTACCTTTCGCGGGAATTGATCCGCTATTTCCCGGCCGCCTTGCAAACCCGTTTTGCCGGTGTCATGCAGGATCACCGCCTCAAGCGTGAAATTATCGCCACGCAAGTGACCAACAGCATGATCAACCGCATGGGCGTAAGTTTTGCCTTGCGCATGAGCGAAGACACTGGCGCTGCACCAGCCAACGTCGCCAAAGCCTTTACTATTGCGCGGGAAATATTTGGTGCACGCGAATTCTGGGCTGAAGTAGAGGCCCTCGATAACAAGGTCAGCGCCGCGTTGCAAACCAGGGCAGTACGGACCATGTGGAACCTGCTGCGCCAGGCGACACGGTGGGTGCTCAACCGACGCAGATCCCGCCTGGACATCAAGTACATGGTTGAACGTCTCGCGCCTGGATTGTCTGTCATGCAGAAATCCATGCAGACGCAGGGCACGGCGGAAAAGTTAGCCGTATTGGCCCTCGAGGAAAAAACCTACCTGGATGGGGGGTTCCCGGCTAATTTGGCAAGGCGCACCACCTTGTTGCCACATTTGTTCCCGGTACTGGATGTGGTTGAGACCGCCGCGCACCGGAAAATGGACGTGGAGAACGTGGCCCGAATTTATTTCGGGCTGGGTGACTCGCTGAGGCTGAAGTGGCTGCAGGGACAATTGGAGAATTTGGCGGTTGAGGGCCAGTGGCATGCAGTAGCGCGTGCGAACCTGCGCGATGAATTGTACTCAGTTCAAAACGTGCTGGTGGAAAACGTGCTGCGGGAGGAAGGCAAGCATGCTGATGCCCATGTGCGCTGGATGAAAGCTCACGGGCAGGAAGCGGAGAAAGTTTCTGGCATGATGAATGACATGTTCAATTTGCCCACCATGGATTACGCCACAATTTCGGTGGCGGTTCGTGCGCTCGGCAACATGCTCAATGCCAGTGGGAATTAGCGAAGCAATGTCACGTCTTGCGATTTTTGCGCCATGACGTTCAGTCGTATTCACTTCATTGCCAGCCCTTCCGAGCCAGCGCAGGCGGCATTGAAAACCTTGCTGCGGCGTTATGGTCAACATGAACTGGGTGATGCAGACGTCATTGTTGCATTGGGAGGTGACGGCTTCATGTTGCGCACCCTGCACCGATTCCTTTCCGCCAATTTGCCGGTGTATGGCATGAAGCTTGGGGATGTTGGATTCCTCATGAACCGCTACGCCGAGGAGCAACTGCTGGAGCGCCTGGCGGCCGCAAAACGGGTGGACCTGGCGCCTTTGTGTATGATTGCAGCCACAGAGTCGGGCGGTGAGACACGTGCGCTGGCCATCAATGAGGTTTCCTTGCTGCGGCAAATGAACCAGGCGGCGCATGTGCGCATCCTCGTCAACGGTGCGGTGAAAGTGGAAGAACTCGTTTGCGATGGGGTTTTGGTTGCGACTGCAGCCGGAAGCACTGCCTACAATCTTTCTGCCTATGGGCCGATTCTGCCCCTGGGCACTGCTGCGCTTGCACTCACACCCATCTCGCCTTTTCGCCCGCGTCGCTGGCGGGGCGCCGTGCTGCCCAGCAGCGTGCGACTGCGGTTTGAAGTGCTGGATAACTACAAGCGGCCGGTCAGCGCAACGGCTGATGCACAGGAGGTACGTAACGTGATCAGCGTGGATGTGTTTCAGGAAGTGGATATCCGCCTGAAGCTGATGTTTGATCCTGACCACTCCCTGGAAGAACGCATTCTCAACGAGCAGTTTCTTTGAACGCAAGATTGGACACGACGCGATGAACGAGGAAGAAGTTGCAACCTGTCATTGCATTATCGGACATCCACACAAAGCAAAATTCCTGGCCATCAATCACCAGACTGGCTGGTCTGTGCCCACACTCAAATTTACGCCCGGCCCGACGGAATTTCGCGCCGGTATGATTACCCAGGGAATGCAGCACAAATACGGATTGAATACCCGGGTGCTAAGGCCGTTGGTGAGCACTCCGCGTTACCACTGCCTGGAGCTGGAAGTCCTTAAGGGAAGTGGAAACAAGAACCTGAACGCGGTGTGGGTTGACCGGGAGCAGTATCAGAAGGCCCGTAATGAGTCCAATTTCTCACCCGACCCCTTTAAACAATGGCTGCAGGAGAAAGAGCAGGGGAAAGTTCCTGCTTCGCGCCCGGCCTGGCAAATTCCGGGCTGGTTCGACCAGGCGGATCATTGGATCCACTTTCAGGCGGAAAAGCTTGGGCTGCAAGTAACAGGCAGCGTGCAGCAGTACAAAACTGGCTGGAATGCTTCCTGCCTGTTGTACGTGCCTACGAGTGAAGGCAGGCTTTTTTTCAAGGCTGCATACGCAAAACCTCCGGGTGAGGCAGCCTTAACCGTGGTGCTGGCAAATAAATGGCCAAACTTTATAGTCCAGCCTCTGGTTGTCGATTGTGAACGCAATTGGTTATTGAATCGTGATTGGAGCCAGGGAAGCAAGGTTTTCCCGGATGCTTCCGGTCTCCCGGAAGTTGCCGGTGCGATGGCGACACTTCAGATCGGGAGTATGGATTGCATGGATGAATGGAGGGCGCTGGGGTGTCCCGTTCGTGATCTTGACTACTTGTTGAAGTGGATGGAGCGCAAAGATGCGCTGCGGCCCTTCTTGCTGGAAGGTCCTGACCAGTTCAACGAGTCGGAGATCAAGAAATTTGGACTGGCTTTGGATGCGCATGGTGATATTTGCCGTCAGCTGCATGAATTTGGTATTCCCGCTGCACTGATTCACAAAGATTTCCGCCAGGCTAACATGGTCGCGCACGATGGCGGTGTCGGGGTGATTGACTGGTCCGACGTGGTTATTGGCCACCCGTTTTTGGTGCTTGAATATTTCAACTCAAAACGGGCGAAATTCCATTCGGGAAACACTGTTGTTTTACCTGAAGACAAATTTGGTGAAGCGATCGCGCAGCAGATAAACACATCCTACCTGAAAGGTTTTCTGGCTTTCGCACCCATGGAAAGGCTGGAGCAGGCGTGGGCACTGACCCGTTCGCTGTTCCCGGTGTGGCATGTGTACGCAGTCCAGGATGAAATCTCCTGGGCCGAAAAAAACAGCCCCCGCTATTCTGTGCTGGCCAAGCAACTGAAGCTTAATGCCAGGAAGATCATAGGCATCGCGGAAGGGTCTTCACAGCAAGATGGCTAAGGGCGCCTGAAATGCTGCGTATATGAAACATCCGGGCGAGCGGCGTTCTTCCGGTGCCGGAACAGGCCAACAACTGGTGATCGCTATATCTTCGCGGGCACTATTCGACATGGGTGAAAGCCACGAAGTGTTCGAGAGGGAAGGCCTGGCAAACTACGCTGACTACCAGGTCGAGCGGGAAAATGAAATTCTGCGACCAGGTGTAGCGTTTCCGCTGGTTAAGAAACTCCTGGCGCTAAATAACGATGCCGTCGTGCACCCGGGCGTGGAGGTCATCCTGTTATCCCGGAATAGCGCAGACACCGGCCTGCGCATATTTAATTCCATCGAACACTACGGGCTAAAAATTGAGCGCGCTGCATTTACCAATGGTGTCAGCCCCTACCGCTACATGGCTGCCTATGGCGCGCAGCTCTTGCTTTCCACCAATGCCGGCGATGTGCGCAGCGCACTTGAGGCCGGTCACGCAGCAGCCACCATACTGCCGGGCAGTTCCAGCGGGCGCGATAGCGGCCAGTTGCGCATTGCGTTTGATGGCGATGCAGTGATATTCAGCGACGAGGCCGAGCGCATATTCCAGCAACACGGGCTGGATGCTTTTGCCGAGAGCGAAAGCGATGCAGCTAATTTGCCGCTGAGCGGCGGGCCGTTCCGGCCGGTACTTGAAGTCTTGCATGCAATCCAGGCTTCCTACCCGATTGAGAACAACCCCATTCGTACGGCCCTGGTGACCGCGCGCTCGGCACCGGCGCACAAACGAGTGATTTTGACCTTGCGCGAATGGGGTATTCGCATCGATGAAGCATTATTTCTGGGTGGGCGCCCGAAGGGTGAATTCCTCAAGATATTCGGGGCAGACATTTTCTTTGACGATCAGCAGGTGCATATCCAGTCTGCCAGGGAGCACGTCCCATCTGCCCATGTTCCTGCCGGCGTAGCCAACGAAAAGAAAGCCTGATTATCGCCAATTGCACGCAGGACTAGTGACTGCATCAGCATGACGCTTTAGAATACGCCGCTTACCCGCCGGCACCTGCCGGATAGCATCACGACCCATTCTCAACTGGAGCTCCCATGGCAAGACTCAATCCTTATGATCTTTTCGATGTCGCCTCGTTGTTGAGCGAAGAAGAAAAAATGATCCGTGACAGCGTGGCGCGATTCGTGGATGAAAGAGCCATGCCTGTCATTGCCAGGCACTTTGACGAGGCTACGTTTCCGGCAGAACTGGTGCCCGAAATTGCTGATCTGGGATTGTTGGGCTCCAGCCTTGAAGGGTATGGTTGCGCCGGATTGAACGCCGTTTCCTATGGTCTGATTTGCCAGGAACTGGAACGCTGCGATTCGGGCTTGCGCAGTTTTGTGTCCGTCCAGTCCAGTCTTTGCATGTATCCGATTTATGCCTACGGTTCTGAGGAACAGAAACAACGCTGGCTGCCTGCCATGGCAAAGGGCCAGGTCATCGGATGCTTTGGGCTGACTGAATCGCATGGTGGCTCCGACCCTGCCAACATGAAAACGCATGCCAGGCGAGACGGCGCTGACTGGCTAATCAACGGTTCGAAGATGTGGATTACCAATGGCAGCATTGCCGACATCGCCATTGTTTGGGCCCGCGGTGAAGAAGGGATCATGGGTTTCGTGCTGGAAAAAGGGATGCGCGGTTTCGAAGCGCGCACCATACACTCGAAGATGTCCTTGCGTGCCTCGATCACCTCGGAACTTTATTTTGATAACGTGCGGGTGCCGGAAAGCAACCGCCTGCCCAATACCGTTGGACTTAAAGGCCCGCTGGGCTGTCTGACCCAGGCTCGTTACGGCATTACCTGGGGACCCATTGGCGCTGCTATTGCGTGCCTGTCCGAAGTCGTTGCATATACTTCAGATCGCATACTGTTCGCAAGACCGCTCGCTGCCAACCAGGCCATCCAGCTGAGGTTGGCGGACATGGCGCGCAGAATTACAACCGCGCAATTACTTTCACTGCAGTTGGGCAGGCTCAAGGATGCCGGGCAAATGCAGGCGACCCAGGTCAGCCTCGCAAAATGGAATAATGTTCGCATGGCATTGGATATTGCACGGGATTGCCGCGATATCCTTGGAGGCGCCGGGATAACCACGGAGTACCAGGCCATACGGCATATGCTGAATCTTGAAAGCGTAATCACCTACGAAGGCACGGAAACCGTACACCAACTGGTGGTCGGGCGGGAGTTGACCGGATTGAGCGCATTCTGAAGCGTTCAGCACAGCACTTCAGAACACGCCCGTGAACTCTCTTTGGGAGAGTTCAATTTCCTGCGCTGGCGGCACGAGATTGATCGCGAATGGCACGGAACTCGTTGCCTTCATACCAGTTCGGCCAGGAGTCGCTGTCTGCGATATCAAGCCCGATTCCAAACCACAGATCAATGTCCTGCGCCAGCCCGCGTAAATCCCAGTCGTCCGCCACTTCGTCGCGGGGGGTGTGATAACGATTCTTCAAATAATCTTCGTTTTTCGCTTCGATGTAACCGGGCTCACGTTCGGTGTGTTCGATGCCGGATTCCGCATAGAGCATGGGCACGCCCATCTTGGCGAAATTGAAGTGATCTGAGCGAAAGTATCCGCCGCGGTCGGGGTGTTCTTCAGGTTTTACCACGCGATTCTGTGCAGTTGCCCGTCTGGTCAACACGTCTTCCAGTTCCGAACTTCCGTAACCCACTACGAGTATGTCGCGTGTAGGACCATACACGTTAACCGAATCCATGTTGATACCGCCCACTGTCAAGCTGAGTGGCCACGCAGGGCTCTGGGCGTATTTCTCCGACCCCAGCAGTCCGGATTCCTCTGCAGTTACTGCCAGGAAGCCGACGCTGCGTTCAGGTGCGCGGGGCAGGGCAGCAAAGGAATAAGCCAGTTCTAACAGGGCTGCAATTCCGGAGGCATTGTCCACGGCCCCGTTATAGATGCCGTCCTCGCCCTCGACGACGGGCTGGTCAGTACCGAGGTGGTCCCAGTGTGCGGTGTAGATAAACAGCTCGCCCGGCCTCTTGCTTCCCGGCAGCACCGCTCCAATGTTGAAAGACTGGCTGCGGACGAATTGCGTTTGCACTGAAGCGTCCATCCGGCTGGGCAATTCTATGGCCTTGAACTCCGGCGAGAGTGCTTGTTGCTCCAGTGTCGCCAGGTCGTAGCCGGCATCTATGAGTAGCTCTTCAGCCACCGGCTTCTGGATCCAGGATTCAAGCGGGACCCGGCCCATGTTGTCGTCCGCTCGTGCGAGATTGAATTGCGCACCCGACCAGCTGTTGCGCACCACGTCCCAGCCATAAGCGGCCGGTGCGGTATCGTGAATAATGATGGCTGCGGCTGCACCCTGGCGGCTTGCTTCCTCGTACTTGTAGGTCCAGCGACCGTAGTAGGTCATGGTATTGCCTTTGAACAAGGATGGATCCTGCGTTGCAAAGCCCGGATCGTTAACCAGGATCAGCACGGTTTTGCCTTTCACATCCACGTCAGCGTAGTCGTTCCAGCCATACTCAGGTGCAACAATGCCGTAACCCACGAAAAC
The DNA here is from genome assembly GCA_031362985.1 of Lysobacterales bacterium. Lineage (GTDB taxonomy): Bacteria > Pseudomonadota > Gammaproteobacteria > Xanthomonadales > SZUA-36 > SHZL01. The sequence goes on along the minus strand of JANLTO010000020.1, from coordinate 14,198 downwards.
CACCGCGCTGTTTTCCACCCGGGATTCAGGCACGACGCGCCGAGTTTGCAACACCATTTCGGTTGCGTACGTCACCAGACGGTCTGTTTTTGAAAGGTGAAAAGTCATCTGCGCCGTGGCCGGATCGGTGCTGGAGGAAACCAGGTCAACTGCTTGCAGGTAACTGTCACCGAACATCGGTTGCAGTCCCATGGACCGGAATTTCTCTTCGATAAAAGCCAGGGTGAGGGCTTCGCCTGCAGACATGGGCCCGCGTCCGCCGTATTCATCGGAGGCAAGTTCGGTAATGTTTTTCAGGACTCGTTCCAGGTCCGTCACGGGAGCGGAGTCGGCCAACTTGCCCGCGGATGGCAGCAACTCAGGCTGCTGGGTAGCAACAGGTTCCTGGTTACAGGCAGTGAGTGCCAGCAGGATGAAGATAAACAGGCCAGGGCGTAAGCTCATTCGGGTAACTCCTGTCGCGGTAGAAAAAATACATTAGTGGCTGCCGATTTTTGGCACGGCTTTGACCAGTCAGCGTCCGCGGCTAGTCTGCGGCCCGCGGGCATATTAAGCCAGAACGAGCACGCCCGCCCCATATCCGACGTTTTACGGCCGGTCCGGGCGCATATAAATTCGCGGCTCCGGCTCGAGTCTTATGCCAAAGTGATCCTTTACCCTTGCCTGAACAAGCTGGGCCAGTTCCAAGATGGCCAGGCCGCTGCAATGGCCTTTGTTCACCAGCACCAGGGCATGCTGATCAGACACGGCAGCGCCGTTCAATTCAATACCCTTCAAATTACACTGCTCAATCAACCATGCGGCCGAAACCTTGATAGTAGAATCACCAGCTTCCCACGCGGGCAGGGCCGGGAAGCGATCGTGCAATTGCTCATGCAAGCTGAGCGGCAGCAGGGGATTTTTGAAGAAACTTCCGGCGTTACCGATCAGGGCTGGATCCGGGAGCTTTTTTTGTCGCAAGCGAATCACCGCGCTGTAGACATCGGCCAAACCAATGTTTCCCATAGGCGTTTGTTGCAACTCGGCTGCCAGTCCAGAATAGGCCACTTGTGCAGTGAAGTGTTTTTTCAGGTGCAGGCGCAGCGAAGTAATCAAGTATCTGTCAGCTTGTGCAGATTTGAACACACTGTCGCGATAGCCAAACAGGCATTGTTCCCTGCTCAAAACTACCCAGCGTGCGCTATGCCAGTCCCAGGCGGTTACTGAGTCGAGTACCGAAGCCAACTCCACGCCATAGGCGCCGATATTCTGCAGGGGTGCGGCCCCGGCCAACCCGGGGATCAGCGCCAGGTTTTCAATTCCGGAAAATCCCCGCGCTACAACCCAGGTAACCAGATCATGCCAGTTTTCCCCGGCGCCAACTTCGAGCAGGACGCCAGCCTGGTCCTCTTCGAGGATCTCAATTCCCCGCAGGCGATTCAGATATACAGTTCCGGGTACATCGGTGACAAACAAAACATTGCTGCCTCCGCCCAGCACAAAATCGTGCGCGGGATCGAGACCGGGGATTGACAGGAGGTCCTCTTCTGTTTCGATGGTGACGGTCAGTCCGGCGCGGGCGGAAATGCCGAAGGCATTGAGTCGGTCCAGTGGCTGGTTTTCGGCTACTTTCATCCTGCAGGCATGCCGCTGATTGCTTTGAGGCACTCTTGCACCAGGCCGGGGCCGCGATAAATCATACCGGTGTAGAACTGTACCAGGCTGGCCCCGCGATTCAGTTTGTCCACCGCATCCTGACCGTTGACGATCCCGCCGACGCCCACCAGAGCCACCGCAGGGGGAAGTTGCTGGCGAAACGCCTGCAGGACTTGATCGGCCTTTGATTTTAAGGGCCTGCCGGACAAACCACCGGTTTCACTGGCCAGCGGCAAGCCGGCAATACCATCACGGTCAATGGTGGTGTTGGTCGCAATGACGGCATCTATATTGTTTTCACTTACCACCCGGGCAATATCCGCAATGTCCGCAAGTTGCAGGTCCGGCGCTACCTTGACGGCCATGGGGACTCGTCGTCCATGTTCCCGGCTCAATACGCCCCGGCGTTGCTCCAGTTGCCCCAGCAAATCCTGCAGGGCGACAACTGCCTGCAATGATCGCAGGCCGCTGGTATTTGGCGAGGAAATATTGACCGTAATGTAATCGGCCCACGGGTACACTTTTTCGAGGCAGTGAATGTAGTCCTCGGCTGCACGCTCGATTGGCGTATCGGAATTTTTACCGATATTTATACCGAGAATGCCCTTGTAACTGTGCTTGCGAACCTGCTCTACGAGGAAATCCACACCTTTGTTGTTGAAGCCAAGGCGGTTTATCAAGGCCATTTGGTCGGGCAATCGAAAAACCCGCGGCTTCGGATTGCCAGCTTGGGGGCGCGGCGTAATGGTGCCAACTTCAACAAAGCCAAATCCCAGGTCGCCCAGAGCTTCAAAGTATTCGGCGTTTTTATCCAGACCGGCAGCAACTCCTACCGCGTTGGGGAATTCCAGGCCCATGCAATAAACAGGGCGGCCGGGGACGGCGCATCGCCAGCGGGTCGCTCCGAATTTGTGGCCCAGGCGCAGGCTTTGCAAAGCAAGCAGGTGCGCCTGCTCGGGATCGGTAGCAAAAAGCACTTTCTGGGCAAGCCGGTAAAACATCATGGGGTCACCAGTAAAAGTTTAAGCAAACTCTGAATAAATCAGAGTTTCCTTAAAGGTCAAACTTGATGCCTTGTGCCAGCGGCAGTTCTTTACCCCAGTTGATGGTGTTGGTCTGGCGTCGCATGTAGGCCTTCCATGCGTCAGAACCGGACTCCCGCCCACCACCGGTTTCCTTTTCGCCGCCGAATGCACCGCCAATTTCGGCGCCTGAAGTGCCGATATTTACATTCGCGATACCGCAATCAGAACCGGTCGAAGAAAGGAATTGCTCCGCATGCCGCATGTCAGTGGTGAAGATGGCTGACGATAAACCCTGGCGCACGTCGTTTTGCATGGCAATTGCATCGTCCAGCGTGGAGAACGGGATGATATACAGGATTGGCGCAAACGTTTCTTTTTGCACCACCGCCCAACTGTTGTTCGCCTTGATAATGGTGGGCTCAACAAAGAAACCAGGCCGCGGAATACTCTTGCCACCGAAAAGGACTTCCCCGCCAGCGTTCCTGGCTTCTGCAACAGCTGCCTCAAAACGGCCAACACTGGCAGCATCGGTCAATGGTCCCATGAGTGTGCCAGGTTCCAGCGGGTCGCCAACACGCACCTGCTGGTAGGCGCTGATCAGCGTGCCGATCACCTGGTCGAAGACAGACTCGTGAACGAACAGCCTGCGGGTTGTAGTGCAACGCTGCCCGGCGGTACCTACGGCTCCAAATACGATACCCGGGATCGCCATTTTCAAGTCCGCGCTCTGGTCCAGGATAATGGCGTTGTTGCCGCCAAGTTCCAGCAGGCTTCTGCCCATGCGGGAAGCTACCTTTGCCCCGACCTGCCGGCCAATTGCGGTAGAGCCGGTAAACGACAACAGGTCCACCCGGCTGTCATCGACAAACTTTTCGGCCAGTGCATGGCCGACTTCCATGAAACTCAGGAAAATTGGCGGGAAACCGCCTTGCAGCAGGGCCTCGTTACAGATGTTTTGTACGGCAATTGCGGAAAGAGCACCTTTCGGCGATGGCTTCCACACCGTCACGTTGCCGCATATGGCCGCAAGGAAGGCATTCCAGGCCCACACGGCAACCGGGAAATTGAACGCCGAGATGACGCCAACGACTCCGTAAGGGTGCCACTGCTCATACATACGGTGGTGTGGTCGCTCCGAGTGCATGCTCATCCCATACAACATGCGGGACTGGCCAAGGGCGAAGTCACCGATGTCAATCATCTCCTGCACTTCGCCGTCGCCTTCAGCCTTGATCTTGCCCATTTCCAGACTGACCAGGCTGCCCAGGTCATCCTTGTGACGGCGTAAGGCTTCAGTACACAGCCGGACCGCTTCGCCGCGCCGCGGTGCAGGCACAGTGCGCCAGTCCTTAAATACCTGGCGCGCAATCGTGATGATCTGCTCGTAATCCTCCGGCGATGCGCTGTATACGCGGGCAATAACTTCCCCGTTGGCCGGATTCACGGAATCAATGACACCGTTGTCGCGGTTTGATGACCATTTTCCCGGTGCAAAACAGGCGCCTGGGTTAGTTGGCTTTATGCCGAGGGCGTTCAGAAACTCCATGATTTTCATTGTCCTCTTGCTAGTTAAGGCTTGGCACCGGCCAAACAGGGTTCAGCGGGACATTATCGCATCCGCCATAGAGCCGTGCACCACGTGCGTGCGGAAAATGCCCGGACGGCTATTTTTGGGGCTTCGGGAACTCAGGCAGCAGGTCCCGGTCATACCAGGCGTCAGAGCGGGTACGAATGGAATTGAAGTGATCAGGGTACCCTGCTTGATTCAGGCGCACTCGACAATATCAGCATGATATGCTCAACCATGGAGCCGAATTAGATGACGGCAGTTAACGCAGTATCGCTCGAGCGGGTGGGGTCCGGAATCACTCAGTCCACAGCAAACGCGGTGAATTTGCAGCGTACGGTAGAGTTGGAGTGCGAGCGCATGAGCGAAGCGCAAGTAGATCAATTGTTGGTTGAGCGGGTGCAAAAAGGCGAGAAACACGCTTTTGACCTGTTAATCAGCAAGTATCAGCACCGCATCATCAGCTTGGTCGGGCGTTACGTCCACGACCATGCGGAAGCGCAGGACGTAGCGCAGGAAGCGTTTATCAAGGCTTATCGTGCACTGCGCAATTTTCGCGGGGACAGCGCTTTTTACACCTGGTTGTACCGCATCGCCATCAATACCGCCAAGAACTGGCTGGTGGCGCAGAAAAGACGGCCGCCATCATCAGACATCGATGCGGTTGATGCTGAACAATATGATATGGATAGCCGCCTGAAGGACAAGGCGACTCCCGAGAACGAACTCTTGCGTGAAGAGATCAAGAAAACCGTTTACGACACTATTGCGCTATTACCTGAAGACCTTCGCACAGCCATCGTGTTGCGGGAAATGGAAGGCATGAGCTATGAAGAAATTGCCGTCACCATGGAATGCCCGATTGGCACCGTCCGTTCGCGGATATTTCGCGCACGGGAGGCTATTGATGAAAAACTGAGACCCTTGGTAGACGGGCAGTAAAACCTGGCAGGACACTTACTGAAATGAACATAGAATCCAAAGAACACCTTTCGTCTTTCATGGACGGTGAGTTTAGCGAAGAAACCGGGCGTTTCCTGGTGCGTCGATTGGGCGCAGATGACGGTTTGCGCCAAACCTGGGCACGGTATCATCTAATGCGTGACTGCTTACGTAACCGGGATGGGCAGTTTGCCCGTAAGGATCTTACCCGTGGCGTGCAGCTTGCCCTGTCCGGCGAATCAGCGCCCATTGCCGGGGCTGTACGCCGACCGGCGTGGCTCAAGCCCTTGGCCGGGATTGCGCTTGCAGCATCGGTGGCAGCCCTTGCAGTGCTGACCGTATCGCAAGGCATGAAGTCCGATAAGGGGCCTGCCGATGCCGGGCTGGCCCAGGCGACCAGCGTTGCATCATTTACGCCGCCGAATATCCTTGCAGCTGCGCCGCAGTCCCAGCCGGTAAATCTCTCCGGAAAAACCTACCCGGGAAATCAGAAAATGAATACGTACCTGTTGCGTCATTACCAGGTAAGCGGTGAGTCCGGTGGCAGGGGATTTGTTTCCTTCCTGCCTATCGTAGCGGCCCCATCCCAAGCCAATGCTGTACTTGGCTCGGCGGCGGAAAAGCAAAGCGAAGAAGAAGGCGACTCCACCCAGCAATGAAAGTCCGGTTCCTAGCAGTGGCGTTTGGCTTCTGCCTGAGTGCGGTGCCCTCTGCTTCCTGGTGCGATGATGATGCCTATCAATGGCTGGATCGCATGAGCGCTGCCATGAGCCAGATGCATTATCAGGGCACCTTCGTTTATGTCCAGGGTGACAACGTCGAAACTGTTCGTATTACGCACACGGTAGATGAGAAGGGCTCTCACGAACGGCTCATGTCTGTTTCAGGCGTGCCACGGGAAGTGGTCAGGGATTCTCAAGGCGTACGGTGGATTTCAGGTGAAGACCGGACCGTGATGGCAGACTCCGCGGTCAGTCGCACTTTCTTTCCAGAGCTGCCAGCCGGCGGCATCGCCGAAGCGGCGACGTCCTATCAATTCACGCTGCAAGAAGGTCAGCGCATTGCAAATCACTCCACACGCCGCATCGACATCAAGCCCCGTGACGACTATCGCTATGGATATCGGCTATGGCTCGAAGCGCAATCCGGGCTGCTGCTGCAGTGGGAACTGGTTGGCATTGGGGGTGAATCCCTGGCGAAACTGATGTTTACCGAGTTAAGGATGGGTGCGGAAGTTGATCCCGGTGAATTGCAAGCTCCCGGGACGGACCAGGCGACGCCGGTCCCACTGTCCGTAGCCGCCCCCGAGGGAAGAAGTGGCAAAGCCAAACCTGGATGGCAAGCGGACCATTTACCCGCCGGGTTCCGTTTGACTTCGCACCGCCAAAATGCTGCCGGGCAAGGTGCCATCTATGAACACCTGGTCTACAGTGATGGCCTCGTTGCGGTGTCCGTCTATGTTGAACCGCGGGATGCAAATGCTGAATTGACCCGTGGCTTGAGTGCGATGGGCACCACCAATGCACTTGTAAGGGCCGTCAATGGTGAAGTAGTTACGGTCTTGGGAGACGTGCCGGTGATCACGGTCAAGATGATTGGCGAGTCCGTTCAACCCCTCCGGCACTGATACATTCCAGTATAGAAATTCATCATGCTTAAACAGCAGGGCAGGGTGCTCGAGCAATCCAGGGGGGTGACGACCGTGCTTTTGGGCCCTGCGGCGGGATGCCCGGTATGTGCTGCCGGAAAAGGCTGTGGCGCCGGAATTTTCGGGCGATGGTTGCAACCTAAACCGGTACAGCTGCGGTTGACAAATCCGGCAGGGGCACAGGCGGGAGACGTGGTTATCGTAGGCATCACGGAAGCCCTGTTCTTGCGCCTGGTGATGCGCTTGTATATGCGACCACTGCTTTTGGCGATCGCCGCGGCAGGTTTAGGGAACTACTTGGCGACCCGGATGACCAAGCAACCGGGAATCATCGATGGTTTTTCTCTGTTACTCGGAGTTACAGGAGCTGGCCTGGGGATGGCCTGGAGTCGAGGTTCCGGTAGGGAGCGCAGCGAGTTGGAGGCTGGTGAAATGCTCCACGTGTTGAGCCGGGTGCAAGCCAGCCAGGGTTGTTCAGCCCAGCAGGTTTCGCCGCCGTAGGTTCAAGTAATTCGGGAAAGCTCTGAATAAATCTGAGTTGCCCTGGTTCAATTCTTGTAGAGAGGTGAAAACGTGGTAAAGAAACTTTTTGTTGGAGCCTGCGTGCTCCTGGCAACGATGTATGTAAGTACGGCATTTTCTGCAGTTTCCGGGCTACCGGATTTCACCGGTCTGGTGGAAACGGCGGGTCCGGCGGTTGTTAACATCCAGGTAACGCAATATGGGCAGCGCGCGTCAGCTGATCCGGGGAATGGGCAGGGCCAGCCAATTCCGCAAGAGCAAATCCCTGAAATGTTCAGGCGTTTTTTTGAAGCCCCCGGTAATCCAGGGTATGAGCAGCCGGACAGAAATGCCGCCGGATCCGGTTTCATTATTGAAAGCGACGGTTACATCATCACCAACCATCATGTCATTGAAGGGGCGGACCAGATCATCGTCCGCCTGGCCGATCGAAGGGAATTCAAGGCCACCCTGGTGGGATCGGATCCCGCCAGTGACGTTGCCTTGCTGAAGGTGGAAGCTGACGGATTGCCCACCTTGAAAATCGGCAACTCGGTGGACCTCAAAGCCGGTGAGTGGGTTGCCGCGATTGGTTCACCGTTCAATTTCGAGCAAACCATTACGGCGGGCATCGTGAGCGCCAAGGGTCGTAGTACCGGGGCACAGCAGTACGTTCCTTTTATTCAGACCGATGTGGCCATTAACCGGGGAAACTCAGGTGGTCCATTGCTGAACCTCGACGGCGAAGTCGTTGGGATTAACTCCTGGATTCTGAGTTCAAGCGGCGGTTACATAGGGCTGTCATTTTCGATTCCGGTCGAGACAGCCATGGATGCCGTGGAACAGTTGCGGAAATACGGCAAGGTTTCGCGGGGATTGTTGGGCGTGGTCGTTGGTCCGGTGACACGTGAAATGGCGGAAGCAATGAATTTGAGCCGGCCTGTCGGAGCCCTGGTAAATGACGTCAGCCCGGATGGTTCCGCAGCTAACGCCGGCATCGAACCGGGTGATATCATTCTCGCGTTTAACGACATGCCTATCGAAACTTCAGGTGATTTACCTCCGATTGTTGGTGCCAACCCACCGGGCACCAAGGCCGAAGTGCTGGTCAGCCGGGAAGGCAAAGAAATGACCTTTGATGTCACCCTGGATGCGCTGGAGCCGGGCTCCGGTGAAGAGCTGTTGGCTGGTGAGGGAACTGCCCAACAGAGCAATGCCATCGGCCTCGCAGTTGAATCCCTAACAGCAGAACAGCGGCGCGAGTTGGGTAACCCGAAGGGTGGAGTGGTTGTTGCAAAAGTTGAGAGTGATGCGGCCTATCGCGTCGGTCTGCGACCGGGCGACGTCATTCTCATGATCAATAACCAGCCTGTAAGCGACGTCAAGGATTTTGAAACTATTGTGAAGTCAACCCGGCCTGGAAAGGCGATTGCTTTGCGCGTACTGAGGGATGGGGTAAGCAATTTCATTGCTTACACCCCATCGGTCAAAGAGTAAGCTATAATCCGCTACCCGGTATCCAGGCCATCCGTTTCCAGAGGAACGGATGGCCTTTTCCTGTCAGTCGCTTACAGCCATGAAGCAGTCAAACATTCGAAATTTTTCCATTATTGCGCACGTTGATCACGGCAAATCGACCCTGGCGGATCGTTTTATTCAACTCTGCGGCGGGCTGACCGAACGGGAAATGTCCAACCAGGTCCTTGATTCCATGGACCTGGAGCGGGAACGTGGCATTACCATCAAGGCCCAGTCTGTAACGCTCAATTACACCGCGCGCAATGGCACAACCTACCAGCTGAACTTTATCGACACACCGGGGCACGTGGATTTCTGCTATGAAGTCTCGCGATCCCTGGCAGCTTGCGAGGGCGCGCTGCTTGTGGTTGACGCTGCGCAGGGGGTTGAAGCCCAGAGTGTCGCTAATTGCTACACTGCAGTCGAGTTGGGTCTCACGGTTATACCGGTGCTCAATAAAATTGATTTGCCCTCGGCCGAGCCGGAGCGGGTGAAGCAGGAAATCGAGGACATCATCGGCATAGAGGCCACTGATTGCCGCATGGTCAGTGCGAAAACAGGTGAGGGGGTAGCGGACGTTCTAGAGACCCTGGTGATTGGAATACCAGCGCCGGCAGGTGATGCAGGCGCTCCGTTCAAGGCCTTGATTATTGACTCCTGGTTCGATAACTATCTCGGCGTGGTGTCGCTGATTCGCGTTATCGACGGATCAGTTGGTAAAGGTGAAAAAATAAAACTGATGGCTTCCGGCAACCAACACCCGGTCGAACAGGTGGGGGTATTCACTCCCAAGCGGGAGCAGCGGGAGCGCATCGGTGTAGGAGAAGTTGGATTCCTGGTGGCTGGCATCAAGGACGTGCACGGCGCGCCAGTTGGCGACACCATCACCCTGGCCAAAGGGGGTGCGGAGACAGCACTGCCGGGATTCAAAAAACTAAAGCCCAGGGTTTTCGCGGGTCTTTTCCCCACCGATGCCGATGACTTTCCGGCTTTGCGCGAGGCACTGGATCGTTTGCAGCTCAACGATGCTGCTTTACAGTTTGAACCGGAATCTTCAGAGGCGCTGGGTTTTGGATTCCGCTGTGGCTTCCTTGGCTTGTTGCACATGGAAATCGTCCAGGAACGGCTGGAACGAGAGTACAACGTCGACCTCATTTCCACTGCGCCGACGGTAATCTACGAAATTCAAATGATGGACGGGTCAGTAATCACCCTGGAAAATCCAGCCAGCCTGCCACCCACCAACAAAATCGCGGAAATACGTGAGCCTATCATTGAGGCCAATATTTTGGTTCCGCAGGACTACGTGGGCGCCGTTATTGGCTTATGTGAAGAAAAGCGCGGGCGCCAGCTTTCCATGCAGTACCTTGGAAACCAGGTTTCCATTCGTTATGAGTTGCCTCTGTCTGAAGTCGTGCTCGATTTTTTTGACAAGCTTAAATCCGTAAGCCGCGGTTATGCATCGTTTGATTACCACTTCATCCGTTTCGAAGCGGGCCCGTTCGTGCGCGTCGACGTAATGATAAATGGCGACCGGGTCGATGCTTTGTCGTTGATCATGCACTCTGATCAGGCGCAGCGGCGTGGCAAGGATCTGGCAACTAAAATGAAGGAACTGATCCCGCGACAGATGTTTGACGTTGCCATACAGTCATCCATCGGCGCACAAATCATCGCGCGCACGAACGTGAAGGCCTTGCGAAAAAACGTTACTGCCAAGTGTTATGGGGGTGACATAACGCGCAAACGAAAGCTATTGGAAAAGCAAAAGGCCGGCAAGCGGCGCATGAAGCAAGTGGGCAGAGTTGAAATTCCGCAGGAAGCATTTCTTGCAATACTGCAACAGGATACCAAGAGGTAGTAAACGTCATGATTCCAGATTTTGCATTGCTGCTGGTGTTACTCACACTGTTTTCAGGCCTGGTTTGGGTGGGCGACAACCTGTTTTTCCGGCGTCGCCGCATGGATAAGGCAGTGCAGCAGAAAGGGCTCAAGCCGCGGGACCCGGTTATAGTCGAGTATTCCAAATCCTTGTTCCCGGTGCTGTTAATCGTATTATTGTTTCGCTCCTTCCTGTTTGAGCCATTCAAGATTCCATCGGGGTCGATGATCCCAACCCTGCTGGTGGGCGACTTCATCCTGGTGAACAAGTACGCATATGGTTTGAAATTGCCGGTCCTGAACAAGGAAGTCGTCCATGTTGGTGAGCCACGGCGCGGCGACGTGGTGGTGTTCCGTTACCCGGTTAATCCTTCGATAAACTTCATCAAGCGCATGGTTGGCCTGCCTGGCGATACGATAACCTACCGGGATAAACAGTTGTACATCAATGGCGAGTTGGTTGAGACCGAGGATAAGGGTGTGTTCAGCAGTGCAGAAGTCAAATGCTCCACACCTGAGTCAGACGCCCGCCGGGTGCAAGAACAGCTTGGTGATGTCCAGCACAACAAGCTCATTCACCTCGGTTCTCCGAGTCGCGACGGGCAATGGGAAGTCCCTGCCGGGCACTATTTTGTTATGGGCGACAACCGTGATCGCAGCAACGATAGCCGTGAATGGGGCTTCGTTCCGGAGGAAAACCTGATGGGCCGGGCAGTTGGAATCTGGTTGAATTATGATCTCAACCAGGGTTGCGGCGATCTGTCCCGCGTGGGTGAGGGCATTCACTAGCCTGCCCGCACTGGCAGAGCCCATTTTTGAATAGGGCGGTTGGGGTGCGGTGGCATGTCGTCGGTGGTGGGAAAGCGCTATAGTATGGTCGCTGAGCGAGCAATGTTCCGCCGGATTCAATGCCGTTTTGCCCCCAGGATACGGATATGCCACCAACCAGAAAGGTGAATACCTTGACCATCAAATCAAATTTTCGTAAACAACGTGGTTTGACGCTGATCAGTTTCGGAATTGTTATGGCGGCAGGAATCTTTGTTGCCTACACGGCCATGAAAATCATCCCGAGTTACCTGGAATACAATGCGCTGATCAATGCCTTGGCTACCCTGCAAGAGGACCCTGGTGCATCAGATATGTCGGCTGTGCAGATGAGGAGAAAGATCATCGCGAGCTTGTGGGTCAGTTACGCCAGCGACAATATCAAAGACGAGCACATAAAAATCAGCCGCAATGATGGCATCAAGATCAATGTCAAGTACGAGGTCAGAAAAACCTGGATTGGCAACATTGATCTTATCCTTCACTTTGACAAGACGGTGGCGCTGAGAAAGTAGTGTGATTAATGCTCTACCGGGTGTTAACTACGTTTTCAAAGATCCTGACCTGTTGCAACAGGCGCTGACGCATAAGAGTGTTGGCCGCTCAAACTATGAGCGGCTGGAGTTTCTTGGCGACAGTATTCTTAGTGTGGTCGTTTCGACGCGGTTGTTCGAATTGTTTCCCGATGCGCCGGAAGGTGATCTCAGCAGGATGCGCGCACGCATCGTGCGCGGGAAAACCCTGTGCGAAATCGCGTTAAAGCTTGGCCTTGGCCAGCACCTCAAGCTTGGCGAGGGCGAGATGAAATCGGGTGGCTTTCGCCGTTCCTCCATCCTGGCAGATGCACTGGAAGCAGTCCTGGGAGCCATTTATGTTGATGGTGGCTACGACGCCAGTCGTAAGGTGATTGAGGAATTGTGCGACCCGCTTATCAATGAGTTGCCTCCGGCCGACGAACTGAAAGATGCCAAGACCCGCCTGCAGGAATGGTTGCAAGCGCGTGGAAGACCCTTGCCCGTTTATACATTGTTGCGGGAAGAAGGAGCGGATCACGCCAAGAACTTTCACGTGCAATGCGGCCTCGCGGACGGCGAGGGGCGAATCGTGGCGAGCGGAACCAGTCGCCGCAAGGCAGAACAGTTAGCTGCGGCTGATCTACTGCAGGTGCTTGCTGGACGGAAAGTCCGGTAATGGACGGCGCTGAGGTGCAGGCAGATGCACTGCAGGCCGGGCAACTCCGCTGTGGCTATGTGGCGCTAATCGGTCGCCCCAATGTAGGCAAATCAACTTTGCTCAACCGGTTCCTCGGGCAGAAGCTCAGCATTGTGACCGCCAAGCCACAGACGACACGGCAGCAGATTGCCGGCATCAAGACTACAGCCCAGGGCCAGGTGGTCTACCTGGACACGCCGGGAATCCACCTTGCCGCCAAACGGGCGCTCAACCGGTACATGAACCGGATTGCGCGGGCCGCGCTGAACGGCGTCGATGTTGTGTTGTTTATTATCGAAGCCGAACGCTGGTCCAAACAGGACGAGCATGTTGCCCGCGCCCTTGATGATGTTACGGTCCCCATTATCCTCGTGGTGAACAAGATCGACCAGGTGGCCGACAAAACGCACTTGCTGGCATTTCTGCAGGAACAAGCTCAAGGGCGGCCATTTGCACACGTAGTGCTGATTTCGGCCAGGCAAGGCAAAGGCGTGGACGACCTGGAGGCATTGTTGCTGCAGCACTTGCCTTTTTCAAAGCCGATGTATGACGAAGACCAGTTCACCGATCGCAGTGAACGGTTTTTGGCCGGGGAGTTGATCCGCGAACAGTTGATGCTGCGCCTGAACCAGGAGCTGCCATATGCGCTGACCGTCGAAATTGAGGAGTTCAAAAGAAGCGCGGAATTATTGCGTATCGGGGCAATCATTTGGGTGGAGCGTGAAGGCCAAAAGCAAATTGTCATCGGTGGCGGCGGGCAGGTTTTAAAACAGGTTGGTTCCAAGGCCAGGGCCGCGATGGAGGAACTGTTCGATCAGAAAATATTTTTGCGCACGTGGGTCAAGGTAAGCCCCGACTGGTCGGACAGCGAAAAGTCCATGCGGCAGCTTGGCTTTGATGAGTTCCGTGGGTGATGCATGTTACGCGTAAGCCTGGAACCAGCTTACGTGCTGCATGGGCGGGCCTACCAGGAAAGTAGTATGTTGGTGGAAGCATTCACCCGCGATCATGGAAGGGTGGGGCTGGTTGCGCGCGGCGCGCGCGGGCCGCGGTCACGCTGGAGGAGCGTGTTGCAACCGTTCCGGCCATTGTTGCTCAGCTGGAATCAACGCGGAGACCTGGGTACCCTGACCGCGGCTGACCAGATTGCATCACCGCCTGCGGCGCAAGGTGAAACTATTTTTTGCGGACTGTACATTAATGAATTACTGATGCGGGGATTACACCGGTCAGACCCCCACCCGGAATTGTTTGAGAACTACCGGCACATGTTGGGCGAACTCCTGTCAAGCCAACAGCCCGAGCCAATACTTCGTGGTTTCGAAAAACAGCTACTCGATGCCCTGGGATTTGGCTTGCAACTGGAATACGAGCACGACACAGGCGTGGCGGTGACGGCGGCAGCCTGGTACGACTACATTCCCGAGCTTGGGCTGGTCCG
>JANLTO010000009.1:0-9310 GCA_031362985.1 Lysobacterales bacterium | reverse complement strand
CAGGCATATCTGTTTTATTTCCACATATTGCTGCGCCCTCACTACCGCTGGTTGACGCCACGCTTCAACACTTTACAATCCCCATAAGTTCCGCTCTGCAGAGGTTCAGTCCAACGAGGTTTATCCGCCGCCAATAGCTAGTGGGTTAACCAAGCTTGTGGAGGGCGGCGGATAAACGCTATTCGTTAGGCAAAAGAGGAACTGTGATGGATCTGCCTATTGAACTGCTATCCACTCTTGGTCAATCTGCAGTCGCTTATGCGGGCCTGTCCGCTCTTGCTTTGGTCGTTGTTCAACTTGCTGGCGTGCAATGGCAAGCGCCGCTGACGACAGGTCTCTGGCTTATACTTGCGTGGAGCCTTGGAGCCTTTGTATTTTCCGTTTTTCCAATCCTCCTGGTTGAGTTCGATATTTCAGCCGAAGCCGTCATTTCCATCGCAAGCATTGGACTCGGAATATTTATCCTCACTGTTATTGCATCGGCGCTCCGTCGCGACGTTCGAATTATCAGGTTAGGGGCATCAGGGGCAGCTCGGCCGCCCGTCTTAACAATGATTTCCATGGGTTGTATCTGCACCATTTCGTCTTTTGCGCTGATCCTAAATGCCTTCTCGCTGCTTCCTGGCCCTCGCCAGGCTTGGTACGTCAGCGGCGTCTGTGCTCTCTTCCTATTCGCAATCGTGCCGCTTGTGTACCTAGTGGCGACGGTGCGCCAAGAGGAATAGTCCTAAAGATTGGTAAGTCATAATCTCGCGAATTGCCTAACTACTCAATCAAGGGGAACAACAATCGTTCCGATTGTCGTCCCCTTATCCTAGGCGTGAGCGGTCGCTTTCCCAGTCTGGCTACTTCCGCTTCGGGTCGAATGCACCCTTCAAAAGTCCAACCAGCCCAGGTTCGGCTTTTTGTCCGAAAGCAGTTGTGAATCACTGATGATTTCCAGCGTTAATCGGTGACCGCAGAAGGGTCTGTTGGGCAGCCATTTTTTTCCACTGTCCACATCCAGTTCGCAATCTTCCAATCGCCGTCAACTTTAACGAGGTCTATTGAATCCACGCCGCAGTGCGAAAAGTTTCCATTTATTAAAAACTCGTATTCTCCCCAGGCGACCGCAATAGGGCCGCGGATCATCACGATCGGATCACCAGTCCACCGTTCGACCAACTTGTCCTCGGTGGTATCCGCCAACAGAGCTTCATTCTTACTCATTCGCATCAAGAGCTGACCGGGTTCCCCGTCAGGATGTTGGCGAAAGGAAATGCTCATCCCTTCCGCCAGCTGGATAGCGCGCATGTCGTCTGGATCACCGGAGCCTACCGCATAGAATGCCTTATCCACCAAAGCTAGGATTGCTGCCAGATCACCATCATCGGCGACTGTATTTCCGGCCGACATCAGCAGCAAAAATGATAGCGCTAGCAGGACGTTTTTTCCTGGCATGTTTATTCCTCAGTCAGTAGTTTGATAGGTCGTTCCGGGCCATAAACGACCCCCCAGTCCAAGTTTAGTCCAGTTCCCGTCTCCGCAGTCAACCGACCGGTTGAAGTCACAGTCGGAAGCGGAATTGATTCCAACCAAAGGGGTAGTTCCGCTGTGAACCGGAAAGCAGTCTTACACTCAATCACGACACCCCAAGTGACTCCGCAGGCTTTTGCCAGTCGGCATAATTACCTCTGGTTGC
Organism: Lysobacterales bacterium; assembly: GCA_031362985.1. Lineage (GTDB taxonomy): Bacteria > Pseudomonadota > Gammaproteobacteria > Xanthomonadales > SZUA-36 > SHZL01. Next base: position 7,629 of record JANLTO010000009.1, on the reverse strand, counting down.
AGAGACTAACTGCCGAGTTCCGGTCTTTCAGTTAGTGGCCGGCAACTTCTCCACCACCAGTGCCTGGGCGAGGCGGTGCTCCGCATAATTATCTCCCGGCCCCATCCGGTCAATGATCAGGTAGTCTCCGGGTTCATCCAGGTTGATCAGGTAGTGGTGCCACACGCCTTTGCGATAGTTCACGCCCTGGTGTCCGTTGCTGTAAAACGCCCTGACATCTACCGGTCCTGGCGTGATGCCCGCCGGGGCAACCACCACCAGGAAGGGCCGCTGGTGCAAAGGTATGAAAGCCTGGCTGCCCAGTGGATGATGCTCCAGTACTTCGATGTGCAGGGGCAGGGGAATGAACTTGCTGTGATACAGGTGTAGTGAGGTCCGGCCGCCCTCATCAGCGGTATCGAACGCCGCGAGGTCAGAATATTTTTGCGTCGTGCCGGCGTTGATTTCCTGCGGATCGGCGTCTTTTTTCTCGATGACATCGCCGAAGCGTGCAAACGCCTCTGCAGTCAATGGCTCTGGCACCAGTGTGATAGAGCTCATATCCACCTCCTTAAGTCAGCTCGCCCAGCAGTCTCAGCCGGCTGATCCCGCCATCGGGGTAGATATCCAGCCGCACATGACTGACCGGGCCGGTATCCAGCACTTCTTTTTCGAAAACATGTAGCTGGTCCGGCCGCAGATCCAGCGGGGGCAGGATGGGCTTCCAATAACTGCCGTTCTCGCTGATCTCATTATCCGGCCCATCTCCGACCTGGGCTCCCAGCAGTGCACCGTGCAAGGAGCACTGGGCGGGGTAATTGCCCTTGAAGTAGGCTGTATCGACAGTGATCTGCCGAATGCGGCCGGCATGACCCAGCTTGAGAATGACCCAGTCATTGCCGGGCTCGCGCCGGCGACGCGTTTCCCAGCCATCACCCATATTGGCGCCGCGACCGGGTGCAATGAGGTTGGACATATGGCCAAAGTGCATGTCGTTGCAGGCCAGGGCCCGCCCGCCGTGTTGCATGGCGGCGAGGTCTACCGACTCATTTGCCGGCACGGCACTCCAGTCAAAATGCGCCACGCCATACACCCGCAGCCGGGCCACGCCCCCATCCGGGAAAATGTTCAGACGCAGGTGAGTCCAGGTGCGATCATCGGCCACCGGCAGGTAGTGCTGTGCATGGCCGGCCAACGCGGTTTTCGCAATCAATTCCTGCCACTGAGTATGCGCATCCGGTGCTGTGCTGCTGTGGCAGGCATCCAGCGAGGCGTAGGGCGGATAGTTGCCAGTAAAAAATGCAGTGTCGATATCCACGCCGTGAATGGTTCCCGCACAGATCCTGATCACGCAGGAGTCATGGCCGGGAGTGCGTTTGCGACGGCTTTCCCAGCCATCCATCCACTTGCCGTGATCATCGAACTTGTCTGCCACAAATACCGGGTCCGCGGGGTCAATCAGGCGTTCTTTGGGGGCGAAAAAATCATCCGAGGCGGCAATGACTTGCGCTCCCAATCTGGGCTGTGCCAGGTCAATGTACCGGTCAACGAAGTCGGGACGCCGCGTTGGCGCATCACTCACGCGTAAATTTCCTGCAGGCGGAACAGGCCGATTTTCATAACTTGCGCCAGTGCTGCCTGGAGTTCCTCATGTTCGGAGTGCTGCAGCCGCGTGCGGAAAATTTCCAGGATCTTCTGTCGCTGGAAACCTTTGATGGCAAGGATGAAGGGAAATCCGAATTTCTCCAGGTAGGTTACATTGAGGCGCTGAAACTCGGCAAATTCCTCCGGGCTGCATTGCTCCAGTCCCGAGCGGCGCTGTTCGCCACGCGAGGTCACGGTCATTCCCTCCGGACCCTTGGCGCAGGCCAGTTGCGGGTGTGCACGCAACAGTTCGAGTTTCTGCTCGGCATCAGCCCGGCGGATTTCGTTGCACATCACTTCGTGCATGCCGAACGCCGTGTCGTGGCGAGCGTCCAGCCCATCGTTCCAGACGTTCTCCGCGATCCACGGGGAGTGCTCGAACACATGCCCAAACGTGTCCATAAATTCCGTGCTATCCATTTCGCCCGGCTCAATTTTCATGTGCTTGCCATCTCTCCAGGGTGCTTTGCGTACCAGTGCCGGGCGATATCCAGGCGCCGGCACCACCAGACATCATCATAAGAGCGCACATAGCGCAAGAAGCGCTCCAGTGCGGCATATCGTCCCGGCCTGCCGGCCAGCCTGCAGTGCAGGCCCACCGACATCATCCTGGGTGTGCGCTGGCCTTCGGCATACAGCACATCAAAGCTGTCTTTGAGGTATTGATAAAACTGTTCGCCGCTGTTGAAGCCCTGGCTGGTGGCAAAGCGCATGTCATTGGCATCGAGCGTGTAGGGTATGACCAGGTGCGGGCGACCATGGCTGTCGTCCCAGAAGGGCAGGTCATCATTGTAGTCATCGGCGTCGTACAGAAAGCCGCCTTCCTCCACCACAAGCCGGCGGGTATTGGGGCTGTTGCGGCCAGTGTACCAGCCGAGCGGGCGCTCACCAGTGACGTTTTCAATGGCCTGGATGGCCAGGCGCATGTGCTCCCGCTCTATGGATTCATCGACGTACTGGTAGTCGATCCAGCGGTAGCCGTGACTGCAGATTTCGTGCCCGTCTGCATGCAGTGCGGCAATGGGGAGCGGATTTCTCTCCACGGCCATGCCCGCGGCGAAAATGGTAACTGGCACCTGGTAGGTTTCAAACAATTGCCTGAGGCGCCAAACGCCAACGCGGCTTCCGTATTCGTAAATGGATTCCATGCTGCGGTGGCGCACACCCGGGCGTGGCTCGGCGCCAATGATTTCGGACAGGAATGATTCCGCCGCCGCATCCCCATGCAGGATGCAGTTCTCGGCGCCCTCCTCGTAGTTCAGTACCAGTTGCAGGGCAATGCGTGCACCGTTCGGCCATTGCGGATCAGGTGGATGGGCACCGTATCCGGCGAGGTCTCGCGGGTATTTCTGAGTCATCGGGTTGTATACTTCTTGGCCTGATGGTAAATCATAGCTTACGTTACGCTGCCATTGCAGCAAAGACCAGTTGTATGGGGAAACCATGGGTGCCTTGACTACACACATTCTGGACACGGCAGCAGGAAAACCAGGTGCCGGAATTGACATAGAGTTATTCCGGCTGGGAACGTCGCGAACTTTGTTATCGACCGCGACCACCAACAGCGACGGCCGCTGCGACCAGCCTTTGTTGCACGGCACGGCGCTTGAACGCGGCCAGTATGAACTGGTGTTCCATGCCGGAGCCTATTTTGCACGGCAGGCCGGGAAGCAATCCGAAGAGCAACCCTTCCTCGACCAGGTGGTCGTGCGCTTCGGCGTGGCGGACGCCGGGCAGAATTATCACGTGCCCCTGCTGATTTCGCCGTTTGGCTATACCACCTACCGGGGAAGTTGAACCTGCATGCGTGAATCCATCCGTTTCCTGCTGGGGAATGAGCTGCAGGAGTTGTCCGGTTTCGATCCGCAAATGACCGTGCTGGACTGGCTGCGCACCCGGGTGCGCAGGACCGGGACGAAAGAAGGCTGTGCCGAAGGCGATTGCGGTGCTTGCACCGTGGCCGTCGGCGAAGTGGTCGACGGCGCCATGCGCTACCGGGCATTCAATTCCTGTATCCAGTTACTGCCCACGCTGGATGGCAAGCAACTTGTAACCGTGGAAGACCTTGCCGTTCAGGATGCTTCGGGCGAGTTCCTCCATCCGGTGCAGCGGGCCATGGTGGACCAGCATGGCGCGCAATGCGGATTCTGCACACCGGGATTCGTCATGAGCCTGTTCACGCTGTTCCACCAGCCCAAGGCCAGGCAACAAGCCGGGACACAAGCTGGAATACACGATGGCCCACTGGACCGGCAAAATATTGACGAGTGCCTGGCGGGAAATCTGTGTCGCTGTACCGGCTATGCGCCCATTGTCCGCGCGGCGCGGCAGGCCATGGAGAAAGCACCCGCAGATCAGTTCAGCAGCTGGCAGGAAGAACTTGTCGCAAAATTGCGGCAGCTGCAAAACCACACTATGTTGCAGCTCGAATTCAACGCCCGGCAGTTTTTCGCACCTGTGGGTTTAACCGAAGTGTGGAGATTACTGCAGCGGTATCCCAAGGCGCAGCTGCTTGCTGGCGCAACCGATGTCGGTTTGTGGATGACCAAGCAGCTGCGGGTATTTGATGTCGTGATCAGCCTGGGTCGGGTGGAGGAACTGCAGCGCATATCACGGGATGAAGTTGCCGGAGTCCTTTCTATTGGTGCGGCGGTTACTTATACCGATGCGCTGCAGACGCTCACGGGAATATTCCCGCAGATGGGCCGGATGCTGAGCCGCCTGGGCGCGGTGCAGGTGAGAAATGCCGGGACCATAGGCGGAAACATTGCCAATGGATCTCCCGTGGGTGACATGCCCCCCGCCTTGATCGCACTGGATGCGCGGCTGGTATTGAGCAGCCTTGCTGGCCGGCGCGAATTGCCGCTGCAGGACTACTTCCTCGAATACGGCAAACAGGACCTGCGGCCGGGGGAATGCGTAGAAGCGGTGCTGCTGCCTTTGCCCGCCGCTGGCCAACACTACGCAGTGTACAAACTGTCCAAGCGTTTCGACCAGGATGTCTCAGCGGTTTGCGCTGGTTTCTGCATCCGCCTGCAAGATGGCAAGGTGGCAGAGGCAAGAATCTGTTTTGGCGGCATGGCCGGGACGCCCTTGCGGGCGAAGACTACTGAGCAGACTCTGCTCGGCCAGCCATGGAACGAGGATGCCATGGCCGAAATCCTGGCCCAGGCCCGCGCTGCATTGGCCGAGGATTACTCACCGCTGACCGACTGGCGGGCCAGCCAGGAATACCGTTTGCTGGCAGCACAGAATTTGTTGCAGCGGTTTTTCCTTGAGACCACCTCCGCTGCGCCAGCGCAGTTATGCAGCCCAAGACTGGCATGAAGGCTAGCATGAAGCCCGCTATGAAACCCCCGCTATGAAACCTGGCCATCCCGGCGCTTCGCACCCTCTGGCGGTCCACCAGGCCTTGCCGCACGACAGCGCCATCAAGCACGTCACCGGTCGTGCGCATTACGTAGATGATCTGCCTGAACCTGTCGGGCTGCTGCATGTGTACGTGGGAACCAGCCGGGTGGCGCACGGCAGGATTCGCCAACTGGACCTGGACGCGGTGAAGCAGTACCCCGGTGTGTGTGCAGTGATAGCGGCAGCAGACATACCCGGCGTGAACGACATCAGCCCGATGCACACCCTGGACGAAGAATTACTGGCCAGTGAGTTGGTGCATTTCTGCGGGCAGGTGTTGTTTGCGGTTGCCGCCACGGACCGTGACAGCGCGCGCCGGGCAGCACGCCTCGCAAGGGTGGACATCGAAGAGCTTCCGGCGATTCTGGATATCGAGTCGGCGCTGGCGCAACGAGCCTGGGTCAACGAGCCGCACGAAATGCAGCGGGGTGACGCCCGTGCTGCCATCGCTACAGCGCCGCATCGTCTGCGGGGAGAATTGCGCACCGGCGGCCAGGATCACTTTTACCTCGAAGGCCAGGCCGCCATGAGCATTCCGCAGGAGGATGGTGACCTGTTGATTTATTCCTCCACCCAGCACCCCACAGAACTGCAGCATCTTGCCGCGCAAATGCTGGGCCGGCCGGACAATGCGGTAACCGTTGAAGTGCGGCGCATGGGCGGCGCATTCGGCGGCAAGGAAACCCAGGCTGCGCAATGGGCTTTGCTCACGGCATTGGTGACTCACCTCACCGGGCGGGCATCCAAGCTGCGCCTGGACCGCGACGATGACATGATCAGTACCGGCAAGCGGCATGATTTTCGTATTCGCTATTCCGTGGGTTACGACGACCGCGGACTCATCGCCGGCGCTGACATTGAATTGGCTTCGCTGTGCGGCATGTCAGCAGATTTGTCGGGCCCGATCAATGACCGTGCCATGTTCCACAGTGACAATGCCTACTACCTGCCGAATGTTCACATCCGGTCGTATCGCTGCCGCACCAACACCGTGTCCAATACGGCCTTTCGCGGGTTTGGCGGCCCGCAGGGCATGATGGGTATAGAGCGGGTCATGGATGCCATTGCGGCGGATCTCGGTCTTGATCCCCTGCAGGTGCGCATGGCCAATCTGTATGACGGCCCAGGGTGCGACACTGGGGGCGGCCCAAGGCACGACACTGGGCGCAACGTAACGCCGTACCACATGACGGTTGAAGACAATATCCTGCCGCAATTGATGGCCGAGCTGGAACATACATCCGGGTATTCGCTACGGCGGGCAGCCATTGCAGAGTTCAACCTTTCGAGCCCGGTGATCCGGCGCGGCATTGCACTGACGCCGGTTAAATTCGGCATTGCGTTCACGACCACGTTCCTGAACCAGGCAGGTGCACTGGTGCACGTGTACAAGGATGGCAGCATCCATTTGAACCACGGTGGTACGGAAATGGGCCAGGGACTGCTCATCAAGGTGGCGCAGGTGGTGGCCGATGCATTTCGCGTGGGCATAGAGCGGGTCAAGATCACCGCGACCAATACCTCCAAAGTGCCCAATACCTCCGCTACAGCCGCATCCTCAGGAACTGACCTGAACGCCATGGCCGCGCTGGATGCCTGCACGACCATCAGGCAGCGCTTGGTGGCTTTTGCCGCAGAGAAGTATGCTGTTGATCCTGCGAATATCCGCTTCGAGCACGAGATAGTGCGCATCGGCAACATCGAGCGGAGCTTTGCCCAACTGGTCATGGAAGCTTATCTGGGCCGGATTTCCCTGTCCTCCACAGGTTACTACCGCACGCCCAAGATCCACTACGACCGCGCCACGGCCAGTGGCCGGCCGTTTTTGTACTTCGCCTACGGCGCTGCAGTCTCCGAAGTGGAAATCGACACGCTGACCGGAGAATACCGCCTGCGCCAGGTCGACATCCTGCATGACGTGGGCCGCTCGATTAACCCCGCCATCGATATGGGCCAGATTGAAGGCGGGTTTGTGCAGGGCGTTGGCTGGCTGACCAGTGAGGAATTGTGGTGGGACAAACAGGGCGCTCTGCGCACCCACGCACCCTCCACCTACAAGATTCCAGTCAGCAGTGACGTGCCCGAAAAGTTCAACGTGAGCATCTGGCAAAGCGGGGACAATCACGAGCCCACCATCCATCGCTCCAAGGCAGTGGGTGAACCGCCGCTGATGCTGGCCATCTCAGTGCACGGCGCCATCAATCAGGCCATCGCCTCGGTGCGGCCTGGCCGAACGATTCCACCACTTGATGCTCCGGCAACCCCCGAAAAGATATTGATGTGCATTGAGCATCTGCGCGGGGCCGCTTTCTGACAAGAGCCAGGGCAGTTTTCCTTGGTGTCGAACAGGGATAAGGAATTCCCGCGGGAACGCGTGTCCGGGCCGGTCGGAATCTTTTCACCGGCCGGGTTGGTGGGTTCGATCCCGCCGTGTGTGGAGCAGACTCGATGCCTGGATGACAGGGCAGAAAAGGGATATCACCGAAATATCACTGTAATTTCATCAACTTTAACAATCACTTGTAAGGCCCGGTTGCTAAGCTATTGGAAAAGGGGTCAGAGCCCTTTTCCCTTAGCCTGACGAGACCTGGGTTG
>JANLTO010000171.1:0-2181 GCA_031362985.1 Lysobacterales bacterium | reverse complement strand
CAGCGCTCAATATCGCCAATCGCTACTGGGTTACGCCTGGGCATTCGTCCCGCCGCTGTTTACCACGCTGATCTGGGTATTCCTCAGCTCCCAAAACATCCTCGATGTCGGCTACACCGGCATGCCTTACCCCCTGTTCGTGCTGACCGGCACCATCTTGTGGCAGACCTTTGTCGAAGCGCTGAACAGCCCACTGCAAATGGTCGAAAGTTCAAAGGCCATGCTGTCAAAAATCAATTTTCCGAAAGAGGCGCTGATCCTGACCGGAATAGGGCAGGTGCTGTTCAATTTTGGCATCCGCCTGCTGTTGCTCGTGCTGGTGCTTTGGTGGTACCAGGTTCCCCTGCGCGCGAGCATGCTGTTGGCACCGCTGGGTGTGATCGCCCTGATTGGCCTTGGCACAATGATAGGCCTGCTGCTAACGCCCATCGGCATGCTCTACCAGGACGTTGGGCGCGCGCTGGGTTTTGGCACACAGGCGCTGTTTTTCCTCACACCCATTATTTACCCAGTGCCGCATGCGACCTGGGCCGCGATGTTGATCAAGATCAACCCGGTGACTCCCTTGCTGCAGTCAACCCGGGAGTGGCTCACCGTCGGACAAGCCAGCCAACTGTATGGGTTTTACTGGGTATGTGGAATCAGCGCAGTGCTGTTGTTTGCCGGATGGGTCATGTACCGCATAGCCATGCCGCACCTGATCTCGCGGATGAGTGCGTAAAATGGGCAAATACTCAAAGCTTCGAGAGCAGATACTCACGTAGGAAACTCAAGGATTGGCGAGCGGTGTTCACCGAAATTACCACTTAATTTGCCCCGTCCCCTTTTCTCAGTTCCCTTTTCTCAGGACATCCATCCATGAGCGACGATGTACTGGTCAAAGGCGAGTTTGTTCTTTGAGTTGCCGCAGCTCCGACAACAGACCTGGAATGTCGTCCCGGATGATGCTCCAAAGCGTATCGTTATCAATGCCCAAGTAGCCATGGATCAGCCGGTTTCGGGTCGCGATAATCTGCCGCCACGGTATCGAAGGGCGAGCGTCGCGATGTTCGATCGGGATGTGTGTGGCGGCCTCGCCCAATAATTCCAAATTTCGCACGGTTGCGTCGAAGTTAAGCCCATTGGCGATAAACGCTTGCTGGTCTAGCCCTGCGGAATAGGCAAGCACCTTCTCAGCGAAATCAATCATGTCATCGAGATAAAAGCGCCACTCGCGCTCAGACATTAACCATCTCCCGTTCGATGAATGGGCGCAGTTCGGGGCGAAGTGCCTTTTCCGTCACCAGGTCCACCGGGCACTGCAACAAATCTTCCAGATAGAACTGGACACCGAAGTAACGTTTGGAGGTCGCCGCCCCGGCAAATGCAACGAGCACATCCACATCACTATCCTCGCGGGCGGCATCACGCACCACAGAGCCAAACAAGGCCAGACGGGTTATACCAAACTGTTCGGTCAACTGCTCCTTGTGTTGGGCAAGTAGCTGCAATGCTCTGCTGCGATTCATAAAAAACTCCATTCACAGGGAATTAGCTCGCATTCTAACAAATCGGGACAGGCTGAATGAGTTTCTGGATCAATAAATATGCAATTCGGTAGTGGCCGGAGCGCAAGATTCGAACATCGCGTTCCGAGGGCTACTTCCGTCCAGTTTAGCCTTGCCACGAGCGGATGTGCCTGGCCATCTCGTCATTTGAGATGACACGCCGGGCGTCTGAATCGGCCAAGTCTCGTTCCACCACGACGTGGAATGGCAGCTCACGCACGACCTGTTCGCTTGGGCTGTCCTCCAGTTGCTCCTGAATTATGATGCAGGATATCCGCCAAGAAGGCCCCGCTTTCAGGTACACTCCTGTGCCAGCGCAATGCCACGCAGATGATTGATTTAAACAGGGAAACAGGATTGCCTGGATAAACGATGGATCGTCCCCTGAAAGAAACCGTCTATTCGCCCGATTCGGAGCTGTTGAGCTTCGGCAAGCTGCTGCGCAACATGTGGAGCGACCTGCTGGGTTCGCGCGAATTGGCGTGGCGCTTGCTGGTGCGCAACATCAGCGCTCAATATCGCCAATCGCTACTGGGTTACGCCTGGGCATTCGTCCCGCCGCTGTTTACCACGCTGATCTGGGTATTCCTCAGCTCCCAAAACATCCTCGATGTCGGCTACACCGGCATGCCTT
>JANLTO010000139.1:0-8399 GCA_031362985.1 Lysobacterales bacterium | reverse complement strand
GGCGGCGAATTTTTCCCGCAGTTCCTTGTTCAATGCATAGCGGTACTCCGGTTGGCCGGCAATAGCATCGTCCGGCAAGGCTACGATGTATTGGCCGTGGTCACGCATCACAGGCGCCAGAATCTCGCTGTACCAGCCACCTCCAGGCGTAATCTCCAGCACGGTCATGCCATCCTCCAAGCCGAGAAAGGTAAGTGTTCCCACCGGATGCCGGTACTTGTTCCTGGCCTGGTTCTCAACCGGGCGGTGGACACCCAACATGGCCTGTTCAATACGCGCATTGACCGGCAGGTCGGAGGCCCAAACGGTTCCGGCAACGATCAGCAGCGCAGCGATCTTGACAAGTTTCTTCATTTTAAAAACCTCCTGTTTAATCCGTTCTGGTTAATTTCTTGACCGGGTTGCGGAAGGCTCGCCGGAATGCAATACCAAGACACAGGCCGCCGAAAGTTGCTACCAGCAGGACGACTTGCGGCATCGCTTCGAGGTCCTGCAATGTGGCCAGGACAGCAATGGCTACCCCCGCCTTCACACGCCGCAGATCCAGCCGGACATGGTTTACATCACCCCGGCTGTGAATTTTCTTCAGCAGCATAAGATGCAGGGAGAAAATCAACAGTGCCAGAATTGCCAGCCACTTTAACAGGGAATCGGGAGTGACCACCCCCCACCATTTTACATCGTGATCCACGATGTAAACGACCATGCTGCCAAAACAGACAAGCGCAAACCACCACTGGCGGCGTACCGGCTTGTTCAAAACGCCGTCGAGGAAAAATGTCAGCGCCCCGACTGCTCCGAACCAGGGGCTTTGGCTGGAATACACCGTCCAGATCACCAGCAGGGTCACGATTGCCGAGTCGCGGCTTCGCGCCGCCTGCCCGGAACTTCGATTGACCACGCGCAGCAGCGCCAGCGTGGTGAACAACAGCAACAAGCCGGGTTTAATGAACACAAGGGCAGCCATAAAGCCCAATGTCATGCTGATGAATGCGGACACCTGGTCGTCCGGCATCAACTCGCGCGCAAGCGCCCAGGTGCCAAAAACCGCTGCGGCCTGTATGAACGCGACATTCAGGGCCGGCAGAAATTCTGCCTCGCGTGCCAGCGCAAATACCAGCCCGGCCAGTGCAGCCAGCGGCACCAGGACAAGCACCGCTTTGTTGCTGGGCCAGGAAGGGTCCAGTGGCCTGCCTATTGATGTGTAATCGTAGATCCTGTGATGAGCGCCGGGTTCTGTCACAATCATTGCTCCGTCAGGGGTCTAACAGCGAATTACCGTTAACGGGTTTGACGACTCCCCGCAAGTGTTCAATCAAGCGGCTGACACTCTGGGGCGACGTCGTTTTCCTTGCCATAAGCACGTACAAGGGCGGTATGACAAATAAAGTCAGAGCGGCGGAAATTGCTACTCCAAACACAATCACGATGCCTATCGGTTGCCTGGATTCGGCTCCGGCACCGCTACCCAACAGCAGTGGCAAGGCTCCGAACGTTGTAGCGGCACTGGTCATCAGGATGGGGCGCAGGCGAACTACCGCTGCTTCGAGCACGGCATGGCTGATGTCCTGCCCGCGATCGCGCAATTGGTTGGCAAATTCCACGATCAGGACCCCATTCTTGGCAGCGAGGCCGATCAGGAGAATGGCGCCAATCTGGCTGAACACGTTGATGGAAGAACCCCAAATCCACAGTCCCAGCAAGGCTCCCGTCATCGCCAGCGGAACGGTAACCAGGATGATCAGCGGGTTGATAAAACTTTCAAACTGAGCTGCCAGCACCAGAAAAACGATCACAAGGGCAAGGCCAAAGGTGATGTACAGTGATTTCCCCGCCTGGAAATATTCCTTGCTTTCCCCATCCCAACTGATACGTGCAGATGGAGGCAGGGTAGCCAGGGCCGTCTTGCGCATGGCTTCAATGCCATCACCGAGTTTGACGCCAGGGGCGAGGGCTGCCGAAATGCTGATGGAACGCATGCGGTCATGCCGGTTCAGTTCTGACGGGCCCGCTGTTTCAGTAAGATTCACCATATTTGCCAGTGGCACCAGCGCGGCGGTCAATTCCGAACGCACATACAAATTATCCAGATCGTCCGGGCTCGAGCGGTCGGCTTCCTTACCCATCAGGATCACGTTGTACTCCCTGCCCCGATCGATGTAGGTGGTGACCACCCGCGAACCCAACATGGTTTCCAGGGTTTGTCCGACGTTCTGCAGAGAAACGCCCAGCGTTGCTGCCCGGTTACGATCCACAGCGACATTCATTTGCGGTTTCTTTTCCTGGTAATTACTGTCCGGGTCAACGAGTTCCGGCACATTCTGCAAAGCGGCCAGCAGGTCGTCGCGCCACTTCTGCAATTGTTCATAGTCCGGGCCGCCCATTACCATGACCACCGGTCTGCCATCGGAAAATACGCCAAGGCTGCTGCCGGAAGACACGAAAGCGCGCACACCAGGTAATTCATTCAGCTGCACGCGCAAGCGCGCGCCAACATCCTGGTCATTTTCCTCGCGCAGGTTCCAGTTTTCCATCAATACGATGGCCCTGGCTGTATTCACTTCGCCACCACCCCAACTGCCCGGCATGCGCGTCAGGAATCGTCGTACCGATTTGCCCTCGCCAATTTCGCTCTGGAGTATCGTCTCCATTTGCCGTGCATAGCCATCCATATAGGCGAAACTTGAGCCTTCGGGACCGCGCAGGCTGACGGAAAACGCACCCCGGTCTTCCGCCGGAGCGTACTCAGCGGGCAATACCAGCAGCAGCCACCCGGACAGCGCGGTCAAAACAACGACGACCAGCGCCGTCATGTAAGGTCTCAGGATTACCCGCTGCAACAGCTGGCGGTAATGCCTGGCCAGAAGATTGAATGCATGGTCAACTTTGTGCGGCAACCCGCCGCGCAACGCTTCGCCTTTGAGCAGTTTGGAGCTCAACATGGGCGTGAGGGTCAGGGCCACCAGGGCGGAAAACAGCACCGCGACCGCAAGGGTAATGCCAAATTCCCGGAACAATCGGCCGATGTCCCCCTGGATAAACGACAAGGGTACGAAGACCGCCACCAGCACCAAGGTAGTTGCCATGACAGCAAAGCCGATCTCGCGGGAGCCATCCAGCGCGGCCAGGAGGGGTTTTTGGCCCAGTTCGATGCGCCGATAGATATTTTCCAATACGACAATGGCATCATCCACGACCAACCCTATCGCCAGCACCAGTCCCAACAGGGTAAGAATGTTGATGGTATAGCCGAGCGCGCCCATCACGATAAAGGTAGCCACGACTGAAATCGGCACTACTACGGCCGGGATCAAGGTGACACGGAGCGAGCCTAGAAACAGATAAATAACCGCCAGCACCAGGCCCAGGGAAACGTACAGAGCCTTGTAGACCTCTGCCATGGAGGCTTCGATAAACTCAGCGCGGTCGTAATTGAGTGCCAGGGTCATGCCTTGCGGAAGATCGGGCAAGGTCGCAGCCATTTCCTTCTGCACCGCCCGGGAAACGGCAACGCTGTTGGCCTTGGAGAGTTGCTCAATGGCGAGGGAAATGGCATCGACACCATTTGCCCTCGCTATACTGCGCTCGTTTTCTGCACCAACCCTGACCTCGGCGACTTCCCCAAGCCGCACAATTTGCCCCTCAGGGCCTCGCCCGATGACCAGCTTGCGAAAATCATCCTCGGCCACGAAGCCGGTTTCGGTGCGCAGGGTGAACTCGCGGGTCGTGGACTCCAGTCGCCCCGCAGGCAGTTCCACGTTCTCCATGCGCAGCGCGTTTTCCACATCCGCGACGGTGAGGCTTCTCGCGGCAAGGGATTCCCGGTCCAGCCATATCCGCATAGCGGACTGCCGCGCACCAGACAATCGGACGCGGCCCACACCGCGCACGGTAGAGAATCGGTCAATCAGGTATCGTTCGGCGTAGTCTGTAAGCTCCAATCCGTTGTAACGGTCCGAGCTAAGATTCAGGTAAATTACTGGATCGGAACTGCTGTCAGTCTTGGTGATTTGGGGAGGATCTGCTTCCTTGGGCAGTTGTTCAACGACGCGTGAAACACGGTCCCGAACGTCATTCGCTGCCGCATCAACCTCCCGGTCCAGAGAGAATTCCACACGGATAACCGAACGTTCGTCGCTGCTGGTGGAAGTAAGTTTTTCAATACCTTCAATACCGGCGATTACATCTTCGATCACCTGGGTGATTTTGGTCTCAACCACCTGGGCGGAGGCGCCGCGGTAGCTGGTCTCAATCGATACCACTGGTGGGTCGATATCCGGATACTGCCGCACCGGCAGGCGCATCAACGCCGCCAAACCCAGTATGACCAGCAGCATGGAAATCACCGCGGCAAAGACCGGGCGCCGGATAGAAATGTCGGAAATTATCACTTATCCCCCGCTAGCTGCGGCTGGCTGCTCGATTAAACGCACGGCCGCCCCGGGGCGCACCTTGAGGGTGCCCTCGGTGATCACCCACTCTCCCTCCACCAGACCATGCAGCACTTCTACTTCCCCTGGCCTGCGCCGTCCGGTCTGGACTTCCCTCAGTTCGGCAATTCCATCTGCGCCCACGACAAACACGAACTGCTTGCTGCGCTCCGGCACGATGGCTTCTTCCGGGATTACCAGTGACTGTAGATCTTCCTTGAGAAGCGAAACCGTGAGGAACATCCCGGGGCGCAGTTGCTCATCTGGATTGGGCAATACCGCTCGCACTTTGAGAGTCCGGGAAATCGGGTCCACTCGTGTATCGATGGTGCTGACTTCGCCTATAAACTCCGTATCGGGCCAGGCTGCGCTGCGTGCAGAGACTTTCAGCCCCGGCTCAAGGTTGGCAAGGAAAATTTCCGGTACATCAAAGTCCAGCTTGATTGAGGACGTGTCGTCCAGGGTAGTGATCACCGTGTCAGTGTCGAGCACGGCCCCTACGCTGACCTGACGCAAACCCAACCGGCCCGCAAAGGGAGCCCGAATAACGGTCTGGTCCAGCCGCGATTGCTCTGCGTTTACACTGGCCAGGTCAGACTCCTGCTTGGCCCTGAGCTGTTCCAGTTGCGACTCGGCTACTGCCTTGGTTTTGAACAATTCCTGCGACCGGCGCAATTGGCTCGTGGATTCAACCAGGCGGGCTTTGGCTGCCGCCAACGCAGCCAACTGCTGCGCATTTTCCAGTTCCACCAGCACTGCGCCTTTTTCCACCCACTGGCCTTCAGTAAAGCGAATCGCAGTCAGAGCGGCCGTAATCTCAGCCCGGACGTCAATCGATTCAACCGCACGGGCATTGCCCAGGGCTTCCGCAGAGAGTGGAAAGGACTTGAAGCGGGCCTCAACTACGATGACGCCGGGGGCCGCAGGCGCTTGCTGAGCCTGAACCGGGATCAGCGGGAATGCTGCAATGGCTACACCCAGTATGGTAAAAAATATTTTCAAATGCTCACAACTCCGCTAAAAAACGCTACCCGCCAAACCCCGCATAAACCAGTGTAACCTGATTTTCAGCAGAGCTTTTGGCCTGGCTGTCTGGCTTGGCTACCGGGCCTGGCTAACGGGTTGCACCGTCCGCTTTTTCCAGTTTTTTCCGCGCCTCCCCGCAAGGGTCTTTGCTGCTCAGGAAACGGTCAAAAAATGATTTTGCCACGTACGACAAGCCAAATGTCGCAGCGGCTGTCCCGCCGCCAATAACCGCTCCCGCAGGGTTGAATTCCGTTACCGGGTGCTTCAGTGTGCCCCCGACCTTGATGAACTGATTGATCACTGTTCCAGCATTGATGCCCAGCCCGGTGCGGGGCCTGGTTTGGAAATTGAAGTCTATTTTCTCGCTTTCCAGGTTTACGGTCCCTACGCTGAGCACCGTAACATGCTCGGTCCGGATGATGATGGGATCTGCTTTGACCTGGCCGGCCACGATGTCTGCTGCAAACACACCGCAGTCGAACTTGGTGTATGCGCTATTCTTGCTGGCGGGGATCAGCCCGCTGAACAGCCGGGTTAGAAAATCCGAATAAAACGTGTCAAATGCCGCCGTCTCAACCAGGCCGGAACCCTGGTAAAATCGCACCTTCCCGTTTACTGAACTGGCCAATTCGTGCCAGGTATGACCACTGCCCTGCAAATTGGCCTGCACCTCCGCCGGTGGATAGGTCGAAAGGTCCTGGTCAGGGGCGGCAGCAAGTCCAATGCGGAGGTTTGCACCGCTCAGCTTGAGATTCATCGTGGGCACAGGGATTGTTGCATCCAGTTCAAACTGACCGGACACACGTGAACCCGCCGCATCACTCAGTTCAAACGGGTTCAAACGCAACCGGTGGTCAGTCAGCAGTATACCCAGGTGGGCATCCCTGATTTCCGCATTTCCGAGATCGACCTTATCAACCCGGATATCGAGTTCCATGTCCAGAGCGGTTTTCCCCACTTCCATTACCAGTGCATCGGGAAACATCCTGGTGTCATCAGGCACGTCCCTGGAAGATGGGGCCGTCTGCGTTTCCGGTTTTGGCTGCTTTTTCTTGATCTGGTCGCGCCACGGTTTGAGGTCCAGGAATCCCGACTGCAAGGCCCCGGAGACCCTGCCGTTGTCTCCGAGCTCAACCTGCAGGTCACCCTTGGCCTGACTGGCGCCAAGCTCCACCACCAACTGGTCGAGCGAAAACGTCTGCAATGAACCGCTGTAAAGGGTTGCAACTGACAGAGGCACGGCTTCCAGACCCAACTCTGTAAGTCCGTTCAAAACGGAGGCATCAGGAGCAGTGAGTTTTAACTGCAGTGCCAGTGTCTTTGGCTTGAGAAAATTGTCGACCGCTCCATGCAGAGCCAGCTTCATGTCGCCCAGCTGTAGCTGAAAGTTGTCCACAATAGTGTCTTTCGCCACGCCGGAGTTCTGGCCCGCGCTGGACCACTGGCCGGAAAAAGTGAAGGCTTTGGGCAAGGAATCCAGGAATGCCGCATCCCACAGCCGTGATAAATCGGGTCCGCTGCCGGACATCTTGAGGCTGCTGCTGCCCGGGCTCAGACCTACGCCGAGCTGGCCATCAAGGTCCAGCGTGCTCTCGCCCAGAACAATATGAGCCTGCCTGAAACGCATGATGCCAATCGCATGTTCGATCCCGCCGCTGAAAGACAAGGGCAGGTCCGGCAACTTCCATTCAGGTGCAACAAATTGCAGCAGTTTCAGGCTGGGCAATTCGATTTTTCCGTCCGCCGTGAACAGCTCGGGCTTGTGTACATCGGCGATATGCCCTTTCAGTGCAAGCTGCGTTTCGCCAATGCGCCCTTCGCCAAGCGTAAAATCCAGGCCCTTGCCCACCGGCGTGATCGTTGCGGTCAGCTGCAGTGGCTGGTTTGGCAGGTCCTTGTAACCAAACAGCAGCCCCAGGGCTGAAGTGCTGGGCACTTTTGCCTGAAGATTGAACTTGCTGCCTTTTAGTTGACTTTCGGAACTCAGAAAACCGGAAAACCCGAATTGGTTTTTTGCCAGAAGACCTGAAACCGAGGTGAACTGGATGCCGCCATTTACGCGGGCAAGATGCCCCTTGGCGTTAAGCGTAGCTGCCGGTAAATCCTTGATCTGTGTTATCGCAACCAACTTGCTGGCATCGGGTGTGGACAGGTCGAAATCCAGCGATGGCATGTCGGCCTGTGCAAGCCGCCCCAGCGAGCCATCAAGTTTTAGCTGGCTGTCACGGTATTGAACCTCGCCCTGTACAAACAGTTCACCGCTGGAGTCGGTTTTCAGCTGGCCGTTGGCTGTTAGCGGGCCAAGATCACTCACCTGTCGGCCCAAAAGGCCTGCCCATCTCCCTATCTCGTCAGAGTGCGCGTTGAAGGTAAGCGCAGAGTCCTTCAAGTCCGTTGCAAGCCCCAGCACGCCACTGACTTCAAGCCGGTCCTGTGCTGTTGTAAGCACAGAGGGCGCTAGCTGTGCGCGGCCATTTTCAACGGTGGTTGCGAGGGTTAGCCCGAACGCTGTGTTTACCAGGCCATCCAGCCCGAACAACTGCCCGAAGGTCTGTAGGTCCGGGCCTTTGGTTGTCATGTTCAAATTCCCGGCAGTCGGTTTGAGAAGGCGGTCCAGTTCGCCGGAGGCCGAGATTTCAAAACTACCAAGATCACCATCCACGTCGATCGATGTCATTGCGCTTTTGGTAAGCAATTCCATGGAAAAATCGAAGGCATCGCTACTGAATGGCGGCAGGTTGAGGTATTCCGTCACTTTGCCAAATTCGGGCCCGGAAAACCTCATTGAAATGTTCGCGCCGCTGCCTGTACGGATATCGGTGAATGATCCCTGGCTATGCAGGGTTACTTTACCCAGGCGCAGGTCCAAATCGTGATCGAACGGGCCTCCCTGCCAGATGGATTGAACCGGACCGAGTCGCCCGGTTACAGATAATGGCAGAC
>JANLTO010000132.1:0-11978 GCA_031362985.1 Lysobacterales bacterium | reverse complement strand
CACAGCGCTCCCCCACAAAAGGGGACACTTTAACTTTGCACACAGGGGACATTACAACTTTGCACCTACACCGGCTGAAACTTGCATTGACATGCCGGGTGCCAGCCTTTACCATTCTGCGGCTTTCCGGGGCTATAGCTCAGCTGGGAGAGCGCTACAATGGCATTGTAGAGGTCGGCGGTTCGATCCCGCCTAGCTCCACCAAACGTGTCCCCTTCGTCTAGAGGCCCAGGACACCGCCCTTTCACGGCGGCGACACGAGTTCGAATCTCGTAGGGGACGCCACCAGTAAGGCATTGAACGTGAAAGATTTGATGCCGCAAGCAAGCCACCGCAAGGTGGCTTTTTTGTGTCCGGAATTGGGTTGAGATGGCGTTCAAAGCAGACTGAAAAACTTTGCTTGATTACGCCAGACCCCGTCGTTGATGTTTCAGGCAGACCAACCTTTCCTGGTTTATCGGGTATGTGCTAGTATGGGGACGTCGCCCAGCCTTGTGCTCAAAGCACTCAGGCAGAAGAACAACCGGCGATGGACTTGAAGTAGTTCGGGTCAACCGGGGCTGAAACCCCGGGGGATTTTGGGACTGCGACATCGGTCGAAGGGGAATGACCGGTGAGTCTGACAGGGATCAAATGGAACTTGAAAGTCTTAATTCAGCGCCTTAGTGGTTTGGCTGGCAGCGCCTTCGTGGTTTGGCTGGTAAGCACGCTTTTTCGTTGAACTGAAACCGGGGTCGTCCGCAGGAGTGGAAATGACGCCGGTAAATGGAATTCTTTCATGTTCGAATACTACTATGCTTTTCTGGCCGTTCTGCTTCTGGGGCTTATCTGTGCGTTCATAATTCGGCACGTGCACCGGGCAAAAGATTTTGCAACTGCTGATTCAGGCGCTAATCGACCGGGCAGCAAATCCAAAACTTCGCAGACACAACGCAAGGTCGTCTATGAAAGCCATTCCGCCGCGAAACGGGTGTCGGCAGCTCGTGACGACGCACTGCGCCTTGAGAGAGAGCTCCATACAGTTCGCACTCCATGGGGTTGGCCGCAGCACTCGAGTGACAAAGTAAAGAGCAAGTCCCAATCGTCGCGCGCGATGAACTTTTTCACTGATCGTCTCGTACAACAAAAGAAGAACCTCGAAAGCAAGCCGGCTGAGTCACGCGCCAGGGAAAGTCTGCGCGCCTTGATAGAAGACCGTTTCGTGCCGGCAAAATGGAACTCCCCTAACGAAATCGAATACCGTAAAGTCAAGCCGCCGATGCTGCGCGATCCACGAGCACCCCACGATCAGATGGACAATTTCGGCGTCAAACAAACCGAGGTGGTGCGCAGCAAACTGCTGCGCGTTGCTGGTATGAATGTCGATGCTTTAGTGGCATCCAAACGCGACGAGCTTCGCTACGTCAGGCTTAAAAACGTCAAACTGCCGTGGGGTTGGTAGCAAGGCCTGATTTGGCCTGATTACCTCCATAAGGAAGGACTGGAAAAGCCATGGAAAAACTTTATTTTTTGATCGCTATCGGAGTAATCGCTGTGCTGCTCGTATCCTGGCTGGTCAGGAGCGAGCAGAAACGCAGTCATACAGAAAAGAGGCAGAAAACCAAGGCGCAACAATTGGCGCAATTGCACCACCGGCATGTCTCAGCGCCGGTTCGTCACGGAACTCCTGGGCAATCTCACCTGTTTCACCCGCGACCCGCCGGTGCCTTTGATGCGAGGAACCAACGGGCGGGAGAAGAATTCCGCGATGGCTCCGCGCTCACCGCAGAGCGGATTTACTCTGACGAAGAATCCCCGGAAGCCGGATTGTCCCAAGGGCTGGCAATGCCGGCCATTAAGTACGTTCCTGAGGACACACCGCGAGTTTCGCAACCTAGGCGCTGAAGCCTCCAGGGAATTCGCGATTAGCTGATCATTCACACTCGCCTGAGCATCAGCGCGGCAGGAAGCAGGACTTTTTCGTTGCCCGGGATCTTGATTCCCATAGGGACGGCTTCAACCCCCATACTTTCATTTTCATGCGGTCTCAACAGATCAAGCGCTTCGGCTTGCGTGCCGTGTAACCAGCATCTTCCCTCTTCCCCCGAACGCAACAACGCTGGGCTGCGGTGATGGCCCACGGATTGCAGCACTGCATTCGGATCGACGGTAATTAGCGCCACGGTTAACTGGCTTTCGCCGTTGGCAAAAATCGTACGGCGCGCCAGGCCCGCCATTAGCCAGCAGGGCGCATTGGTAGGGAAGACAGCGTAGGGCACCTGCGGCTTCACCCGGCTGTCGAACTCGTAAAACCAGGAAACCACCACCAATACGCGTGAGCCCGCATTCCATGCACCCATGAAAGTGGGTGCGAAAGGTTTGCCCGCGGCACGTAGCCTGGCATTGGCCGTGGAAATAATTTGCCCTTCACGATTGGTGGGAAGGTGTCCTTCGGAGTATGCAGGTATATACGGCCAGATCGCCTCCGTCGGCACGTCTTGCTCAGCCTGCGCATGAATTACCGGCAAGGTCTCCCAGACCATCGAATCGGGTTCGCTTTTGCGCCGTAAGCGCGATGGCGACACGTTGATTCTGGGCTCGGGATCCGGCGGTGAGGTGTCTGGCGGTTTCAAAGCCGAGGCGTATGCGTAAACGTCTTTCCACTTGATCTGAACGCTGGCTTTTCCGCACATGGATTCATTTTAGCGAATTCAGCGGCCGCGCGCCCAAGCTACTCATTTGGAGATTCTCAGTATTTGGGAACTGCGACGGGTAAGCTGAAACCGCTTTGGTACCATAGCGCTATCCAAGGGGATGCGGCCAAAGCCAGCGGAGAACCATCATGCCCAGCCTTGCCGTCCATCCGATCCGCAGTCCGAAGGCAAGTCAGGAATTATTGCTGCTGCCCAACAAACGCATGCTGGATCTGGCACTGGCGGCTGATTTCATGCGGTCCCGGGTGGTTGTCTGCGTGGCGCCACCGGTTGAGGTGCTGTCCCTCTGGGCAGAGCACCTCGCGGTAACTATTTGTCTGCTTGAAGGACAGCCAGTTCCCCCCACTGCAAGCGGGCTGCAGCAACAACAGGCCTGGACGGCGGCAGTTACTGTTCACGAACCGGTGAGCAGTGCGTCGCAGCGTCTTCTGGTGCGCCAGGCGCAAGCCGCGAGCCGCTTGCTAAGCCAGTGGTTCAGCACAGGCAATGTGCCGTGGCTGGACGGACGGTTCCGGAGCTGGCGGCAGGCTGTATCAGTCAATCTTGCACGGCAAAACCTGTTGACTCTGGAACAGTGGCTGCAAAAATTGACCGAGCGACTGGCATCGCCCCAGGAATTGCCCGTCAGGCTACCCGCACGCATCACGTTCCGCGGGTTTATTGAATTCACCACCCTGGAACAGGAATTGCTGGTGGCCCTGGGAGGCCGCGGCGTCGTCCTGCATATCGAGGAAGGCCCTGCTGTCTGCGATGCGGTGGCGACGGATGTGCGGTTGCCACAACTACTGGGATATGCATCTCCTGAAGAGGAGCTGCGGGCAGCAGCAGAATGGGCGACGGAGCAACTTGCGCGCCGTGTGCAACGCATTGCTCTGGTAATTCCGGATCTCGAGCGTCGCGCCGCGGAAGTAACCCGCGTGCTGGACCGCGCCTTGCATCCACGCGGTGGCTTGCTGGTAGCATTCTCCGGCGAAAGCGATTTCCACCTTCCGATGGGGGTACCTTTGACGGATCACTCCCTGGTTGCTGATGCGCTGATGCTGCTCCGCCTGTCTTCGCAAGGCTTAGCGCGTAGCCATGCATTTCCCGTGTCCAGCCGCCTGGTTCTTTCGCCGGCCATTCGGGGTGCGGATGTCGAGCGCCATGCCAGGGCAGTGTTTGAATCGCGTTTGCGTGAGGCCGGGCGGCACTGGCTGTCGGTAAGCGATTTGCGGCGACAGCTGGAGCGGTGGAAGCTGCAAAAGGAAATACCCGTGCTGCACCAGTTGCTGTCGAATCCCCCGCGATTCGCCGGTGGCGAGGATCCGGCGGACGCAACCCTGGTGTGCCTCGCGGCCTGGGGTTGGCCCGGGCCTTGCGCTGCGGGCGCGCTCGCCCAGGCGCGGGTCGACCGCTTCGTCAAGGTGCTGGAAGATTTGCGCACTCACATTGAACTGCCGGCGCCGTCCTGGCAGGACGTGTTGCAGCAGGCGTGCAGCGAAGCGCGCATCTGCGAACGCGGCGGACCATTGTCGCCGGTTCAGGTGATGACGCCGGAAGATGCGGCGGGTCAGCGCTTCGACGTCGCGCGGATCGTTGACGTTCACGCAGACAACTGGCCGGGACGCCCAACAGCCAACCCCTTTCTGCCCTCTGAGGCGGCGCAGGTCATTCCCCGCGCCGCGCCCGAAGGCATGCTGGCCTACGCGCGCAAGCTGCAACATCACCTGGTGGGCCTGGCTGAAGACGTGACCTTCACTTTTGCGTTCAAAGCCGGCGACGCGCCCCGCTTGGCCAGCCCGCTGCTTGAGGCAGCCTGCGCGCCCCAGCCTAAGTCAATGGCTAAGCCAATGGCCGATACATTGGCCGATCCATTGGCTGATCCATTGGCTGATCCATTGGCAAATCCATTGGCAAATCCGTTGGCTAAGCCGCTGTCCGGATCGCCAGCTGCGCTCCAACTGGAACCCTGGGCAGCACTGCGGTGCGCGGATCCGCCACTGGCGGGGTACATCAACCATCCCTGGCTTCAGGCCATCGAGGACACCCAGGGATTACCGCTCAACCACGCCGGCAACAACCATATTCCGGGCGGGGCGTCTATGTTGAAACAGCAGGCTGGCTGCCCACTGCAAGCCTATCTGCAGTACCGCCTGAACGCACGTTTCGAGGACATGCCCGGTCCGTTTCCGGATTACGCCTGGCGTGGCAGCGTGCTGCATGCAGCGCTGTTTCATCTGTATGAGCCGCACAAGGGCCAGCCCGGAGCCCCCGATACCAAGGGCATTGAAGCCGCGGTCGAGTTAGCGATGGAACACGGAGAGGCAGCCTATCGTTTGTCTGCCGCAGCACAAGAAGCGGAGCGCAGCCGGCTGCAGCGTGTGTTGCTGGACTGGCTGGTTGTGGACCGGCAGCGACCATTCTTTACCGTCATCGAGACAGAGCAGCAGGACGAGTTCCAGTACCGTGGTTTCACCATCCGGGTGCGCAATGACCGCATTGATCAACTTGCGGACGGCTCGCAGCTTTTGATCGACTACAAGAGCGGCGCGGTCAGTATCGCCGACTGGAAAAAGGAGCGTAACCTGGAACCCCAGTTGCCGCTCTACGCGGTGCTCTTGCAAAGCCGGGAACTTGAAAGCGAAACGTTCCAACTGGGCGGGCTGGCTCTTGCCAGCGTCCGGCCCGGTGAATGCAAGTACGTTGGCACTTCCCACCATCCCGATGTTGAATTTGCCGGTGTCAAGGCGCCCGGCTCGTCGAAGAGCAGCGCCGAGCAGCGAGCGTCCGGCTGGATGGCCCAGACCACGCACTGGTCCGAGAGCATCGACCAGCTGCTGCAGGAAATCATTGATGGTGAAGCGGCCAACCGCTTGTACAAGAGCAATGCACTGGAGCACAGCAATTTGGGCCTGGTGTTGCGCCGCGCCGAAGGTGAAGCCTGGTTGACCGCCCACGGAGAATACGCCGGCAGCGACGATGGCCATGCCCATGACGAAGACGGGGGGTGGCTCTGATGACTGAGCACCAGCCGGCCGACCAGGCACAGCGCGATGCGGCGCTGCGACTCGACAGTAGCTTCATCGTGCAAGCCCCGGCGGGCTCGGGCAAGACGGAGCTTCTGGCCCAGCGCATGCTGAAACTTTTGGGCAGAGTGGAACGGCCTGAGCGGGTGCTGGCTATCACCTTCACCCGCAAGGCTACCCAGGAGATGCGCACCCGCATCCTCAAGCGGCTGCGGCAGGCCGACAGCGATGCAGCGATCGAGGAGCATGAACGCACCGCTGTAGAACTCGCTCGCGGCGTATTGGAGAACGGTCGGCAGCGGGGCTGGGACCTGCTGGAAAATCCAGCGCGCTTGCGCATCCTCACCATTGACGGACTTTGCACCCAGCTATTGCAACGCAGCACGCGTCATGGCGCAGCGGTGGGTGGGTTGCGAATTCTTGACGATGCTGGGCGGCTTTACCGCAAGGCAGCGCGTGCGTTAATTGAAGACCTGGGCGAACCCCCGGGCGACGGGTCTGACCCCGCCATTGGACAGGCCCACCCCTTGCTCATTCGCGTACTCAAGCACCTGGATGGGGACAACCTGCGTTTGGAAGAACTGCTGACCGGTATGCTGGCGATCCGTGACCAATGGGTGCCCTTAATAGGCCGCGCCAGGGAAACCATGCACGAGGTGCTGGAGAGCCGGCAGCAAATCGACATGGAGGATTGGCGCTCTGCCCTGGGTGAGGAACCACTGACCAGGGCTGAGCAGCTACTCTGCGTGATCGGCAAAAATCTCAGTGACGCGGAGCACGCCGCGTCCCGCTTTGCTGCGTTGCCGACCACGCCGCAATCAGCCGAAGAGGCGGTATGGCGCGCCTACTGGTTCTGCCAGGCTTTCCGTACCGATTCCGGTGGTTTGCGCGGACGAACTGCGATCAAGCCAGGCATTTTTCCCGGGCTTAACCCGGACCTTGGCGATACCGTGCAGCAGCTGTCTGCCATCTACCAGGATTGGCACCAAGGACAAAATAGCCAAAAAGCCCTGGATTGGATGGCCAAATCCCCACCTTTGGAGGAGTCTGCCGGCGGCGGCAGCGTGCTGGATGATGTCCTCGGATTGCTGAATATTTTGCGGGCCGAACTGCAGGTGGTGATCGACGAAACCGGCGAAGCCGATTTTACCCACGTGGCCCAGGCCGCACTGGCCGCGCTTGAGCCGGTGGAGGGAGAAGAAGTCAGCCCGGTATTGCTGATGGAAGACATGCGCCTGGAGCATCTGCTGGTCGATGAATTCCAGGACACCAGCCATACCCAGCACAAGCTGTTGCGCTTGCTCACAGAAGGATGGGTGCCCGATGATGGGCGCACCCTGTTCCTGGTGGGCGATCCGATGCAGTCCATTTACCGCTTTCGCGAAGCGGATGTCGGTCTGTTCACGGCGGTGGTGGAGCAGAGACGTCTGGGTGGAGTGTCCGTGCAACCGCTGGCGCTGACGGCGAATTTCCGCTCGCGGCGCGAAGTGGTGGATTGGGTCAACGCCTGGTTTCCGCATATCTTTCCCGCCCATGCGCAGATGGACTCGGGCGCAGTGGCTTATCGCCCGGCAACAGCAGAGCGTGGTGAAGGTGGTGCAGTGCAGGTACACATGCAACACCCGGACTCGGGACCGATGGAGGAGGCCCGGTGTGTGGCCGGGTTGGTGCGTGAGCACCTGGCTGCAGATGAGGATTCTGTGATTGCCCTGTTGGTGCGTAGTCGTAGCCATCTGCGGCACATCGTGCAGGAACTGCTGCACGAAGGAATACCCTTCGACGCGGTCGAAATCGACCCGTTGCAGGATCGGCCGGTGGTGCAGGATCTGCTGGCTATTACCCGTGTGCTGGAGCAGTCGGCGGATCGCATTGCCTGGCTGGGTTTACTTCGTGCACCCTGGTGCGGTCTTACGCTTGCAGATTTACATCACGTCGCTGGCGAGGATCGTCACGCTGAGCCTTTGCAACTACTCGAAAACGTGCTGAACAAGGGTTTGCTCCAACCCGCGATGGCTGAGCGCGTGACGCGCTTGCACCGGGTGATGCACTTGGCTCTTTCCTTGAACCCCAGCCTCAGACTTTCCGAGCGGGTAGAGGCCGCCTGGCTGCAGCTTGGTGGTCCGCACTGTGTCAGCGGGCCTGAGGAACTGGAAAATGCCGACATGCTGCTCGACCTGCTGCGCCGGCTGGAGCAGCAAAGTCCGGTGGAACTTGTGCCACGCATTCAGGAAGCACTTGGCCGGCTGTATGCTCGCGGGCGTCACGCGCGCGTGCAGCTCATGACTATCCACAAAGCCAAAGGCCTGGAGTTCGACGTGGTGATTCTGCCCGGCTTGGGCAAGAAGACGGGCAGTGGTCGCAGCCGGCTGGTGCTGGCTCAGCAGTTCAGCCTGAATACCGATGATGGCGCGGCCGGTGGCACCGGCAGGGACGGCGGTGTGCTGATGGCGCCGATCAGGGCAAAGGGTCAGTCAGGCCCCTCCCTGTCTGACTACCTGCGGCGCATCGATACCGAGCGTGAGCGTTTCGAAACCACTCGCGTGCTGTACGTGGCCGTTACTCGCGCCAGGCGCCACCTGCATTTGGTGGGCCAGATGACGCAGTCGCAGATTGACGGGGGGAACCCACCATCGGGCAGTTTTTTGGAACTGCTGTTTCCGGCCTGCGAACATGCGCTGGCCGATCTCACGGCGAACGCAAAAACCCAAGGCATCGGGGTGCAGGCAACTAATGTGCCGTCGGTGTTGCCGCTGCTGCGGCTCAGGGCATTTCCGGATTTTGCATTCAGCGAACCGGAGCCCGCCGAGGCGGTACAAGCGGGGTGCTTGCCAGCGCGCGACAATGCGGCGCTCGGTCATGCCCTGCACCAGTGGCTGGAATTGCTGCATGACCATTGGGATGATTTCCAGGCGCAGGGCAGGGGGGGTGATTGGTTTGAGGGCCACCCGGCCATGCTCGAGTCACTACTGCGCCGCTCTGGCGCCAGCCGGGCCAAGCTTCCTGGTTTGCTGACGCAACTGAGCGGGATGATAGCGGCAATCCTGAATGCTGAACCCGGCAGCTCCGTTTTGAGCCCCGACAACAAATCGCAGTCCTTTGCCGAGCTACCCCTGCTCGAAGCCAGGGGGCATTTCATTAAGCACCACATTATCGACCGGCTGTACCAATGCGCGGATGGCACCTGGACCATCGTCGATTACAAGACCGGCGCGGATCGGGAGGATACCCGGGATTTGTGGCAGAGCCAGCTGCAGCGCTACCGCGGCCTGGTCAATGGCTTGGGGTTGGGCGCGGTAGCAGGTACGCTTATCTACCAAGCCAATGACAACACGATCATTGATTTGAGCAAGGAAACAGGATTACCTGGATAAACGATGGATCGTCCCCTGAAAGAAACCATCTATTCGCCCATTCCGAACCGCTCCACTCCGGCTATCTGCTGCGCCGTCAGATTGTCATCTCCCACTCCCGAAGCAGGCCAACGGTTTGCATCAGTCCCTGCTTCAGCAGCGTGTCCAGAAACTCGTCCACCGTCTTGGGAGGGTTCTACAGCGAGCGTCTATGGTTGGCCGCAGCCTCACAGACCCGGGCCGGTTGCAGACCGAGTAGATCGAAAATGAAGTCATCAGGATGCTGGGCCGCCAGGTTGTAAGGCTTGAGCTGCTCCAGCGGGAAGTCCTTCAGGTTAAAGGTCACGATCAGGGTGGCGCCGCTGTGAATGGCGGCGGCCACTATATGCCCGTCGTTTGGATCTGGAAGTTCGATAGACGGGATAAGATGCTCGAAGCCGGTCACCAGGCTGTCCCGCACATGGGCGTTCATCATAGAACGGGTGCGGACCAGGTCATCCGGCTTCAGGTCCGGCCGTTGCTTGAGAACATTGTGTGTCCACTCATCGTGGATCATGTCCGTCCAGCGCGCCTTGTACAGATCTGTCAAGGCCAGACGCATCAGGAAATCGCGCAGTGGCGCAGGGTAGAGCACGCACGCGTCGTAGATGACGGTGATGTTCGAGCTCACTCATTCGTACCCCATCTTGAGCGCCTGGGCTTGCTCGGCCAACGCATCAAGGGTCTTATTGCGATTCGCATCGATTCGCTCTTTGTACGCGATCACGTCCTGATAGCGAACGCGGCGGTGTGTGCCAAGCTTGTGGAATGGGATCTCACCACGCTCCAGCAACTGCACCAGGAACGGGCGCGAGACGTTGAGCACATCGGCGGCATTTTGGGTGGTCAGTTCGGTGTGGATCGGGATGATGCTGACCGCGTGGCCTTCGCCAATCTCGGTCAAGACATCAACCAGCAGCCGTAGTGCCGACACCGGCACACGTAACGGATGGGCCCCGCCTTTGGCATCGAAGATCTCGAACCGCTGCGTTTTGGCACGAGTCTGCAGATAAGCAGAAAGGGTCCGGCCACTCTCCCGAGCGAGAGCGACCTCTTCGGCCGTGGGCAGCGAATGAGTGGGTGAGAGTGTGGTCATAGCAGCCTCCTGGGCGTTTGGAATAGCCTCACAGGCTCCAGTATAATCGAAATATACGAAAATTCGAAATATTCGAAATAGGAAGGGATCAAGTCCCGAATACCCCTTTATGCGCACCATCACTCACTCAACCGACTATTACTCATGCCAAATTATCGCCTCGAACCGAGTTCAACGATGCAGGAAAAACACGACTCGTGGTGCAGGATATCCGCCAGGAAGGCCCCGCTTTCAGGTACACTCCTGTGCCAGAGCAACGCCACGCAGATTATTGATTTGAACAGGGAAACCCGATTGCCTGGATAAACGATGGATCGTTCCCTGAAAGAAACCGTCTATTCGCCCGATTCGGAGCTGTTGAGCTTCGGTACCTTGATGCGCAACATGTGGAGCGACCTGTTGGACTCGCGCGAGTTGGCATGGCGCTTGCTGGTGCGGAACATCAGTGCTCAGTACCGGCAATCACTGCTGGGTTACGCCTGGGCTATCGCGCCTCCAGCGGATGAACAGCCTCCGCCACCAACTTTACACCCAGCGCCGTGCAGACACGGCTGATGGTATCGAATCGCGGCTGCGCATTGGGCCGCAGCGCTCTGTACAACGCTTCGCGAGTAATCCCGGATACCCTGGCGATCTCACTCATGCCGCGCGCTCGGGCAATATCGCCCAGCGCTGCCGCCAACAGCGCAGGATCGTTGTCTTCCAAAATGACCGTGAGGTAGGCGGCAACATCATCCTCGTTCTTTAGGTGTTCAGCCGGGTCGAAATCGGTCAGGTCGGAGATTCGGGTTTTCTTGTCCACGGTTCAATCCTCTAGCATGGCCGCGAGTTTCGAAGCGATTGAGCACATAACTTAACTGTAACCGTTCGATTACACAACCTTGAAGAACCGGCTGAATTCGGGCTCGGCTCGCACATGCGAAATCAGACGTACCCACTCAAGGATTTACAGCTCATACCTGCTGATGTCCAAGGCACCGTGAAACACACCAAGGATGTCGATGTCGCCATCTGGTCTCATTAAATATGCAATTCGGTAGTGGCCGGAGAGCAAGATTCGAACATCGCGTTCCGATGATTCATAGCGATGACCAATCGCTGGATGGTCAAGCAGTGTCTGTGCGAGAGCATATATGCCTTGCACAGTCTGAACTGGCGCCTCAGGATTGTCCGCAGCAATAAACTCTAATATGTCCTTGAGCCAGCCCTGGGCTTCTTCCGTCCAGTTTAGTCTTGCCACGAGCGGATGCGTCGAGCCATCTCGTCATTTGAGATGACACGCCGGGCGTCTGAATCGGCCAAGCCTCGTTCCACCATGACGTGGAATGCCAGCTCACGCACGATCTCTTCGCTTGAGCTGTCCTCTGGCTGTTCCTGAATCAGGCGCGTCAGCTCTTTCTTCACAGTCGACATATTTCTACCTCCGGTACGCTACCAATATTGCCACAGTGCCACACCCCACGTCACTGTCCCAAACTCTCTTCCGGGATCCAGCAATTGCGGCTGATGGAGCCCTTGCCAAATTGTCGCCTCGAACGGCGTTCAACGATGCAGGAAAAACACTACTCGTGGTGCAGGATATCCGCCAGGAAGGCTCTGCTTTCAGGTACACTCCTGTGCCAGAACAACGTCACGCAGATTATTGATTTGAGCAGGGAAACCGGATTGCCTGGATAAACGATGGATCGTTCCCTGAAAGAAACTGTCTATTCGCCCGATTCGGAGTTGTTGAGCTTCGGCAAGCTGCTGCGCAACATGTGGAGCGACCTGCTGGGTTCGCGCGAGCTGGCCTGGC
>JANLTO010000111.1:0-1906 GCA_031362985.1 Lysobacterales bacterium | reverse complement strand
GAGGCCATCTCGGCCGCGACCCGCAACGCTGCGAAGTTACTGAAAGCGGATGACTGGGGTGTGCTCAAGCCAGGCAAGAAGGCCGATCTGATTGTCGTTGCCGGCCGCCCGGATCTTGATATCAGCGAAACGCGCAACATCGAAATGGTGATGCAAGCGGGCCGCATTCTTGACCGTGAATCCCTGAAGTTCAATCCCGCACGCGATAAGAATTTTGGCGCCGGTATGCCAGTGGACTGATAGGCCTGTCAGGTTCAGCCGCAGCACGAAGCCGGCCCAGGTGATCAGTGCGGGCTTTGGAACTCCCACCAGGTGAAACCATAGCGCTGGTTTTCGGCATCCTGAATCGGTGTAGCCGCGCCGAGATTGCCGTTGTTCAGAAATATCACTGGAAAGTATTCCCCCGCGGGTTCGGGCGCGCGCCGCTCCGTCGTGTCAGCCCAGGTTTGGGGAACAAACGGCTCGGTTAATTCTATCTGAACCGCTGACCCCTTCGGCCGCACCAGCGCCAGATGGGCGGTCAATGCATTGTCGTTGCTCACAAACCAGCTAACAGCCAACTCATTCGCACCTCCGGCTTTGAGGAAGGGATAAAAAGCCATACCTTTTTGAGTGGCTATCACCTGTTTTTCCCAAGTCGCTCCATAGTTGGCCGACCAGCCCAGCCATACGGTCTCTCCTTCACTCCAGGAGGAATACAACCTGTCATCAGTCCCCCAGGCAATGGGCTCCACCCAACGTGGTATTTCCGGCTCTGCGGGCTCGAATGGATACCAGCGCAGTTTGGCGGGTGGTTCATGGCTGGTCCATGTGCGGCCGCTGTCGCGGCTCACTGCAACTACATCCACACCTGCATCGAATTTCTGGCCAGCCGCGGAAACGGGGCCGATTCGTACCGCTACCAGGCCGCCCGGCCCCACTGCCAGGTGGCTGGCGCCGCCTTGGTCATTCACACGATCAAACTCCTGCCAGGTCTGACCCGAGTCCTCACTGATGAAATGGCGCACGCCCTTGCCGTCGTTCCACACGGCATGAGCGATGTTATCCGGCGAAACCGCGACCCAGGGCCGGTCGTCCAGATCCGCGGCGGACAGACGCTGCCAGGTCCAACTGTGTCCAACGTCCGTGCTGACACCCATGGAAATCTGTGTCCCCCTGGCCGTCTGCCGGTTGAATCCCAGGCTGATGAAATAGAGCGTGCCATCCGGCCCCACGGCCAGATCAACGTCCGAATTACCCTGCGCGCCCTGTTTCGATGTACCCACGTCCACGTTTGACCAGCTTTCCCCGCCGTCATCGCTGCGCCACATCAGGGGTGGAGCCGTCCAGTCCGTACCCGTTACCTGCGAGCCATAGCCGGCCAGGAACAGCGTACCCGAGGGGTGCTGCACCAGCATGGGTTCGCGGGCCACGCCGCCCAGGATTTCTGTGTGGTTAAGCATCGTCAACTGTGCCTTGGCTGGTGGACTAAATGCCATAAGTGCAAGTAACAGGATTGTCAGTTTCATTATTTCTTTACTCTGTGGCCAAAAAAATCCTGGCAGAGGGTTGAAAGTCCGTTTGAGCCGGCTTCAGACCAATGCCTTTAGAGCCTCCGCCAGGTAGACATACTCAGCTTCCGAATTGTACAGAGCTGCTGAAAATCGCAGATATCGGGCATCATGATGCCGCCAGGGAAATATTTGCACCTGAATGCCATATTCGTTCAACAAGGAATGCATCAGTGAATCACGCTCGAACACGTTTTGCGAAGAGGGCTTTGCGCTTGAGGCAAGCTCCACAGCTGCCATTGCACTGATCATCGAATCAGGGACAGGCGGCGATATTCCCAATACTTCACAAACCGTATCACGGGCACGCAAAACCAACTGATGATTACGTTCCATGATGGCCGGCCACCCGCCCG
>JANLTO010000108.1:0-3276 GCA_031362985.1 Lysobacterales bacterium | reverse complement strand
GAGGCCATGCCACTCGACCAGGGAGCGCTGGTCGTCGTGATTGGAAACCACGCCGGTAATGTCAATGGCCAGGTGGCCATCTGCCCAGTGATGCAGCAAGGCATTGAGACAGTGATTCTGTTTGGACACCGCGATTAGCGTGCGGACTTTCTGTTGGGTGGAGCAAAACGCGAAGCGCATGCCAAAACGCCGCACTACCTGTTCCTTGAAGCTGCTGCGCATCGCATCAAGGTCCGCCACGGATTCGGCATCATCCTCAAACACTGTGCGAATAAACGACTTCTGCGCTTCGTCATCGACAAAATGCGACATTTCCGTAATCAGTCCACCGCGCGCGGCAATGAACCCGGTCACGGCGGCGACTATCCCGACGGTATCGGTGCAACTTGCTTTGAGGATATATGCGGTGCGGGTCATGCCCGATCTCCATAGAGCTGGTTGAGTTGTTCTGCGTGAGGTGTTGAAGCGATCAGGAGTTGCCACAGGTAGGGCGCGAAACTGCGATCAAAGATCAAGTCAAAAACCGCCGAGGAAAACACTGAAGCCGCCGGTTCATCGACCGTATGATAGTGCAAGGTAACCGCAGCATGTTGCAAGCGCGTGCGCGCGGTGTGCGCGCCGGTCTTGATTCCAGCCTGCAGGTCCAGTCCGCACAGTTTACCCAGTAACCACGGCGCCGCGCCGCCGGCGAGGCGGAACACGGCAAGCGCGGACGACAGGTCCAGTGCTACCGTGTGCTGTGCATTGAGTGCCGGTTGCATTTGCGCCAGCAGTTGCCCGCTGCTGCTACATTCACTGAATAGCAACCACTCACCGGGTGCCTGGCACAGCACGGTGGTTCCCTGATCAATGCACTCATTCACGTTTGCAGGTAATGCGATATTGCAGGCCGCCATGTTTGCCTGCAGGACCTGAAATTCCTGCAAACTGTGCACGCGCAGCAGTGCTGCTTTTTCCAGTTCACGCAGGGTGATCGCAGAACTCTTGAAGCTGCGCTCAGCCACGCCAGCCTGCTGCAGGGCAGTGCAAGGTGGCGCATCGATGAATTCATTCCAGTCATGTATCTTCATGCTTTGAGCCTGGCCCTCATACCTTGAGTCTGTCGTTTTCCGAGTCAAAAAAATTAACTGGCACAACGGTGACGGCGTAGCGCTGTTCCTGATCGATTGCACTGAGCATAGCTCCCACATGCTGCCTGCCGGCGCGCAAGGTAGCCAGTGCCAGCCAACGGCCAAGAGTTGGACTGAATGCGGCCGATGTTATCCAACCGTCGGTCAGGGCAGGCGCCTGCCGGTCTTTGCCCAACAGCAAATGCGCTCCCGGACGCATCATCTGTGCCGAATCAGTTGCCAGGAGACCCACCAGTTGTTTGCGCTCCGGGTCCATGTTTGCCGGGCGGGCAAGGGAACGCTTTCCCACGTAGTCAGAGGATTTGTTATGCGCTACCTGGCCCCAACCCACATCGTCAGGTGTGCTTGCTCCGTCAGTATCGCTGCCCACGTGCAGGTAGCCTTTTTCCAGGCGCAGAATCATCAGTGCTTCAATTCCATAAGGCGTTAACCCAAATGCGGCACCTGCCTCACATACCCGCGCCAGAAATTGACAGGCCTGGCTGGCGTGCACGTTAACCTCGAAACTGGTTTCACCACTAAAGCTCACACGCACCACCCGCACCTCCAGCCCGGCCAGGGTTCCCTCGGTTGCGGTCATGTGCGGCAAGGCATCCGGTCGCAGATCCATGTCCGTCCCCAGGGCCAGTAGCAGCCTGCGTGAGTGCGGGCCGGCAACCGTAAAATTGGCCCACTGGCTGGTGACATCATCGACCAACACCTGCAAATCGGACCATTCGCACTGTAACCATTCCTCGAACAGCCCCATGATCCATGAAGCACCGGCTGAAGTCGTATTGACCAGGAAGCGGTCACTGGCAAAGCGAATGAAAACACCGTCATCAATGATCACGCCGTTCTCATTCAGCATGAGGCCATATCTCACCCTGCCGGTGGGCAGGCTGTGTACATTGTTGCAGTATATGCGGTGCAGGAATTCTGCAGCATGCGGGCCATGTACCTCTATCTTGCCTATGGGTGAGTTGTCGAATATTCCTACCCGGTTGCGTACCGCGAGGACTTCGCGATGGATGGCAGCTTGAGAGGATTCACCTTCCTGGGGGTAATATTCCGGCCGCTGCAATCCCCCGAAGTCGGCGAAATGCGCCGTTAGCCGGGCGTGCACGCGGTGGGCCGGAAGGAAACGCCGGGGAGCGTAAAAATCACCCTGGCTGCGACCGGCAATGGCACCGAGAGTAACCGGCATATAGGGCGGACGGAAGGTAGTTGTACCGATGTCCTCTATACTCCTGCCGCTCAGTGCGGAGAGCACCAGGAATGCATTGATGTTGCCAGTCTTGCCCTGGTCCACCGACATTCCAGTGGTCGTATAGCGCTTGAAGTGCTCCACCGATTCGTAGCCTTCCTGCACAGCCAGCTCTGCATCGCCAAAAGTCACGTCGTGCGCGAGGTCAATCCACTGGCGGCGTTTGCAGGGCTCCGGTAGGGTGGCTGCTGCACTGCGCGATTCAATGATTCCCCGGGTGACCAATGGCCGCGGCCCAGGGTGCGTTGCGAAACCCAGTTCCGCGCAAAGCTCGCGTGTACTGCTTTCAGCGGTGGCCAGAACTTCGCTAAGGTCAGCAATGCCGGCCGCCGAACCCAGGACAGTAAAACCTGCCGGCAAGCGGTCGGGTAGGAAGCTCTGGCTGTCGTGGTCAAATTTCAGGCCTCCCCGGGCGTGGCAGAGCAAATGGACCCGCGGTGCCCAACCGCCAGAAACTGCCAGCAAGTCGCAGGCAACAGAGCCCTTAGCGGCTCCTTGCAGGCTTTCGATACTGACGCTGCGAATACGGCGGATGCCACGGGTATTGCGCACCCGGCACCCGCAGTAGACCGCAATGCCCAACTGCTTCATCTGTTGGGTGAACTGTGCGGGAACCTCAGCACGATTGTCCACCACGGCCACGACTTCTATTCCCCGGGCCTTGAGGTCCACGGCAGTTTGATAGGCCGAATCGTTGTTGCAGGCTATGACGGCTTTGCTGCCGGCCGCAACCGCGTAGCGATTCAGGTAGTGTCGTATGGCAGAGGCAAGCATGATGCCGGGGCGGTCGTTGTTGGGGAAAATCAGGCCTTGCTCAATCGCTCCGGTAGCCAGTGCAATCCGTTTTGGGCGCACCGTCCACAGGCATTCGCGCCAGCCCCCGCCGGCCCCGTTGCCGCC